>JAITPR010000059.1 GCA_031289315.1 Clostridiaceae bacterium | reverse complement strand
TGTGCAAAACACAAACACAAACCCAACCGGAATATTCTTTGCGGGTTTTCGGCGTTTTTTAGCGGGATATTTCTCTATAAAATTGCCCCCCCCCCCCCCCCCGCATTTTGTGCATGAAGTCATCTGTATACTCATGTTTTACTCCTCATTTGCTCTTGTTTTTTGTTGCTCATCTTTCGGTTGGGCTCAAGTTGTCCGTCAACTATCTTTCTGTTTTGATTTCCCGGTGCCTATCTTTTGATTGGCTTCGGATTATCGTTGTCTATCCTATGGTTGCTTACGGTTGTCCATAACCTATTATTTGATTTTGGTTTTCGCCACCTACCCTTAGGTTGGTTTGGGCTGTGCAATCTCACCTAAACACCCTTGCCTAAATTAATATCGACAAAACATGTTTCAAGATGTATTGAGAACGTTATAAGCTATAAAAAAACCTTTGTCAATAGTCAATTTTATTTTGTTGTACAATCCGCTGTGACGACTTGCCTGCTAAGTAAATCTTTTCGGCTCTTTTTAGTCTAAACCCGTCTGAAATGCTCGTCCGTAGCGGTGCTACGCCCTGTGCTTTCAGATAATTTTATCCTTAAAAATAACCTGAAAAGATTTTGTCACCGCGAATTGCCCACACCTTTTCATTTTTTTGAGAAATTTGCGTACGGAGGGCTTTACCGCGGCGAAGCCACCTTTTTTTTATGCGGATTGCACGGGAACGTAGCATAAAAGGCTGCGCACCCATTCCGGGGACCTTTCGACACGCCGCAAGCGGCGGCTCAATGTGACAATCTAAAGAACCCGCACTTATTAAGTTGACAACCTATAGAAGCTGCACACGGGGCAATAACGAGCGCAAAAATCGACCTAATTAATTAAGTTGACAACCTATAGAAACTGCACCCATTGGTGTAAGAAGACGGGAAAGAAAAAATAAACGGAAAACGGGGAGATTAACACTAATAGCTTTAAAAACGCGGAATGCGGCAAGGGTTACTGCGTACTTCGCGTTTTTCAAGTAATCAGTGTCAAGCTTCAAGCTTGCACGTTTTGGGGTTCTTTTTGACGTGTGTCAAAAAGAATAAGCGAAGCTTGCACGTTTTTTCGGTTCCTTTGGGGCACCCAAAAGAAACTATAATAAGACCAAAAACCTCCTTCACTCTACGGTGACGGATTTGGCGAGGTTACGGGGTTTATCGGGGTCAAGACCCAAAGCTTCCGCCACGTAGAGGGCGAGTTTTTGAAGAGGGATTACGGAGATTATTGGCGTTAAATACGCGCCCGCATCGGGTATTTTAAGCGTTAAATCCGCCTTAATGCCTTCAAGTGAGGTCACGAGCATAACGGTAGCCGAGCGGCTTTTAAGTTCCGCTATGGAGTTCATAATTTTCACGCGTTCGTTGTCGTCGGTAAGCACGGCGACGATGAGCGCGTGTTGGTCGATAAGCGCGATAGTCCCATGTTTCAGTTCACCTGCCGGGTAGGCGTCCGTCATGCGATAGGTAATTTCTTTCAGCTTAAGAGCGCCCTCACCGGCGTTCACGTAATCCAACCCGCGCCCGATAAAAAAGAAATTCCGACCGTTCTCCAAGCCCTTGAAGAGTTCCGAATAGGACGCTGCCGCAGTTGCTTCCGCCGCCGTGTACAGGGCTTCTAACTCGGCGCTCAAGTCGTAGCAACCGTAATAAGACAATGATTTTACATGCAAAGCGACAAGATAAAGTGCCAGTAATTGCGAATTATAGGATTTTGTGGCGGCAACGGCAATCTCCGCGCCGCAGTCGAGATAGAGGGTTTTATCCGCTATAAATGAAATGCTACTGCCGCGCACATTAGTTATTGCAAGCGTACGCGCCCCCCTTTCTTTAGCCGCGCGCAAGGCGTTAAGGGTATCGGCGGTTTCGCCGCTTTGGGATATGAAGACCGCAAGGGTACGCGCGTTTAGAAACCTCACCTCACGCACGGCTTCGCTTGCTATCTCCGCCTGCGCCGGCAAACCGGCAATATCTTGAAACACCCTTTTGCCGTAAAGCCCGGCATGGTACGCCGTGCCGCAAGCACTTAAAAAAACGCCGTTTATACCGCGAAAAAACTCCGTGCCGCAATTCTTTAAGCTAGAGATAATCTCCGCTGCGGTACGCCGGAGCGCTTGCGGAATATAGGCTATCTCCGCGCGCATGAAACACTCCGCGTCAAAGTCGGCGCCTTGATTTATTATCTCCGTTAGCGGTTTAAAAATCTTAGCTCCGTCGCTAAAAATTTCCGCGCTTTCGGAGGTAACCTTAGCTATTTCTCCGTCCTCCGTCACATATCCGAATTTGGAATGCGCCGCCGCCGCAAGCATGTCGGAGGCTATTACGTTTTCGCCGTCGCCCAACCCGATTATAAGCGACGCACCCTTTCGGCAACAATACAGAGTGTCCGGCGTAAGCGGCGACATAACCGCAAACGAGTACGCTCCGCGCAAATATCCGATGCAGTTCTCCACGGCTTTCAAGATGTCCGCGCTTATATTTTCGTTGTTGCCGGCAATGTTCGCATATCCGGCATTATGCGCATATTCTGCGGGCGGGAGGTCGGTTATAGGCGCGCATAAGCTTTCACGGTCACTGCGTATCTTCTCATATTCGACATTATTCGCACATTCGGCAGCGATACCGCATACACACACGCGGTTGTTTTGCGCCCGCTCTGCTTCTCCGCCGTGCGTTTTTGCACCACATGTGCGCGCATATTCGGCGGGCGAAAGGCTTTCGGTTGGCGCGCTTCGGCTTTCACGGTCGCCGCGTATCCGTGCATATTCGGCGGCTATCAGGTGCGCAATCACTTCGCTGTCGGTTTCGGAGGCGAACGCCACGTGCTTTAAAGGTCCGCTTTTTAACTTGTCGCCGTTCTCTATAATACCGTTGTGAACCACGGCGAAATTACCGTCGTAGGACACGTGCGGGTGGGCGTTATTTTTAGACGGCTTGCCGTGCGTAGCCCAACGCGTATGCCCTATTCCTATGCGCGCGCCTATGTCAAGCCGTTTAAGCTTGCCTACGCGAACATTATCTTTTTCCAGCGTAAGCCGCCCCGCCCCGTCAAGCACGGCGTACCCTGCGGAGTCGTATCCCCTATATTCCATACGTTTCAGCGCGGCGATAACCGCCGACGTCGCGTCTTCCTTGCCTATGTAACCTATAATTCCGCACATATGTCCCTCCGCCGAATTTACCAGCGCCGCAAAACGGTAATTCCGACAGCAACGGCGCTTGATTTTCTAAAAAGTTGCCCGCGCCGTTTGGGTTCCGCGAAAGCTAAACGCGCTGCTTGCCATACGCCGTGAAACCGCCGCGAAAGCTACACGCGCCGTTGCCGCACGCCTTAAAGCCGTCGCGAAAATTCCAAAATCCGCGCATCTCCATATTATGAATGAAGCCGTATTTAAGTGAATTTTTATTGAAATCAAGTTTATTCTACATAGCCGTTTTATGCCATAAAATACCAAATTTCACAATTAAATACCATGTTTTATCCCGTAAAACGCCAAATTACGCAATAGAAAGCGCACCGGGTATCTCACCTAACGCCTAAAATTTGCGACCGAAAGCGCACTGGGTATCTTACCTAACGCTTAAAATTTACAATCGAAAGCGCACTGGGTATCACGCCGAATATTAACTTTTTTTAAAAGAAAGCGCACCGTTTTGTCCGGCAGGTTCTAAAAATGCGGCTTGACAATATACAGGTAGGAAAAATTTTACGGAGATATGCCGTATAGAAATGCGCCGCGTAGAAAAAAATAAGAGTAAAAGCGAAGTGCGGTAAAGCCGTACACGTTAAAACAAGGAGAATTTCTTATTATGGCAACATCAAAGACAGCGAAAAGCGCAACGGTAAAGGATTGCGGTTGCTGCGCTCAAGGCGCGGACAGCGGCAGTCAAAAAAGCGGTAAAAGCGGACAAACCACCCCTGCTACTCCCACCAAAACCACCAAAACCGGCGGTAAAAGCGGTTCCGGTTCGTCCTCTACCTCAAACTGCGGCAACAAAAAGTAATATTTTAGGCTTGCTGTAAAACCAAATTGCGGCAACAAAAGTAATCCTTTAGGCTTGCCGATAAACAACTCGGATTACCTATGGTAATCCGCGGTAAAAAATGGTGGGGACAAGCAGAGGTGACAAAGATTTTCTTAGTAGGCAAGTCGTCACGGCGAATTGTACACACCTAAAAAAAGTACGGGCGAACCCTTATGAGGCTCGCCCGCACTTTTTTTAATATCACCCGTCTTAATTTTCCCTACACGCCCGTTCCCATCTTACGGTGAGAAAAAGCAAATTAGATTCATTTTTACACGGAGTTTTAACAATAAATACCTTTTATTGACGTTTCTCCGTTTAATTATTCTATAATAACACCGGAACCTAACATCAATACCCTTTGGTTGTGTTTCTCCGCTTGTACTATTCTATAATAACATCCGCTTATAAGTCAATCTTTTTTATAACAATTGCCGCATTTGTTTATAATGCAAGCCAACCGCTATTCTTTAAAACTATAAATAAACACTTAATTTTTTGCTTGAGAAGTCGGCGAAACCCTCTCAACACCGTGCTTTAAAACTGAAAATAAGCGCCCGGATTGAGGAAAAAAATTAAGTTATATGCCCGAAAACGTCAGAATGTGCGTGAAAAGCCTAAATTATATATGTTAAAAAACGTTAAAATATGCTTAAAAACCGCTAAAATAGGCGTAAAAAAATATTGGCAATTATCAAAATTTTAGCCGTTTGGCGGTCAATAGTTAACCGGTTAATAGTTAAGCAGTTAACTATTGTTGGGTTGTTAGCCGCCAAATAAGCCGTAAATAGTTAACCGGCTAACTGTTGAGTAGTTAACAGTTAATCAGTTAACCATTATTGAGATTTTTGCCGTTAACAGTTAATCGGTTAACTGTTGTGTAGTTAACCGTCATTAAAATTTCACCGCTAGCCGTCGGACAATAATTATTTCTACAACCTTCTCTTCGGCTCCGACATCTCCCGCCGCCCTCCGTAAATTAACCGTCGAATATTGTATTTCCATAGCTTTCTCTTCATTCACGACATCTCCGCTGCCCTCCTTAAGTTCGCAAAACAACAAGTATTTTTATAAATTTCTGTAAGTTCGGATTTCTATAAATTCGAATATATATCCTCTAGGAAGGTGAGGGCGCCGCGATAGCCGGCTAGAGAGCGGTTGTAGATTAGGCGTTCGGAATTAGGATAGGCGGCGACAAAAAACTGCAAGCCGCGGCTCATTGCGAACTCGTGTTCGTTGGTGCTTGCCACTAGCAGCATGGTCTGGTCGAACCGCGCAAGCGCGGTGTTTATTTGCCACTGGTCGCCGGTGAAAAATATTTCCGGCGGGCGGGAATAGGTGAGCTTGGTGAGCGCTTCCGTTATGCGTTCTCTGTCGGCGGGACGAAAAACGGCGTCGGTAACTATAGCGCCGTCGGGTGTAAAGCTCATATCGTTGGCAAGAAAGCGCGTCACGGCCGTAACGGTGGACGCGTCGCCTACGACGGAAAACCGCCGCCAGTTTTGCACGCCGATACCCGTCTCAAGATAGCGGTAAAAATATTTTTCTTCGGCGGATATAACCTTTTCGGCTTTATCCTGCAAGCTTAGCGCCTCCCCGACGGAGCGTAAAAAAGTCTCCGTTTCCGTCGCGCCCAACGGAACGCAACGGTGCCGCAACGAGGGAATGCCGAATCGCTTTTCAAATTCTGCGGCAAAGCCCTTTAAAAGCCACGGTGAAACAATGATATTGAGCACGGCGGAGGAGGCGGTTTTTATCTCCTTAACGCCTTGGTCGTGTGAGAAAAACGTGTTTACCTTAAGCCCCATCAAATTCAAAAGCCGCGTGATTTCCTCTAAGTTGCCCTCCCAATACGGGTCGTGAAACGGAATGACGCCGAACAGATTGACAAGTTTGGGATTGCGTTTTTTAGGCGCCGGGTCTACGATATTGTCTAGCAGGGCTTTCAAGGCGATTTCATAGCCCAAACAGCTTTCGCCCAAAAAGCCCGCCGAATTTACGGCATATACGGGTGCGCCCTTTTCGCGGTATTTTTTGGCGACGCTTTGAACGTCGTCGCCGATTATGCCCGCCGTACAGCCGGTCAAGATGAAAAACGCGTCTGCGTCTAAAATTTCCAACGCGGCTTCCACGTGGCGGTCAAGCTTCTCAACGGCGCCCAAAACAACGTCCTTTTCCGTCATGTTGGTGCATGGTAAGGCGGTATACTGTACGTAGTAGGGCAAGCGCACTCCCCCCTGACTTGCTTCGCCGGCGGTGGTTTGCAGACAACAGCCGGGACCCGAATGGTATATGGGTATAACTCTTTTTATGGCGGTAAGCGTCGCGTTTGCGCCGCCTAACGAACAATTTGCGTGTGGATTTTCAACTATTTCCGACATTCTATACCCCCGTACACCTCGTGATGCACAAATAATTTATTCAAGTTTTTATCAAGTGAGAGGTGATACGGGAACCACGTTTCCGTCAAGTCTTTTTCAAGCTTCACCTCTTTATTGCCACCTCTTTTACGCGCTTCGCGTATTTACTACCGCCTTTTTAGGGTGTGGATAATTTGCGGCAGCAAAATATTTTCCGGCTATTTTAAGAGCGTTTTACGTATTTAAACGGGTCTTGCTCATACCAGTCCTTTTTATAGGGAAGCCGCGCGTGCTTGGCAATGTTTTTATTGAAGCCCGGATTTTCTATCTGATAGAGTATTTTACTGCCCAAATAGGCAAGGTTGCGGTAACCCATGGTAGGACGCTTTATGTCTAGCACGTGCGTGGTGGGAATCCCCAACTTCGCCGCCCAAACGGGTACGCCGATAAAGACGTCGGGCTTTAAGCGGTTAAGCAAATTAACCTGTTCATAAGGCATCATGTTGGCAATGTCGACGACAAAATTTCCGTAAAGCTTGTTGAGATATTCAATATCTCCCTGCGTGTCGTTGTCGTAGACGGGCGTTTCTATGCCTACTAGCTTCATGCCGAAGTCGTCTATCAGCGCCGCCGCCGCGAACGAACGCCCCGTTCCGCCCGTGATAAACACGCTTTTTCCTTGTAGCTTGGACCGCAAATCCTCCACTAAATGCCTCACCTTTTGGTATTCGGAGGCGATATATTGTTCGGCTTCGGCGGTTTTGCCGAACAGCGCGGCGATGCCCAACAGCCATTTATCGGTGTTCCGCGTGCCTATGGGCATAATCGTATGAGAATAGGGAATGCCGTATTTTTCGTAAAGCTCTTTCATGTACTCGTCGGCAAAAACCTTGCATATGGCGGTCGACGCGCGTGCATTGGGGATTTTGCGAATTTTCTCTAGGCTTGAATAGAACGGAATGTAATTCACCCTTATACCTATGTCGCCCAAAATCCGCTCTATCTCCACTTGGTCGATATAGCTAACCGTGGGCGGCGCAAAGAGATTGAGAAGATCCTCTTCGGTTTCGCCCTTTTCGACGTCCTTCAATATGTATTTTGAGATTGCCAAAAACGCCGCATCATAGCCGGAAGCGCAGATTTTAGACTTGAAGCCCTCGCAACGTATTGGAACCAGCACTGAGGAAACCTCATCGCTCACCTCCGAAACGACAGCCTCCACATCGTCGCCGATTATACCCGACGAACACGACGTGAAAATAAAAATCACCTTAGGTCGGTATCTCTCGTGCGCCAAACGGATTGCCTTGCGCAGCTTTTCCTCCCCGCCCAAAATGATGTCGCGCTCGTCAAGGTTGGTCACTATGACGCGCGCGTTTTTCATGGCGTATTGCCCTCGGTGTATCTGCCCCACGCGAAACCAGTCGTTCGCCATGCAGCAACAACCGGTGCAACCGACGGGAGAATGAAGTACGAACGCGGCATCCTCCATGGACAAAAGCGCCATGACGGAATTTGTCTGTTGGCATTGCAGTCCCTGCGAAAAGACGCGTTCGGCGCGTCCCAAACACCGCTTAGGAAAATTTTCCCCCGCGGTGAAGCTGTCGCCGCCCCAATCCGTATAGGTTTCCGTATCGCGTCTTTGTTCGCGTATACCCGAATAAGTGTTTTTCATGTCAAATATTTCTCCCTCTAAAATAAGCCCTGATAAATATTTTTCGGGCTTACTTTTCGCGTAGCGGTGTATTGTTTAAGGCACCTTGCTAGAGTACGTCACAGAGGATTACATACCCCTTTTAGGCACCTTGCCGAAGTACATCAGTTCCCAAAGCGCGGGCGCGGAAACACTTTCTTCAAGCACTCCGTCCGTGAATTTCTCCACGGTAACGTCGCCGGTGAAACGGTGGTACGCGCCGGAAAAGCCGATAAGCGTCGCCAAAAAACGTACTATGCCCTTGAGCTGCTCTATCATGCGGAAGTTGATAATGCTACCCTTGCGGTTGAATGTCACGCGGTAGCGCACGCCGCCGTCCCGATAATCGTAAACCAACTTATTATGCACGGGCTTCCCCGTCGCCTTTTCGGTGAAAGCGTCTTCCTCCGAATAGGTAAGCTTGTCGGTGTCGTCGGCAATTATTTTGCCGTCCTTTGCCAACATGAAAACGGGGTATTTGTTGTAGCTGTACCGCTTTTCGCCGGTTATGTAGGACGCTATAACCTGATAGCCTCCTACCTTGGCGCGCCCCCAATACCACCGGTGCATGAGCTTGGTCATCATCTCGTTGCCCCAATTGTGGTCGTGGTAACCCGTACCCGAATGCGTCGTAGTTTTGCCGCCCACGGTGATTGCAAAGGACGCGTCGCCCTCCGGGACAAACGGCAACCATGCGAAATATTTTTCATCGCGGTCGCCGAAGAAAATATGCCCCGTTTCTGGACGCCACGGCGAAACATTGGCTTTAAGCGTGGCTTTTGCCTCTATCAAGTCGTTTTTAAAATAAATCTCGTATCCGTCGGGAGTGCTTCTTATGTAGCTGTCACCGATTGTTACGTCGCAGCCCTCCGTAGACGACGAGAACGGAATACCGGCAATCTCCACGCGTTCCTCAAAGTGCTTGCCGTCGGGGGTATCCAAATCAACGGTTACGTACGGCGACAACGGCAAGCCCGGCGACATCATGCGTTTGGTGTAAAAAACTATAACCAGCGCCGTGCCGTCGTCGGCGTGAGCATCAAAATACCACCACTCGTAGGTACCTTTCACGCCGCCCGTACGGAAACCGTCTTCGCGCGGCGAAACGCGTTTTTCTATGCCGAGTTCGGTGAATTTTTCCGGAGTTTTGGCAATACCGGAACGTAAAACTGAAGACATAATGAAGTTCTCTCCTTGTGAAGTAAAAATATGGTATTGATTTTTAGGGCTAGTTGCAGTATACTGCCATTGAAAAGCTGACCGAGGAGTTGTGAGGTTGGGGTGTGTTCCCCAAAGTCGCCCTGCATCGACGTCAGCTTTTTCAATTTCCGACTTTGTTACGTTATATTTAGTTTATTTTGTTGCTTATTGTCAAAGCGCTTCAGCCGGATACGGTTGGCGACGAAAATATGCAGCCCGCCGTCACTCGTCGCTTTGGAGCGCAAGCAGCTTATCCGCCCAACCGGACGCCCATGCGCGCAAATCCCCAACCTCCAACGGCTTCGGAACCTCTGATTTTTCATGCGCGGCTATCTTTTCGGCAAGCCGTATATAAACCTTTGCTTGTTCGGAAGCGGGCGCGGCTTCTATTGTGGTTTTGCCCTGCAATTCGCTTTGCGTGACGGTGACCGAACGCGGAACATAATCCAAAATTTTGGTTTCGGTACGACCGGCAAAATCGTCGATTATTTCCTTCGCGTAGGGCTTGTTGATGGAGTTGGCTATTATACCGCCCAACAGCGCGCCGCCGGAACTGGAATATTTTAAGATACCCTTGAAAAGGTTGTTTGCCGCGTAAATCGCCATGAAATCCGCCGACGAAACCGTGAAAACATGTTCGGCTATGCCCTCGCGTATCGGCATGGCAAAGCCGCCGCAAACCACGTCGCCTAATACGTCGTAAAGCACGATGTCTAAATCCAAATCCTCAAAAACGCGTTGCTGACGGAACAACTCCACCGCCGATATGATGCCGCGCCCCGCGCAACCTACGCCCGGAGCCGGTCCTCCCGCCTCAACGCAGTAGATGCCGTTGAAGCCTCTGAATATCACGTCGCCCGCGTTGACGACGGATTTCTCACGCATAGAGTCAAGCACGGTGGGCATGTAATTGCCGCCGCGTAACGTATTGGTGGAGTCGCTTTTCGGGTCGCAACCGAACTGCATTACCTTGTATCCCAGCGTGGATAACGCCGCGCTGATGTTGGAGGTGGTAGTAGATTTTCCTATGCCGCCTTTGCCGTAAATTGCTATTTGTTTAATCTTTTTTGCCATATTAACACCTTTTACCGTTTTTATATGCGGCTTACTCAATTGCGGTGTGACAAATTCGAGGTGACAAAACATTTTCTTACAGTCACCGCGGATTGTCCGCAAGCCTCAATTGTTCTTATCTCTCATGCGTCCTATTAGTCGCTTAACCGCGTCGTCGATACCGCCGTCGTCGGGCAACACGGCAAAGCCGCGGCTTTCCATAAACGCCCGCGCCGGATAACCGACACGGTTTATCAAAATTACCTTGCAGTCGGCTAACGCATCCGCCAACGCGCCAAAGTCATGGTCGGAATGTCCGCATTGCTTGCACACGTTGTCTACGGTACGCACGGCTTCCTCGGAATATTCGGAGATGTCCGTGTCGACGGCAAAAACCTTGAACCTTGTACACTTGCCGAAGTGTACGTCTAAATTTAACCCGTCTTCCGTCCCGACGGCAACCTTAAATTTCATAGCCGCTCCTTTTTTCTTTATCTGAATGTTACGCCGGATACCTAACGCGAGGTGTCACCGCTTGAGGAGGACATGTCACTTACGCCACTGTGGATTATCCCCGCCTGCTTCACCCGTGCGAAAAGGTTTCCGTGAAACGCTCATCCTTTAAAAAGTATTCGCTTACGCCGGGTACGCCGCACGCATCGGCGCGACAACGGGCGCAGTGTCGGAACACGGGCAAATATTTTTCCACTTCCTCTCTTGCCTTTGACAGCATGTCGCAGTCCGGCGGAGAGATTTGCGCAAATTCATGCTCCGGAATTAACGGAATGACGTTCAATAAAATTGCTCCCGCCTCCCCTACCGCACGCGCCGTTTCGCCTATGCCGTCATCGTTTATACCGGGAATGAGTACGGTGTTAACCTTTACCGCCGCGAATTCCTTCGCCGCGCGGATGCCGTCAAGCTGATTGGCTATGAGTATCTCCGCGGCGCGCTCACCCGTGAAAACCTTGCCGTCAAAGCGTATTTCCGAAACGATTTTTGTCACCGTCGCAGGGTTTACTCCGTTTACCGTCACAGTCACGGAGCGCACGCCAACGGCTTTCAGCTCCTCCGCAACGGACGGCAAAAGCAACCCGTTGGTGCTTATGCACAATATCAATTCCGGATAGCGTTCATGGATGAGCCGCAGGGCTTTGAGCGATTCGGCAGACGCCAACGCGTCGCCTGGACCGGCTATGCCCGCCACTGTAAGCTCTTTGCACAACGCCTTAGCTTCGCCCACGCGCGCCACGGCTTCTTCTGCGGTCATTAGGCGTTCCGCTACGCCGGGGCGTTGTTCCGAAACGTTAAAAGCACGGCGGCAAAAACGGCACGCTATGTTACACATACCCGCCACGGGCATGTGTACACGTCCGTTTCCGCTTTGCTTTTCACCGAAGCAGGGGTGCTTTTCTCTTATTAAGTCGGTGATTTTCGGGTTCATGGTCAATCGGGTTTCCTTATCCTTATGCGTCCGATTTGCTAAGGTGCTATATTCGGATTGCGTTTTAGTTATGTTGCAAATACCGTAAAGCGGGTTTGTGTCATTAAAACGTTATGATTAAGATTGTGTTTTTGTGAGTGTGGATAATATGCGGTTGCCTACCAAAAAAATTTTCTTGAGCCGGCAAGTCGTCAATGAGGATTGTACACACCCAATTTTCAATTAAACTCCGCCGGCAACGCCGCTATCACCGCCGAAACATATTCGCGTATCATTTGCGTGTCAAGAAGGTTGTCGCGGTTGCTGTGAATATCCTTCATAACAGTCAATTCCTTGAAAATAAAGGAGCTGACGGACATGTAAGAAATGGCGGCAATATCCTTGAACGGCATGGAGTCCGTGGCAATCAACGGTGAACGGTAAACCTTTATGTCCGTTCCCGCCGCCGCGTTTATGCGCTTTGCTAGCTCTATGCCGCCGTCACTGTTGCTGTAAACGGTTTTTATCTTATCTCTGCCGCCTATACAGTCGAAGTTGATAAGCTTTTTCGTCGCATACGCCTCGGGCGGAAGTTCCGCCGACAACTTTTTGTGCAAGAACTTTGAACCGTTGAGATGACTTTCCTCCAAATCCATAAACACGAACGCGATGCGGTCTTTAAGCTCCGGAAAGTCGGAGGCGATTCTGTCGGCAAGCTCCAAAAGTGCTATGCAGCCGCTGGTGTTGTCGTTGAAGTTATGCTTGTTGACGCGTACAAAGCCGGTCGTCACCCAAAAAACGCCGGCAAGAAAGTAGATGAGTGCGAAGTACCACGTGGTGAAAATCGCCAACAGCACGGTACCCGCTATGGCTACGCCTAGCAAAAAGAACAACGCTATAATCACGTCCGCAACTATGCCGACCGTGTTGGTGACAAAAAACGACGGCACGGACGAACCGTTCATACACGTGTCGTAGTGAGCGGTAAGCAGTATGTCCGCCGACTTCTCGTCGCCGAATATTAAGTTGGTGGGTTTCTTCGGCGTAAAATCGCCGTCGGGGCGTCCCACATAACCGCGCGCGCTGAAAAACCCGTTTATGTAGTCGAAAAACGCGCGTTTAACCGCCGATTCGCGCCGTACGCGAAACTTTTCGTCAAGACATAAGTCCCGATGTGCGCGGTCTATGACGCTTAAAGGCGCGTCGATTTCTCTTGCGTCTAAGGGTAGGCTGTCATTGCTCATAATTATTTCCTCCGTTTAACCGTTTGCCGAATAACGGCAATGCCGATTAATTTGATTCCTTTGTGTGTACGGCGTCCGCTTTTTCGCCGTACATTATAATGCAATCCCGATGATGTGTATCATATGAATGCACCGAGCGGGCAATAACGCAAACGGGCGTTAGTAAAATTTAAATTTACCGAACCTACCTTGAGTTGTCTACATTATTAAAAACATTCGTCTTTAATTTTCTCGTATTCGGCGGCTTCCTCAATTGTCAAAGCGTCAAGCTTGTCTTCACGCTTAAGCTTCAAAAGCTTAGTTACAAGGTTGCTGCGTTCGGGGCTTATTTTTATGCCCAATGATACGAAAAATGCGACGGTTATAAGCACCACTATGGGTATCATAACCACTAAACGTAGACCCAGTACGGCGGATGCTGGCTGTATCGCCTTCTCTACAATGCCCGCCGCGTCCGTTTCCGGGCTGATGAAGCCCGTCGCCTCCAATATGATACCCGAAAGCCCGATTGCAACGGCGGTTATAATTTTTTGAATAAAGGTCATGACACCGCTGTATACGCCCGCGTTTTGCTCTCCCGTTTTCAGTTCGCATAAATCCTTGATGTCGGGGAACATGAAGGACGGCATCAATTGGCATCCGGAAAGCCCTATACCGATTATTACCGCCACCGCGAAAAGTAGGTAGTCCGGTAGCGCCGGCGGGAAAAAACAAAGCAGTACTACGCCGCCGACATAAAAGGGAATTCCCAACCGAAACAGCGCGGCTTTTGATTTTTTCTCCATCAGCTTGCCGTGTATCGGTATCATCGCCGCAAAGGCAACCATCATCACTGCGAGTATATAAAAGGCGGAAAAGTCTGTGTTAAGCCCGAAATCCGCCATGTAGATGATATTGGCGCCCACTACGTCCGCGCAAGTCAGCACGAATACGTAAATGATTACCAACCGAAGAAAGCTCTTCTGCTTGAGCGGCTTTAAGAATTCCTTAAAGGAAAATTTGTTCTTTTGCTTGGGAACGGGTAACCGCTCCTTGCCGTAAGTCGCCGATATTATCGTGGGCGCCGCGTAAAGCAATCCGAATGCGAAAATCATAACCGCACTGAACGTACCCACGGATATGTTGCCGTCGTTCAAGGATTCGGTAAGCAAAATCGGAATGCCCGCCGAAAGCAAACTGGATAAAAATGAAATTATCGTCCTTAACGTGTTGATTTTATTGCGCTCGGAGTGGTTGGCGGTGATTTCAACGGACATAGCCTGATAGGGAACGCCTACAAGCGAAATTACCGTGGAAAACATTAGGTACCCCGTAAGATAAATGAAAACCTTAAAACCAATACTGTTTAACGCGTACAACGGCAGGAAAAGCGCGACAAATGTGAAAAAAATCATTATGCCGCCGACAACGATAAACGGACGCCGACGCCCGTACTTGCCTCGGTGGTTGTCGCTCAACGTGCCGATAAGAGGGTCCGTAACGGCTCCCCAAATTTTGCCAACCATGATGACTATGCCGGCAAGCGCCGCGCTAACACCGTTCGCCGCCAAAAACGCTATGTAAACGGCTACGACAAGCCCGACCGAACCCGCGTTGAAATCGCCTAAGGAAAATAAAAACCGCTCCTTCCGCGACAGCTTGACGTCGTATTCGATACCTTCGGACGCGGTGCCGTCGGAAGAGGTGCCGTCGGTTGCGGCGGTATCTGTGGGCGTGGCAGCAGCGGCGACTGTAGACTCTTCAGGTAAATTTTTTTCGTTGTCGGAAATCATAAGACCGCCTCCCTTTATCTTTAAACATAGTAATGATATATGTTTGATATATTATATCAATAACGATAGCATAATGTCAAATGTTTTATATGTTTTTCAGAAAATTGTTGGAAAAGGAAAATGTTTCCGTATGAGAAGTTTTTTTAATGAAGTATGCATAGAAATGGTTTCGGGTATAATGCAGTCAGACTGCAATATTTCGGAAAAAGAGGTGCCTCCTTGAGGCATGAAAAAAGCGACCTCCGTTTGAAGTCGCTCCTATTCTATATAATGGTTCACTTAACTATTGCGAAGAATAAGTAAGCGGTGTTTTTATAATACCGTTTGCCAAATTCCTTAAGAACCCACGTCTTACCAACCTGCCGTACACCTTTTAAGATAAGCGGTTTGCGATATTTCGATTCTTTCAACCTAAGCAGCTCATTTAATATCTGTCTTTCCATGATATATGCACCTCCGCAAATCACAAAAATATACATGATTATGGTTGTAAAATCACATTTTTATTTATTACATAAGAGAAGACGTTGAGAGTCAAGTAAAATTAATGTTAATATATAATAAGTTAAGAATGTAGATAGGAGGGACTTTTTTTATATGCTGAACTTAAATAATAGCATTGAATTCTGACGGGTATTTGCAGAAAATTTGTTGCGTTTATTAGACATTTTATTAGACATTAATATGCAATGAATAGCAAAGAGGGCTTTTAAGCGCAAAGTAACAAAAAAACAGCCCTTTCAGACTGTTTTTTGCGCGTTTTTGGCGCGCCCGGAGGAGCTCGAATCCCCAACCTTCGGTTCCGTAGACCGACGCTCTATCCAATTGAGCTACGGGCGCATATTAAATTTTCGGAGTTTTGACCTTCGGCTTGCTTACCGACGCTCTATCCGTTAAACCCTCAAGCTTCAAGTTTACTTCACTTAAGGATGTCACCTATCGACCGACGCTCCTAGTCGTTAAACTCGAATGCAGTTAAATCTCTCAAACCGTAAGATTTAAAGCTTAATAATTATAAGCTATCCAACGATTATTGTCAAACGATTAAACGCGTAATAATTTAATGAGCAACCGAATATATTTTATTTGCATATCGGCTCCGGCGAAAACCGTAAACATTGCTAAAATAGCCTTACCCGTCGCGGCACTGCCCCGCGCCGTACGGTTAGGCGGTGTCGATTTTGTGGATTGTTTTTAGCGGAGGGGAATAATATGGATAACGAAGTTCAAAAGTCGGTAAAGAGGACACACACTCTGCATATGGAGAACAATCGGAAGCTTACCGTTTCGTCGGTAAAAAGCGTATCGGTGTTCAACTGTGCGGATTGTTTTTAACGGAGGGTAATAGAATGGATAACGAAGTTCAAAAGTCGGTAAAGAGGACACATATTCTACACATGGAGAACAACCGGAAGCTTACCGTTTCGTCGGTGAAAAGTGTGCCGGTGTTCAACGATAAGGAAATAATAATCGAACTGGACGAGCGCACACTTGCCGTAAGCGGAACGGGGATTGCTCTGGAAGCACTGGATTTAGACGCGGGAACTCTTGCGGCAAGCGGTAACTTTTTAGGCTTCAGATACGGACGCGGCGGCGAAAAGCAAGGTCTTTTGAAGCGCCTGTTGAAATGACGGGCGCGGTTACGGCAAGCGGACAACTTGTTGATTTGTGCTTATCGGCAGGCGCGGGAGCGTGTCTTGCCGTGCTTTTCTTTGCCACCGGAATTGCCGATTATTTTTTTAAAAGCCGCCCATTTAGGCTTATTGCCGACTTCCTTTCGGTTATATTTTCCGGAGCGCTGTTTTGGCAAGGGGTACAATTTTCAAACGACGGTGATTTTAAATTTTATCATATAGTCGGTTTTGCAATCGGATTTATCATATTAAACCGCCTTTTTATGCTTGTTAAACGGGCGCTATTTGCCAAACTTGACAAGCTTACCGCAAAGCGGCGTGAAGTTCGCCGGAAAAAAGCCGCTCTTGCCGCCGCAAACAAACAAACGGCGGCGGGTCAAAACGGCGGCGGTCAAAAGGAACAGCACGCAAAAGAACGGCGGTCGGATGTAGCCGAAAAGGATATGACAACAACGAGGAAAAACGAGGTATTTGAAAAGGAGCGTTATTCTAATAGACGAAGCGTTATAGAAACCGCTCCGGAGAACGCGGCATTTGAAAATGAAGATGAGTCCGATATAAAATTGGTGCTGTTCATAAGAAAGAAAAAAAAGAAAACAGAACACAAACATTTTATGGCATTCGGTAAAAAGAAAAAGCTTAAGGACGGGGAACATTCACAAATTTCCGAAAATACGGAGGCTATCCCCGACTGGAATTCTTCCTATGTGTTCATCGACAACAGAAAAATCAAAAAAACGCAGTCTTCCGTTATGCACGGAAAAAAGTCTTAGACGGAAAACGGAATGCTTGAAATTAGTTAAAACAACTATGCTTTTGTGGCGAATATTAAAAATTTCAATGACAGAAAGGTTTATATATGTTAAGATAAATATGACTTTAACGCGTTCTGAAAAATTCTTGAATTTGCGGCGACGGAAGGGGGAAAAACGAATATGAAAAAATTTAAATTTATTTTAACGGCGGTATTTGTTTATAGCTTTTATCACGGCAAACGCACTTTAATGTATTTGTCGTGAAATTATTTCTGCTTTAGGATAAATATATTGACTATTATTTGTCTATTATTTATAATTAGATACAACTCTTTGAGCGGACGGGATTTTTCGTGAGTTTCGGACTAAACGCGGGCGGTTCTAGACCGTGCGACAAAGATACTCCGGAAAAAGAGTGCGGCGCGGCACTAACCGCATGACAAAGAAAAACCGGAAAAAACGCGGGCGGCACTAAGCCGCAAGCGGGCAAAGATGAAACAGAACGAGTGCGGCGCGACGGCTTTCGCAAGCGGGCAAAGATAAAATGGAACGAATACGGCGCGGCGGCTTTCGCAAGCGGAAAGGTTCCGAAGGCTTATATGTCTGAAAAATTGCTAAATTGGTATCGTATGGACAACTCCGCAAAGCTTTATCCCGTTATGACTACGGAGAATTCGCAGAGTCTTTTCAGAATAAGCCTGCTTTTGGGCACGAAAATTTCTCCCGAACCGCTTAAAGAGGCGGTGGGGTTAACCCTAAAGCGTTTCTCGACCTTTAACGTAAGGATACGGCGCGGCGTTTTTTGGTACTATTTTGAGGAAAACGTAAAGCCTCCTGTGGTTTTTCCCGACAACGGCATACTGTTGCAAAAACTGAAACCGCGGGAGTTAAATGATTTTCCCTTCCGCGTTTCGTATTTTGGACGCAAGCTGTCGGTAGATTTTTTCCACGCGGTGACGGACGCTTCCGGCGCGGTGGAATTTATCAAGGCGATTGCCGCGCATTATTTCACGCTTACCGGCACACCCATAAGTCTAAATATTTTAGACAGCGAACCCAAGGATGAGGAATTTGAGGACAGCTTTTTGAAATACTATGCGCCGGCAAAATCCGAAAAGTTGGATTTGGGTCAGTTTAAAGGAAAGAAATCCTATAAAATTCCCGGCGAAACCTTTTCGGGTTTGGGCTACGGACTCATACAAGCCATAATGCCGCTCAAAGAGGCGTTGGGGCTTGCCAAAGCACGCGGCTGTTCTCTTACGGTGCTGTTGACGTCGCTTATGATGAAGTCGATAGCGGAATGCGGCGAAGCCTTCGACAGCCCGATAACGATAATGGTACCCGTCAATTTGCGGAAGATATTTCCTAGCCGGACGCTATTTAACTTCGTACTGTTCGTATCGTTGAGCGTACAACCCCAAAAGACCTACACGCTCGACGACTATATCAGAATTAACAAGGCGGCGCTTGCGGACGCACTGGAAAAAGATAATTTGCAACGCAAAATCAATACCAGCGTAAAGGGTTTAAACCTAATCCTATTTAGGTTTATGCCGCTACCGCTGAAATACGCGGCTCTTAAAATCGGAAGATTGTTTATAAAGGGCGGCTCTCAAACCTCCATACTTTCCAACGTAGGCGCCGTAGACTTAGAGGGACTTGACGTTGAATACATGTCTTTCAACCTAAACGTCTCTAAAAATTCGCCGGTGAATATGGCGGCGGTTTCGGCAAACGGTAAGCTTGCCTTAAGCTTTACGCGCGCAATTAAGTCGGCGGAGATAGAAAAGCGGTTTATAAGAGAGTTGGCGGCGGAAGGCATAGAGATTGACGTAAACAGTAACTTCCGCGAATGCGTGATAAGCCGTAACTGCGGCGGAAATGACAACAGCGACAAGGACAAGGGCGGCGACGGCACGGGCGGCGGAAAGCGTTAGCCTTATCGCGGCGTAAATTCACCGAACCTACCGTGGGTAGTCACAAAATTAATATCAAAATCAATACCGATTTCGCGAGCTTTCCGCGATTGTCCACACCCATGAAAACAAGGAGCAAGCATTGATGTTTTGCAAGGAATGCGGCGTAAATATAACAAGTCCTACCGACCACTGCCCTCTGTGCGGCACGGGAATAGGCGACAATACCGCGGCGGAAAGAACCTTCCCGGAGGTCAAACGAGAGGCGCGCTTTAAGGTGCGGTCGTTTTCCGGCGTATATTTCACGGCGCTGTTGCTTTGCTCAATCGCGATAATCACGGCGGCGCTCATAACCGCAAAAGGGCTATGGGCAATTCCGTTTGTCATAACGGTCACGGCGGGCTATGTCATAATACGCGGCATATTTTTAGGGCGCGCGCACCCCGGAACAAAGCTTTTTTTCGGAGTAATTCTTGCGGCGGCGCTTATACTTTCCGTGCAAAACGTCACAAAACAAGAATGGGCCTACAGCATAGCCCTACCGGTCTTACTGCTGATAAGTTCGATTGCAATGGGCGTGCTGGCGCTTGTCGCAACCAAAACATCAGGCTCCTACGCGCTGTATATGCTGATGACGGCATTGTCGGGACTGTTCCCGCCGCTGTTCAATTCTCTACTGCGCCATGCCATGATGTTGCCTAGCATAATATGCGCTACCGGCAGTGGAACTGTGCTGATTATGGTTTTATCATGCAGATTTAAGACGGTAATCGGCGAAAT
Source organism: Clostridiaceae bacterium (assembly GCA_031289315.1). Lineage (GTDB taxonomy): Bacteria > Bacillota > Clostridia > Christensenellales > CAG-917 > JAITEJ01. The sequence goes on along the minus strand of JAITPR010000059.1, from coordinate 41,739 downwards.
TGCGCGAAAACTGCATGCTTAACAACGAAATCCGCTTCAAAAAAACGTATAATAGAAACGGAATGCGCCCCAAAAATAAAATACCGCTAATACAATTAGGATGAAAAATATATGAAAAAACTCAACTCGGCACAATTGAGAGCCGCCTATCTGGAATATTTCAAATCACGCGGACACGCCGTTATAAACACGGCGTCGCTGATACCCGAAAACGACCCTACCGTACTGTTTACGACGGCGGGAATGCATCCGCTTGTACCGTACCTTTTAGGGCAAAAACACCCCGCCAGCACACGCCTTACCGACGTGCAAATTTGCGCGCGTACGGGCGATATTGACGAGGTGGGCGACGCTTCGCACTGTACGTTCTTTGAAATGCTTGGCAATTGGTCCTTGGGCGACTATTTTAAAAAAGAGTCCATTTCTTGGAGCTTCGGCTTCTTAACGGAAGCATTGGGTATAGACGTGAAAAGAATTGCAGTAAGCGTTTTTGCCGGAGACGAAAACTGCAAACGCGACGACGAGAGCGCTAAAATTTGGAAAAGCTTGGGAATACCGTCTTCCGCAATATTCTTCTTGCCTAAGGAGAACAACTGGTGGGGACTGGCAGGACAAGGACCGTGCGGACCCGATACGGAGATTTTCATAGACACCGGCAAGAAAAAATGCGGACCGGATTGCTCCCCCGCTTGTAATTGCGGCAAATATTTGGAAATTTGGAACAACGTCTTTATGCAATATTTTAAGGACGCGAACGGTAAGCTTACTCCGCTTGAAAAACCTAACGTCGACACGGGCATGGGTTTGGAACGTACCGTTTGCATACTTAACGGTTTTAAATCGGTATATGAAACAGACCTTTTTGCAGATGCCGTGCATAAAATAGAAGAGCTTTGCAACCGTCGCGCCGACGCGGACGCGCTTACACAACGCTCCGTGCGCATAGTCGCCGACCACATAAGGACGGCGGTATTCATGCTGGGCGACGTAAAAGGCGTCACCCCTTCCAATGTATATCAGGGTTATGTACTTCGCCGCCTATTGCGCCGCGCAATTAGGTTCGGACGGTTTATCGACCTCCCGAACGGCGCGCTTCAAACCGTCGCCGCCATTTACATCGAAAAATATAAGGACGTCTATCCTTTTATCGCCGAAAATGCCGAAAAAATTATCTCCGAACTCGTTAAAGAGGAAGAGAAATTCGCTAAAACCTTGGTGCAAGGCGTCAAGGAATTCGAAAAACTTGTAAAATATATACCCGACAAGAAGATAAACGGTAAATCCGCATTCCGTCTGTACGACACCTACGGCTTTCCGCTGGAAATGACAGTGGAAATGGCGGAAGAAGTCGGCTTTTCCGTGGACACCGTAGGCTTTGCCGCCGCTTTGGAGGAACATCAAAATAAATCTAGAGTCGGCGCCGAACAAGCCTTCAAGGGCGGACTTGCAGACTCCTCCGAAACTACCGCAAATCTTCACTCCGCAACACATATGTTGCACGAGGCTTTGCGGCGCGTATTGGGTGGAGAAATCAAACAACGCGGCAGCAATATAACCGCAGAGCGTTCGCGTTTCGACTTCGAATTCGGTCGCCCCTTGACGCCCGAAGAAATACAAACCGTGGAAAATCTGGTGAACGGAGAAATCAAAAAAGCGCTCCCCGTAATCTGCGCGGAAACAAGCGTCGACGAAGCCAAATCCTCCGGCGCCATAGGCGTATTCGACAATAAGTACGACGAGCGCGTAAAGGTGTACACCGTAGGCTTCTCAAAGGAAATTTGCGGAGGTCCGCACGCGGCAAACACCGGCGATTTAGGCACCTTCTCAATTCAAAAGGAACAGTCCTCCTCCGCCGGCGTGCGAAGAATTTATTCCGTTTTGAAGTAACGATTTAAAAAAACATCTACTTATAAATACCGCGCCGGAGAAATTTTTTTTCTCCGGCGTTTTTTACGGCATAAAACGCTTTTCTAAGAATGGACTTCTTTTTATTTAACATTTTGTTTTATATAAACGCTTACGTCATGCTAACCTTCACACGTAACTTCCTCCGTGAAACTTACTTTGATATTTGACTATTTTATTTAGCGACTTACATGTTTTGAATAAATTTACCTATTTATGCGAAAACCCTTGACAAATAACGGTCGACCATGTATCCTTAATAAGCATCGTGAACAAGGGAGCGTCCTCCTTTTCGACGCGGGGTGGAGCAGTTGGCAGCTCGTCGGGCTCATAACCCGAAGGTCGTTGGTTCGAATCCTTCCCCCGCAACCACAAGACGCCCCTTGTTCGCTTTGCGTTAAAGGGCTCTTTTTAAATGCCGGATAAAACCTACGGGTGTTGTTTATACGGTGTTTACGTATGTAAAGTTCTCCTTTTATGGCGGCGTAGCTTAGTTGGTTAGAGCGGCCGGTTCATACCCGGCAGGTCGTTAGTTCGAATCTTACCGCCGCTACCATTTAAAATTCCCGCTAAGTGTACAAGGCAAAACGCTCTCGTTTTTCTTATATGACGACGGCGGATACGCAAATATTCGACGCTTATTTGCCTGCGTAGACACGTGACTAAAACCGTGTAAACGTGCGAAAATACGACGAATTACACCCTCAATCGAATGTCGACGCGTCGGTTTACAGTATTCGGTCTTCCGTGGCTCCATGGTCAAGCGGTTAAGACACCGCCCTTTCACGGCGGTTACAGGAGTTCGAACCTCCTTGGAGTCACCACACCGCCGGGAGCTTGATTTTCAAGCTCCCGCACCGGGGATAAATACCACCGAAGTTAAGCAATGCGAATATACCGCCGTTTCGGGTTCTAAAACGACCATGGGGAATTTGCGTTAATCTTAGCCGTCGGGCTGACATTAAAACCTTTTTGTGTTTTGTGTTTATCGGATGCGCGAAAATGTTTTAAAACGGAGGTTCTACTTGTGCTTGAATATAAGATTGAGTGGTTGCCTAACGTACCCGCCGCTTATTTTAAAAACACCGCCGCCGAGCTTCGCGCAATCGCAGAGCAAGCATTGCAATCGCAACAAGACCGCTTGAACACCTTGGGACGTTTGGGTTGGGAACTGATTACGGTGGTATCTTCGGGGCAAGAAGGCTCTCTAGCTTACTTGAAACGTAAAATATACTAAAGCTAACGCAGGCTAAACGGGCATTACCGTCCTTACCTTAGTTTGAAATATAAAAATCCTAAGGCTGACACCTTAGCAACCCCAAAACCCACGGAGGCATGGCTCAGCTGGGAGAGCATCTGCCTTACAAGCAGAGGGTCACTGGTTCGAGCCCAGTTGTCTCCACCATATTCGGAAAAACCACAATATATTGTGGTTTTTTCTTTGTTTTACAAACAATATATCGTAGAATGTAGCAAAAGTTTATAATATACCTGAAGGAATGTGAAATTTTGCGACAACGCCGCACCGTTTGAAGACGGAACGGTTGATAATATACCCAATAGGAGGATTCTATTCAACAACATGACTATTCTCACCTCCCCCAAATATCTGACATTGAACCTAAAAACAAACATCCCTTGTCCCGGTTAACCGGAACAAGGGATGTTTTCAGTTTTTGTGATAGGGGTTTTCTACATGGCTACAACTTGAAGTGGAGCCTTTTTAACTGAGTGAGCTGAGCATTGCTAGCCCGCCGGCAGCAAATATTATTATTACGGCTATGATCGCTAAAATAACGGGTATAAGCATTGCGCGAACATAGTTTACGCGTTGACGGTATTTCCCGCCGCCGAAAAGCCATATGATAAAGCAAATTTCTCCAATAATAGGAATGGCAAGCAAAATGAGTGTGCCAAACCATTGCCCGACGCTCATCGGCTTTTCATAATAATTCGGTGCCTTGGGATTGTCGTTATTAAACTTGGGAACTACCGGAGCACCACCGTAGGGGTTTTGCTGGTACGGTTGGCGGTTATCGTAAGAATTCCCGCGGTTATTATCTTGATAATAATTACTCAATGTTTGCTCCTCCTTTGCATTCCGACAAATCCGCCGGACATTATTACAAATATATTATACTTGCAACGCGACAGAAAGTCAATATCTTTTTTCACATTTTGCAATATTTCCATTTCCGAACCTTTATTATCGAAAATTCGCTGTATTTCAAGGTATTTAAGGGACTGCTTTTGGTTGCCGGCAACCGATTTTATTTAGTGGAAATCGCGTTTCTATTTTTATTATGTCACGTGGAATGTTTCTTGTCCGCACCGATTATTTTATCTATTGTCGACAGTTCTTTAGTCGTAAAGGTTAAATTGTCAAGGGCGGCAAGGTTTTCTTTCAATTGGGCGGCTTTGCTTACACCGATGATTACGCTTGTTACGGAGTCGTGAGCCAGGAGCCAGCTAAGAGCCGTTTGCGCCAAAGTTTGACTGCGTGCTACAGCTATTTCGTTCAGCTGTTTTGAGATGGAGAGATTTTTTTCCACGCGTTCCTTGGGCAAAAAGATACTGTTGCCTACGCGGGAATCTGCGGGATAGCCGGAAAAATAGCGGTTAGTAAGAATGCCCTGCGCAAGCGGACTGAACGCTATACATCCCAAACCCTCCTCCTCCAACACGTCGGTTAAGCCATTCTCAATCCAGCGGTCGAGCATGTTGTAGCACGGCTGATGAATAATAAACGGAGTGCCTAACCGCTTAAAAATTGCGGCAATTGCCTTTGTTTGCCCGGCGGAGTAATTGGAAACGCCGATATAGAGCGCCTTGCCTTGCCGCACGATTAAATCGAGCGCGCCCGCCGTTTCCTCCAAGGGCGTATTTTCATCCGGGCGGTGATGATAGAATATATCCACATAGTCCAATCCCATACGCTTCAAGCTTTGGTCAAGGCTTGCCGTGAGGTATTTTTTGCTTCCGTATTCGCCGTAAGGACCCGCCCACATGTAATAGCCTGCCTTAGTGGAAACAATGAGTTCGTCGCGATAGCCCTTAAAATCCGCGCTCAGAATTTTTCCGAAATTGATTTCCGCGCTACCGGCTTCCGGTCCGTAGTTATTCGCCAAATCGAAATGCGTAACACCGTTATCGAAAGCGGTTTGTATTATTTTTTTGCAGTTTTCTAAGTCGGCGTTCGTGCCGAAGTTGTGCCACAGCCCCACGGATATTCGCGGCAACAACAGTCCGCTTTTTCCGCACCGCTTGTATTGCATATTATCGTATCTTTCGTTCGACGCTTTATACATATAAAATTCCCTCCGTGATCTTTATCATCCTTTTACAGAATAAGATGTTAATCAACATAAAACAATTGCTTAGAACGCATTTTATGTGTCAGTATAATGCTAGATTGATAATCTCCGTAAAGCTTTGCGCCTTAAAATCCGCTTTTGGGTGGTTGCGGGCATCGCCTACGGCAATAGCGAAAAAGCCGCCGCGCACCGCCGCTTCGATACCCGCAACGGCATCCTCCACAACCGCGGCACGGGAGGGGGCTATACCTAAAAAGCCCGCCGCCTTTAAAAATACCTCCGGGTCGGGTTTGGAATTCACGATATTGTTGCCGTCCGAAACCGCGTCTATATATTTTACTAGATCCGTTTTCTCCAAAATATAGCCGGCGTTCTTACTCACAGAGCCTATCGCCGTCTTAATGCCCGCCGCCCTTATGCGGCTTAACCCTGTACGCACCTCGTCCGTCACATCCGCCGGGGTCATCAAGGATAAATAACGACGGTATCTCTCGTTTTTTACGGCGGCAAGACCTTCCTTTTCCGCGTCGCTCAACGGTCGGTCACAACATTCCAACAAGATGTTTAAGCTGTCCATACGTCCTACGCCGCGCAAGCGCGTGTTGATTGTTTCGTCGAAATAGACACCCAAATCGTCCGCGATGCTTTTCCACGCAAGATAGTGAAATTTATCCGTATGCACCAGCACTCCGTCTAAATCAAAAATAACGGCGTCAAATTTCATGCCTCTTCTCCTTTGGGTTAGAGTGTAACAATCCGCGGTGACGACTTGCCGGCTAAGAAAATCTTTTATCACCTCAATTGTCCACATCCTTAGTTTAAGATTTATTTTTTAATCATATGGTAACGCACGGTTGCATTAAACGCAACTCTTTTTTTATAGCTTCGGTTTATTCCCTGATTAACGCGAACACACGGCTGGCTACCCTTACGGAAATCACCGTGAACCCCACGGCAACCGATGCCGTTGACGGCGCAATCACCCCCGTGATCACCGTAAAGAACGGAGAAACCGTCATAACCTTAACAACCGGCAAATTTGCCGCGACCGCCGGCACCTACACGGTTACCATCACCGCCACGGACAACGCCGGCAATACTGCGACCTTGGAAGTTACCATCACCGTCGAAGCCGCCCCCCGATGACGGTCTTTCCGGCGGAGCAATAGCCGGCATCGTAATCGGATCCATCGCAGGCGCCGCCCTCATCGGCTTCGCCCTCTGGTTCTTCCTGGTCAAAAAGAAGAAAAAGTAACCGCCCCTCATAAAATAGGAACCCATGTTTAATAACAAACAACCCCTCTCGCCGAATGGTAGGAGGAGTTGTTTTATTAAGCTTGTTGCGATGCATCAAAAGGGGAATTATAATAAAGAAATGAGAAAACGAGCAATACAAGAAGACGCCGTGACCCTAATTGCGGGCAAAAGAAAAAGCAAATCAACGCTGAACTGGAACGCAAAGATGTGTACTTACAAGAGTTTCAAATTCTGTTATACCTTCCACCCTAAGACCCGCGAAATTCGAAGGAAGTTAAACAAGTAGCCATAAAGATTTATTATTCGGGCATAAGCGAGGGAGGGGTTGGCAAGGTGCTAAATTTAGGTATTGTCTTTAGACTTATTATTTGATATAATGAAAAAAAGGAGTGACTTAAATGAAACTTAGACTTTCAAGCGAGGTAGAAAATTTTCCGTACGGTGCAAGGACGCTTTGTTATATTGAGATAGGAATGGATGGTAAGGTAGAACAAGTCGGTAGTGACTTTGCATCCGTTTCCGCGGCTTACAACAATGTGATAAACAAACAAAGCCGCTTATATGCAGTATGGCCCGGACAATATCGAAGCGACTTATTCTTAATCGATAATCTCAATGCCTTTGCCGATTCATTCGGCGTACCCCGTCCGGACGAACATGTGCATGATATTTTATGGAAATTAAATGCATATGACGACGGCAAATCCGCCTATGCGACCGTCGACATAGAATTAAAGTGCGGCTGTGTACTAAAATGGGAATACATAAAGAAGTTCGCAAATGATATGAAGGCACAATTAGGGTGGGAAGTTGCGACCTCGACCGGTATAAGCGGTAATGGTCAAAGCTACACGCTTCGCGTTAAACGTAGCACATTAAAAAACCTCTTATAATGACTTCGATAATCATCTACCATAAATGCTCATTATGGTATTGCCTCACTGACATTGTAATATTATTGTTATGTGTCATCTATCTTTGATTAGGTTGTACTTACTATCCTGCCAGATAGGACATGTTGCTCTAAAGTTGTTGGAGATTTTCCGTAGGTTAATCGCATCCTCTTTGGGTATATTAAATAGGATTTATATTCCTTAGATTCTTTTTCTGTCTTTTATTTACATTCCAGTTTGGGTATATTATAAACTAGTATCGCCGTCTACAAATGCTTTTGCCGTGTCTTATTTACATTCCAGTTTGGGTATATTATAAACCGGTATTATACCTGAAGGGCAAAAGCAGGACGCTGATTTACATTCCAGTTTGGGTATATTATAAACTAGTAAACGAAAATGGAGTAGCCGAGGGTGCTTTAATTTACATTCCAGTTTGGGTATATTATAAACTTAAAGCTCACACAACATCAGCGCAATCTTATCCAATTTACATTCCAGTTTGGGTATATTATAAACGCAAAACGTAAACATGTCTGCGCTTGCCGTAGATGATTTACATTCCAGTTTGGGTATATTATAAACTTTTTTGTCTTGACTGTACGCTCTGATTTTGGTTTATTTACATTCCAGTTTGGGTATATTATAAACGTGTCGCCCCCGCTCGTGACTTGACCGCTTGCCATATTTACATTCCAGTTTGGGTATATTATAAACACCTTAGAGGGCGGCAAGAAGCTTAATCCGTACCAAATTTACATTCCAGTTTGGGTATATTATAAACCTGTATGGGCAAGCGAAATAGATTCGTTTCCTATAAATTTACATTCCAGTTTGGGTATATTATAAACTACCATTATCAAAGACAAAAGATAATCTTAAATTATATTTACATTCCAGTTTGGGTATATTATAAACCTTTATGCGAAATATTAAAACCCCAAGCGATATTTAATTTACATTCCAGTTTGGGTATATTATAAACTACTGGACAAGTTATTCCAACAAGTAAGTTTAAACATTTACATTCCAGTTTGGGTATATTATAAACACGGAGTGAGATATTTCCGCAATCCGGCGCTATTGATTTACATTCCAGTTTGGGTATATTATAAACTTAGCTTGTTGTCGTATAGGGATAAGTCCCTTCCAAATTTACATTCCAGTTTGGGTATATTATAAACAAAGACCGTAATGGTCAGAAAGACGGAGTATGTAAAATTTACATTCCAGTTTGGGTATATTATAAACGAGCGGCTAAAAAAGAATGGTGAAGCCCCCTCACGATTTACATTCCAGTTTGGGTATATTATAAACTTGACGATGCGAACATTGTACGAGTTCGAGTAATAATTTACATTCCAGTTTGGGTATATTATAAACCATAATACTTAATACCCAATCGCTCTTTTATAAAGATTTACATTCCAGTTTGGGTATATTATAAACAAGATTATCTCCTTACTCTTGCCGCTCTCTTGTGTCATTTACATTCCAGTTTGGGTATATTATAAACTTACCTTGAAATTGAAACTTACAGTCATCGCCTGTATTTACATTCCAGTTTGGGTATATTATAAACTCGAGCGCGACAAGATAAGTGCGATAGAACAGAAGTATTTACATTCCAGTTTGGGTATATTATAAACTCGCATTGTCAGTAATTAGTGCCTTAGCATTATTCGATTTACATTCCAGTTTGGGTATATTATAAACGTCACCGAAACGGCGGAGGCGTTGAGCGATATTGATATTTACATTCCAGTTTGGGTATATTATAAACTTAGATTGTTGTTGTATAGGAATAAGTCCCTTCCAAATTTACATTCCAGTTTGGGTATATTATAAACCGTCCAAGGAATGAAAAGTTGTGAGTGTTCAACTAATTTACATTCCAGTTTGGGTATATTATAAACCGTCTAAATAAGCAAACTCGAAAAGCTCGTCATCTAATTTACATTCCAGTTTGGGTATATTATAAACTTAGGGTCTGTTTGTATCTAAAGCTATATTCTTCTATTTACATTCCAGTTTGGGTATATTATAAACCGAGTAATTTAACCCCGTAATCTTCGATTTTAGCTTATTTACATTCCAGTTTGGGTATATTATAAACTGGATGCAGATAATCACCGCTCTCTCTGTTGCACTATTTACATTCCAGTTTGGGTATATTATAAACCGACGATTTTGCTGAAATAAACTCCGGCGATAACGAATTTACATTCCAGTTTGGGTATATTATAAACCGCCATCTCATTGATGTGATGTGGCTGTCACTTGAATTTACATTCCAGTTTGGGTATATTATAAACCATAATCTCGTCACGGTAAATCTGCCCGACTTCGGATTTACATTCCAGTTTGGGTATATTATAAACTTTTACGATGAGCTTTATGGGCAAGGAATAAAACTATTTACATTCCAGTTTGGGTATATTATAAACTTTTTCCGCTTTTGCCGCTTTTTCCCCGTATCTCTATTTACATTCCAGTTTGGGTATATTATAAACGTTTACGCGGTTGTTGGAAGGTCGTAGGGAACAAAATTTACATTCCAGTTTGGGTATATTATAAACTGTTCTCGATTTACAAGTGGAGGACGGCACGCAGGAATTTACATTCCAGTTTGGGTATATTATAAACTCTCTTCCGGCACCATAAGGTTGATATTTGTATATATTTACATTCCAGTTTGGGTATATTATAAACCCGTTAAACGGGGTGTTTGGCGAATAAATCGCGCATTTTTTGTTGGTAACTTTAAAAGTAGACCTATTTATGGGAAATAAAATGCCGTTTTTGTATGTCGATGAACGGGGGTTTATACCACATTGGACATCGACAGACCACCATTCAGACTTTACGATTAGGCTAGTCTAAGCACTTGCCCGTCATTTCGAAACTCTACGATTAGGGGGGAACCTTCGTCGCTTGCCCATAGTTTCGAAACTCTACGATTAGGGGGGAACCTTCGTCGCTTGCCCATAATTTTTAAGCCCTATAATTAGGTGAGAACCTTCGTCGTTTGCTAGCAGTTCCGAAGTTCTACGATTGGGAGGAAACCTTGGGCGCTTACTCGCCGATTAAGCGTGCATATGTACCTACTAGTGAGTTCCTAAGCTTTATACATAAGATTGGACTTAGAGTGCTACAGCAGTTATCTGCTACAAATCTCCACGACTAATCTAAAACCTTGAGTTGCCCGCCTGCTTTAAAGCAGATTGGTTGTTTTATCGTCCTCTTCGGTCAGAAATTCTTTTTGCAACCACTTTTCGTTATTGCTCTTAAACATTATACACGAATCTTCGCTTGCGCGTAAATACTTTTTAAGTTGAATTTTTAAATCTGCACATTGAACAGGACTAAGGTCGCCCTCAAATACGGAATTCTGAACATGTGTCAAAAATTTTTTACACACTTTAAACACTCCGTTTGTCACCCGTGAAGATGTTTCCGTTGTTTTGATGTCGTACACTAAAATTACATACACCGCAAGTCCTCCTACCACCAAATCTTAAACGGCTCATATTCCTTGTCGCCGATTAGGTGTTTTATGAGCTTATACAATTCCAACCTAATCAGATAGCGGTAAGACACATCTCGCTTTAGCGAACGGTGTCGGATGGTGGTATTTAGCCGATCGTCAAACTTTTTCATGATAGTTTTAAATGCCGAATCTTTGAGTCTAATTCCGTTGGAGTCACTTGTAAAATCATTTTCGTCAATCTCAGATTTATTGAGCAACGAAAAAATAAAGCGGTCTACAATCAATGGCTTAAAGATTTCGGCAACATCCAGCGCAAGCGAAAACCGCTTGGTAAACGGCTCATGTAAATAGCTTATCGACGGGTTCAGCTGTGTTTTATAAATCTCGCTAACCACCTTGCCGTACAAAACACTGTTGAGCAATGAAATCAAGCTGTTTACCATATTATCGGGCGGACGCTTGACCCTGCGTTCAAAATCCACATCGCGATTAATAATCTGCGTCCATACGGAATAATATTCCTTGCGGATATTGCCTTCAATCCCCATAATCGCGGGGATCTCGTTATACTCATTCAAATCGGAAAGCAATCTTTCTATAGTTTCAGTCGCCGCCTCTAGTTCCCGTCCGCGGTTGTTATAATACGCGATTGTCCGAAGAATATTCTCTGCGCTCCCGCGTACAAATTTACGCGCCAACACACAACGCTTGGCAGGATCCGAATAAAACGCCGCTTGTTCCACAAGCAATGCGCCCGCGACATTCTCTTCCTTGGGATAAAAGCTTCCGATATAGTATTCGTAAAAATTAAAAAAATGAACGGCTACACGGTACTTCGAAAGCAAATTCAACAGTGCCGAGTTTAGGGAAACTTGCCCGAACACATAGATGTCGTATACTTTTTCTATCGGTATGTCCGACACCTTGCCTTCCTCATTGCAAAGCCTTAAAGTATTGTCTTTTCGGCTGATTTCGCCGTTAGACAGAATATAATAGCTGTTTTGCATTGCTTCTCCTTTGGGCGTCCCCGCGAATTGTCCACACGCTAAATCATGCACAAATCATAATATGCACACGCCTTGCATATTTTTGTTTCCACGACCGGCGGCGGCGCGCCGTCCATGATCCGCTCGATTTCCTTGATAATCTCCGGGATTTCAGCGATATCGCTTTCCGTCAACGTGACGTCGACCGTCTTTTTTTGTAGCGGTATATCTATCTTACCGTCCATGCCGCATACGCCGCGTACATGCAAATGGTACAAATAAAATTTCACCTGTGCAATTGCAGAATCCAACTGTTTATCGGATTTTTTCACCTCGTGAACGGCGTGTTTTTTCAAATAGTCGATATTGGCAATGTCCTCAATAACTATTCCGTGCTCCTCACGCTTGTAAGTGTTTTCGTCTATAAGCTTTCCGAAAGCCACCAATTCGCTCCCATTTTCCATGTTTAGCTGCCGTGCCGCAAACCAAACCTTGCGTTTGCAGAGAAAATAATATCCATATAAATATCCGGTAACTTTCATAGTATATTGCAATTGGCTTCGTCGTCGATTTCCGTGAGCAAGCCGCGCTCCTCGTTGTACTTGAGATTGGAAAACCAGTAGTCCGTATCGTCCAAAACCCGTATAAAAGTCGCGCTTTTTTGGTTTTCCAAATAAAATTTATTGGCAAGCGGCAAAGAAACCGAATGTTCCTTGAGCCATTTATCACCCTCAAATTTTTGTGCACCGTCCTTTGATTGCAATAATTTGCGTATCTCCGCCTGTTTAGTTCCATCGCAAACTTCGGATGTTTCTTTATTACCAAACCTATACGGTACGACGGATATATTGTGTATTTCGCGGAATTTATCAGCCGCATCGCCCTTGCTGTATGCACCGATTGGCATTTGCTTCATATACCCCAACCGCTTCTTGAAATTATTGTAATACTCGGTATTCTTAACCTTTTGCAAGGAGTAAACCGCCTCGATATATGCTAGCTTGTCTTCCTCGGTAAATATGCGTCCGTTGTATACGGCAAGTGCATCCACGCTGAAGCGATAAATATCCTTATCATACACCGTGCCGACCCCGTACTCGGAATTGACGATAAATACGTTAGGCTCTTCTCCGCCGTATTCGCGGGCGCGGTAGCAACGTCCCAACCGTTGCAATAAGGAATCCGCCGTACACATATCGGTGTGCAGTTCGTCAAAGTCGATATCAAGACTAGCCTCGACTATTTGTGTGCTGATAAATATTCCGGTTTCCGTATTGCCGCGCTTGCCGACACGCTTAATTCTATCTTCTTTGGCGGTACGGTCGGCTTCTATAAAACGGCTGTGCAGTAACGTACAGTTAACATCGTCGCTCAACCTGTCGTAAACCTGCTGCGCACGCTTGACGGTGTTGCAGATGATCAGCACCTTCTTATTTTTTGCCGAAGCGATTATGCGGTTATAGTCAAAGTCCGCTTTATGTTCTGCATTAAACGCTATTTTATGACGCTGTTTTTGCATAAGAAATGCCTTTTCGGGCAGTTCGAAAGTAACGCCGACCTCCTGCAACTCCGTTTTTAACTCGTCTAACAGAAACGGCGGGAGGGTTGCGGTCATGATGCAAAACTTCCCGCCCATCGCGGTAATAAGCCGCAACCCGTATACCAAATATGCGAGAATGCTCGGCGAATAGGCCTGTATTTCATCTATAATTAGTTTGGAATAGGAAAGCGTGGCAGGCAGAATTTCCAGCCCCGGAGCCTTGAAAACAAAGAGGAACAATTGATCTACGGTGCAAACCGTTGCCGGATATACAAACGCCTTTGCGCGCTTGCGAAGCAACTCTGCATGCGAAAAGGCTTTGTTGCCTTTCGGCGAATCCGTGCCGTTTCCCAAAAAGAAGCCCATGGTTTCGGAGTGCAGGTGCCCCAACAAATAGTCGCCGTTCTCGCCGATTGGGGGATAATAACCGTTTTCTTTGGTTAGTCGGTCGAAGATTGCATTTATCGAAACCTTGAGCGGAAGCGTATAAAAGGTCTTTGTGCTTCCGGCCCAAAGCAACGCACCCTCCGTCTTGCCGCTGCCGGTAGACGCAACGACAACGATGTTTTTGTCGGCATTCGCCGCCATATATTCTTGCACGGCGTTCAAACCTCCGCCGTATTCCTTTTGGAAGTACCGTTTAATGCTTGCGGACGGGTCAACGGGCGCAAATTCCGTGCCCATCGGGTAAACGTCCTCCTCACGCGCGCTCGCAGCATAGTCAAATTTATTGAGCATACCCTTTACGCGAAAATATCGGCACAGGGCGGTTTCATCTTCATCTAAGGACTCGCCTAGCCGCCCTATGGAATGTCCTTTTATTTCTAATTGTAAATCCGGGAAATCGACTTTAAGATAAGGTATCAGTTTGTTTTCTATGTAGTTGCTTACCTCGGCGTCGTCAAAGCCCATATCTCTGGAGTGGTGGTTGTATATAGCTTGATAAATAATTTTGTAGTATTCGGCACCGAACATTTCTTTCATCTGCCGCCGTTTCAAAAACGCACAGCTTAGAACTCCGTGCGGAAACTCGCCGGGCAACATGTGTACGCCCGTTTGAAGTTTTCTTTGAAAAAGTTCGTTTTGCTTGCCTAAGTCATGATTTTGGCAAGCAAAACGTATGGCTTGCTGCTCTTTCGCGGAGAAAAAATTCCCATAAAGGCACATGAACGCATTGAAATGCTCAATCAACTTGCTCGTATGCTCCGTAACCATCTCGGGGGGATCGGACTTAGCCCAATAGCTTCTCATGCAAGAAACACTCCGGTTTTGCCGCCTTTCTCACGGTAAGCAATTTGTTCGTCAAATATAAGCTCGCTGCCCTTGGCAATATAAAAGGCAGCGACACGCTCCCACTCTCTGCAGCCGCGCTTCGGATCAACGCGGTAAACCTTGTTAAGCAAATATCGTGGGCAGACAATGTCGCCTTCGGACTTTGAAAAAAGACTTTCCGGTACATATGCATCGTATTCTAAGTCGGGCGAGTCCGTAGGTTCAAGCTCGACCTCCGCCAACTTGTCTATACGCATTAAATCCTCGTAGCGACCTAAGGACGGATAAATAGCAGGCTTTTTCAAGCCGGCAAGCACCGCTTGATAGTCCTTTTCTTCCGGCAGAATGTGCAACACTAATTTTAGGTCCACCAGTAATTCGTTTGTGCCTAAACCGCGAGTTATACCGTCCTTTTTGCCGTCTTCGTTCTCCGTATAACATTGATGCCGTGTAGCATCATAGGTCGTTCCGAAAAAATACCGCGTGTACATGTCACCGATAATCGTTTGATATTCGCCCTGTACGCTTATCCGCAGGGGGTGATATTCTGTAAAGCCGCAAAGATTATGCACCATGCCGATAACGGTGGAATACGGAGGTAAGCGATAGCTTTCCGCCACCTGCACCGACATGGGTTTACGGTAATTTGCCGTCGTCTGACTGCAATCTAAACGAATACACCTAAGCATAATAATCGCCGACTTCTTTTTTGAGTCCGTCGAAAAACTCGCGCACAGATACGGGCTTCAGCTTATCGTAAATATCGGCATCGTTGGCAAAGGCACCCGAAAGATAGCCCACGGCAGTATTTTTCTCCGAATCCTCGTCAACCGTCATTGCACCGATGATCTTACTTATGTCCAGCTTGCCCTTGTACAATTTAATTCTGTCTGCAAAATATGGGTTTTTCGTTTCGTACACCCCACCGATTACAAATATCGGCGACAAATTTTCCCGTCTGCCGCGAATATCGCGGTAAAGCAGTTTGATGACGTTCAAAAGGTCGCCTACGCGCTTAGCTTTTTCCGCGTTAGGAATTTCCTCGGTAATTTTTCCGCTTTTGTCCCTTTCTACGCCGATCCTGTCCAAATCGATGGTCAAGGTATACGCGTAATAAGATTTATGGTTTTCACTTTGCGCAATGCTGTTCGCCGATCCGATACGGTCGGCAAGCCCTTTGTTTGTCAAAAAGTCGGTGTCGGCCTTGTAGCTTTCCAAAGAAATTGCGTGGGAAAGACGCGCTACTGCATTGCGTGTTTCCGCGCCGCCCGTTTTGCCTTTGCGGGTTTTCATGTAGCCGAACAGATCTATCTCGGGATATTCGCTAATCGTTGCCTCGGGGGAGAACTGAATAACTGTTTTTTCACCGCTGCCTTGAGCAAAAAGGAGTTTTTTGTTATCGCCTTGATCCCATGCAAGTTGCTTTACGATGCTGTAACGCAACGCCTGTCGGGAAATGTATGTATAGCTATTCCCGTCACCGCGTGAAAGCTGTTTGAGAGAGGAAATATTGCCCATGCCCTCACCGAAATTCGCGCTTTGCGCTTCAAATACGACGGAAATTGTTAAGCCGTTCTTTTTCATTGTAGTTCTCCTTTTTTATTGATTGTCATTAGCCGGGGACGAATCTCCGGTTTCGTTTGCTTTCTCTTTGCTGCCTAAAGTGCCTAAAATAAAAGCGGTTCCGATTTCTTTGAACGCATCGTCGCTGCTCATAACCTCCAGAAAACCGTCGGGGATAGCCTTTGAAATGCCCGAATACAAGCGAATTAGTATGTCGAAAAACAAATCGCGGTTTTCCGTGCGGAGGGCATTTTGCAACTTTATAATCGCTCCCCGTAGCTTGTTTTCATTTTGGTTGTCTTGGGCGAAATAGCGTTTAAGCGCGTAACCCTCCTCCCAAATTTTGTTGGCGCGAACCATTTTGTAACTCATGGATTTCTCCTCCCTTTTTATTTGTATATTTAGTAGCTTTCTGATAGCAACCGGATTACTTCCGGCATTTATCAGCTTGAAAATCAATCCGTACAGCGACCGCCGCGCAAACAAACAGTCCATAGCTTTCTCGCAAACATTGATATAATCGCCGTCCACCTTGGCTACCGTACCTTTAATATAATTAAATTCCGTTTTACAATCCCCAAATACTTTAAGAATTCGCTTATCTAAAATATCCAACGAGTACCGCTCCGTATCGTTGTGGCGGATCAGCACCTCTATGTTATGAACATCATGCTTTCGTTTGACTTCTAGTTCCTGTAAGGTAAGATTTGTAATAAGTTTATATCTATAATTTTTGTCGTCCGCTTCAAAATTGATAGGTACATTTGCCCGGATTAACTCGTCGATGCTCCCACTTTTGTTGACAAAAACCAAATCTTGCCCCAGCATATTAAAGCCGAGCGGCGCACAGGTAAAAATCAGGCGACACAGTGGACATACGGCAAGATCAAACCGTTTTTCCCAAAACGCAGACTTTTTACGCGCGGCATCCACGCCCATATCGTTCATGAAAGATAGGGAATCAAGGTTATTATAATCAATGCCGCAATTACAGCAACTTTTTTTGCCGCCCTTCTTCGTAGTGAACATCGCGCGCAACGGCTCAACAAAGGTTTTCTGGTAAAATTCTTGGAAATTCGCTAGCGTTGATTTCTTGAAATTGAACCACGATTCTTTTCCCCAAATCATTCCGATTCGAGAAAAGGCTATATACTGCATACGTAGAGCTTGCGCCGCCGTCGGTGCCTCTATATCACGCAATATATCCGCTATTGTTTCTTTTAATTGCGCAATATTCGTTGCTTTGTTTATAAGTTGAAATTTCGTTTGTACAACGGAGATCACTTTCTCCGTTTCGCATTGCTCACCACTTCTCTTTGTCTTACTAATAAGCTTTTTTTCAAATAGTTCTATTGTCCCGTTGCTTGCTAAATTTCCTAAGCATCGTTCAATATACTTTGGCATTTTCCCATTCATTAATGAATTTGCCGATTTCTTATCGTCATTGAATGCTTTCGCTTCAGCTTGATCAGCAGAATTTAATAACAAATTCATTTTATTCGTCCATGAGTATAGCGGAGTTGATTTATAAAATTTATCCACCGCTTCGGCGACAAAAAGATTGGCAAGATCAACCTCCGCAAAATCGGCGGCATTTATCCTAAGCTCATCGCGTTCAATGACATACGGAATACTTCCGCGCTGTAAAATCTTAATAAAGCCCACAATTCCGGCGTTAAAAATCGCGGTATCAAGCCGTACGCTTATTTCATTCATCGCCGCGCCCCCTGCCTACAATGTCGAAAAGCCCGAACCCTTCGGATCTGCGGGAACCTATGCCCGCAAGATAAAACTCCGTGATAGCCTCCGGACTTGCCGAAAGTTCAAAAGTCCCGAAGCTACACAAAAACTTGCGTTTCAGACAAATCGCCACGGTGCTCCGCGCCGAAAGCGGCCGCAAGATAACGGCGCAAGGCTCTATTTCGCGCTTTTGTAGATAGGCGTCCGCAATTATTTGCAATCTTTCCGGAAATCCAACCGACCGGAAATCCAAATATTCATCCTCGTTTGTTTCTCTATCATGGCAACGCACCACCAACGGACTTAGAAATTTAATAATTTCGGTGCTTGCCCCTGTCGGAAAGGTGTTGGAATATCCCACCCTAGTCAAGCGGAAGGAATTGCCTTGCGGTAAGGGATAATCGATAAATCGGGCGTTCATCATCGCGTTATACAGCGCGACTAGTAACTCCCTCTCCGATGATGACAACCGCACGCGCACGGTGTTTAAGGAAAGCGAATAACAATCGCCCATAAGCTTAGCGCCCGGTAAAAATGTGGAAAACGAAAAGGTTTTTGACACATTCGCGCCATAAAGCCGTGCGAAAAGCTCCGGGTATTTATTGGAAAGGGCATATTTTAAAAATGATATGACCACACCACGATCGTCCGCCGTTATAAACGGTTCCTTAAGCGCAAAGGTTAATTCAATTCGCATATTTCTACAGCCCGTCTCCTTATCTACATAATTCTCTTTCATTATACACACATTGACATATTTTGGCAAGGAAATAACTTATTTTTAAATAACTATCATTAGAGTGATAAGTTGTCGAATTTTATATCCTATTCTATAAGACTTTCTTCTTGCGGCAATAAATCACTGGAAAACCCACTTGCGCAATACTTTACGTCGTTATTTGGGGTAGAAAATCGGTAGGTGTGACGCTCTATTAATGGCGTTAGGCGGCAAAAAAACGGAAACCGACAGGCGTACTTTCTTAAACTGAAAAAATGCATATATACGCCGGATTTTATAATTTCTTTTATAAGACCATATCGCGGCACGTACCCATTCGGGGGATTAGCCATTGGACAGAACTTTATACTTGATGCGGAGTTGAAGTTCTTCAAGCGGTGACGGAAGACGGGTGAACACGCGGGCAATAGTTCCATTGCTTAACCCTTTTTCTATTGGTTGGGTCCGGTCAACTTTGGAAAGTAAACTTAAATCTTATTTCTTTTGTAGCACCTTTAGACGGGCGAACGCGCGGGCAATGGTTGCCTTACTCAACCCTATTTCTATATCGTTGCGTGCGTTTTTAAGTTTTTGCTCGTGCTCATCTATGGCGCGTTTGACGCGGGCAAGCTCTATTTCTTCCGGCCATTCCATGGTTTGGCAGAGTATTACGGTTTTGTCGGGACGC
Organism: Clostridiaceae bacterium; assembly: GCA_031289315.1. Taxonomy (GTDB): domain Bacteria; phylum Bacillota; class Clostridia; order Christensenellales; family CAG-917; genus JAITEJ01. The sequence goes on along the minus strand of JAITPR010000059.1, from coordinate 22,373 downwards.
ACCACGACGAAGCCTTCTCCGTGAGCCGCTATACGCTCCTTACCGCCCGCTACCTTAAGTACTACGGAGGCGGGCTGAAGTCCTATGGCTATCGGCGCGTGTCCCGCAAGGATGCCCAACTGTCCGTCGGACGTTTCTATAATAAGGCTTTCCGCCTCGCCGTCAAAGAATGTCCTCTCCGGCGTAAGCATTTCCACTCTGAACGGTTTCATTTTTCCCCGTAGCTTTCCGCATGAAAGCGGAGGTTGGTTTGGACGATGCGGTTTTTTAACGGCTCCGCCTATTAGTGAGGTTTCCTTTAAATGGTTTTGCCTGCCGTTTAGACGGTGCGGCTATATTTATCTTTCTTAACGGCTTTGCCAGTTATAGGCGGTGCGTTTTGGCAACGGTTACCTCTACTATGGCTGCGAAAAATTTTCATTTCACTTGCCGCGTCTGCCGTATAAATTTTTTTACTTTATCTACAGCCTAAAGCGGTACAGTTTAACGGCTTCGTCTACTATTTTGATTTCTCGTATTTTTCGATTATCTCGTCAAGGTCGCCGGCAAAATAGAAGAGGGTTTCCGGAATTTCGTCCGCTTCTCCGCTCAAGATGCGTTCCATGCTGTCCACGGTCTTTTGAAGCGGCACAAACCGCCCTTCCATATTGGTATACACCGCCGAAACAAAAAACGGCTGTGAGAAAAACCGCAATATTTTTCTTGCGCGGTACACGGTTACTTTATCCTCGTCCGACAGCTCCTCCATTCCTAAAATGGCGATGATGTCTTGAAGCTCCCTATATCTTTGGAGGGTTTCCTGCGTTTTACGCGCCACCTCGTAATGCCGTTTTCCGACGATAGCCGGGGTTAATATTCGCGAAGACGACTGCAAAGGGTCGATTGCGGGATATATGCCCTCTTCCACGACCTTGCGTGAAAGAACGGTGGTGGCGTCTAGGTGTGAGAAAATAGTCGCCGGAGCGGGGTCGGTTAGGTCGTCTGCGGGGACGTAGATGGCTTGTACCGACGTAATCGAAGCGTCCTTAGTGGTGGTTATCCGCTCCTCTAAAAGTCCCAATTCCACGGCAAGCGTAGGCTGATAGCCGACGGCGGAGGGCATGCGTCCTAAAAGCGCGGATACCTCACTACCCGCCTGCACATAGCGGAAGATGTTGTCTATGAACAGCAACACATCCTTCTTCTTGACGTCGCGGAAGTATTCGGCAAGCGTCAGCCCCGTAAATGCGACGCGCATACGCGAACCCGGCGGTTCGTTCATCTGTCCGAACACTAGCGCGGTATTTTTAAGCGTGCCGCTTTCCTCCATTTCAATTAGCATATCGTTGCCCTCGCGCGAACGTTCGCCGACGCCGGTAAATATGGAATACTCTCCGTGTTCGGCTGCTATGCTGCGTATAAGCTCCAAAATAAGCACGGTTTTACCCACGCCAGCGCCGCCGAAAAGACCAATCTTGCCGCCGCGCGTGTAGGGAGTGAGTAAGTCTATGACCTTTATGCCCGTTTCCAAAATTTCAATTTTGCCAGTCTGCTCACCGAATTGCGGCGGTGCGCGGTGAATGGACAGATAGTCCTCCGCTTCAATCGCGCCTTTCTCGTCTATGGGTTCTCCCAAAACGTTAAGCACGCGACCCAACACGCCCACGCCTACCGGAACCATTATCGTGTCGCCGGTGGCTATGACCTCCGCGCCGCGCGACAGCCCCTCGTTTGCCTCTAAAGAAATCGTCCTCACGACGTAGTTGTCCATGTAACCCTCAACCTCTAAGGTGATGGGCTTGCCGGAGCAGTCCGCAATAAGCTTCTCGTAGATGCGCGGTACGTAGTCGTCAAAGCGCACGTCGACAACCGGTCCTATAACCTGCGTTACGGCACCCTTTGCCGCAGCTGCGGCTTCCTTTCTATCGGCGTTAGAATTTTTATTTTTACTCATATTTTTTCACTTATTCCGCGCGCTATTTGCGGTCCGCCGCGCCGCCGGTGAGTTCGATAAGCTCGGTAGTTATCTGTTCCTGACGGGCGCGGTGATATATCAATTCCAAACCCTCAAGCATCTCGTGGGCGTTTTTAGTGGCGGCGTTCATTGCTTCCATACGTTCCATGTGTTCGCACATGACGGACTGCACCAAACAGCTGTAAGTCAAGCCCAAAATGTACTGCGGAACCAAAATATTGAAGACCTCCTCCGGCGACGGCTCAAAGTCAAGCTCCGAATTATACGGATTTGAAAGCGCGACATCGCTGAAATCGCTTTTTAATATCGGCAACAGCCTCATTTTAGCCGCGGCGTTTTTCTTACCGCCGTGCGCGGTGTATATGATGTATACGTTTAAGCCGTCCTCTTTTTCGAACTCGGCGACGACTGCCGCCGCGACACGGCGCGCGTCCTCGATGGAGGGGTTTTGCGCGAAATCGACAAACTCCGCGGAGACGTCCAATCCCTTGCCGGCAAAATAATCACGCGCCATTTGACCTATGACATACACGCGTTTTCCACCGTTTTCGGCGTTTATCGCGGCTTCCGCATAGCTTAAAATGCGATGATTGTATTCTCCGACAAGTCCCGTGTCACTGGCTATGACAATATAAAACGATTTTTTATTCTGCGGCTCCGTCAAATACGGGTGCGCTATATCGCCTTTATGGTCTAAAACGCCCGCCATGACATTGCGAATTTCGTGAAAATACCGTGTATTCTTATAGTATTTGTCGTTTGACTTCCTCATTTTTGAAACACTGATAAGTTCCATCGCTTTGGTTATCTGCGACGTTTCCTTAACGCTTCTTATTCGGTTTTTAATTTCGACAATATTTTGCATGGTTATGTACCGGAACGCGTCTAACGCGAAAATGACAACCGGTTGTTTTGTTTGTGGTGTGGACTATTCTGCGTCCGGCATGGTGTAGTGCGCCGTAAAGTCTTCCGTGGCGTGACGCAGAATTTCCGCGTTGTCCTCGTCCAAATCGCCGGTTTCCTTTATGATTTTCATAATCGTGGGATTGGTCGCGGTTATATAGTTGTAATACGCGTCTAAAAATTTCAGCACACCGCCGCGCGGTATTTTCTTCAACGCCTTGTTGACAATTGCGAAAAGATAAATTTCTTCGCGCAACATGTCCAACGGAACACCCTCCGGCTGACGGATCGCCTCTTCCATACGGACGCCGTTTTCGATAGTTTCTCGCGTGGCGGGGTCTAAAGAGGAGCCGAACTGCGCGAAAACCACAAGTTCACGATAGTGCGCTATTTCCAAACGCATTTTGGAACTAAGCTTACGCATTAGCTTGGTTTGTGCCGAACCGCCCACGCGGCTTACGGAAAGCCCTACGTTTATAGCGGGGCGCTGACCGGCGTTGAAAAGCTCCTTAGACAAATAAATTTGACCGTCGGTAATGCTTATTACGTTTGTGGGAATGTACGCGGATATGTCACCCGCTTGCGTTTCGATTATCGGAAGCGCCGTCATGGAACCGCCGCCTAATTTGTCGGCAAGCTTTGCCGCCCGCTCCAACAGCTTACTGTGGATATAAAACACGTCACCGGGGAAGGCTTCGCGCCCGGCAGGACGCTTTAAAAGCAACGATATTGTGCGGTAGGCTTCGGCGTGCTTGGAGAGGTCGTCGTAAACAATGAGTACGTCGCGCCCCGCGTACATAAAGTTTTCCGCAATTGCCGCGCCCGTGTAAGGCGCTATATATTTGAGCGGAGCCGTATCCGACGCGGTGGATAACACCACCGTCGTGTAGGACATAGCGCCTTGCTCGTCCAGTGTTTTGACGAGGTTTTTAACCGCCGCCGAACGCTGACCGATAGCTACGTATACGCAGATTACATTTTTACCTCTTTGGTTTATTATGGCGTCTAAGGCTATAGCTGTTTTACCGGTCTGGCGGTCGCCTATCAAAAGTTCGCGCTGTCCCTTGCCTATGGGAACCATAGCGTCCACCGCCAAAATACCCGTTTCAAGCGGCTGATTGACCTTTGCGCGGTCGATAATTGCCGGCGCCGGATATTCCATACGGCGCGTCTTTAAGCTTTTAAGCGGCGCTCTGCCGTCCAAAGGGTTGCCCAACGGGTCTATTACCCGCCCCAACATCTCGTCGCCGACGGGTACTTCCAGTATTTTTCCCGTCGTATATGCAATATCGCCGTAAGACACGGAGGAGGTTCCGCCAAGTAGCATAGCGCCTATACCGTTTTCCTCTAGGTTCATGGCTAGCGCGAAGCCGGCGTTGCCGACTAACACGAGTTCACCGTACTTACAGCTTGAAAGCCCCTCTATGCGTACCACGCCGTCCGCTGCGGAGGTTACGCGTCCGCAAATTTCGAAGTCGTGTTCCTTATCCTTGAACTGCGCGGATTTTTCTTTTATGAGAGAGGGTATGTCCTTAACGGCTACGCCTTCGCCCAAAGAAAAAATGAAGTCGTCTATGTGCTTCTTCATTTTAGACAAATCCGTGGCTATGGACGTATCCAAAATCCGCTCGCCGTCGTAAATCTGAATGCCGCCTATAATAGGCTCGACGACGTACTTAAAGGAGAGCTCCCTTTCGCGGATACCCGATTCAAGTTTTTTCTTTTGAGCCGCCGTCAACGCGACGGAGGACTTCACCAAAAGCTTCTTCATGAGCGGTGCTCCCATTTATTTAAAATATCGTCTATGGCTTTGTCGTTGTCTTCCGCGGTGACTTCCTTTTCCAGAATTTCGGACGCCAGCGTAACGGCAAGCTCGGAAATCGCGTGCTTTAATCCGCGCGTCTCCTCCTCCGTTTTCAGCCGTATATCCTCGTAGGCACGCTCTAAAATCCCTTCGGCTTTTTCCTTTGCCTCCGTCACTATCTCGTCCGCTTGTTCGCGCGCGGAAGCCGAAGTGGAGTCGGCAATCGACACCGCTTCGCGTCTGGCTTCGTCAAGCAACTTCTTAGAATTTTCGTTAAATTCCTCGGCTTCTTGCAACTTTTTGCGTGTCTCCTCATCTGCCGTACGGTATTCGGCGGCGCGCTTTTCCATAAACTTTTTGATGGGCTTATACAATAGAAAACGCACCGCGACGATTAAAACGGCGAGGTTGAACATGTGAATGAGTATCTCTATGATATTCAAATTGAGAGGCAAGGCAGAAATTAAAATCCGCATAACTATTCTCTCCGTAAGGTTTTTGCGCCGCCTAAAAAGAGTCGCCCCTTTAAAACGCGGACGCGTTTGGGTTAACCGTACGCCGTTTATCAAACGGGCGCGGTCGCAAATGGCTTGTCGCGTTCCTTTTATACAAACATGATAAGTATCGCCACAAGCAAGCTGTAAATTGCCAATGTCTCCATAAACGCCAAGCCTATCATGAGCGTAGTGCGTATTTTACCGTCTGCCTCCGGTTGGCGTCCTATCGCGTCGACGGACTTGCTAACGGACATGCCCATTCCCATCGCCGCGCCGAAGCCCGTAAGACCTACGACAATCGCCGCGCTTATCGAACCGAGACCTTCTATTGCGCTTAACAATAAATAACTTAACATAATTTTATCCTCTCATTCCGTATTACTTCAAGAAAATCCGGAAGCCTTACGGTATTAGAAATCATTTTTTGCGGACGGCGAAAAATATTTTTTCGTCGTCTTTTTTTGTCACTCCACCGCCTCGCCGACGAAAATGTTCGTAAGCGTGGCAAAAAGATATGCTTGTAAAAACGCGTGTACTATAGTGGTTATTACCGCCGCCGCCGCGGGCAGTACGAAACTCAACGCGATAACCGCGTAAAGTAACTCCGCTATTATAAAGCCGCTCAAAATCGCACCGAAAAGACGGAGCGACAATGAAAGCGGTACCGATAGGTCGGTTATCAAATGAATCGGATTTAAATATCGCTTAAGCCTGCCGCCGATTTTCTTTTCTCCGATGCCGCATATGTTTATGACAAGAAAGGTCGTCAAGCCCATGGCGAAGCAGGTATTTACACTGGCAAACGACGGTCGGAGCCCCAAAAGTTCCGCAAGCGTACCCAGTGATATGAACAGCGCCGCCGTAAAGGTATACGGTCCCACAAAGCTTGCGTGACGGTGTACGGCATGCTCCGCCGACTTGTCGAAGTAAGAAACGATACTTTCTAACATCAGCTGTAAGCCGCGCGGGTACTTTTTAAAACGCGGTATCACCAAAATACGGATTATGAGCGCGGCAAGAATTATCACCACCGTTACGCCGAACGCGGTAAATATGGCGGGGTCTACCTCAATAGCCCCCAGCTTGACAAGCTCCGGATTGATAGCCTCACGTACGGCGTCGCCTAAAGAGGACATACCTCCGCCGAACGCATCGCGGTACTGCTCAACCCAAAAGTCCGTAAATTTTGAAGAAAGCGCTTCAAACATAACGTACGCCTTTTTTAGTGTAAAAGGAACAAAAAACACTTATACCGCGCCCGACAAAAAAATTGTCTTACGCGCACGCGGTACGGCTACACCTATATAAAATATAGATATAACCCTATAGCCGCAAAGCAACCGTATTTCATCGCGTAGCGCCCATCCTTAAGCTATAAAGAAACGACTGCTACGAAACAGCTTTAATATTACTACTGCAAGCGCACATTTGCAAGCAAAAACACGCCCGATATGGTTATTTTTTCGGAACCGCGGCTACAATTTGTGAATTTTCGTCGGAATTTTCCGCAGACTTCGCGCTTTTTCGCGTTAGCAATTGCGCTAAAATCAAATCGTTAACCGAGTCTACACGGAGAATCGCCAAAACCGTAATCGAAGCAAATACCGCCATTATGGAATAAAGCCCTCCTACGATACTTCCCGTCGCTTCTATTATAAGTACCACCGCCGTTACCGGTGCGCGTATGGCGCCGCCTATAAAAGCACACACGCCTATCGCCACAAGCGTCGGATAGTATACGTCCGGTACACCCGCCGCCGTCAATGCTTCCGCGGCAAGTCCGCCCGTAATCGCGCCTAGCGTCAGCATAGGCATGAACAAACCGCCTACCGCACCCGACGAAGTGGAGAAAATTATAAATACCGTCTTGACGATAAGCAGTATCAGCAACACATACCACGCAAGCTTGCCCGCCGAAACCACCGTTATGAGTTTATCTCCACTCCCGGTAGCGTCACCCCAAAACAGCCCTAAAAGCCCCGTGGCGGCAAACACCGCTATTAGCAATATAAGGCGTTTTATCTGCACAAACCGCTCTATGGACTTAAATTTCGTGTTTTTCATGCTCTTGCCGAGTAAGTCGCGGAAGAACGCCGATGCGCGCGCCGTAAGCTTGTTAAAAACGGCGGCGGCTATTCCGGCAAAGGCGCCTATTAAAAGCGGCGACCAAATATATTGAAGCGGAAGCGCCGGTATCGTTCCCATTTCTAGAAACGCGCCGCTTATGCCGAATGCGTACGATAACGCCGACGCCACCGCCATGGCGGTTAGTACTCCTATGCCCGCCGACAACACCAAAAACGGGTCGTATTTCTGATTAGCTTCCTCCGTGGCAAATACCAACGCCGCTATAGGCGCCGCCGTAGCCGCCGCAAAACCCGCCGCCACACCGGCTGTGCGTACGTAACGCTTGTTATCCTCAACGGTCTTAAAAGCGGCGTTGTTGCCCTCCGACACCGCCGCGCCTATCTGTACGCACGGTCCCTCCGTCCCCAAAGGCAAGCCGGCAAAAAAACTTATGAAGCTACCCGCTACGGAGGCAATCAGGGTACGCAACCACTTAAATGTTAACAGCCCTCGGACTACGCCCTCCGAACGCGGTATGCCGCCACCCGCCGAATCTGGAGCAAATTTAAGCACCGCCGCCATGAACGCCGCAAGAATAACTAAACCTAAAAATAATAACGGAATAAAAACGGGACGCTCCGCCACCAACCCGTAAATGTATCTGCCACCGCCGTTTAACGCCGCGTAACCCATTCTGAAAAAGAAAACTATTATACCGGTAAATATGCCCGTAACTCCGCTTTTTAATACGCACGCGATAAGCTTCGCCGCACGGTCGTGAGGCATGAACTTTGTTAAAAACGCGTGTAAGCCTTTCGGAAATATCTCTCGTGCCGCTTCCGTTTTCGTATTTAGTACACCGTCGTCCGCATCGGTTTCCGTTTCCGGTACGCCGCCGTCTATATTTGCGATTTCCGTATCCGGCGCGCCCCCGCCTACTCCCGCCGTTTTTAAGCACTCACCGCCGGTCGCGCGGTCTTCAAGCCGTGCGGTATCATGGTAGGCTTCCGCGCAACGTTTTCCCCCGTCGTTCGCGTTAACAGCTATATCCATATCACCGTTTTCGGTTTCTATTTCATTTTTATCGTCTTTTTCCATATATCCTTAGGCGGTCGCAATAAGTCTGTTAAAAGTTTATCACCAACATGATTTAGTATTATATCACTTTTTCCTATATACGCAAGCATGCGCACCTATGTGATAAAAAAATCTCATTTAGTGCCGCGCGCTTTGGCGGAATTTTATTTACGCAGAGTTCTATTTATTTGGGAGAGTTTGCCATGCGCAACTAATATGTAGGTTTATAGTACTACCTTTTGTCCATGGTAATGCTTTTGAAGCGTTCCCTAAACCCTTGTGCGCCGTACTTGCGTTCCAGTTTATCCAACTCTCGTATAACGCCGGATTGGTTTTTGGAGGGCATTTTTCGGATAATTTGCAGCAGTGTTTTTCGTTCGGTTAGCACCAACAATGCTGCTCTGCCTTTGCCCACAACCGTGTCCATCTCCCAGTGTCCGAAGTCCTCACGGCTCTCCACCCACATCTCCCCGCAACGCGCATAAAATCGGTTTCGGTTAAGCTAACCCTACCTCAATAGGTGCCTCTGCCGCGACATTGCCGCCAATCCGCACAAGCTTTTTTGCGTCATTGATTGATTTCTCTAATCGGTATTATTGCTTTCCGCATACGCTTCAAGCAATATTTTTACCGCCTTCTCCAGTTTAGTCAGTCGCATAAAAATTTCTTCTATGTCGGACTTTACAGTATTCAATTCCATATATAAACCTCATATTTTGTTTTCTTTGCGCCCCCTCACCCCAATAGGAGCGCGTTTTACTCACGTCAACCGCCCTCTGTACCTCTTCACACCACGTCGAACGTCACCGAAAATGCGTTTATCTCCGTGCCGATGCGCAGCACTCCCGACTTAAACGAGAACGCCACCAATTCGCCGCCGTGTCCGACGTTGATTTTGCGGTTTTTGCCGCACACCTCGTATTCATAGCGCTTGCCGTCCACGGAAATGCCGACGGTTACCGGGCGGCTCCCCACGTTTATGTTGATGGAGCGTATGACCTTTTTGCGTCCGGGATAACCCAAATCGCTCTCCGGACTTTGCCACAGCGCCTCAAGCGGTGCGTCGAAATATGACGCGGAGCTTTCCACATTCCCGACCGTTCGCGCCGGCTCGTCGCTGAACAGCGTAAATATTCTAGAGTCGCGCCCAATGCTCACGGCAAGCAGTGCATATATATCCACGCCGCGCATTATGCTGAATATGCGCTTTTCCAAGTCGAATTCCACCAATGCATTTACCGAATACGCGCGTCCTATCTCGTCCAAAAACGCCGTGCTTTGTTGGTTTGGAAAGCGCAGCAAGCACGCCAAATAATACTTTCCGTGCATATAGCAACCGCTTGGGCGCACCTGCGGCAGATTGAAAAACGCGTTTATATCGGTAAAAACCTTGCGCGCCGTCTCCCCGTTGAACTCATAAACGCCGTCGTCCGCCATAAACATAATCTTGTCGCCGGCAATCGTCACGGTATCCTCAAAAATCCGCCCCGTCGCGACAAACAGCTTTGACAGCGAGAAGTCGTTTTGGTCACCGAAAGCGCGAAGCCGTAAAATTTCGTACTCTCTGAATATAAATAGGTAGTTTGAAAAACTCACCACCTTTATAACGGCGCCGCCCTCATCGTTGAAATCTATGTAACCGCCCTCCGTATTCGACACCGTCCAGTTCAACGGATTGAAGTCGTCCGAAAACCAAACCTGCCGTTTATTGCCGTAAACGGTTCCGTAAACACGCTCATAGTGTTTTGTAAGCGAACTAAAGTGTGGGCTGTTCTGCACATAAGATGCGTCGCCCTCGTCTAAAAGCACCGTGGAATTCTTTGACGAAATCAGCAATATATCGCGTCCGTCATAGTTGTAATTGACGCTGCACGTTTTGCCGGGCATGGAAATCCCGTTTATCGGTATCCAGTTAAACTGCGCCAAATTAGGTCGAAAGTACTTGACGTACATCGGTATTCCGCTGCCGGATATAACCACCAAACGGTCGTCGCGCTTCCCGGTTTCGTAGTCGAAGCGGTGATACATGTGCATACTTTCAATCCACCCGCCGAATTCGGATGGCATTGCCGGAAGCTCCAACGTAAGTCCGCCACCGTCCTCACCTATGGGAACCCTGCCGCCACCGACCCCCAGTCCCGACATCAGCGCCCCGTTTTTGAAGGTAAAATTATAGCAATTCACGGCGTATTTAAGCGGTGCCGCCGACTGCGTAACGCTCGTCGAAATGCCCTCAAACAGCGGTATTTCCATTTTCCGTCTATAATACGGCACTCTTTTTCTGCTACCTTCCGTCACAGCCCCCACCTCCTTTTATAAGTCCGCGCGCCGTCAACCGGGTATACGCCGTGCGCGGCGGTTCCCCTCTCATAGATTCCCGACACAACACTTTTCTGCGCGCCGGTTTCTAAATTTATTTTGTTCACAGCCCCCACCTCCTTGCGGGTATTTTGGGATAGCCGCCGCGGTATTTTATACGCGCCATACTCTCTCTAAAGCGCCCGTCGAACGCCGACGCGACGTCGTATAAGCCCTCTCTAAAAGCGTATTCACCGGCGGTTCCCTCCTCCAAAACCCAGTCGGGTAGCGACCCTCCGGGAGTATCTCCTTCCAACGTCAGCGCGTCCGGCATGTAGGCATACGTGAGCGTAGCACCCCCGACGAAGCTTGTTTTCAACCCGGTAGCGCCCCCGACAAAGCCCTTTTCCTTGCCGTCGACGGTTAATTTGCGCGGCGCGATTATGTTTCTTGAAAGCGTGGAATACGGCAAAAATCCGTTTGCATCCGTCGTCACGTTTTCGGTAAATTCAATAGGCAGATAGCACGTGCGTATCTCCTTATACACGGAGTCCGCGGCGTAAAGGAGCTTGTCAATCATTTCCTCCTCGTCTGCGCCGTACACGGTTTTCGCCGTAAAATCCTCGTACCCCAGCTTCCGAAGTACATTCCCAAGCAATTGTTTTATCGTCATAATTCCCTCCCCGCGGTACCCCCGCGGAACTCCTTTTTTTGGTTTTGTTGTTTTTTATTTACGTTCCTTTTGGTCGCCCAAAAGGAACCGAAAAACCGCAAGCGTGACGCTTGACCCTGTTTTTTGCGGAAAATCCTGTCGCCTTGAGCGGACCGTTTTCTTTAACCCACCCTCAATAGGAGCGTGGTCATTTAGATTGTCACCTTGAGCGAAGCGTAAGCGAAGTCGAAAGGTCCCCTTATGGGTGCCTACCCTCTTACGTCACTTCCCCCTCAACGCGCATAAAGCATTCCACGGAATATTCATGCAACGCGCATAAAGCTTTCCCCCAAAGCGGGGGCTTCCGCCGCAACATTACCGCACAACCACACCGTTCCATGCGATTCCGCATCTCTTTTCTTTACCTTAAACTGTTGCTTCCGTCAATACCCTTTCGGCTTTTTCTGCAAATTTCTCCGCTGACTTTTTGTTTTCCGCGCGCTCAATTGCGGCGTTCTGCCGTTCGATTTCTTTCATTAAGTCCTTAATTCGTTCGGCGCGCGTTTCCAAAACATAACTTACGGCACGAGCGTCAAGGCTTGCATACGGCAAAATCGATTGCAAACCGCGCTCCCCGTGTACCTCATAGCGGCGCAATTTCGCGTTAAAAAACACGCGGCAACACTCGTCCGTTTCCCTTATGCGCGACGCTATATCGTATAGGTCGTGCGTTATTTCTATAAGTCCGTTCGTCATATTTTCCAGTCCCTTTCGGCGCACGTTTTTTGGCGCCGAATGCGGTTTAGGTTCGGGCAAGCAAACCACATTACAAGCTTGCCTGCCCGCCCCAAAATTTGCATTCCTCTGCCGGTTTTACCTCGTTATTACGCGGTAATGCCGTGGATTTTGGCTTGACCCATGGGTCTTTCACAGAGTAGGTCGGCGTACTTAACCAGCGTCGCCGTGTACACCGCCTTATCGGGTATTTGTCTTAAGACGTTGCCGCTTTCGCCCTCCAGCCAACGCCAGTCGCAGAGCTGATGCAGCTTGAAATCGGCGGAATTGAGCGCATACAGTGAGCCGTCCGCGACGAATCTGTCGGCGACGAAGGGAATGCCGCCGTAAGAAATCGCCTTATAACCGCCGTCCAGCGTCATATAATCGAGGTTGGTGCGGTTAAGCGCCAAGCAATCTGCGTAGGCGCGCCTTACATCGTAGGAGGACACAATGATGTCCACCGTACCGCCCGCCTGTTCCTCCACGTAGTCGACGGCTTCTTGAATGTCGGAGGGCTCTAAGCTTCTGCCCAAGCTTTTGTTATACGGATTTAAAAATCTGTAGTTTGCGCGGGCAAGTCCGTATATGGACGGGCTGGCGCCGAACACGGCTTCCAACCCGGTAAGCTCGTTGCCATACGAATTTTGCACGACGACCTTTGAGCCGACGGGCGGGACGGCGCTTGTCGAAGGGTCGTAAGGCATGACCGTAAAGCTGTTGCCTACGCGGTTGGTCGAGAGGACGCGTGACCCCTTCCAGCCGGAAGTATACTGACCGTTGGGCTGAACGAAATCCACCGTCATGCCCTCCGTTATGTACCTCACGGAGTCGACGGGAACCTCCCCGGAAAGACTGCCGGCGGCGCTCAATGTGGCTAGCACGCCGGAGCCGTCGCCGAAAAGCATTCTCCCGAAGTTGAATTTACTGGCTTTCAGCAAGCCTTCCATTTCCGCGTTCAGGAGGTTTACAAACGCCCCGGCGCTGGTTTCGGAGGCGCGCACCGCCTTGTCGGAAATTTCGATTTTGCCGTAGAAATTCTTAAGCGGCAGAGTGAAAACGGCGTAATTATTTTCGCCGGCGACGGGCAACGCACCCGTTTCCGAACCGGCTCCCACACCGCCGTTAAGCCCGTACGGAGCCAATTTTTTTACTTCCTTACCCCACACGTCGGCGGAGGTTTTTTCTATCTTTGCCAACAACGGATTTACCCCGGTGTTGAGTTGTTCGGCTAAAACGCCTAAATAAAGTGTCTTTAACGCATTTTCAGCGGTAGCTATGTTTACCATAAAATACTCCTAATGTAATAATTTTTTTAGGTGCGGCAGAATTATTTTCCACGCGCTCCTAAGGTAGTTGGCGCGGCAGAATTATTTTCCACGCGCTCCTAAGAACAGTTTGCCGGCCTCCTCAAAGGTTTTAGGCTTTGCGGGCGGAGTTATATGTTGACCTCCGCCCGACGACATTATCACGGGAGGGCGTGCACCCTTTATCCCGATTATATACTCCGCGAGGATTTTGTCCTTGACGTCCTCACGGCTCAACACGCGGCTTACGATTTCCGGCGAAGCGGCGGCAGCTTCGGCGGAAAGCGGTTTACCGCTGAACACGCGCAGGCACGCCGCCTCAAGACAATTATCCCGTGCTGCAAGCGCAGGGTCGTCAAGAATAATAGCGGCTATTTCCCTTGCATACGGAACGGCGGAAGGGTATTCGGCAAAGAAATTTTCCGTACGCGCCCGCCAATTCTCCGATAAATAAATCGGTTGCCGGTCGGTCGCAACAATTTCTTCTCCCTCATTTTCGGGCGGTTGTGCGGCTTTTTCGGCTTCATTATCTAGCGATTGTGCGGATTTTACCGCTTCTTCCCCCATCCGATTTGAGGACTTAGGCATGAATTTTGAGGCATCCCCATCTTCCAAATTTTGCGGCTTCAGAGCGGCTTCAAACTCTTCCCCGTCGTTCAAACAAAGCGTTCCGATGGCAATTTCCGATGCTTCTCCGCCGTCCGGATTGATAAAATCTTGCCCCGTTTTTTCGGTAATTCCCCCTCCTTTTTCACCCGAAGGCGCATACACCGCCGCACCTTCCGCAGTAGCTACCGGCGTTCCCGCTTCCTTTTCCGCACCTTCCGCAACAACTACCGGCGTTCCCGCTTTCTTTTCCGCGCTATTATGCACGGCGACAATTTCGGCTTCCAGTTCTTTCAGCCTTACGGAACGCCGTGTAAATTCGCGTTCCAATTCCGAATACGCCGCAAGGAGCGCCTCCGTCGTCTTAAATTTTCCCGAAAAGGGCTTGCCGCCTTGTTTTTCGGAATTTAATTTCTCATTCATTTTTACCCTCTCTTCTTTTTGCCGTCCGCATTTTAAGCATTCGTACGAATTTTCAGTTATTCCATACGAATTTCCAGCTATTCCGTTTCAGTTTTTCTGTTCGCATTTTAAGCTATTCTGTTCGCATTTCCAGTTCTTTTGCTCGATTTTCCAGTTCTTTTGCTCGATGTTTCCAGTTCTTTTGCTCGATTTTCAGTTTTTTTGCTCGATTTTCAGTTTTTTTGCTCGTCTTTTAGCTGTTCCGCAGCCGAAAAAATGCCGTGCGCATCCGCCGCAACAAGCTGTTTGTGAAGCGCTATGTGCTTTTCCACCCGTGCGCGATAATCCTTTTTACCGTCTGCATGCTCCGAAAGCGCCGCCTTTATATGTTCCTGAATGTGCAATTCGTGGTGGTCTATGGTATCCGGCGTCACGCCGTCCTTCTCCATAATTCGGTTTTCGCGCGTCGCCTTTTTCAAGTGCAATTCGTCCAAATCGCGCGCGCTTTCCCAATTGCCGAATCCCAAAATATCCAAAAGCTTCAGCTTGCTCCTAAGCGGAAGCTTGCCGTTTTCGTCGTTCAAAACGCCCATTTTAAGCAGTTCCATAGCCATACTTCTGCGGTTCGCCGGAGAATCCGCAAGCTCGTTTTCCGTATCGAAAACCACGTCGTCGCCGGACAAATCACTCCCGGAAAATGCCGCAAGCTCCACACTTCCGTTTTCGCCGGAAATCCGTTTTAGGCGTTTAACCGTCGCAAATTGCTTATAAAGCCTAAGAATATGTTGCGCTGTCTCCTTTAAGGCGTTGCGTATGCTGTTAGCCGTCAACGCCACCTTTGAGTCGTCCTGCTCTATCAAAAGCGATATTGCGCGTCCGCTGGACACGCCGCGCGGGATCTCAGAGGACTTCATTATTTCACTCACGCCGGACACGAGAACGAATTCCTCAAGCAGCTTGTGTTCCTCACTTGCGAAGTCGTACGGCACGCTGCCGGCGTCTAGCATGCGCGGCGGATTGCTCCCCTGCCGATAAACTAAAACCTTGCCGGGCGACAATCCGTCCTCCTCCAAATTGTCGGTGTCCACGCTTCCGTCCTCCACCGTCAGTATCCCCACCGCCAACCGGTTCATAAATTCGTGCTTGCGGTTTTTGACCACGTTGTACGCGCGCTGAACGGGAATTATCCGCTCCACCAAACTGGTTCCGAAAAATGCGCCCACCGTATCGGTGCAAACCTGCTTGACAAAGGGATAGCCGCGCCGTCCGTCCGTCATATTGGCATAGGGCAACGCGCCGCAATATAGAAGCGTATCGCCGGCGACGACGGTTAAGCGTCCGTCCGCATGCTCCGCGCCGGGAAGCTCGTAGCGCTCTATGACGATGACGGAATTCTCCCTGATTTCGGAGGAAACGCGCGGCGCCGAAGCACCGTAACCGATGCCGCCAACGCTAAAGCCGGTGTCCATGGAAAAGACGTTCACGGGTTCCCCTTTTACCTCCGCGCCCCAAACGCGCTTTACCTCATCCGTCGTGTACACCTTTGCATGTATGACGGAGCCTTGATTTTTAAGCTCCGATATGTTGAGGTTCTCCGGATAAATTTCGAACGGCGGGCAAACGGACACGGCTACGTCACCGGTATAGGCGGTTTCGCCCCCGGCGGAAAGCTTGACGCCCTTGCCCGCGTCCCACGTTATTTTGTAGAACGCCGTGCCGGTAACCTCACTCCACGCCGACGCCTCCCGGGTTAGGTCGCCTAAGTTGTTTTCCGCCGTGACCGCCCCTAAGACGGCGGTGGAGAACTTCGCGGCGGCGATGTCCTTATCGTCGGAGGTGGCGGGGCAAACCGAAAGCCCCGTCCGTATGCGCGACAGCTTAGAAAGACGGGTTTCCACCACCGGCGCCACATGGTTGAAAACCTCCCGTTCCTGCCAAAAATATTGCCTGCCTAAGTCCTCCACCTCACCGCGCGGAGTGATTTCCGCAAACTGGTTGCCGGCGTTGAAGTTCATGTTAAGCCGCCATTGAAGCTCCAAAGGACGCCGTGCCTCCCGACGCTTTTGGAAATCGGCTTGTACCTCCGCCACCAAATCCTCTTTAAATTTAAGCGTGTCAGTCATGTTTATCTCCGTTGAATTTTTTGCCGTTTTTCTCGTCGGCGCTCTTCTTGCCGCCCGTCAACGCGTCCGCACCGGCTCTGTTTTCGGAATTTGTCAACGCATTCGCGCCGGTCTTATTGCCGCCGGACTTGTTTTCGACGGCTTTATATGCGTCGGTTTCCGCGCCGGTCTTATTGCCGCCGTCCGTCAACGCGCCCGCGCCGCTCCTTTTCTCTTCGCCGCTTTTCTCCTGGGAATTTTCGGGAGCCTTAGGCGAAAGTAGCTGTGTAGCCTCGCAATAAATATCCAGCAAGCAGGAGCCGCAAAGATGTATGCCGCTCCCCCTTATGCCGCCGTTGGTCACCGCGTATTCCGCGCGGTTTTTGCACATGGCGACGTCGCACCTTACTCTTTGTTTAAGAATTTCCATTTTCATTTCCGTTTTTTTCTCTCCTTTATTAATCGGCGCTTTCGCCGTCTGCATTTTCGCCGCCTTCGGCGCCGTCGTTATCCTTTGCCACTTCGCCGGCGTTTAGAATTTTCAGTAAACGCCCTTTTTCGCTTTGCAATTCCTCGTCCGACAAATCCGATAGGTTGTCCCCGACCGCTTCAAATTCTAGAAACGACTTGAGCGCGGCATTATCGGGCGGATAATATTTTTTTATCACCTTTTTTTTGACCAGCTCCAACCCGCCGTCCTCTCTCACGGAATATTCCTCCTGCACCTCATCGGCGCGGTACCCCGTAGCCTTTTTCAATAAAGTCTTCAATACCTTTTGGTTCATAATTTTTCCTCCGTCAATCCTCCTTTTATATTTTTCGGCATGTTTTAGGCGCTCCTATTAGGGTAACTTCCCCATTGAGTAAGCACTCCTATTGAGAAAGCGCTCCCATTAGGGTAACTCCAATTGGGAATAGACATAATCCGCGCAGATTGTCACCTTGAGCCGGAGGCGTTGAGGTGATAACCGAAACGGTTCCGTGTCGAAAGGTCCCCTAAGACAAAGACGCAAACTCTTCCGTCCACGGCGACAGCCCCCGCATTCACCGCACCTGTCCACTGTCACTTGTAAAACTTTTTGCTGCGGGCGCGACGAACTAAGCCGTCCTTGTCCTTTTCGATTTCGCTTCGCGGGGCTTTGGGTGCGACGTTTTCCGGGCGGCTCATGACAAAATAGCGCAACTCATCTAAAGCGTGGTCATCGGCTTTTTTGGGGCGGTCGCCGTCGCCCCACCAGTACGACTTGATTTCACGGATTAGATTGGGACAGCTTTTGAAGATGAATAGGCGCGGCGGATTGTGCGCCAACAACGACTTAACACGCGCTATTCCGGCAAATAAATCCTTGTTTACGCGGGTGTTCACCAAAATGCCGCTCTCGTTGAACAGCTCCGCGACGCTCTTTGAGGACGCTAAGGTGCGTTGATTTGCCGCGCTGTCAATGAGCGCTTCTATGCGTCCCTTGCCGTCACGCCGCCAGTGCAGTGTGTCCGCAAGCCTTTTAATTTTGTCCGCATGGTACGCCACCGTGCGCCCCGATTCGTAGTGTTCGGCTATCACGTACAGATTGCCGTCGTAGTCCGCGGCGTAAAAATGCGCGGAAAGCGGGTTGTGAAGCCCCGGGTCAATAGATATGCCGGCGTACCATTCACGCGGCACGGAAAACGGCTCTATCACGTGTACGCTTTGGTCGAATTCGCCGTAGACAAGCCCGGCATTGTCCCGAAAACGCCCGAAACGCCGGCTCTCCTGCGCCTCCTCCGACATGGATTTTATGAAGCTTTCCACCTCCGCCGCGTCCAAATACGGGTTGTCGCGCCACTCCGCCTGTATGTACCAAATCTCCGCGTCCTTGCGCTCATTCAAATAAATTTCGTCGTACACCCACGTCAAACCCTTTAGCGGCGTCATGGTGCCGAACAGCTCTCCGCGCTTGTCGAGTATGCGCATTCGGCACTCCTCGTAGATGTCCACGGGGGGTTCCTCGTCGAACCAAACGAAGTCCAACGACGCGCCTTGAAACTTCTCACGCCCTTGGTCTGCACTTTTAAAGCCTATACGGCTGAACCCTCCGAACACGTTTTTTACCACAATGTGGTCTATTATTCCGTACTCCGGAGCGCCCTTTTTTCCGCTGCACATGACAATATCGCTTATCCATGAGCGTTTTAAGTACTTTAAAACCTTTGCTTGTGCAACGTCGCGCTGAACCTCATAGCTTACGGACACCACCCAACCAAATACGTCCGGGCGGTTTGCCCTGTACGGATGAATGCCGCGCGCCAGCCATACGCACTCCACCGCACCGCACTCCGTTTTGCCGCTTCTGTTGCCGCCGAACATCCAACGGTTGCGCTTTAGGCACCTGTGAAATGCCATTTGTTTTTCGTGTACACGGTCACGATTATACGCCGCAAGCGTGTCCTTTGCCCTTTCCTTTTGCTCGGCTTCTATCTTCAGAAGCTTGGATATAATCTCTCTATCATTCACCTTTTTTCTCCCCTACTCCTTTCGATTTCTAATTTTCTAACTCCACGAACCGCGCCACGCTTAAAGCAACATCGAAAAGCCCTGCCATTTCGCGCGCCGCACCGCTTAAAAAGCCATGCGCGGCACAAATTAACACTTGCGGAAAAACTATTTGCGCGGCATAAATTAACGCTTGCGGAAAAGCTATTTGCGCGGCACGAAACCTTTTTAAGGCAATACCGATAAATCCGTGCCGCAAGCAAGACGTTGCAACACGGCGGCAAAGAAGGTATCGCCGGCACATTCCTCGTAAAACCAGCTTTCTCCGTGTCCGGCTTCCGTTGCAATCCTTGCCGCGGACTGCAACAGCTTATCCTGCCATCTGAACACCGTTCGCAAGGAACATTTCAAAATTAGAGCTATTTCATAGTGTGGTTTACGTTCAAAATACCTCATTTTTGCCAGTAGCGCCTCACCCTTTGTAAGCCGCGCCATAATCATCTCCGCAAGCACGTGAACGTTAAGCGCGGTCACCTTTCTTGCGTTCAGCGCGGATATGGAGAACAGCAACTCCTCCGTGGACACGCCGTGGTGCAAATGTTTGCTCATAAAGCCGCTTTGTATGCGTATTTTGATAGCTTTATCAATGACTTTTATCAGTCTTGGTATGGTCGTATAGGACGCTAAGACAGCGCCCGCCCATAAGTTTTCCTTCATATCACAATCCCCCGGATGCAAAAACCGCCGTAATATGCAAAGCGCCGCGCCGGAGTTCCCTAACTCTCCGACGTGACGCTTTGGACGGTCTTTTCCTAAATTTGTTCTTGGCGCCATTATATATGCGATTTTGCGATTTGTCAATGTTTGATGTCAATTTTGAATAAATATTTTTTTATTCGTCAAAATGCGGCAACACTTGAATGCATTTTGCATTCGAAATTTAAGGTAATTTTTCGTAAAAAGTCATTTTTTTGGTATTTATTTCTTTGCATTCCGCTATAATTGTTATATAATAGTTATGAACATATAAAGTGCCGGAGTTTTAGCCTTGTTCCGTAGGAACATTGCTCCGTCCGGCTTTGTGAATTATGAACACGCAAGGCGCGGTGGTTCGGGCTTGTTCCGCAGGAACACCCTAGACCGACTTTATAGTTTGGAGTATCGGCACTTAGCGCAATACATGGGTATAAACAATTCGCGGTGACAAAATAGATAGAATATGAGAAAATCCGTAAGACAACATCGGCGGGGCGCGCCGGCAATTTTCATTTGTGCATTCATGCTTGTAGTGTGCGCGTTTTCTGCGTACCGTTTTGTGAACGCGAATTTTGCCGTAACTCCGGAGATAGCAAACGGATACCAATCAACCGACTTAGCCGGCAACGCTTTCAATTCGGATGGCGCGGCAACTGAAATTCCTTACACCGCAAACGGATACGCGGCAATCCGCAACGCTTCGGCTAGCGCCGCCGACACCGTTAAATACATCGAAATCACCGCGGCGGACGTGCCGTTCTACGCGTTTACGCGCCGCAAAACCGAAAGGATTTTCCTGCTTCCCGAAACCTATTTTGTCAAGGTTACCGAAGACGTAACCAACGACGAGGAAGCCCCCCATTACGCCGTGCTGTTCGGCGGCATCGAAGGGTTGGTGTTCGTTTCCGATTTGCACGGCTCCACGCCCGTCAGCAACGCCACCGTGGACGAGTTCGGTGAATCCCCCTCCGTAGCCTTGCAGCTAATAGGCAACGTGACCGCCAAAAGATACGACGACGTTAACCTAAAACCCGCCGACGACGTGACGGTCGAGAACATCGCCGGCTTGACGTTTTCATATTTGGGCAAAATGCAGGTGGACGGTCTTACCTACTTATTCGTAAGGGACAGCCTCACGCATACCTTCTTGTATGTGCGCGAAAGCGCTTTCACTACGTTTACGCTCCCCGCTCACAAGGTTACGCAGGACCGCATCGCCGCCGAAGAGGAAGAACAAGCTAACGGTAATCCCCCCGTCGGCACCTCCCCCGGCACCCAAACCGGGAATGCCCTTGAGGATAATCCGCTGCGCTATCTCATCATCGCCGGTATCGCTATTCCCGCAATCATTATATTGTTTCTGCTGTTTAAACCCTCTAAAAAGAATAAACGCGGCTCCTATAACCGCAATCGCGACAACAATCGCACACCCGCTAATAAATATGATAATCCCCGCGCACGCTACGACGACGATTATTACGACGGACGCCGCTACGACCGCTCCCGCTACGGTAACCCCAAACGCACCGACCGATACGAACGCCCCGAACGCAAACGGTTCTTTAATCGCTCCGCCCGTGATAGGTACGACGACCGTTACTCCGATAGATACGGCAGAGATAACCGCTCCGACCGCTACGGACGCGATACCCGATACGACCGACCCGATAACCGATACCCCGATAAGTACGACAGATATGACGATAACCGTTATGACGACCGCTATGGGCGCGACCGCTACGGACGCACCGACCGCTATGGACGCGATAAATACGATGACCGCTATGAATAAGAAGCAAGGGATTTAAGTTCTTTCTTGCACATGCAAGAAAGAACTTAAGAAAACGCAAGCTTGAAGCTTGAGCCTCTGTTCTTTTTGCTACGCGGCAAAAAGAACCAAAAAACGCGCAAGCTTGAAGCTTGACACTGTTAACTTGAAAAACGCGGACTGCAGTAAAATTTTTACTTGCATTCCGCGTTTTTAAATTTATTAGCTTCAAATCCTCAACTGCCGTTTCTTTTTTCCTTTATGTCCGGTTCGTTCTTTAATTGCTGCGTCTGTTCATTTTTTTTCCTAAGTTCAATTTGTTCTTTATTCTTATGTTCCTTTGCCAAAACCATGTCTTTAAAAAAGATTTTTTTTCTCTGCGGCATTCCGTTGTCAATTATAAGCAGCGTGAGACACGCCCTATCCCTAAAGACTACAATTACAACCTACCATGCCCTTCAATTCTCCACCAACATTCTATTGTCAAGGATAAGCGGAGTGAAACACGCCCTATCCCTAAAGGCTACAATTACAACCTACCATGCCCTTCACTTCCCCAACAACATTCTATTGTCAAGGATAAGCGGGAGGGATAAAAAGCGAAACGGCTTTATGCTCACGCCCTTGACAACAACGCCTTTGCATAATTGCCGTTAGGCGGACGGCAGATTTCGCCGTCCGCCCTTTTTTAGGACAAATAAAGCGAAGGAGTTAGGTAAACTTTATGGGGCTACTTTGGGGGAAAGCTTTATGCGCGTTGCATGGGGGACGTGGCGGAAGAGTGTAAGCACCTATTCCGGGGACCTTTCGACTTTGCGCGTGCCGCGCTCCGCTCAAGGTGACAATCTAAATAACCCGCTCCCATAACGGTGTGCCGCTTTTGGCTATGCCCCGCCTACGGCAATGCCCCCCACTTTGACTCGGCGGAAGCCCCCG
>JAITPR010000004.1 GCA_031289315.1 Clostridiaceae bacterium | reverse complement strand
GGGGAATGAATGCGGAGTTCACGACGCAGAAACCGCACGACTTATATTGAACGGGGGTCCCCATATCGCCCTTTCAAACGTAAAATTTTAATGAACTATTTGTGCGCTGAAAGGCGTATGGGGTAAAAAAAATGAAAACTACACGTACAAGATTTGCGCCCAGCCCGACCGGGTTTATGCACATCGGCAATTTGAGAACCGCGCTTTACTGTTACCTTTATGCGCGCAGGCACAAGGGTATTTTTATCCTGCGGATTGAGGATACCGACCAAGAACGCTTCGTGCCGGGCGCAACGGAAATCATTTATCAGACCTTGCAGGAGTGCGGTATGACGCACGAGGAGGGTCCCGATACGGGAGGTAAGTACGGTCCCTACGTGCAAAGCCAACGTAAAGACATCTATCTTCGCTATGCCAAAAGACTGGTTCAGTTGGGCGGCGCGTATTACTGTTTTTGCTCCAAGGAAAGGCTGGAAACGCTTGCCGAAGAACAAAGCGGAGCAAACGGTGAAAAGACCTACAAGAAGTATGACAAGCATTGCTTGCACCTGCCGAAAGAGGAAATTAAGCGCCGGCTTGCGGCGGGTGAGCCGTACGTAATACGTCAAAACATACCTTTAAGCGGCACTTCTAGCTATACCGACCTCGTTTTCGGTGAAATAAGCGTCGACTTTTCCGACATTGAGGATAACATCCTCATAAAAAGCGACGGCTTGCCAACCTATAATTTTGCCAACGTCGTGGACGACCACCTGATGAAAATCAGTCACGTTTTCCGCGGAAGCGAGTACCTATCCAGTACCCCGAAATACAATCTTATCTACGATACCTTTAAGTGGGAACGTCCGCAATATATACATCTTCCGCTGATTATGCGCGACGCTCAACATAAGCTTTCTAAACGGCACGGTGACGCTAACTTCGACGATTTCATAAAGAAAGGGTATCTCCCGGAAGCCATCGTGAATTATATTGCGCTCTTAGGTTGGAGTCCCGGCGATAACCGCGAAAAGCTTAGCTTCGCCGAGCTTATCGCGGCTTTCGACATCGCCGGTATCTCTAAGTCGGGCAGTATTTTCGACGAACCTAAGCTCCGTTGGCTCAACGCCCAGTATCTAAAGGAGCTTTCCCCCGAAGAGTTTAACCGCCGCGCCATACCCTTCTACGAACAAAGTAAGGTGAAAAATAAGTACGATTACGCCAAGCTCTCCGCCCTCCTGCAATCACGCGCGGAGATACTCTCCGATATTCCCGACGCCGTCGATTTCCTCGAAGAATTCGGCGATTTCGACAACGCCCTCTACCTTAACCAAAAACAAAAAGTCGACGCCGCCGTCGCTAAAGCCGCTCTCACCGCACTAATCCCCGCCGTCGAAGCGATCTCCGATTGGTCGCTCACAACCATTCACGACTCCGTTTCCGCCTTCGCCGAAACCTCCGGCTTTAAAAAAGGTCAGCTACTTTGGTCGGCTCGCATTGCCGTCACCGGTCGCGCCTCTACCCCCGGCGGCGCATTTGAAATGTTTGACCTCCTAGGCAAACCCGAAACCCTCCGCCGCTTGAAGTACTCACTGGAGAGGTTATGATTAGAGTTCTTTCTTGCACGCGCAAGCTTGAAGCTTGAGCCGCTGTTCTTTTTGCTACGCGGCAAAAAGAACCAAAAAACGCGCAAGCTTGAAACTTGACACTGTTAACTTAAAAAACGCGGTTGACGCAGGATTATATCCTTAGCGTCAACCGCGTTTTTAAATTTATTAGTGTTAATCCTCAGGCTATCGTTTTTTTCCCTTATCACCAGTAATTTCTTTTTTCTCTTCTTCGTCTGTAATTTTTTATTTCCCGTCTTCTTACCGATAAATACGTATTAAGGAAAAGAAAATTTTTCCTCTGCGGCATTCTATTGTCAAGGATAAGCGGGCGGGATAAATAGCAACGCAGTTGCGGCTTTATGCTCACGCCTTTGACAAGAAACGCTTTTGTATAATTGCCGTTAGGCGGACGGCAGATTTCGCCGTCCGCCCTTTTTAGGACAAACAAAGCGGAGGAGTTAGGGTAAGCTATAGGGCTTGCTTTATGCGCGTTGCATGAGGGCGTGGCGTAAGAGGTTAGGCACCTATTCCGGGGACCTTTCGACGACGACCGCATTCGCGGTCTGCTCAAGGTGACAACGGGCGCGGAATTCGATTGTGCAAAAGGTGACATCTACGCGACGACCGCATTCGCGGTCTGCTCAAGGTGACAACGGGCGCGGAATTCGATTGTGCGAAAGGCGACATCTACGCGACGACCGCATTCGCGGTCTGCTCAAGGTGACAACGGGCGCGGAATTCGATTGTGCGAAAGGCAACATCTACGCGACGACCGCATTCGCGGTCTGCTCAAGGTGACAACGGGCGCGGAATTCGATTGTGCGAAAGGCAACATCTACGCGGCAACCGCATTCGCGGTCTGCTCAAGGTGACAACGGGCGCGGAATTCGATTGTGCGAAAGGCAACATCTACGCGACGACCGCATTATGCTTCATCGCCGGGGGCGGTAGTATCCGTAGGTTCAACCGCTTCAGTAGTTCCGTCGTCCACTTCCGCGGATACAACTGCTTCCACGGGTGCGGTATCATTTGCGGGGTCTTCGGGTTTTTCTTCTTCCTCGTGGGGGGTAAGCGCGACGCAGATAACCTTGGCGTCACCTTTGAGGCGCATCACGATAACGCCCATACCGGATCTACCTATGCGGTTTATTTCTTCGGCTTGCACGCGTATTATGATGCCGCTATCGGCAATCAGCATGATGTCGGTATCGGTGGGTATAACCTTTAGGCAAACGAGGTCGCCGGTCTTTTCGTTGAAGTTACCCGCCTTGATACCCATGCCGGCTCTGCCTTGCGTTCTGTACTCGTCGGCATCCGTGCGCTTGCCGTAACCCTTTTCGGTGACGGTCAGGATATCAAAGCCTTCCTTGACGACGGCAATATCAACCACGTGTTCGGCGTCGTGAAGCTTTATACTTTTTACGCCGCGGGCGGTTCTACCCATCTCACGGACATCGGCTTCGTTGAAGCGGATACACTTGCCCGACGACGCCGCAAGAATTATGTCGTTGTCGCCGGTAGTGATGACGGCACCGATAAGCTCATCGCCGTCCACCAACTCAATCGCCTTTTTACCGTTCGCTTTGATGCGTTCAAATTCGGTTAAGTCGGTTTTCTTGATTAAGCCGTTCTTTGTGGCAAGCACCAGGAAGCCTTCCGCGCCCTCTTTTAAGCGCAACAGCGTGGTAACCTTTTCGCCCCCGGAAAGCTGTAAGAGGTTGATAATCGCGCGCCCTCTGGAAGTGCGTGTCGCCTCAGGAACCTCGTAGCCCATCATGCGGTAAACCTTGCCCAGGTTGGTGAAGAAGAGCAGGCTTTCGTGCGTGTTTGTTATGAACATGTTCTCCACGAAGTCCTCTTCCTTGGTCTTGTGCGCCTGAATGCCCATGCCGCCTCTGCCCTGGCTCTTGTACTCGGAAACGGGCATACGCTTGATGTAACCGAAGTGTGTCATGGAAACGACTATGTCCTCGCGGTCGATGAGGTCGGCTATGTTGAGGTCGGAATAGTCGTAGCTAATCTCGGAAAGGCGCGGGGTGTTGTATTTCGCTTTGATTTCCAGAAGCTCGTTAACGATGATTTCCTTAACGTTCTCGATGGAGGAAAGAATACGCTTGCATTCGGCGATTTCCGCACGCCTAATCGCCAGTTCATCGTTCAGCTTATCAACTTCCAAGCTTGTCAAGCGGCGCAGCTTCATTTCAATGATAGCGTTAGCTTGCCTGTCGGAAAGAATGAAGCGTTCCATAAGGTTCTTTTCTGCGGTTGACGAATCCTCAGACTGTCTGATAATCGCGATGACCTCGTTGATGTTCGCCTGCGCGATAACCAAACCTGCAAGGATATGCTCGCGTTCCTCGGCTTTTGCAAGGTCGTATTTTGTGCGGCGGATTATGACTTCCTCTTGGTGCTGCACATAATATTCTAAAATCTGCTTTAAGTTAAGCACGCGCGGCACGCCGTCCACAAGACACAACAGAATCATGCTGTTGCTGATTTGCAGATTAGTCTGCTTGTAGAGCGTATTCAGCACCACTTGCGCGTTGGCGTCCTTTTTGACGTCGATGACGATACGCATACCCGTGCGGTCGGTTTCCTCTTTTATGTCGGAAATACCCTCCAGCCGCTTGTCCTTGACCTGATCGGCAATGGCTATAATCAGCTTTTCCTTGTTGACCTGATAGGGGATTTCGGTGACGATTATGCGGCTTTTGCCGTTCGGCAACTCCTCAATATCGGTACGCGCGCGGATAATCGCCGCGCCTCTGCCGGTTTTATACGCCTGCCGTATAGCGGCGCGCCCCATGACGATTGCCGCGGTCGGGTAATCGGGAGCCGGAATAAACTCCATCAATTCCTCTATGGTTATGTCCGGGTTCTTCATCAGCGCAACCGTGCCGTCTATGACCTCGCCGAGGTTATGAGGCGGTATAGAAGTCGCCATACCAACCGCTATGCCGTCCGAGCCGTTAACCAACAGGTTGGGATAACGGGAGGGCAGCACACGCGGCTGCATTTCCGTTTCATCGAAGTTGGGATAGAAATCCACGGTATCTTTTTCAATGTCGCGCAGCATTTCCGAAGCGATTTTGGAAAGACGCGCTTCCGTGTATCTCTGTGCCGCCGCCGGGTCTCCGTCCACCGAACCGAAGTTGCCGTGACCGTCCACAAGCGGACAGCGTATGGAAAAGTCCTGCGCCAAACGTACTAACGCCTCGTAAACGGAGGAGTCGCCGTGCGGGTGGTACTTGCCCAAAACGTCGCCTACAATTCGGGCGCACTTTCTGTACGACTTGTCGGAATACAAATTCAGTTCGCTCATAGCGTAAAGCACGCGTCTATGCACGGGCTTCAAGCCGTCGCGGACATCGGGTATCGCGCGCGATACGTTAACCGCCATCGCGTACGCAATGAACGACTTCTTCATCTCATCCTCGACCTTAATCTTGACGACGTTGGTCTTAGCGAGATGTTCAACAAAATCTCTTTCTTTTTCGCTGTTGGTATTAATCTTCTTCGCCATAATATTCCTTAAGGGCTACGAAGCCCGGTTTACGCGTAACACGCGCATGACTAACTTCTTTTATATTTCTAAACGCCGTGTTAGCGCTTAATGCGGATTTTTCCGTACCCTTCGTATAAGGCAAAAAACGGGCAAATTCCGCGCTGTTTCGGTGCGTTGACGCTAACGGTTTTGAGGAAATTCACTTGTCCCCGCCGTGAGCAGTCGGCACGTCTTAACCCGTTAAACATGGATTAAATATCCAACTCTTCTACCAGCGTGGCGTTCTCTTCGATGAAAATACGTCTTAACTCCGGCTGATCGCCCATAAGCAGAGAGAACAACTCGTCCGCGGCAATAGCGTCCTCCATGGACACTCTAAGCATGGTACGCGTTTCCGGATTCATGGTGGTTTCCCAAAGCTGTTCGGAGTTCATTTCGCCCAAGCCTTTGTAACGCTGTATGTCGATGCCCTTTCTGCCGGTTTCGTCCAGATAAGCGGTAAGCGCCTCATCGGTGTAAAAATATTTCTCGGACTTGCCCTTCGCAACCTTGTAAAGGGGGGGCTGTGCGATATACACATGCCCTTCCTCGATGAGCTTGGGCATGAAGCGGAAGAAGAACGTAAGCAACAGAATTCTGATATGGCTGCCGTCCACGTCCGCATCGGTCATGCAGATTATGCGGTTGTATCTCAGCTTGGACGCATCGAAGTTGGCATTTATGCCGCACCCGAACGCCGTTATCATGGCTTGTATTTCTAGATTTTCCAAAATCTTGTGCAAGCTTGCCTTTTCCACGTTGAGGATTTTACCGCGCAACGGCAAAATGGCTTGGAAGCGTCTGTCACGCCCTTGCTTAGCGGTGCCGCCTGCGGAATCGCCCTCGACCATATAAATCTCACAAACCGTGGGATCCTTATCCGAACAGTCGGAAAGCTTACCCGGCAATGTCGTGCTTTCCAACACGCCCTTTCTTGCAAGCTCTCTCGCCTTACGCGCCGCATCACGCGCCTTTTGCGCCATAAGGCTCTTCAAAATAAGGTCGCGCGCTTCCTTAGGATGTTCTTCAAGATAGGTGCCTAAGCCGTCCTGAACAATTTTAGATACGATTGTGCGCATCTCACTGTTGCCTAACTTGGTCTTGGTTTGCCCTTCGAATTGCGGCTCCTGCAGCTTGACGCTGATGACGGCGGTTATGCCCTCACGCACGTCCTCACCGGACAGCTTGTCGCCGTTCTTAAGGAGGTTGGACTGCGTGCCGTAGTCGTTTATAACCTTGGTCAGCGCGGCTTTAAAGCCGTCCAAATGGGAGCCGCCCTCTTCGGTGTTGATGTTGTTGGCGTATGCCAGTATGGTCTCGTTGTAGGTGTCGTTGTACTGTATGGCAACCTCAACCTCACCGTCCCTGCCGCCGTTGTCGGTGAAGGGCGTTTGAATGTATACGATGTCCGCGAACACCTTTTCCTTACCCTTGTTCAGATTTTCCACAAATTGAACGATGCCGCCCTCATAAAGGAACAGTTCTTCGTGTTCTTGCCCCTCTCTGCGGTCCGCTAAGGAGAGGTAAAGCCCTCTGTTTAAATAGGCAAGCTCCCTTAAACGCACCTTGAGAGTGTCGTAATTGAACTCGTTCTTCTCAAAAATTTCGTCAAAATCGGGATAGAAGGTCACAATCGTACCCGTTTCCGAACCGCATTCGCCGATTACGGCAAGCGGTTTTTGAGCCACGCCCCTATTGAAGTTCATCTTGTAGATTTTGCCGTTTTGCCGAACCTCCACGTCTAACCACTCCGAAAGTGCGTTGACGCAGGATACGCCGACGCCGTGCAAGCCGCCGGAAATCTTATATCCACCGTTGCCAAATTTGCCGCCGGCGTGGAGCTTGGTCAAAACGACCTCAACCGCCGACTTGCCTTCCTTTTCGATAATGCCCGTCGGTATTCCGCGTCCGTTGTCCGTAACGCGTATGGAGCCGTCCTTTAATATTTCCGTCTTAATCTCCGTGCAAAACCCCGCCAGCGCTTCGTCAATTGAGTTGTCGACGACTTCCGTCACCAAATGGTGAAGCCCGCGTGAATCCGTGGAACCGATGTACATGCCGGGACGCTTTCTAACGGGGTCCAGCCCCTCCAGCACCTGAATGTCCTGTTCGTTATAACTATGCTTTACTTCTTCCATATCCTTACCCTTCCGTTGCCCGCGAAAGCGCTCCTTACTGCAAGGAACGCGCCCGTCAAGCCGTTTAACCGCCGCCGATACCCGACGCGGTTGTTTGTTTTCAGATTACGTTTTCGCCCGAATTTTGCCGGGTGCGGACAATCCGCAGTGACAAAATATTTTCTTGCGTAGCAAGTCGTCGCTTCGGGTTGTCACACCTACTTTGCCAAATCCGTGTGAAACAAGTGTATAACGCGTACGCGCGAGCGCACACGTTATATTATATATTTACTATTTTAACATAAAAATACTATAAAGTAAAGCATTTATGCCATGTTAGCTACATTAAAATGCAGCCTTAATGCGGGCGCGTTTGCCTCTGTGGACGGGCATCATAATAAAAGCCAACTCATCGGAGCAAATCATACGTGTACCTTCCGCTATGCATACAAAGACGTTATATGTGGGCGATTTCTTTATTTTTCTAAGTTTCATTTGTAAGGCGTTCTCAACTTTGGGGGCGGATAATTTTCGGTGACAAAATATTTTCTTGGCAGACAAGTCGTCACCGCGGATTGCCCACACCAAACTTTATATGCGGTTATCGCAATTCATGTTTGACGCAACCGCGTGCGG
Organism: Clostridiaceae bacterium; assembly: GCA_031289315.1. GTDB lineage: Bacteria > Bacillota > Clostridia > Christensenellales > CAG-917 > JAITEJ01. The sequence continues at coordinate 3,504 of JAITPR010000004.1, read as the reverse complement.
CGTGGTATAATGCGAACAATGCGAATAAAAACGGTTAGACTTAAAAATTTCAGAAACTACGGCGAACAGACCGTAGAATTTTCTAACGGGCTTAACGTGCTTTCCGGCAAGAACGCAAGCGGTAAAACCAACCTTTTGGAAGCCGTGTACCTTGCGGGAGTGGGGCGGTCGCCGCGCACCTCTAAGGAAAAGGAGCTTATTAAGTACAACGAGGATTGCGCCTCGGTGAAAATAACCGTCGAAAAAAAATACCGCTCACATTCCGTGGAGCTTTATTTTGACAAGAGCGGCAAAAAATCCGTTAAAATCGACGGCATACCCGTGCAGAAAATGGGCGAACTTTTGGGCGTTTTAAACGTGGTTTTTTTCTCTCCGGACGAGCTTAAATTTATCAAGGATACGCCGGATGTGCGCCGTCGGTTCATGGACATCAGCCTTTCACAACAGAAGAAGGACTACTTTTACGCACTGCAACGCTACACTAAAGCCTTGAAACAGCGCAATAACCTCTTAAAACAAAATTCTCCCGCCGCGCTTGAGGACTTGTTGGACGTGTGGGATGTTCAGCTTGCCAACGAGGGCGCGAAAATCGTACTCGAGCGTAACCGCTTTATAGAGGAACTTGCCGCCCCCGCTAAAGCCGCTCACTTAGCCGTGAGCGGAGTAAACGAGTTGCTTGAACTCTCTTACGAAACCGACGTCGAAGGCGTATCCTACGAGGAAATACGCGTCTGTCTTATAAAAAAATTGTCCGCCGCGCGGGAAAAGGACATACGGCTTCAGTTCACCTCCGTAGGTCCTCACCGCGACGACATAGCCATATTTTTAAACGGTGCCGACGCACGCCGCTTTTCCTCACAAGGGCAACAGCGAACCGCCGCGCTTTCAGTTAAGCTATCCGAGCTTAAATTGTTCCTCCGCGAAACCGGCGAAACTCCGGTACTGCTCTTAGACGACGTCCTGTCGGAGCTTGACGAAACCCGGCAAAATCTTCTCATCAAGGAAGCCTCCTTTGCTCAAGTCATTCTCACCTGTACGTCTTTTCCCGTCAATTCGCCGCGCAACCTATTTATAGTGGAAAACGGCACCGTTCTCAAAATGTAGCCTTGCCGCCCCCTTCTGTTATCCGCAACCGCCCAAAGACTTTGCGCGGAGCTTCAAAAGCTATCCGTCTTGTAAAAAAAATTCTTTTCGCTATCCACAACCGCAATAAATGCCTAAAAAGGCGTAAAATACCATTGTAAACAAAACGTATCCGCATCGCTTTAGCTTGCGTATTATTTACGATACGGTCGCCGTGCCGCTTGCCGTCCCCCATAATCAATACGATAAATAGTGCGGTATAGGCATTTTAATGCGGTTTTCGCGGGTAAAATTCCGTTTCGTCTTCAAATAGGTTGCTAAAAATTAATAAAAGAGTATAATATTCGGGATATGAATACTAAGAGAACAGATTTAAGAAACATAGCGATAATAGCGCACGTCGACCACGGTAAGACCACTCTCGTAGACGAAATGCTGAAACAGAGCGGTACGTTTAGAGTTAACCAGCAGGTTGCCGAACGCGTAATGGACAGCGGTGACCTTGAGCGTGAGCGCGGCATAACTATTTTGGCGAAGAATACCTCCGTACATTACGATGGGGTTAAGATAAACATCATCGACACTCCCGGACACGCGGACTTCGGCGGTGAGGTGGAGCGCGTCCTGAAAATGACTTCTGGCGTGCTTTTGCTTGTCGATTCCGTGGAAGGTCCCATGCCGCAAACGCGCTTCGTACTTACGCGCGCCCTTGAGCTTAAGCTTAAGGTCGTCATCGTGGTTAACAAAATCGACCGTCCCGACGCGCGCACCAAAGAGGTGGTCGACGAGGTTTTAGAGCTTCTGATGGATTTGAACGCCACCGACGAACAGCTAGACAGCCCCGTGTTGTTCTGCTCCGCGCGAAAGGGTGAGGCGGGTACCTCCCTAAACGACGTAAAGGAAAACCTGCAACCGCTTTTCGACACCATAATAAACTACGTGGATTGCCCCGTAGGCGACCCCGACGGACCTCTTCAGCTTTTGACCTCATCAATCGACTATAACGATTATGTGGGGCGCATAGGCATAGGACGCGTGGAACGCGGGATCGCAAAAGCCTCCGAGGATATAGTAGTAGCGTCCTTTGCCGGCGACAAGCAACCCTATAAAAGTAAGCTGGTAAACCTTTACCAAATCGACGGTCTTAAACGCGTTCCCGTCAAGGAAGCCGTCGTCGGAGACATCGTTTGTTTCTCCGGTATCGAGGAAATCACCATAGGCGATACCGTCTGTTCCCCCCTTGCCGTAGAGCCGCTTGAGTTTGTTAAAATAACGGATCCCACAGTTGAAATGCTATTTTCGGTTAACGACAGCCCCTTTGCGGGCAGAGAAGGCAAGTTTGTGACGACGCGTCAACTGCGCGACCGCCTCTACCGCGAGCTACTTAAGGACGTTTCCCTCCGCGTGGAGGATACCGATAATATCGACAGCTTTAAGGTGAGCGGACGCGGTGAAATGCACCTTTCTATCTTAATCGAAACCATGCGCCGCGAAGGCTACGAATTTATGGTTTCTACGCCGCACGTGCTACTCAAGACCGTGAAAGGCGTCGTTTGTGAGCCTATCGACAAGCTTGTCGTGGACGTTCCCGTCGATAATATGGGGACGGTTATGTCAGCCATGGGCGTGCGTAAGGGGGAGCTTCAACACATGCAAAATATGGGTAGCCGTATGCGCATGGAGTTTAATATTCCTTCGCGCGGGTTGTTCGGCTTTAAAAACGAGTTTTTAACCGATACGCGCGGAGAGGGCATTATGTCGTCGATTTTCATCGGCTACGAACCCCTCAAAGGTGAGATTCCGCGCCGCTTAACCGGGTCGCTTGTCGCCTTTGAAACCGGTGAGGCATCTACCTACGGGCTGTTCAACGCCCAAGAACGCGGTATTTTGTTCGTCGACTCCGGTACCCCCGTGTACGAAGGTATGGTCGTGGGCGTGTCCCCTAAGGTCGGCGACCTCGCCGTCAACGTCTGCAAAAAGAAGCACGTAACCAATATGCGCGCCTCCGGCTCCGACGAAGCCCTGCGCCTTAATAGTCCCCGCAAGTTTTCCCTCGAGGAATGCCTTGAGTTCATAACCGACGATGAGCTTCTTGAGGTTACCCCCAAAAATCTCCGCATTCGCAAAAATACCCTCTCCAAAGACCAACGCATGAAAGCCGCCGCTAAAAAATAGGCTCTGTGTTCGCTCTTGTTCTTTTTGACACACGTCAAAAAGAACGCCCTTATTCTTTTTGCTGCGCGGCAAAAAGAACCAAAAAACGCGCAAGCTTGAAGCTTGACACTGATTACTTGAAAAACGCGGTTGACGCAGGATTATATCCTTAGCGTCAACCGCGTTTTTAAATTTATTAGTGTAAATCCTCAGGCTACCGTTCTTTAGTTGCTTCTACGTATACCGTCGTGCTTCAGTGGCTTCTAC
>JAITPR010000012.1 GCA_031289315.1 Clostridiaceae bacterium | reverse complement strand
TTGCTTTATGCGCGTTGCATGTGGGCGTGTCATCTCAGTCATTAGTTCGCAAAACATAACTTTCTCCTTGCTTTATGCGCGTTGCACGTGAGCGTGTCATAAAAGTTTGCGCACCCATTGTAAAGGTGCGCACGCGTTCACTTAAAGTATGAGGCATTCACCCGGCTTCCGCTCCCGCCAACGTATGTGTGCGCCCGCGCTTACGCGTACGCGGTACATAAAATACCTCAAATTTACATCATCGTCACATTGAATAGCATTTTACTGCACATTGTGCTTTAAATTCGCACCAAATGCGTCCGGATACCCCTTTATGCGTCGCTAATCCCAAATACTTATATTTCCGTACTTTATTTTATTAAATATAATATTGACATGGCTATTCAGATAGTATATAATATAAACACATATAATAATTGAGAAATCCTTAAAGCTATGCTTCAAGAATTGTCCTACTCCGCCCTTACGTATAAACACGTTTATCGAAAGTGCGGCGGACGCCGGTTCCACCGCGCGGCAAAGGGTTTCTCGCCAATTTATTAAGGAGAAGATTATGGAGAGTAAGTTGAAAGTAATCAGAGTGTTCAAGACGATTTTCTATCTCGCCGGGTTCCCCCTATTATTTCTCCTCGCTTTGGTGAGCGCGATGCCTTATTTCCGTGAGTCCGTTTATTCGGGTTACGCGGCAAACGGCTTTTTGTTCGTGCTTATCGTGTGGGGATCGGTAGAGGTCATTAGGCAGGCGGCAAAGCTTTTCGTCAAGAAAAACAATTTACTGCGGGGCGCAATCGCCGCGGTTTTGGCTCTTGCCGGGTTGTTAGTTCCCATGATGGTGTATGACAACGTATACGCAAAGAAGACCTTGGCGGCAGTCCATGACAACTATGCGGATGCCGGTATTTATTCTAGCGAAGACGGCTGGAACGCCAATTGGGGTTGGGAATATACGTTAGGACACTTCCGTTCGTTCACAAGTCAAGGCGGCGGCATGCAAAAGACGCTCATAAACGAATACAAGTCGTTTTCGGATTTTTACAAGACGTCTTTCGGCGACGCCATTTACGCCGATACCGGCAGTATGAACGATTGGACATACGGTAACTTCGGCTTCGGTCCCGCTTCAAAAGACCGCATTGCCGCAGGCGAAGACCTTTTCGTCTACACGGTAGGCGGCGGAGAGGCGCGTTATACCCCTTACGACCCGAACAACGCGTTGCATAAAAACAAAACCATTTTCCACTTCCCCACCGTAGAAGATTTGGATGCCCATTATATAACTTCCGATCCCGAAGCCGCGCAGGTTGGTAACAGCAGCGCGTATATTCTCTTCGAGAAAACCGCCGACGGCGAATATGTGGCACTTAAGAGCTTTAATTACGTCGAAGGTAAAGCGAACGGCAATAGCTACTATCGCTTTAAGCCTAAATTCGTCATCGCCGAACCCGACAGATACGGCACTGAAGTTTTCTTAGGTATGTACTACGGCGGAAAAACCATTCTTGACAAGGAAATAACCTTGCTTCAAGGCTATGTCGACGCCTACAAAGCCGCCGCGACAGTCGGCACAGTCGCGGAAGATTCCGATTTAGCAATAAACTATAAGGCGGCTAAAAGCGGCGGAAAGGATGCTTCCGATACCACACACATGTCCCTTAGTTCACTCTACAGATTGGAAGCAAAGCTATCCTATCAGCCCTACATGTTCCCGATTCTCGGCGCAAGATACTTCGTGTACATCTTCAGCGGACTGGTTGCCCTCAGCTTAGTTGTGGTCGGCTACTTTGAAGATAAAGAACGCAAAATCTGGGCGTCCGTTACCGCGAAATAAGGAGGTTATGAAAATGAAAAAAGTATTTGCAATTATTTTTGATATTCTGTTCCATCTCGCGGGTTTCCCCCTCCTGATTTTACTAGTCTATTTAAACAGCAAGGTTGGCATTGAAGCCGATTATGACTTCCTTCACGGATATGTCGGCGTCATAGTAGCCGGGGCTTTTTGGGTTATCGCTATCGTAGTGGAGTTCTTCCTCCGTCTTCGTGCGCACAAAACCATACCCGCCGGCAAATCATCCTTTAAAAAGCAAGCAATTAAATTGGCTATCGTGCCTATCTGCTGCTTGTTCGGTCTGATGTTCTTAGTCGACTTCGTAGGTCCCAAGCCCATCAGCAGCGCAACCTCAAGCACCCTTTACTATGAGGATTTCTTAGCGGATTACAATAACCGCCATGAAATTAACCGCGGTCTTTTAGATACCTTTATCGACATCAACGTCGAAAACGGACATCTCCGTGAAAAATTTACGGCAAAGGAAATCGAAATACCCAATAAGTATTACATGAAATCCGACGCAAACCCGACCGGATATGAGCCCTCAAAAAACTTCTACGGCGACATTGATATAGCACGTATCGAGTGGATTAAGGAACACGTTTCCGCGGAAACTATTGAGGAAATCAAAGCCGCATATAAAAAAGAAGGCTTCTCAAACGCCGAGGTTACGGCGCTTGCCAAGACGACTTATAACAGCATAGACTCCGCGTATCAGCGCTTCCCCGGCTTAGGCATCGACATGGCTATGGCAGGAAATATGTCCTCTCAGGTCATCGGTATCCTTATCAACCCCCTCTACTACCCGACAACCGACTTCGTTGTGAAAGACCCTGATTACATGTATAAATACGATATACTTGAGATGTTGGGCGAAGTTCCCGAAGGCGTCGATTTAGGCGGACTTAGTATCGACGGTTTGGTAAGAAACAAAGAAAAGGGCGCGCTTGATTATATGAGCAACGCATGGTTCAATTCCGTTGGTCTATTAGGTATAATTACCGGATTGTTCGCCGCAAGAGAGTTGTTCTACATCTTCGCCGGCGCCATCATAGTACTAACCATCTTACGCGGGTTCTGCCGTGAAGCGTATACCGATTACGACAAAAAAGCAAGAAAGAAAAACAAGCAAGCCGCTACCCCGGATAGCGTTTGGCCAACTGAACCCGAAGCCGCTCCTGAAATCGCCGCTTATTGATTTTAGGGTGTGTACACCTTGTTTTTGATTGATTGAGAATTGATTTAGTCAATTGATAAAATAAACTGATAAAAGCCGCAAGCTTAACGCTTGCGGCTTTTTTATTACGCGGAGGTGATGGACGGAATGAGTGAGCCGGCTCCCATGTGTTCAAGGTGACAGGACAAATAACCCCGCTCCCAACTTCTTGGGTTCTTTATTGCATGCGCAAGAAAGAACAATAAGGACAAGCAAGCTTACTTCATGTCCTTTATTTCTTTTTTGATTTGTTTCACGAAGGCTGCAAGTGACATGGAAACTTGATTTCCGGCGCGGTCGCGTACGGACACAACTTTAGCTTCTATATCCTTATCGCCGATTACTAGCATATAAGGAATTTTTTCAAGCTGGGCTTCGCGGATTTTATATCCGATTTTTTCGCTACGGACATCGGCTTCGGTGCGTACGCCGTGTTTGCGAAGAGTTTCGACGGCTTTCTTCACCTGCTTTTCGGTGCGCCCCGTAAGGCTCATCACGCGAACCTGTACGGGCGAAATCCACAGAGGCAACGCCCCGTTATACTTTTCTATGAGCATGGCTAAGGTGCGCTCGTAACAGCCTATGGAGCTTCTGTGGATTATCGTGGGACGAACCTTTTCGCCGCTCTCGTCGATATAACTCATGTCGAAACGCTCAGCAAGTGAGAAATCAATTTGAATGGTGAAAAGCGTGTCCTCTTTGCCGTGCACATTAACGGCTTGTATATCAAGCTTAGGACCGTAGAACGCGGCTTCGCCCTCCGCTTCCTCGTAGACAAGACCGATGCCGTCTAAAATGGATTTCATCTTGCTTTCGGTAGCCTCCCAAACCTCGTCGCTCCCGACATATTTGGAAGCGTTTTTGGGGTCGCGCTTTGAGAAGCGGTAAGAAATATCGTTTTCGATACCCAAACACTTCATGAAATACTTGATAATATCCAGCGCGGCTTTAAACTCACCTTCGATTTGTTTTTCCGTGCAGACGATGTGTCCGTCGGAAAGCGTGAACTGGCGCACGCGGGTAAGCCCGTGCATTTCGCCGGAAGCCTCTTTGCGGTAAAGCGTCGCCGTTTCGCAGTAGCGTACGGGTAAATCGCGGTAGCTTTTCAATCCGTTTTTATAGATGGTGAACTGGAATGGACACGTCATGGGTCTAAGAGCCATAACCTCGTCGTCCTTGCCTTCCTCACCCATCACAAACATTTTATCCTTATAATGATCCCAATGTCCGCTGATTTTAAAGAGGTTGTTTTTACTCATTATAGGCGTTTTGGTAAGAAGATAACCGCGATTTTCTTCTTCGTCCTCGACGAACCTCTGCAAAATCTGCATAATCTTTGCACCCTTAGGCATGAGAAGCGGCAATCCTTGCCCGATATTTTCATCAGTCATGAAAATTTCTAAATCGCGTCCTATGCGGTTGTGGTCGCGACGTTTAGCCTCTTCAAGCTTTTCTAAGTACTCGTCTAGAGCGGGCTTAGAATCAAAAGCCGTGCCGTAAATACGCGAAAGCATCTTGTTTTTCTCACTGCCGCGCCAATATGCGCCGGTAAGTGAGGTAAGCTTAAACGCCTTTACCTTGCCGGTGGAGGTGAGGTGCGGACCCGCGCAAAGATCGGTAAATTCGCCCTGCGTGTAAAGACTGATTTCCGCGTCTTCGGGAAGGTCGGCAATCAACTCTACCTTGTATTCCTCTCCGGATGCCCGCATCAGTTCCAACGCTTCGGCGCGGCTCACGGTTTTTTTGACTATTGGGTAATTCGCCTTGATTATCTTGCGCATTTCCGCTTCGATTGCGTCAAAGTTTTCTTGCGTTATGGGAGTCTTGAAGTCAAAGTCGTAATAGAACCCGTTGGCAACAGCCGGTCCTATCGCAAGCTTCACGGTAGGGTAAATTCTCTTAACCGCTTGCGCAAGAATGTGAGCAGCAGTGTGACGCAAAACGGCTTTTCCCTCGTCTGAAGAAAAATCAAGTATGCTCAACTCACCGTCCTTATCCAAAACATGGTTGAACTCCACGGTAGCGCCGTTAAATACGCCCGCAACCGCGCCGCTTCCGCTTAAACCGGCAGCTTCCGCCGCCTCGTAAACCTTTACCGGAGCGTCAAAATTGAGCTCCTTTCCGTTGATTTTAATGACCATAACAACACCTTTTTACGCTTATGTATACCGTAAAATCCAAAAGTTAATACGCTTGCCGAGCGTATAATAATTATAAAGCAATTACGGTGTATTTAGTATTATAAAACAAAACCGAATATTGTCAAGCAATACCGATACGAACGCAAGAAAAAAACTTGGTTTCTCTTGCCGCACTCCGATAGGCGAGACTTTTTTTATTTTATATTCTTATTACGCCATCGTAGATGAGCGACGCGGTACCGGACAAATAAACCATATCGTCCTCGTATTTGACAAACATGTCGCCGCCCTTAGTCTTTACGGTTATGACGTCGTTTTTATCGCAGAAGCCGTTAAGCACCGCCGCAACCGCCGCCGCGCACGCGCCCGTACCGCAAGAAAGCGTTTCTCCGTTGCCCCTCTCCCAAACGCGCATTTTTAGAGTGTGTCTGTCTATTACGCGTACAAACTCGGTATTAATGCGCTCCGGGAAGCACGGCGCGTTTTCGATTGCCGAGCCCTCCACCTCAATGTCTATGTCGTCGACACGCTTTGAGAACACGACACAGTGCGGATTTCCCACGGACAAACAGGTGATTTTATATTCTCTGCCGCCGAACACCGCGTCGCGGTTTATAATCGCGTCGCCGTCGAAAAGCGCCGGCACAAGCGACGGCGTGAAAACGGGCTTGCCGATTTCGCCGGTTATCACTCCCGCCTCGTTTTTAGTGAGCGTGATAAAATTATTGCGTATGCCGCTGACGGTGTCTATGGATATCTGTTTCTTTTTAACTATGCCCTTGTCGTATAGGTATTTAGTCACGCAACGCAGGCAATTACCGCCCATCTGCACTTCGCTGCCGTCGCTGTTAAACATGCGTATTTCCGCATCCGCCTTATCGGAGCCGTTTATAAGTATAAGACCGTCCGCGCCTATGCTGTTGTTGCGCTTGCAGAATATCGTCGCAACCGACTCCGGAAAGGTGATTTCCCCGCCGAAGTTGTCCAAACAGATATAGTCGTTACCTTGACAGTGCATTTTGCTGAAGTTGAGCAATATATGCTCCGAACGCATGGCGTTGATGTCCACTAACTCCGTGTTGTTTTCGTTGAAGCCGCTAGCCAAAATATCCGCAAGCGCGTGCGCCGTATCCAGTGAGGAAAGGCAGGTTATTTGCAACTGTTGCGCGCGGCGGTGTAGCTTGATGTGGTGTTCCACGAAGCTTCTTATATTGGGGCAGGTATTGACGATATACTGAATTTTTCCCTCTTCAAGGTATTTAAATATGTTGTTTTGCTCGTCCGTGTTGTCCACCAAAACAAAGTCGTTCCCAAGCTGCCCGATAGCGTCCGCGGTGCCTTTCGTGGCGTAAATCGTCATTCCCAAATCGTAAAACTTTTTGGCAAGCGTCACGGCGTCGTGCTTGTCGTTGTCCTGAACGCTTATATATACGCCGCTTTTGCCCGGCGTATACGACAGCTTAAAGCCGGCGCTTACCAACCCTTTGAACAACGCCTCGTGCAGATTTTTGCCGACTCCCAAAACCTCTCCGGTCGACTTCATTTCGGGACCTAAGAGGGAATTCACGTCGACAAGCTTTTCAAACGAGAACACGGGAACCTTTACCGCGACGTAAGGCGGCTCCTTGTAAAGCCCCTCGCCGTAGCCGCAAGAAAGCAACGGCTCCCCCATCATAACCCGTGTAGCGATGTCCACCATGGGAACGCCGGTCACCTTGCTTATGTACGGAATAGTCCTTGACGCGCGCGGATTTACCTCAATTACGTAAAGCTGCCCTTGATATATCAAATACTGTATGTTTATCAGCCCTTTTGTGTTGAGCGCAAGCGCCAACTTACGGCTTACCTCTCCGATTTCCGCGCACATGTCGTCGGAAAGATTTTGCGGCGGATACAGCGCTATGCTGTCGCCGCTGTGGATACCGGCGCGTTCAACGTGTTCCATAATGCCCGGAATAAGCACCTTTTCGCCGTCGGAAATGACGTCCACTTCCAACTCCAAACCCATTAAATACTTGTCTATCAGGACGGGATTGTCGAGTTCGTCGTTCATTATCGTCTGCATATAGCGCAGGATGTCGGCATCGGAAAACGCTATCGTCATGTTTTGACCGCCTATAACGTAGGACGGACGCACAAGTACCGGATACCCCAATTCTTTCGCCGCCTTTACCGCGCCGTCGACGCTCGTCACGCCCTTGCCGGAGGGTTGCTTGATGTCTAGCGCACGCAAAAGCTTGTTGAAACGTTCGCGGTCCTCCGCCAAATCAATGCTGTCCGCGGACGTACCCAAAACCTTTACGCCGGTCGCGTCTAAATGTTTAGTCAATTTAATGGCGGTCTGTCCGCCGAACGCCACCACGACGCCTAAGGGCTTTTCTATTTTTATTATATTTTCCACGTCCTCGGCAGTGAGCGGCTCAAAGTAAAGCCTGTCCGCCACGTCGAAGTCGGTGGAAACGGTTTCGGGGTTGTTGTTGACTATCACGACATCGTAACCCAATCGCTTTAACGCCCACGCGCAGTGAACGGAGGAATAGTCAAATTCTATGCCCTGCCCTATGCGTATCGGTCCGCTGCCTAAGACGAGTACCGTCGGCTTGTCGTGGTTGATAAAGTGCGCCGCCTCGTCGCATTCGTCGTAGGTCGCGTAGAAATACGGCGTTTCCGCCGGGAATTCGCCCGCGCAGGTGTCGACCATTTTATAAACGGTATCACTGGTAAACAGGTTATGCTGTCCGGAAATTTTTTCGATTGCGGCGTTGGTATAACCTAAATGCTTGCCCTTCATGTAAAGCTCTTTACTAAGCTTTTGAGAGGCTATTTCTTTTTCATAATCGACAAGGTTTTTAAGCCTGCTCAAGAAATATTTATCAATCCGCGTTATCTTGTAAATCTCGTCTAAGGACACGCCACCCTTGATTGCCGCAAACACGTTGAATAGGCGGTGGTCGGTCATTTCGCCCAGTTTTTTCACTATGTCGCCCGGCTTGCCCTTCATGTTAAGGGAGTCAAGCGATATTTCCGCGCCGCGCACCGCTTTAAGAAGAGCGGATTCAAAGTTTGTGGCAATGCTCATGACTTCGCCGGTGGCTTTCATTTGCGTACCCAAATTGCGTGAGGAAGTTTGGAATTTGTCAAAAGGCCACTTCGGGAACTTCACCACCACGTAGTCAAGCGTCGGCTCAAAGCACGCGTAGGTTTTGCCGGTTATGTCGTTTATGATTTCGTCAAGCGTGTAGCCTAGCGCAATCTTCGTGGACACCTTTGCAATCGGGTAGCCGGTCGCCTTAGAGGCAAGCGCGGAGGAACGCGACACGCGCGGGTTAACCTCTATGACGGAATATTCGAAGGTATCGGGATTAAGCGCGAATTGACAGTTACAGCCACCCTCTATACCAAGCTCCGTGATTATGTCTAAGGAGGCGCTTCTTAGCATTTGGTATTCTTTATCGGCAAGCGTGAGCGCCGGTGCCACGACGATACTGTCGCCCGTATGCACGCCAACGGGGTCGAAGTTTTCCATACTACAGACCGCAATAACCGTGCCTACAGAGTCACGCATGACTTCGAATTCTATTTCCTTCCAACCGTATATATATTTTTCTACCAAAATTTGGTTGATTGGCGACTGCTTCAAGCCGTTCGCCGCAACTATGTCGAATTCCTTTTTATTGTAGGCGACGCCGCCACCGTAACCGCCTAAGGTGAACGCCGGGCGGATAATGACGGGATACCCCACTTCCTTTGCCGCCGTATAGGCTTCTTTCATGTCGTTTGCTATGCGGGAGGCTATGCAAGGCTGACCGATTTTTTCCATGGTTTCCTTGAATATTTCTCTGTCCTCCGCCTTAATTACCGCCTCCGCATTGGTACCCAATAGCCTTATGCCCCGCTTTTCTAAGAAGCCCTCTTTGTGAAGCTTCATGGCAAGCGTCAAGCCCGTTTGACCGCCTAAGGTAGCAAGAATACTGTCCGGCTTTTCCTTTTCGATGATACGTTTCAGCGTCTTGAGCGTAAGCGGCTCTAAATAAATTTCGTCGGCAAGCGCGGCGTCCGTCATTATGGTTGCGGGATTGCTGTTGACAAGCACGACGTTGACGCCCTCGTTTTTTAAAATGCGGCACGCTTGCGCGCCCGCATAATCAAATTCCGCCGCCTGACCTATGACGATAGGACCGCTTCCTATGAGCAATACTTTTTTAATATCGGGTAATTTCGGCATATTACACTCCTCGCTTTACGGCGGTTTTTACAAAGACAAATCTTTAAAAAGGTGTTCCCCCCGCGTAAACAGTAAATCTTTTTTAGCTTACGGTACGCTACAGCGCAACCGTACTTTGAGCGTTTAACGGACGCATTTCCGCCGACGGCTTCGCTTTCGGTTATTTCTTTGCAATCGCGGCTTTATCCGCCGCTATCATGTCCATAAATTTGTCGAACAGAAAATTACTGTCCTTAGGACCCGCCGCGGCTTCCGGATGGAATTGCACGCTGAACGCCTTTTTATTTTCGTAAACCACGCCCTCACACGTCTTGTCGTTGACGTTTATGTGCGACACATGCGCGAACTTAGGCAGGGTGCTCCCGTCGACCGCATAACCGTGATTTTGGCAGGTTATGTAGACGCGCCCGGTGTCCAAATCCTTGACGGGTTGGTTGGTTCCGCGGTGACCGTACTTAAGCTTTACGGTGTTGCCGCCGGACGCAAGCGCCAACAGCTGATGTCCTAAGCATATCCCGAATATGGGAAGCTTGCCTAAAAGCTTGCCGACTTCCTTTATTACGCCGGTGTTTTCTTTCGGGTCGCCCGGACCGTTCGACAGCATAAGCCCGTCCAATTTATAGGAAAGCGCGGTTTCCGCCGTCGTATCGTACGGGAAGCGCACCACCTTACAACCGCGTTGCATCAGATTTCTTTCTATGTTATTTTTACAGCCGAAGTCGTAAAGCCCCACGGTATATCTTGCTTTCGGCACGTCTAATACTTCCGCCTTGCCGCCGCTTACGCTCTTCACCGCGTCGGTAATTTCAAACCCTTTAAGCTCCGCGTCGACGACTGTCAACGGCTCACGGGTTATGCGCGCGTTCATGACGCCGTATTCCCTTATTATTTTGGTAAGCTCACGCGTGTCCACGCCGTATACGCCGATTATGCCCTGCGCCTTTAAAAACGAGTCTATGTCGCACTCACAACGGAAGTTTGACGGAGACGGACACCATTCGCGCACTACGTACGCCTTTACGTGCGACTTTTTGCTTTCCATATCCGCGCGGCAAACGCCGTAATTTCCAATAAGCGGGAAGGTCTGCAAAACTATTTGCCCGTAGTAACTGGGGTCGGTAAGCGTTTCCAAATACCCCGTCATGCCCGTGGTAAACACGATTTCGCCTAAGGTGGTACCCTCCGCGCCAAAGCTTTTGCCCTTGAACGACGCTCCGTTCTGTAATGTAATGTAAACGTCAGCCATATTTCTTTATCCTTTCATAAGTTTGACCATGACGGCTTTTTGCGCGTGTAAGCGGTTTTCCGCCTCGTCGAATATCTCCGCGGCATGAGCCTCCATAACCGCGTCCGTAATTTCTTCTCCGCGGTGAGCCGGCAAGCAGTGCAACACAACGACATCCTTTTTGGCGTATTTCAAGTATTTTTCATTGACCTGATAGCCCTTGAAAACCTTTTCGCGTTCCGCCTTTTCCGCCTCCATGCCCATGCTTGCCCACACGTCCGTATAAACGACGTCCGCGTCCTTTATCATTTCCCCTATATCCGAGCCTATCGAAAGCAATCCGGATTTCGCCGCCCTTTCGGTAAGCGCCTTGTCGGGGCGGTATTTGTCCGGACAGGCTATCGCGACGCGTATACCCAAACGCACGCACCCGGCTATAAGCGAATTCGCCATATTGTTGCCGTCGCCCACGTAGCACAACTTCAAGCCCTTGAAGCCGCCCTTGTATTCGCGTACGGTCTGTAAATCCGCCAACACCTGACACGGGTGGCAATAGTCCGTAAGCCCGTTTATGATGGGTATAGAGCCGTATTTAGCCAAATCCTCAACGTCACTTTGCTTAAATGTACGTATCATAATGCCGTCAAGATAGCGCGACAATACTCGCGCGGTATCCTTGATCGGCTCTCCGCGCCCCAACTGTAACTCGTTGCCGTTTAGGAACAGCCCTATGCCGCCCAACTGATATATGCCCGTTTCAAAGGATACGCGCGTACGTGTGGAAGCCTTAGAAAAAATCATTCCGAGGGTTTTGCCCTCCAAAATGCGATGTTTAATGCCCTTTTTATTCTCTTTTTTCAGCTTATCCGCCAAATCAAGAATCTCAAGGATTTCGCTTTCAGTTAAATCTTCAAGCTTCAATAGGTGTTTCATGACAAATCTCCTTTCACCGTATTTGTCCTATCGGCGGCATCTTAGGGTGTCCACACCCGCATATTAAACGCCGCTCTTTAAAAAAACGGCGGTTATAAATAATACCGCCGTTTTAAAAACAATAACTCAACTCTTACCGATAAAAGCTTTAAGAGTCGCGATTTCCTTTTCCACGCTTTCGGGAGAAGGACCTCCCGCGCATTTTCTTAACGCGACGCTTATCGCCGCGTCAAGCGCATCGTATACGTCGTTTTCAAACAGCGGCGAAAAAACCTTTAATTCGGAAAGGCTCAAGTCCGCTATATCCTTTATCTGCGCTTTAACGCAATATTTAACAACCGCACCCGTAAGCGTATAGGCATCACGGAACGGCATTCCCTTTTTTGTCAGGTAATCGGCGCAATCGGTGGCGTTCATATAGCCGCCGGAAAGCGTCGCCGCGCGCATTTTTTCCTTGTTTACCGTGGCGGTTTTAAGCATGGGCGCGAAGATGTTAAGGCACTGTAAAACCGTTTCCACACTGTCGAATACGGCTTCCTTGTCCTCTTGCATGTCCTTGTTGTACGCAAGGGGAAGCCCCTTCATAACCGTGAGCAGGGCAACCAAATTGCCGTACGTGCGCCCGGTCTTGCCGCGCACAAGCTCCGCAATGTCCGGATTTTTTTTCTGCGGCATCATGCTTGAGCTGGTCGCGTAACCGTCGTCTAACTCTATGTACTTAAACTCCGACGAGCACCAAAGAATTATCTCCTCCGAAAAACGGGAAAGATGCATCATCAGGATGGCGATAACGGAGGCAAGCTCTATGCAAAAGTCGCGGTCGGAAACACCGTCAATGCTGTTATTTGTCACGCCGTCGAATTTAAGCAACCGCGCCACCTCATCCCTATCCGTCTCAAAGGTAGTCGCCGCAACCGCGCCGCTGCCTAAGGGAGAGATATTCATGCGTTTTTTGCAGTCCTTAATACGCGATATGTCACGCATAAGCATGGCGGCATACGCCATCAAATGGTGAGCAAAGGTAACCGGCTGCGCCTTTTGCAGGTGTGTGTACGCCGGCATTAGGGTATCGGTATTATCCGCGGCTACGGCGGCTATTTCCCTTAAAAGGTTTTTCACCGCGCCTACGATTTCATCGGTCTTACCGCGCAAGTACAAGCGCGTATCAAGCGCCACTTGGTCGTTTCTGCTTCTTGCAACGTGGAGGTTCTTGCCGGAATCGCCTATACGGCGCACAAGCTCCTCCTCCACGAACATATGTATGTCTTCGGCATCCTTAGGAAGCGCGGTTTTGCCGGACGCTATATCCGCCAAAACGGACTTCAAGCCGCGAACTATTTTATCCGCCTCACTTTTTTCGAGAATACCGCATTTGGAAAGCATCTTAGCGTGCGCTATGCTGCCCTCTATATCCTCCCGATAAAGCTTACCGTCAAAACGGATTGACGAATTAAAGTCGTTCACCGCCTTTTCTAGCTTTTTATCAAGTCTTCCGGATGCGTCATTTATTCCCATTTTTAAGTTGCCTTACAAACTGCCTTATTATACCTCAAAAGGGTACCGTTTGGCAAGCGATAGACCGCCGTATGCGCGAATAATTTTATGGCAAATTTAAGGCGGCGCTTACAGTCAAATGCCAACTAAGCTCCGCAACGTAGGTTAGACACGGAAGTTAGTTGGCATTTAGCGGGCAAAGCTTAAGGCGCTCCGGTTATTTCTTTTTATTTTGCGTCATCATGGCGCGCACCTTCATGGGTAGCCCGAACAGATTTATAAAGCCTTCGCTGTCGCTTTGGTTATAAACCTCGTCCTTTGCAAACGTGGCGATTGCCTCGTCGTACAACGAATACGGAGAGGTGACGCCGGCGTTTATGATGTTGCCCTTGTAAAGCTTCAACCTAACCTCTCCGGTCACCGTCTCTTGCGTCTTATCCACAAACGCTTGTAGGGCTTCACGCAAGGGTGTAAACCACTTTCCGTAATACACAAGCTCTGCATACTGTTGCGCCACAATCTGCTTGTAATGAGAGGTATCGCGGTCTAGGGTGAGTGTTTCCAACACGTCGTGCGCGTGGTACAAAATTGTACCGCCGGGCGTTTCGTATACGCCGCGCGACTTCATGCCGACAAGGCGGTTTTCCACTATGTCGATAATGCCGATGCCGTTTCTGCCGCCTATCTCGTTGAGTGCCGCCACCAACTCCACCGGTCCCAATTTTTTGCCGTTAACCGCCACGGGTTCGCCATTTTTAAAGGAAATTTTGACGAATTCCGCCTTATCGGGAGCCTGCTCCGGCGTGACGCACATCTCTAAAAAGTTTTTATTATTATAGTTGGGCATGTTCGCGGGGCTTTCCAAATCCAACCCCTCGTGCGATAAATGCCAAAGATTTTTGTCCTTTGAATAGCTGTTGGCGCGGTTGAATTTAAGCGGGATACCGTGCGCCTCGGCGTAGTCGATTTCCTCGTCGCGCGACTTGATTTTCCATGTTCTCCACGGCGCTATCACCTTCATGTGCGGCGCGAACGCCTTTATCGTCAATTCGAAACGAACTTGGTCGTTGCCCTTGCCGGTACAACCGTGGCAAATTGCGTCGGCGCCCTCTTTCAAGGCTATTTCAACAATTCTCTTAGCGATTATGGGACGCGCGAACGAAGTCCCCAACAAATAAGTGTTTTCGTATTTCGCGCCGGCCTTAAGCGTCGGGAAGATGTAATCCTTTACGAACTCATATTTCAAGTCCTCAATGAAAAGCTTAGAGGCGCCGGTTTTAAGGGCTTTTTCCTCCAAACCCTCCAACTCGTCGCTCTGTCCCACATCGCCGGACACCGCTATTATTTCGGGGTCCTCGTAGTTTTCCTTGAGCCAAGGAATGATAACGGAGGTGTCAAGCCCCCCCGAATAAGCAAGTACAATTTTTTTTACCGATGCGTCTTTCATACCGTATCTCCCGTATTTTTAGTAACCGCTTTATTTTCCGCATTTTACCGCGGCATAAAGCGCGTCCTCCGCTTTTCAGCTTGACATAATTATATGCAACGCATATTCAAAAGTCAAGCATTTTGATGTATAAAAAATCGACTAAATTAAATTTTTTCGCATAATGCTGCATAAATATCAACTTTTTACAGTTTTTATGCATTTTATGCCTACTATCGCGCATATTCTTTGCGGATTAATTATATATATAAATAGTTTTAAAGGTATTGAAACACGTGCGCGTATGTGCTATCATATATCTAGATAAGGTTCGGCATGGGTCGCAAGCGGCAAATATCCCCGCAGTACGGATAAAAAACCGTCCGGACAATATGTAAACGGCAAAATCAAGCTTCTTGATGAATTAGCTTGGTACCGCCAAAATCCGCTCCAATTGCGGAAAGCACACACTAGGGCGTGTTGAAACTAAAACACGGGAGGGAACGCGTTATGGAAAAACCTATAAGCGACGACAAAAAAACCAAAGAAATAAAGATGCCTGCCCTTTCCGTAGACGCACAAAGCGTGGACGAAACCGTATCCGCCGACGTAGCCGCGCCTAAAAAACAGGCAGGCACCGCAAAAAAATCTTCCGCAACGGCAAGCACCGCAGAAAAATCCGCCGGCGCAAAAACACGTAAGCCGTCCGAAAAAAGCTTAGAAAAACCGAAAAAAAAAGACGGAAACGCACCGCCCGCAACGGCAAAAGCTTCCACTCGTAAACCGTTAAAAGCCGTTAAAAAGCCGGAAAAAGCGCTTTCCGTCGCGGAGGAAGGCGGTCTTGAACCGGTGCTTTCGCCGGAGCCTAAGCGTCGGCGCAATGCGGACGAGCCGCTTTATGAATATAAAGGCTCCATGGGCGGCGGCATAACCTTGACGGCATATTTAGGTGAAAGCTCCGTGGTCGACGTACCGGCGACGGTTGACGGCAAGCCGGTAACCGGGTTGAAAAAAACCTTTCAAGACCTCCCGTTTATAGAATACGTAACCGTGCCGCAAGGCGTAACCGACATTGGCGTACACACGTTTGCAGGCTGCATTGCCCTTAAGGAAGTACTGTTGCCCGACTCCGTGAGTTATATCGGCGCGGAGGCATTCGCGCAGTGCTTTTCTTTAAACCGCATCGACCTGCCAGACGCAGTTACCTATATCGGCGATTGGGCTTTTCTTCGTTGCCGCTATCTTAGAAGTGTCCGCCTGCCCTCGAATTTAGAGGTATTAGGTGTAGGCGTTTTTGCCGAATGTTCTTCGTTGTTGGCGCCGGTGTTGCCTGACAAGCTGTCGGCGGTGAGCAACGGCGCTTTTTCCGGTTGCCGCTCAATAGCCGAAATAACGCTTCCCGCAAGTGTAACCGAAATAAGCGATTACGCCTTTTACGGGTGCGCCGCGCTTGAAGCCGTAAATATGGAGGACAGCATAAAAATGATAGGTAAACGCGCATTTTCCGGCTGTCAAGTACTAAACAGTGTAGTTATACCGTCCGGTATCAAGGAAATTAAAGCCGAAACCTTTTGGGGGTGTAGCAATCTTGTCGCCGTTGTTTTACCGGAGAGCATGGAGAGGATAGGAGATTTTGCATTCTCACATTGTTGGACGTTGCGAGCAATCAACATTCCGCAGAGCGTAATTCATGTCGGCAGTTTTGCATTTTCGCACTGTAAATCATTGGTAACGGTGGTAATCCCGGACAGCGTATCGGCAATCGGTGCGGAGGCATTTTGGGGTTGCCGTCCGTTGCGTTCGGTGGCAATTCCCGACAGCGTAACGGAGATAGGCGATTACGCCTTTGACGGTGTACGCCGCTTCACTATCCGTTGCAACCCAAACTCATACGCCGAAACCTACGCCCGCGAACATAAGATACGATACGAAAGAATTTAGGGTACTACGCCGCTCTAATGCGGTTGCCTTTGGCAAATGACGGCGTAGTATGCGACTTTGATATATGGAACCTTTCGACGACGACCGCTTTGCGGTCTGCTCAATGTGACATCTGCGCGGAATATGTTCCCTCTACTCAAGGTGACAATCTGAAAAATCCGTTCCCATAGGGTGACCTAGGCAAAATATAACTGCTTAAAGTAACAATGGGGGCATGGGTATTAACACTAATAAGTTTAAAAACGCGGTTGACAATAAGGATTTATCCTGTGTCAATCGCGTTTTTCAACGACCTGCGCGTTTTTAGGTTCCTTTTGGGTATCCAAAAGGAACTATAATTAATCCTCCCTCACTTTAAGAAGGGTGTTATAATCGGACCATCCGCTCATGCCGCTAACGTAAAGACCGTTGGGTACATTTCCCACGGAGGGCATGGAATAGACATTTATATAAGGATAATTTTTCTCATTTTTACCGGCGGGGACATAGATAACGGTCAAGGCTTTGGCGCCTAAGAAGACGTTAACGCCGAGTGCGGGCGGCACGCCGCCGAGCATAGTTATTTCGGAGAGTGCGCGCGCGTAGCTGAAGGCTTGTCGGTCGATTTTCTTAACGGTAGCGGGAATTTCGACTTTTAGGAGATAATTACAGAGCTTAAAGGATTCGGAGCCGATCACCTCAAGCACTCCGTTAGACGCAAAGCGCACCTCTTGAATGCCCGCCATGCTGAACGACTTGCTGCCAAACTCGGTCACGCCGGAGCCGATATAAACGCTTTTGAGTTGTATACAGCTTGCGAAAGCCATATTACCGATATAGGTTACGGAGTCGGGAATAACCAGTTCGCCGGAGATACCGGAGGAATAGAATGTGCCGTCGCTTATCATTGCAAGCTTGCTGTTGCCGGAAAAATACAACTCCGTAAGCCCTTTAAGCTCGGCAAACGCATAGGAGCCGATCTTAGTCACGGTTTCGGGAATTTCGATACGCCCGGAGATATTGGTACCACGGAAGGCGTTTTCGCCTATTGTTTCAAGGACGCTTGTTCCTCTGCCGTATAGGTTTATGGAGCCGAAGTACTGCGCGTTTCTAAACGCCTCGTCGCCGACATATTTAACCGTATTTGGCAAATTCAATGCTTGGCGTTGGAGGGTTAGACCGGAACCCACCTTATAGAACGCACCGTCGCCGATGTACTCAAGCACCGTGGCATTGTTGAAAATATACGCAGGATCAAGGTTTACGGTGCCAAAGAACGCTAACGCACCGATTGTACGCAACTGGCTGTCCACCGGCAAAATAACCTCTTTCAGATTGGTGTTGCCTTTAAATGCCGACGCGCCGATTTCCACCGCGGCGGAGATATTAACCGTTTCAAACGACGCCCCTTCGAATGCGGAAACGCCGATATAAACCGCTTTGGAGGGCGTTGCCGACTTAAGCGGCACCCTATTAAACGCGTTATCGCCGATGTACAGCGCCGTGGAGATGCTTGCGGATTCTAGCTTTGTATCCTCAAATGCCGACGCGCCGATATATTCTACCTTAGAAATACCGCTTATATAGGTCAACGCGGACGCGCCGTCAAACGCGTTTGCGCCGACGTATAATATCGTATCGGGCACCGTGACGGAGGTAATCCCCTTTCCGGCGAAAACCCCGTCGGCAATGCCGATAACAGATAAACCGGTAAAGCCGTTGTCGTCAAGGAATGCTTTGAATTCGGCGGAAGCCGTGTTTAAGGTAAACGTATTCCCGCCGTAGTAAGCCGTGATAAACAAGCCTTCATTTGCGTTGCCCTTCGCGTCGCGGTACACGCCCTTTTGAAGCGCCGCAGAGATGCCGAAATCAACGGCTACGGAGGTAGGCTCCCATGAGTAGTCAAGAGTACCGCTCACGTCCTTTGCGTCGACTTGCGAAATCCACAGTGCGGTAAGACTGAGGTTTCTGTTGGGCATTTTAACCTCGTTGAAAGCGGCGTTTAAGCCGGCGGCATCGTCGTACCACCCGCCGAACGCAAATCCGTAACGGGTCAAAATAGGCAGATTGAGCGCATCGTTGAAATGCAAAACCATGGTGTTAATCGTTTCGCCGTTGCCAGACGCGAAAGCGACGCGGTAATCCTTTAACTCAAACACGACGTGGTATACGCGTCTTACGGTCGGTTCGTCCTTGAGAAACACCTTGACGTAGAATTCGTAATTCTCTACGTCTATAGCGAAATACGGAGAGGTTCCGTTGAGCGAAGCAATTTCTTGCGTGCATTCGGCATCCTTATATCCCATGAAAACTGCGTCTTCGGCATCAAACGCCAAGCGTGTATACGAAAACCTTTGCTTAGGCGAAGACGTGAAGGTATCCACGTACTTAACGAGCGTGTTGTTTTCGCGCGATTCGTCGAACAAATCGTTTATTGACTCCGGCAGGATAATCGGCGCGCCGTCCGTCACTTGCGGAGTACACGCGGCGAATATCAACAGCGCGGCGGCAAGCACCACTATAAACATTAAAATTTTACTGATTTTTTTCATACCGACCTCAAAGCGGGCAACCGACTCCCCCGACGTTTAATAAGTAAACGCCCCGGAGTTAGCGGTTTTATCTTAATTCAGTTTGCGGGGGTGAACAGTCTGCGAACCGCTTGACTTGTTGAGAGCCTCCCCGCGGTCATAATAATTAAGTACGGCGTACGCGCGTATATGCGCATATACACCTATATCAATTATACGCTACTATTATAAACTCTTACGCGCGCAATGTCAATACCGAATTGCCACACTTTTTGCACATGTGGACTTTACGGTTTTTTTAGACTTATTTTAGACTTGAATTATAAAATATGTATAGTCACCTCTAATAACTTGCTTTTTCTTGAAAAATTTGATATAATTCATATAAGTAAACTGGGCGCGGACAATTTGCGGTGATAAAATATTTTCAGGCTATTTTTAAGGATAAAATTGTTTGAAAGTGCAGCGCGTAGCACCGCTATGGACGAGCATTTCAGACGGTTTTAGACCAAAAAGAGCCAAAAGATTTTCTTGTCTAGCAAGTCGTCGCGGGATTGTCCACGCCCAAATAAATAATAAAACAACGTGCGGTTTGCTTGGCGGAACATAAGTCCTGTTGTAGCAAATCGTTTTTTGTTATTTTGCGCGATATAAAATGACATACGGCATTCGGAGGTGATTTTATGAGCCGCAGTAGAAATTATATACCGTTACCGCACGGAAGCGAAATGGCTTCGTTATCGCTTCCCGCTTGCGTTCATCTTTCGGAGGATTGCAATTGCACCATTCTTAATGTGTCGGGTTGTTTAGGCGAAAAGTGTACTTTTTGTCAAGACGGAAACCGGCTAAAATCGGAGAACGAAAAATGGGCTTACCGAATGAACTGTCTAAGCTATGAAAAGCAAAGACAAATCGCCGACAAATACTTCAACGGACAAATGCCGTGGAGCGGCGAAAAACCGCGTAAACGGCGAAATCCTAAGCTCGCCGACAATGCGGAAGGAGATTAATAATGTATAAAGTAAACGATATGGTTTTATACAGCACTTACGGCGTTTGCAAAATTACGGATGTTACCGAACGCATAATGGGCAACACCTGCCTCGAATATTATATTTTGAAGCCCGTTAACGATTTGTCAATGCTCATCTATATACCCGCACAGAACGAAAAACTGACCTCGAAAATTCGTCGGATGTTGACCGCCGAGGAAATATATTCGCTTGTTAAATCCATGCCGGAAATAAGTACGGTTTGGATTGAGGACGCCCGAATGCGGCACGATAATTACCGCCAAATACTTGCGCAAGGCGATAGGGCAGGGTTGGTTACGATTATACAAACGCTGTACTTGCAACAACAAACGCTGTCGGAAACAAAAAAAGGTAAACAACTGTCCGCGGAGGATAGGGAAATATTGAGATTGTCGGAAAAACTCTTGCATGAGGAATTCGCCTATGTGCTTAATATAAAACCCGATCAAGTTCTTCCTTTTATTTTGGGACAAATTGATATTGTTACCAGTAGCGGCGAAGCGGAATAACTGCAAAACGCCGGGATAAACTCCGTTTTTTGCCGCGAAAAACTACCCTCACGGAAAACTGCATTAAAAATCACCCACACGGGAAACTACCCGCAGCACGGGAAAAATCAACCGCACTAAAGCCGCACTTTGGAAAATTACTTATGCGGAAGCCGTAATTATGAAAGCCAAATTTTAAAGACAATCTAAAAGCCGCAAGCAAACGCTTGCGGCTTTGGTCGGTTTTTTGAGGTAAAAACGGAAAAATCTAGGTTTCAAGGCACTATTCGAAATACTCAAATTCAAGGTCGCCGATTATTACGGTGTCGCCCTCTTTGAGCCCTTTGGCTTTCAGCTCGTCGATTATGCCGCGCTCCCTGATTTTGCGCTGAAAATAGCGTGTGCTGTCGTCGTCGTCAAAAAGCACGTTTCTTGCAAGCTTCGTGATATAACCGCCAGTAACCTCAAAAATTCCGGACGCTATCACCTCCGTAAAGAAGGCGTTTTCGTCCTCCTTGACGTACGTGAAATATTCTTCCTCGATAGGCTCCGGCTCCGGCAAGGCTTTAAATTGCTCGTACATGCCGTTAAGCAACTCCGTAAGTCCCATGTATGCCGCGGCGGAAACAGGGTATACCTTAGCGCCGGTAAGCTCCGCAAACGTTTCCGTCAAGGACTTATCCGCAAGCAAATCAATTTTATTAGCCGCGACTATCTGCGGCAAGCAGCTCAATTTTTCCGAATAATTATTAAGCTCGGCATTGATTTTTAAGTAGTCCTCATACGGGTCGCGCCCTTCGCTCCCGGCTATGTCCACGACGTGTACCAAAAGCCGCACGCGCTCTATGTGCCGAAGAAAATAATGTCCTAAACCCATGCCCTCGCTGGCGCCCTCTATAAGTCCGGGAATATCCGCAAGCACCATGCTGTCGTCATACATCTTTACCACGCCTAGGTTCGGCGAAAGCGTCGTGAAGTGATAGTTGGCAATTTTGGGACGCGCCGACGTAAGCACCGACAACAACGTGGATTTTCCCACGTTCGGGAAGCCAATAAGCCCTATATCCGCAATGGTTTTAAGCTCCAAAATAATATGGCGCTCTATGGTTTTCTCCCCCTTTTGCGAAAACGCCGGGGCTTGTCTAGTAGGCGTGGCAAAGCGTGCATTGCCTTTTCCGCCCCTGCCGCCCTTTAGCACGGTTTTCTTTTGTCCGTCCTTAACCAAATCGGCTATTACGCGTTCCGTTTCCGCGTCGCGTATGACGGTGCCGGTCGGAACTCTTATCACAAGATTGTCCGCCGACTTCCCGGTGCAATTTTTTTGCCCGCCCTTTTCCCCGTTTTCGGCGCGAAAATGCTTTACGAATTTGAACTCCACAAGAGTGTTCAAATCCTTTGTCGCGACAAAAACGATATTTCCGCCGTTGCCGCCGTCGCCGCCGTCCGGACCGCCGTTCATGACGTATTTTTCACGATGAAATCCGACGATGCCGTCGCCGCCGTTGCCGGCTTTTATATATATTTTAACGTAGTCTATCATGTGCTTCCTTAATTGTTTTCGTGCTATCTCCGCGCGTTTTTATTTTTGTGTTTATGCCGCGCGTTGTCAAGACTCAAGAGATATGTGCGTCGACTTATTGAAAGCCGCCGTTTTTATTTACCGTCTGCTAAACGGCAGTGTATTTTATATTTGCCGTCTGCTAAGAGAGGCGTATTTTTTTGTCGTTATTTTTTGCCGTGACGCGCTATTATCGCTTTAGCGGCTACCTTTCCCGCGCCCATAGCCAATATGACGGTCGCCGCTCCGGTCACGGCGTCGCCTCCCGCAAAGACGTTCTTTACCGACGTTTCGCCGTTCTCGTCAGTTATAATCGTTCCCTTTGCCGTAGTTTTCAGCCCTTCAAACAGGTTTTTTATCATGGGATTGGGCGTTGTCCCTAGCGCGACAATAAGCATATCGCAGGGAATTATGTGTTCGCTTTCGGGTACCTCGCCGGCGGCGCGGCGTCCGGAGGCGTCCGGCTCTCCTAAAACCGTATCCACGCACCTTACGCCGGTTACCCTGCCGTATTCACCTATTATTTCAACGGGCGCGTTCAAAAGACGGAATTTGACGCCCTCCTCCTCCGCGTGAACGATTTCCTCTGCACGAGCCGGCATCTCCGCACGCGTACGCCTATAAACCAAATTCACCTCCGCGCCCAATCTCCGCGCCGTCCGCGCCGCGTCCATAGCCACATTGCCGGCGCCGACTATTACCGCGTTTTTGCTTGCGTATACGGGTGTATCCGACCTGCCATCGTAAGCGCGCATGAGGTTGACGCGCGTCAAATATTCGTTTGCAGAGAACACTCCGTTCAGATTCTCTCCCTTCACGTTTAAAAACACCGGGAGCCCGGCTCCGGCAGCTATAAACACTGCGCAATTCTTTTCTAAAAGTTCCGCACCCGTCACGGCGTTACCCACGGGAGTGTTTCTGCTAAACTCCACGCCAAGTGCGGCAAGCTTATCTATTTCGTGTTTAACAAGCGCTTTAGGCAATCTAAACTCCGGAATTCCGTATGTCAACACCCCGCCCGCCTCATGCAAGGACTCGTAAACCGTCACGCTAAAGCCGGCTTGCGCAAGCTCCGCAGCCGCCGTTAACCCGGAGGGTCCGCTTCCGATAACCGCCACGCTTCGTCCGTTTTTGGCAACCGCTCCGCTTGCCGCCGCACTCCGTTCGTCTTTGGCAACAGCTTCGCTTATCGCCGGGTGCGCCGCCGAATAGTCCGCTACGTAACGCTCCAACGCGCCTATGGCAACCGAACCGCCCGCCGTTCTGCCTAAGACGCAACGCGCCTCACACTGGCGTTCCTGCGGGCAAACGCGCCCGCATATCGCCGGCAAAGCGTTATCGCTATTTACGCTCTCAGCCGCCCCGTCAAAGTCTTTTTCCTTGACGCGCGCGATAAACCGCGGTATGTCCACGCCTACGGGACAACCGCCCTTACATGGCGCATTCTTGCAATTTAAACAACGCGACGCCTCCGATACTGCGGCTTCCTTGCCAAAGCCTAAAGCCACCTCGTCGAAATTTTTTATTCTTTTTCCCGCCGCCTGATGCGGCATCATATTTCTGCCCGTCTTCATTTTCGTTTAATGTGCGTTTTTGAGTCTGCAAACATGTGACTTCTCTTGCTCACCGTAGATTCTAGCACGGACGGCGGCTTCGTCAAAATCAACCTCGTGTCCGTCGAATTCCGGTCCGTCCACGCAAGCGTATTTGGTCTTACCGCCCACCGTCAAGCGACAACAGCCGCACATTCCGGTGCCGTCCACCATAAGCGAATTCATGCTTACGACGGTTTTTAAGCCGTATTCCTTAGTAACCGCCGCAACGGCTTTCATCATCATAAGAGGTCCCACCGCAAAAACCGCGTCGTATTTTTTGCCGCCGTCAAGCAAGACCTTAAGCTTTTCGGTAACAAAGCCCTTATCGCCCGCGCTACCGTCGTCCGTCACCGTATGGAGATTTTGCGAAAACTCTCTTATATCGCTTTCATATACCAAAAGCTCTGCCGAACGCGCGCCTATTATCGTATCCGCACACCGCCCCTCCCGCGCAAGCTTTTCGGCTTGCGGCAAAATCACCGCCGCGCCTATGCCGCCAGCTATCAACAATATTTTTCCGTATTCCGACAAGTCCGTGGGACGCCCTAAGGGACCGGCTATATCGCGTACGCAACCGCCCTCCTTGCACGCGGCAAGCTTCATTGTAGTTGCGCCTACGGTCTGCACCAAAACGCGCACCGTCCCCGCCGCCTTATCCGCACCGCAAATGGTGAACGGCACACGCTCCCCGTACTCGTCAACACGGAGTATGATAAACTGCCCCGGTTCGGCACGGCGTGCGGCAAGCGGCGCGGAAAACGTATATTCGCGAATACTTTCCGTAAACGCCCTTATCTTTAAAATCTCGTACATATCCCTCTTGCGACCGCCCCGATTCTCCGTCAACGCTTATTGTGCCGTTTGGTTTAAATAATATTTGCATTCCGCCTTAAGCAAGCATTCCCCGCACTTAGGCGCGCGCGCCGTACATGTGTACCGACCTTGAAAAATCAACAAATGGTGCAATCGCGACAGCTTACTTTTGTCGAACAGCGCGACCAACTGTTTTTCGGTCTTTTCCGGAGTGTCGGAATTGACCAACCCTATGCGGTTGCTCACCCTCTGCACGTGCGTGTCTACGGCGACCGCCGCACCGCCGAATAGCTCCGACCAAACCACATTGGCGGTCTTTCTGCCGGCACCCGGAAGCGCCAAAATCGCCTCATAATCGCTCGGAAGTTCCCCGTTGTAACACTCTACGACCTCACGCGCGGCGCCTAAAATGCTCTTCGCCTTGTTGTGATAAAAGCCGCAAGAGCGTATCGCGTCCTCCAACTCCTCCGCCTTAAGCGCGTTAAAATCGGCGGCGGTTTTACACCGCGCAAACAACGGCACAACAACTGCGTTGACGCGCTTATCCGTACACTGCGCCGACAAAATCACCGCGACCAAAAATTGAAACTGCGTTTCATAATTCAGTTCACACCGTGCGTCCGGGTGCATTTTTTCCAGCTTTTCGTATATATCGTCGGCGTTCATTCCGTCTTATCCTTTAAAATATTGCGCATTACCATACTTTCCCGTCCGTTTTTTCAGCGGTATGAGGACTTTTTCAATAAAACGCCGCTCCCGCCGAAAAAACTTTGTGTTTAATTTTACCATACGACCGCCCAAAGAGCAACCTATTTAAACAACGGCATCAAAAACCGTATTTTTATCCTCGCGCTACTCCTCCGTGTAAGGGAAAGTGCCTATATACGATGATAAATAATTTCTGTTTAAGATAATGCTTACTTTTTTTTCCGCCGACCTCAAAAATTTTACCGAAAGTCCGCACCCGACGGACAGCGCACGCGGAGTGTTCACCACCACAGCTCCTATTCTGTAGCTTTTTAAAAGCTGATAAAATTTTACCGTATGCGAACGCAGTCTAAACGCCGCCACCATGAATTTAGACTCGGTCGTTAATTTTTCCATAAGGCATTCCCCTCCCCAATATGTAGGCGCAAAGCTTAAGTACGGCAGCCTTTTTGCACCCACGTGCGCGCTTTTGCCGGTACCGCACTTTCTGACGGTACCATGCTTTTTACAACGCCGCACGCTTTTTGACGGTACGCGCCGAATTTAGCGGCACTTAACGCCCGTCTTCTCAATACACTATATTGTAGTGTAGAATTTTATGTAACCCGACGGTACTTTTATGCCGCGCTTGTTTTTTAAAAAGCGCGCAAAGCCGCCGTGCACACGTAATTTTTTACCGGGGACCCGTATATGAAAGACACCGTATACTTTGACAACGCGGCGACGTCGCGCTTTAAACCGCGCGCCGTTATACGTGCCGTCACCGAAGAATTGAAACGCGGAGCAAACCCCGGACGCTCCGGACACAACGACGCCGTAGCCGCCGCCGTCAAAATAGAAGCGGCGCGAAACGCAATCGCCAAAGCGACGGATTTAAACGACGGAACGGTTATCTTCACAAAAAATTGCACCGAAGCGCTTAATCTTGCGCTTACGAGCCTAAAGGGCAGACACGCGGTCACGACCGTGTTTGAACACAATTCGGTGTTACGCCCTCTTTACGCGCTTAAAGCAAGCGGTAAAATATCTCTTTCCGTTGTGGCTCCTTCTAATGGCGCGTTTATAACGGCGCACGATATAGAGCTTGCCTTACGCGCCGACACCTCCCTTATTGCCGTCAACTATGTTTCCAACGTCACCGGAGCCGTCGCGAAAATAACGGAAATAGGGGCGCTTGCAAAAAAACGCGGCATCCCATTTTTGGTGGACGCGGCGCAAGCAATCCCGCACTTTCCGCTGTCTATGGACGGCATGTACGTCGACATGGCGGCATGCGCCGGTCACAAGGGCTTGCACGGCGTTCAAGGCACGGGGTTTTTAGCTTACACAAACGAAATAAAATTGAACCCCTTAATTTTGGGCGGAACCGGTACGCACTCCGACAGCGTTTTTCAACCGCGCGAAGCCCCGGAAGCCCTTGAAAGCGGCACCCTTAACACGCCGGGAATAGCCGCCCTTCGCGAAGCGGTCAAGTGGAGTTACTCAAATCTTGAAAAAATAAAAAATAAAGTCGAAAGCCTTTCCGAACATATTTTGGACGGACTTAAGTCCGTTGGCGCGGAAATTTATACCTACGACGCGCGCGCCGGTGTAATTTCATTCAACATAAAAAATAAAACCTCTAGCGAAACGGCGGACATCCTCAACCGCGGCGGCATAGCCGTACGTAGCGGCTTACACTGCGCCCCCGCCGTCCACCGTTGGCTAGGTACGGAACAGCGCGGAGCAGTTCGCGTCAGCGTGGGCTACAACAACACCCCCTCCGACGTCAGCGCTCTTCTTTCGGTTTTAAAAGAATTCTAGTTCTTTCTTGACGTCAAGAAAGAACCCAAGAAAACGGCAATGTGACGTTGCATCCAATAACCTAAAAACGCAACTCTAAAAGAATTATCGTTTTCTTTCGTGCGCAAAAAGAACCACAAACGCGGCAACGTTAAGTTGCATCTAATAACCTAAAACGCGGTTACCGGCAATCACCTCTTGCCGGTAACCGCGTTAAATCTATTGTATCAACGACACGCCTCCATGTATTTGCCCACCTCAACAGTCTTCCGCTTTTTAGCACGCTACACCGATACGCCGAGCAATCACCTCTGCGGGCGCATTTTTGTGGCATTTCGTGGTACAAGCACTGCACTTCTTCTCCCGCACTCTCCATAAATATGTATGCGCCCGAAGGTAAAACTTATACCGCCCACCTAATGGCACCGGCAAAAGCTTTCTTAAAAACAAATGTCTTTCCTACATTATTTCATTTCTGCCCCACCCGACGGGAGGGGCTAACGTACACTTCATACGCGCTCTACTCTTTTAGGGGTTGGGGCGGAGTTGCGGGTCAAGCGCCGCCTCGGAAAGGGCGCTTGTGTTCTTTCTTTTGTTACTTTTCTTTCACAGAAGAAAGAAAAGTATAAGCCCCTTAGGGGTAAAGCCCCATAGTGGGGCTAAAAGACTAGCTCTTTAGGGTTCTTTTGCACAACTGACTACAATATCAACAACTCTTTGGCAGAGTGTGATAAAATATCGCACCCGCTTGCGGTAACCGCAACCATGTCTTCTATACGCACTCCTCCCTTGCCGGCGAGGTATATGCCCGGTTCAACGGTCACGACCATTCCGGTTTTAAGCGTTTCCGCGCTTCTGTATGACAGCGTAGGGGTTTCGTGAATGTCTATTCCCACGCCGTGTCCGGTGCCGTGCAAAAAATATTCGCCGTAGTTAGCGTTTTTTATCAGGTTGCGCGCGGCAGCGTCCGCATCGAAACAGGTTACCCCGTCGCGGACGGTAGCAAGCCCCGCAAGATTGGCTTTAAGCGTAAGTCCGTAGATTTTTTTCATTTCGGCGGACGGCTTCCCGAAGGCAAACGTCCGCGTCATATCGCTGCAATACCCTCCCGCCCTTGCGCCGAAGTCCAAGGTTACCAGCATGCCGCGGCGCAAAGCCGTATCACCCGGTCGTGCGTGTGGCTTGCTTCCGTCGGTTCCGAACGCCGCTATCGTAGCAAACGCCGTTCCGTCGGCGCCCGCAAGCCGTAAGCGGTATTCCGTTTCCGCGGCAAGCTCACGCTCCGTCATATTTTCTCTTACCACGGACAGTATTTCTAAAAACGCCGCGTCGGTAATCGCCGCCGCACGCGCTACAAGCGCAATTTCAAAATCCTCTTTTACGGCGCGTAAATCGGATAAAAACGCGTCTATTGAGTTTAAATTTCCCGCCGTTTCCGCCGCAAGCAAATGCTCATTGTAACTAAGCGCGGACGTTTGAACTCCTACGGGCTTTTGCGGATTACGCTCCGCAATAAGCTTCAACGCCTTTAAAAACGGCTTTTCCGCGGTTACCGTAACAACCTCAAGCCCGGTGGCGGCAGCCGCTTCCTCCGCGTATCTGCCGTCCGTTACGTAAAACGCGCCGTCCTTAAACGCCGCAATATACCCTTCTCCCTCAAAACGCGAAAAATAAAACACGTCCGACGGCGCGCTCACAAAAACCGCATCGTACCTTTCAAACAAGGGCGCAAGCTTATCAATCATAATTTTACCTCTTTATATCGGGGTATTGGCAATCCGCTGTGACAACTTGCCTGTCAAGAAAATATTTTGTCACCGCGAATTGTCCGCACCCTTATATTGTATTTGCCGTTTCTTTCCGTTTTTCGCAAAAAGCCTAGCTTTCCGTTTTTTTTTCCAGTTAGTAAACACGGCTTGCAAAAAGCAAGCCGTGTTTGTAAGCCGTAAATAGGCTTGTGTCTTAGAGATTTTATTCCGTGCCGCGCGGCTTTTTTACTTAGCTATTGCGACGCTTCTAGTTTCCCTAACCACCGAAACCTTTATTTGTCCGGGGTATTCAAGTTCCGCTTCCAGTTTTTCGGCAATTTCCTTAGACAGGAACACCATTGCCGAATCGTTGACTTCCTCCGGCTTGACGATTACGCGGATTTCGCGTCCCGCCTGAACCGCGAACGACTGTTCGACGCCCTTAAAGGAATTTGCCAGTGTTTCCAGTTTTTCGATACGTTTGACGTAGTTTTCAAGCGATTCGCGGCGTGCGCCGGGACGTGCGCCGGAAATTGCGTCCGCCGCTTGTACCAATATGGCTTCCACGGTTTCGGCTTCGACGTCGCCGTGATGAGCGGCAATCGCATGCACCACCGCTTGGCTTTCCTTGTACTTTTTAGCAAGGTCCACACCTATTTGAATGTGTGTTCCCTCTATTTCGTGATCTATCGCCTTGCCTATGTCGTGCAGAAGCCCCGCGCGTTTGGCAATTTTGACATCGGCGCCTAGCTCCGCCGCCATGATACCGGCAAGGTATGCCACTTCAAGGGAGTGCTTAAGCACATTTTGTCCGTAGCTTGTACGGTATTTCAACCGCCCCAATGTCTTTATCAGTTCCGGGTGCAGGTTGAATACGCCTATTTCGCTTGCCGCCGACTCTCCCGCCTCTTTCATCAGGGCTTCGACCTCACGTTTCACCTTGTCAACGGCTTCTTCTATGCGAGCCGGATGAATTCTTCCGTCTGCGACAAGCCTTTCTAGGGTTATGCGGGCAATTTCGCGGCGCACGGGGTCAAAGCAGGAAAGAGTTACCACGTCCGGGGTATCGTCGATAATTAAATCCACGCCCGTCGCGCTCTCCAACGCCCTTATATTTCTGCCCACGCGTCCGATTATGCGCCCTTTGATTTCGTCGTTCGGGAGCGCTACCGCCGCGACCGTTGTTTCCGTAGCGTGATCCGCCGCACATCTTTGTATTGCTAAGCTTATCAAATTACGCGCCTTTTTATCGGCTTGTTCTTTGGCTTGCGCTTCAATTTCTCTAGCTTCCGCCGCCGCATACTTCTTAACGTCGTCAAGCAATGCGGCTTTAAGCTGTGCGGAGGCTTCCTCTCTCGTCAACCCGGATATTTTTTCCAGTTCTTGTTCCAGTCTTTCGCCTGCTTTTGACAGTTCGGTTTCCTTGTCGACCAATTTTTTATCGCGTTGGTCAAGTCCGTTTTTGATTTGGTCTAATTGAGCCTTTTGTTTATCGAGAGCATCGTCTTTTTTATCGAGTTGGCTTTCCTTTTGAAGTAAGCGGTTTTCGGTACGCTGTAATTCCGCGCGCCGTTCCTTAACCTCCTTATCTACCTCGTCTCTTAACTTCTGCTTTTCCTCTTTCACCTCTATAAGACCTTCTTTTCTAATGGTCTTAGCTTCTTGGTGAGCTTCTTCTATTATTCTTGCCGATTCCTTGACCGCCAATCCCAGTTTGTTTTTCGAATAAAACATGTATCCGAAAAACCCCGCCACAGCTCCGGCGATTGCCGTTGCTATAGCAATACCGGCGATTGCCCCGTCTGCTAAAGCGGCAAGCAAATAAAAACTTGCCATATGGTTGATACCTCCTATATATATTTACAAGACCGCGTCATACGTACACCCTATTCGGGTGACATCGGTAATGATTTAATTAAGCGGACAAAAAATATCCGTTTAGTGCCGTCTTCCGGCAGTTGTTTTTATACGTTTGCGTATGCGCAAATCTAAGTGTTAGCTGTATATCATTTGCGAATATAGCCTTTTGTTATATATTTGCTTGTGCAAAGCGTCAACTCGCCCGACGCTCAAAGCGCCTAGCGTTCGGCTTCGTATAAAAGCCGTTTGCATATGCAAATTATCTATATAGTTTATCACGCGCATACGCGCATGTCAACATGTAAATCACAACTTACAACATTTTTAACCGACAAGCGCATTTAAACGCGTTTGACTGGACATTTATCGTTTTGGGGCTTACCGTTTCTGAATGCGATACGGTATTTATGCCTAACCGAAAACAGTAGCCCGGTGCGGCTTTCCATTTCTGAATGCGATAAGGAATTTGCGCCCGTTACACGCATTTGATTTCTTTGATTTTCTTTTCCAAAATATCAATTTTTTCGGGGTTGTTCCGCAGATAGTCAAGTGCTTTTTCTCTGCCCTGTCCCATTTTCTCGTCGGCTCCGTCGGCTTCCGCGTTCTTGTAATAGTAGAATGCGCCGCTCTTTCTGATGATATTCAGATCCGCCGCCATGTCAAGAATGCAACCTATCTTAGATATGCCTTGCCCGTAAATGATTTCGAATTCCGCTACCCTAAACGGCGGTGCCATTTTATTTTTGACAATCCTTGAACGGACGTTGTTGCCAACTACCTCGTTGCCGTCTTTAAGCGACTCCGCCTTACGCACGTCTATGCGGACGCTAGCGTAAAACTTCAACGCCTTGCCGCCCGTGGTGGTTTCGGTAGGACCGTTATTGCCGCCGTAGCCGGACTGAATGGTCTGCCTCAACTGATTGATAAAAAGTATCGCCGTCTTGTACTTATCGGCAAGCGCGGTTAATTTGCGCAACGCCTGTGACATGAGCCGCGCGTGCAAGCCCATGTGCGAATCGCCCATTTCGCCGTCTATTTCCGCCTGCGGGGTTAACGCGGCAACGGAGTCGACGACGATAAGCCCTATCGACTGGCTACGCACTAAAAGCTCCACTATGTCCAGCGCCTGTTCGCCGTTGTCGGGCTGCGCTATGTATAATTCATCAATTTTAACGCCGAGCTTTGCGGCATAGAAAGGGTCTAACGCGTGTTCGGCGTCGATAAACGCGCACGTATTTCCCGTTTTTTGGGCTTCGGCTATTATGTGAAGCGCCACGGTGGTTTTGCCCGACGACTCCGGTCCGAATATTTCTATTATTCTTCCCTTAGGTATGCCGCCTATACCCAGCGCGAGGTCCAACGGCAAACAACCGGTGGAAATTACCTCCACACCGGTCATTTCTTTGTCGTTCATTTTCATGACCGCGCCCTTGCCGAATTGTTTTTCAATTTGCAGAAGCGCGTCCTCTAAGTTCTTAATTTTCTCTTTAGGGTTTTCTTGTGCCATTCTTAATATTATCTCCTTTAAGAGCGCAGAACATTTAATTTAAATCTACGCTCCCGTTTTCCGCTTAAATAAGCGGAGTGCTTTTATTTTTTTGGGTGTGAACCATCCACGAATTGTTCACACCCTATTTTTTCCGTATCCGAACCTTTCGAAAAACGGTTTTTTACTTTTTTCTACGGCTTAAACGAGTAAGCTGTACATGCCGCCGCGCAAATATTTTACCAGATAAAAGAGAGCGGTATTTACCGTCGCTTCGCGCACCGCGTCCCTATCCCCCGCAAACACGTGCCGGAACGCCTCCGTGTGGCTTTTGTCGCCTATGCCTATATAGACGGTACCCACCGGCTTTCTGTCACTGCCGCCGGACGGTCCCGCTACGCCGGTAGTGGACAACGCTACGGTAGTCTTACCCGCAGACAGTAAGCCGTCCACCATTTGCCGAGCGCACTCCTCGCTTACCGCGCCGAAGCTATTCAACACGCTTTGAGTAACACCCAATCTATTCTTTTTTGCTCCGTTGTCGTAGGCGACAACGCCCTCGTAAAAGCATGCGCTCACTCCGGGGTATTCGATTATCGATGCCGCCAGCGCTCCGCCGGTCAAGCTTTCCGCCGTGCTCAAGACATTTTTTGAGCGAAGCAACAGCGTAACTGCCATTTCGGCGGGCTTAACCGCGTATTCCGCATAAATAAACGATTTGAACGGCTCAAACACCCTTGTCAGCAGTTCTCCAAATGAGCGTTCCGAAAGCGTATCTTCGGCTTCCACCGTAATCTCCGCGTCGTACGCCCTTTCGGACACGGCAAAGCTTACCCCGTCCGTCTTGAAGCCTTCAAGCTTTTTTTCTATATCCGCTTTGATAAGTCCGCATAGCTTGACGGTCTGTTTGTGCATAGTTTCCCCCGATTGTTTTCCCCGCGCGCACGCGTACATAATTACTTAAGCCGGTCGCCTTTGACCGTACTAAACAAGGGCAAGCTGCGTCCTCAGAGATACCTTTAATGCCGGTCGCATTAAGCGTAACCGCAAGCTTGCGTAATGTGACACGCGATCGGTACCGCTAGAAATTATTCTTTTTCCGCGTTGTCGGCGTCGGTCGCAACATCGTTATCGACTGCAACCTCGACGGCAACTGCGACGGGTTCAGCAGCCGGCACCACCGGCGCTTCTTCCTTAAAAACCGCACGGTTTTTATAGATATAGGAAAGGCCGGAATAAATCGTCAAAAGCACCGCAATTGCGTATAGGACAACGCCTATATACCACACCGCGGCGTGTATCGGCGCGCAAATAAGAAAGCCTATCGCAAAATCCGTAAAAAGCGTCTTCACCTTGCCCCATCCGTCCGCGGCTATAATAATGCCCTTGGAACCGGCAGACATGCGCAATGCGCTCACCATAAATTCACGCGTCAAAATAATCGCATAGGAAACCGACATATACGGTTCCGGTATAAAGTTGTACGCCATGATTAGCGCAAGTGCGGTAAACACCAGTACTTTATCGGCTATGGGGTCCAAAAATTTGCCTAAGTTTGTAACGGTGTTGGTACTACGGGCTATTTTCCCGTCGGCAAAATCCGTAAGCGCGGCTATTACAAAAACGACCATTGCCGCTATTAAAAACCCTAGGTTGGCGGTAATCTCTCCGCCCGCGGGAAGCGCGTAAACGGAGGTGTTGATGTAGAAGCCCAATATAAATAATACCATCATGACGGGTATTAGCAATAACCTCACCAGTGTTATTTTAGTTGCTAGATTTATCTTCATATAATAATGTCCTCTTTTTTTATTTTCTTTTTTTGTTGTTTTTTTAGTTTTCAGGTTTTTCGCGCGGTTTTTATATCGCGGAATTTCCGGCTTTTTCGGGCTTTTCACACGTTTTTATTCGCAGATTTTCCATTCCTTTACGGCTATATCTCTTTCCTCAACACGCCCGTCAAGTCAAGCCCGTCCGTACCTGTTATAGCTACCTCGTAAAAACAGCCGACCTCCGGAACCGTTTCGTTGTCGGCGGTGAAGTAAACCACGCTGTCTATTTCCGGGGCTTGATACCGTGACCGCCCGTAAAACACGCCTCTGTCGAAGTCCACGCCCTCGTAAATTACGGTGAGCGTTTTGCCTACGTATGCCTTAGCGCGCCTTTCCATAACCGCGCTTCCCGCCGCTTGCAATTGTTTTAGCCGCGCCGCCTTAATGCGCGCCGGCACCTGTTCTTTAAGCCTTGCCGCCGGCGTCCCCTCCTCCTTCGAGTAGGAAAAGAAGCCTGCGTAGTCGATTTCCGATTCGTTTATAAAGGCAAGTAATTCTGCAAAATCTTCTTCCGTTTCACCGGGGAAGCCGGTTATAAACGTAGTTCTCACCGCAAATCCCTTGCTCTTAAGTTTTTTTATGAGCGCAGCGGCGTATTGTTTGTCGTTGCGGCGCCCCATTCTCTTTAGTACGCCGTTTGAAGCGTGTTGCAGAGGTACGTCCAAATACTTCACGACCGTAGGGTTTGACGCAAGGTATTCTATAAGCTTATCGTCAAGCATTTCGGGATAGGCATACAGTATGCGTATCCATTCTACGCCGGTTTGCGAAAGTCTTTCCACCAGCCGTTCAAGCGACGGCTCTCCGTACAAATCGCTTCCGTAGCGGGTGGTGTCCTGCGCGACAAGTATGAGTTCCTTTACTCCGTACTCTAAGACAAGCCCTTCCGTTTCCGCCGCCAAGCTCTCTATCGAACGCGAACGGTATTTGCCGCGTATGTTCGGTATGGCGCAAAACGTACATCGGTTATCGCAACCGTCGGAAATTTTCAAGTAGGCGTAATGCGGCGGCGTAGTCAAAATTCTTCCGGACGCTTCCGCCGCTTTATCTGAAAATACCGCCGGTCTTTCGCCTTTGAAGCAAGACCTTATTATGCCGTCTATGCCCTCGTAGTCGTTTATACCTATCGCGGCGTCGGCTTCGGGGAAGCCCTCCAAAATCTCCGAGCGGTAACGCTCCGGCAAACAACCGGTGACGATAACCTTAGCTCCGCGGCTCTTTTTTTCCGCAGCCGCTTCCAAAATCCCGGCGACGGCTTCCTCCTTAGCATCCTTAGTAAAGGCGCAGGTGTTTATTATAATTACGTCCGCTTCCGCCGCCGTTCCGGTTATCCGGTAGCCGGCATTCGCCAAATACGCAAGTAGATTTTCGCTGTCGACGCGGTTTTTATCACACCCTAGCGAAATCACTCCTACGCTGACGGGGTTGTTTTTTGCATTTTCTTCTTTCATAAAGTCCCCACGCCCCGGTATCGCGGCGCGACGTTTACCGCTCTTTAAAGATTACCGAACAGGTCTTCGCCGTTGTCGTAACGCGCCTTAAGCTCGTTAAGCTCGTCCGCGTCGATTAAGATGTCATATTTATTCGGCTCGTCCGTCACGGAGGCTATCATTCCTAAAATCTCCATGTCCATGACAATGCTTTTCGCGCGTGAGAAGCCCATTCGGAAATAGGTTTGCAGCGACGTGGCGGTAACCTTCATGCGGCGCATGAAGAACTCCATCGCCTCAAACATATACGGGTCTACCTGCCGGTTGCGTCCGCCGGCGCGCTCTCCCGATTCTCCGCCGCCCGCCGCGTTTTCGCCTTGTTGCGCCTTCGTCTTAAATACCGCCTCCTGCACCTCCGAGTCAAAGAATGCGCGGTTTCTGCGTTTTATATCCTCCACTATGCTCGTAAGCTCATCATTGCCCATGTATCCGCCTTGCAGACGTATGGGGGTTTGACGGTCGGAGGGGTGGTAAAGCATGTCGCCCTTGCTCAAAAGCTTTTCAGGACCGGGAGCGCTCAAAATTGTTTTCGCGTCCGCCACCGACGCCAAGTTAAAGGCTATGCGTGACGGTAGATTTGACTTCATCGAACCCGGAACGTTGTCCACGGAGGGGCGCTGCGTAGCCACCACTAAGTGGATACCCGCCGCGCGCGCCATGCTTGCCAGCTTGTTGATTTTTTCCTCGACGTCCTTTTTCCGCTTACTGTTTATCAGGTTTGCCAGCTCGTCTATGACGATTACAATAAAGGGAACCTTGTCAAGCCCGCGTGCCAACGCATAGTTGTTGTAATCGTCGATATTTTTACTTCCGTTCGCCGTAGTGAACATCTGAAAACGGCGGAACATCTCCTTAATAGCCCAATCAAACGCATTTACCGCATGGTCCGGGTCGCTTATAGCGCGATCCAAAAGCATGTGCGGTATGCCGTTGAATATAACCAATTCCACCATCTTCGGGTCAATCATTATAAACTTTACTTCGTCGGGACTGGCGTTATACAAAATGCTCACTATCATGGAGTTTATGCACACGCTCTTACCGGAGTTGGTGGTACCGGCTATCAGTAAATGCGGCATTTTGGCTATGTCACAGATATAAACCGTATTGTTGAGGTCTTTGCCTAAGGGGAAGCACAGCTTCGACCGGCTTTTGGCGAACTCCGCGGAGCAAATAAGCTCTTTCAGACCGACAATGGCGCGCTCCTTATTGGGTACGTCTATGCCTACGTTCGGAAGTCCGGGAATAGGCGCCAAAATATCAATGTTTTCGCCGCCCAAGTGAAGCGCTATCGTCGCCGCCTTCGTGACGATTTTCTTTATGTCGGTGCCTACGTCGACACTTAAAATGTAACGCGAAAACGTCGGACCCTTTATGACGCGTTCCACAACCGTGTCCACGCCGAAACTCTTTAAAACCATCTCAATCATGCGGGAGGTTTCTCTGATGCTATCATCCGAAACGTCGTTTACCGACGGATACTCCTTAAGCAAGGCTATCGAGGGAATGGAATACGGCATGGGGATATGCTTTTCGGCAAGCGCTTCCTCAATGCTCACCTGACGCGTATCGTGAGGACCGACGGGACGTCTGTTATTTATCGGGGGAACCACGCCTCTATCAGGCGGGACATTACGCCCCCTTATGGGAACTATACCGGACGGTCTTTCCGGTTCGCGTATATCGCGTCGTTCGGTAAGGTCCTCTACTCCGCGCGGCGGCTTGTCGTTGCCCTTGTCGCGGCGGTCGTCCTTTTTTTCTTCGCGCTCAAGCGACTCGTCCTCTTCGTCCGCGTCAAAGATAAATTCCTCTTTAAAAAGACCGGCGGCGGCGGTGCCTCCTCCCATTACGGGTCCGGTTTCGCCCGCGGCGTTACGCAAGGCTTCTATCTCATCATCGGTTAAAGCGTCGTCGTCCTTATCAAATTCTTCCTCTTCGTCGGCTTTTTCCGTATAAGCGCTATAGCTGTTGTTGTCGGGACCGCCGAAATCTTCCGTAAAAGCGCCAAATCTGTCTCCGCGCCTACGTACGCTCTTGCCGCCGCCGTCCTCGTACATGTGCTTCTTCCAATCGTAGCGAAGCGGTCCGGTATACTTAGCGGCTTCCTCATCCCTTGCGGCGTTTTTGGCGTCGGTGTCCTCTACGTCTTCCCTGCCCTTTGCGGCTTCCGTGCGTTCGTCTTTAATCCGGCGTGCGTTATCCGCCCTATTTTCACGGTATGCGGCGCCATCGGTATCAGCCGTCGGCTCCGCCGCGCGTGATGCACGTGCATTGCGCTCTGAAGCCCCGTGTACGTCGGCGCGCGCCTCCGGACGGGGAGCGTATTCGTCTATTTCCGACAAATCCTCGCGCGACTTATCCGCACCGTCGCCGCTATAGGCGGGGTGTTCCGGCAACATCGCGCGCTTACGCATTTCTTCGCGCAAATTATCGTGTTTCTTTTCTAAATCCGTTTTGTCGTCACGCTTAAGATGTTCGCGGAAATTCTCTCCGAACGGCGAAAACGCGGCAAATTCGTCCTTTTCTAAGCCGCGAACCGCACCGCCGTCCGCCGCGCCGTAATGCGGAGCATCCGCCGTTTCCCGCTTAGCTCCGGTATCAAGACCCTTACCGCCGAAATCCGGTCGTTTCCCGAATACGGGCTTTTCTGTGTACGTAAAACTTTCGCCGAATGCACGTCTGCCGCTACGGGGATAGCCGTCGACTAAATCGTCCGCCGCCTTTCCCGTACGCCGCAAACCCGCCTCGTCCGCGCCCATTCTTGAAGAAACCGCTCCGGAATCCGAATGCTTTCCAAGTTTGTTGCGCGCATCGGATATTCCGTATGGGTCGGGGTTAAACGGCTTACGCACTATTTTTCCGCCGACACCCTTAGGTGCAAGCTGATTGTCGTAATCGTCCTCGTAGCCTAAAATACGCGCCCCCGGGGTCTCGTCGCTTCCGTCGCCGAAAAGTACGCGCCGCGCACGGTCGGTCTTGGCGTCCGGCAGGAAAATTTCCCCCTCAAACCCGGCATTCGGATAGGCTATATCAAAGCCGTCGCGTTCACTGTATTCGTATTTATCCGCGCGGTAAAGCTTTCCGCCACGTCCACCGTTCACGTCGCCGCTGAATAATCTGCTAGGCATAACCTCCGCGGACTCAAAATCCTCCGGGTCGTAAATCCGCGCATGTCCGTTTTTGCGTACGTTTTTTTTGGTTTTTCTTATGTTCACGCCGTCGTCCGTGTAAGGAACGCGCTTGTTAATAAACGGGAAAATAATCAGCAATGCCCACGCGAAAAACAATATACACGCGAACACGAGCGCGCCCACCGTGGTAAACGCGCGCATGAGCGGGTACGCAAAAACGCCCGCTATCGCCCCGCCCGCCGTCGACGCGCCGTCGTAACACCGCGAAAGATAGCCGCCGTAATTGCCGCCGTCGACAAATTCAGGAGAGGAAGTAATAATTTGAAGCGCGTAAATCCCTAGGAAAAACAGCCCGGCGTACTTAACCGCGCCGAAAAACGAAATCTTAACCCTAAGCCGCCCGACTACCGCGCAGCCTAAGAAAATCCCCGCCAAAGCGTAAGCGTACGCGGCAAAACCCGTCACTCCCAATAGAAAATGCTTCACGGCACCGCCGGCAGAACCGAACACGTTAAATAAACATAACAGAAAAAAGAGAGCCGTTATTATAATAGCCACTCCTACCGCCGCCAGTTTTGCAGAATTTCCTTTTTTTCTTCTCATAATAATATATATTAACATATATATTACCTAACCGCAATTCTAAAAGGGCAAATTTATAAATTTTTTTTTGGATTTTTCGTAAATACTCCTGTTTCAAGCATATTTGATACTCTTTTTGTAGCTTATAACCCCTTTGCTACTTGTTATGCAATGAAATGTCCCCATAATAGGTGCCTATCCTATTGCGACACGCCCCATTCAACGCGTAAAAGCGAAGTCGCCGGGCTTTAACATAAAACTCGGTTACGCGTGCGAAACTTCCGCTTTATGTTAAAGCAAATGAGTGAAACATTTTTAGTTCTCACTCATCACATGAGAAACAGCCATGCGGTCAAAATCAAAGATGTCCGCAATAACCGCATTGACGCTATCCTTGTCAAGCTTGTTTATCTCATTTAAGTACATGTCCAAATCAAAGCACGCATTACGCAAAAACGCTTCCTTTGAGTGCATTCTCATGAGCGCCGATGTACTCTCTTGACTGAAAACAAATGAGGCTTTAATTTGATTTTTTGCACATTCAACTTCAGTTTCCGTCAATCCGCCCTCAATCAACAATTTGATTTCATCTATAATAGCGGTTTTAGTTGCCTCAAAATTTTGTTTGTTTGTAGAGGTATAGACGGAAAATTCTCCCTCGTTGGGATAGAATGTAGGATAGGAATAAACCGTATAGGCAAGTCCGTATTTTTCGCGGATTTTTTGGAAAAGCCGCGACGACATACCGCTCCCGAACGCCGAATTTAAAACCAACACCGCCGGACGGCGCGGGTCTGCCTGCGAAACGCCCGGAAAAGCAAACGCAATATGCACTTGTTCTATATCCTTAACACTGCCCTTAGCTCCGCCTCTGCCCGGCGCCGGTACAAGCGTTTTTTTTGCGACCTTTTTACCGGTGAAATTCGGAGTAAAATACTTGTCCGCCAACCGCGTTGCGTCCTCTTTCTTTATATTTCCCACTATGGAAATCACGACGTTCCCGGCGCTGTAGGTCTCTGCACGGTACGCGCGTAGGTCGTCCGCGGTAATCTTTTTAACGTTTTCGCGGCTACCCAAAATCGGTCTTGCCAACGGGTGTTCGGCGAAGTACACGGAGGCAAGCTGTTCAAAAACTATATCCTCAGGCTCGTCGTCCGCCTCGGAGATTTCCTCTAAGATAACCGCGCGTTCGCGTTCAACCTCCTCCTTCGGGAAGCTTGCGTTAAAGAACATATCGCTTAAAATTTCCGCGCAGTACTCGGCGTTTTCGTCAAGCGAAACAAAATAATAGCACGTCATATGCTTTGACGTAAACGCATTTGTTTGCGCGCCGACGCTTTCAAATTCGCGGACTATTTCAAACGCCGTACGCTTTTTCGTACCTTTGAACATCATATGTTCCAAAAAGTGCGAAATGCCGTTATTTTCTTCCGTTTCGTACGCGCTTCCTGTGCCGACGCTTATACCGAACGCCACCGACCTTACCGTAGGCACATAATGATGAACCAAGCGCAAGCCGTTTTTATACTGATGAAAATATTTCATAAACCCTCTTTTGCGGAATATATCCGTCTTAATTTATGTTTTCCGGAGTGTATACGGATGTGGACACCCCTTGATACCTAAAGTATTATTAGTATTCAGGTGCGAACAATCCTCGATGACGACTTATCTGCCCGAGAAAATCTTTTGTCACCGCGAACTGTCCACATTTTAGTATTCTATCATATTTGCGTTCTTAACGCAACAACCAAATCATGATCCGTCAATACCAATATT
The DNA here is from genome assembly GCA_031289315.1 of Clostridiaceae bacterium. Classification (GTDB taxonomy): domain Bacteria; phylum Bacillota; class Clostridia; order Christensenellales; family CAG-917; genus JAITEJ01. The sequence goes on along the minus strand of JAITPR010000012.1, from coordinate 34,323 downwards.
TATATAATATGTCATACCGATTAGGGCAAACGTATTTTCCTGCTTAAACCATGTCATATCGGCGGTTACGCTGAATATTCTATTAATATGAAAGCCGCAAAGTTTAGATTTTTTTCCGCGAACATAATAATAGTTTTCACTTTATTCGCCTTGTGCGCGTTGGTTTTTTACCCTACCGTCGACGCTGCGTCCACCAAAAACCCTGCCTACTACAACGGTAACCGCGACTCCGATTTTATTTCGGTCATGATTAACGTATACGGCGGCACGGAATTTATAGAGCCTATGCTGGAAGCCTTGACATCGCGAGGAGTTACCGCCACCTTTTTTATCGGCGGCTGTTGGGCGGACGACAACAACGATACCGTAAAAGCCATACGCGACGCCGGTTGTGAAATCGGCAATCACGGATTTTTTCACCGCGACCACGGCAAACTGGGCTACGAAAAAAATTTGGAGGAAATAGTAGTCACCGACAAGCTTTTGACGGAAATTTTAGGCGAAAAGCCGTCCAATCTTTTTGCGCCGCCGTCCGGCTCGTTTAACGACAACACATTTAAAGCCGCCGCAAGTCTTAACATGCTTACCGTGATGTGGAGCAAGGACACAATAGACTGGCGCGACCACGACGGTCCGACGATTTTCAAACGCGCCACTACTAACGCTGAGGGCGGAGATTTTGTTTTGATGCACCCGACGGAAGCGACGGCAAAGGTATTGCCGCAAATACTGGACTACTACGCCGCCGTAGGGCTTAAGGTCGTTTCCGTAAGCGAAAACCTTGCGCTGTAGACTGCCGCCGTATAACCCTATCGGTTAATCTAATCCACTTTAATCTTGCCTTAAGCACAGTAGCTCATTGTGAAGTTGGTCACAAGATGTAAGGTAATACTTAACTCCGTTTTTCACCACTTCCAACTCTCCCCTACAACGCTTGCCGTGAAGATGTCCGTAAATCACGTTTTTTATTCCGTACTCCTCTATTATTTTAGTAAACTCACTTTCGCCGAATTGAGCGTTAAACGGCGGGAAATGCAGCATTAAAACCTCGTAAGCGCCGTCTGTATTTTTCTGTTTCAAGTCTTCTAATGAAAGCCTCAACCGTTGCTGCTCTCTCAAATATATTTTTTTGTCTTCTGCTTCCGAATCCTCGTCGGCGACCGTCCAACCGCGCGTCCCCGCTATTACGGCGCCACCAATCCTAACGGCGTTATTTTGTATCGCGAACATGCCTTGCGGAAGTATCTTTTTTACCTTGTTATAGCTTGACCACCAGTAGTCGTGATTGCCGCGTATGATAACCTTTTTACCGGGAAGCGCGCCTATTTCCGCCAAGTCGGGCGCCGCCTCTTCCGACGTCATTCCCCACGAAAGGTCGCCGCCCAAAAGCACAAGGTCCTCCTCCGCAACACGCGCGCGCCAATCGTCGCAAATACGTTCCCAATAATCTATCCACTGCTCCCCAAATATATCCATGGGCTTAGAAACGGCGCCGGATAAATGCAAGTCGCTTATAACAAAAATTTTCATATCTGAATTATACTTGCCCCGTCGCAAGGTGTCAAGCTATAAATAGGACAACCGAATAAATTAGAACAACCGAATAAATGCGGTTGTCTTGAATAGAAATGAAATAAGATACGGATTAAAAAAAGATTTTGGCAAGTTTATAAATTCCACATATGGTCAATCGGACCCGCGCCGCTCCCTAAATTCAACATGGCTTTTAGCGCTCCAGTCAAATACTTCTTAGCGCCGGCAATGCTCTTTGCCAAGCTTTTTCCGTCCGCCAACCCGCAAGTGATAGCCGACGACAGCGTACAACCCGTGCCATGTGTATTGGGATTATCAATCCGTTCTCCGCTAAAGCAAGTGATATTGCCGTTTTCGCAAAGATAATCCGTAGCGTCACCTACGGAGTGACCGCCCTTGACAAGCACGGCACAACCGATTTCACGCGCTATTTTAAGCCCCGCCGATTGCATATCCTTTGTATCCGATATTTTAATGCCGCTTAAAATTTCCGCTTCCAAAATGTTGGGCGTTATAACCTTGCCAATCGGAAAAAGTTCCCTTACCAGTGTGCTTTGCGCATTTTCGGATATTAGCCTGCTCCCGCTTGTAGACGACATAACCGGGTCGATTACCACATTTACGGCGTTGTACTGCCTAAGCTTTTGGGCAATAACCTTAATTATATCGGCATTTGCGACCATGCCGATTTTAACCGCGTCGGGTACAATATCGGTGAACACCGCGTCAAGCTGTCGCCCGACAAATTCGGGCGTAACCTCCAAAATCGCCGTTAATCCGGTTGTGTTCTGTGCGGTTAAAGCGGTAATTACACTCATCGCGTACATTTTATGCGCGGTAATCGTCTTAATATCAGCCTGTATTCCGGCGCCGCCGCTGCAATCCGAACCGGCTATAGTAAGGATTTTTTTCATTTAGAAATCCCCCTTGAGGTATTCGCCGACTTCCGATAAGGTTTCAAAGTACGCTCCGGCAATTTCACGTATTTCAGCATTGTCGACGTCGAACGATTTATCATAGACCGCAACGGTAGGAAATCCCACCGATTTAGCGGTTTTAATCGCGTGAAGTCCGTCGTCGATTACATACGTGTATTTTTTATCCGTCCCCAATAGTTTCAGCGCGGTATCGAAAATCAGCGGATTATTTTTGCCCGCCCCGACCTCCTCACAGGTTATAATGAACTCAAAATAGCCGAACAAGCCCAGTCGTTTCAGAACTGTTTCCGCAACCTTTTTTTCTGAAGCCGTAGCCACACAAAGCCTTACGTTCCGCGAACGGAGCATCTCAAGCAGTTCTAACGCGCCGTGTTTTGCAGGAATTACGTCCTCGTATAGGTCCTGAACAAGGTCGATAATTCCGTTGATTATCTCTTGCGGATTGTCACGCAAATTGTATCTCCGTTTAAGGTACTTAGCGACCTCCTGCAGACTCATTGCCCTAAGAACGGTGCCTAAATTAGCCTCCACCGAAACGCCGCATGTCTTCAGATACATCGCGCCTACGTTGTCCCAGTACGGCATCGAGTCAATCAGCGTACCGTCCATATCGAATATCACGCCGCTTATTTTCATAATACTCCCGCCAATAATTTGAGTTCGCGTGTTGCGGCGACAATATCACGGCTTGCGAATATCGCCGACACCACTGCAACGCCGACTATGCCCGTACCCGATAATTTAAGAATATTATCGCGGGTAATACCGCCGATGGCAACGACGGGGATCTGCACGGCTTTGCAGATGTCGGTCAGCGTTTTGTGCGAAACGGTAACCGCATCGGTTTTTGTGGAAGTGTTAAAAGCCGCCCCTACGCCTAAATAATCCGCGCCGTCGGCTTCGACTTTAACGGCGTCCGCGACAGTGGAAACCGAAACGCCTAAAATTTTATCGGCGCCGATTATTTTTCTCACCTCCGCCGCCGTCATGTCGCTCTGCCCCACATGAACGCCGTCCGCGGCAATTTGCGCGGCAATTTCAACATTGTCGTTTATTATAAACGGTACGCCGTGTTTTTCACAAGCCTTTTTTATTCTTGCGGCTTCTAATAAAAATTCGTCAAAGGACAGCTCCTTTTCACGAAGCTGAATACAGGTCGCGCCGCCTTTAATCGCGTCCTCAACCTGCTCACAAAGCGTATTTTTACCAATCCATGCCCTATCCGTTACGGCATACAGAAGCAAATGCTTTTTATCTAACCTCATATTTTGCACCCTCGTCAAGCTCTTTTTCGGTAAGATTATACATTTCGTCGATTATATAATTGCGTAATGAGGAATTGCCGTCACGCTTACCTAGCCGCGCAACCGCGTTTTCGCCGCACAAGCCCATTGCCGCTACCGCCGCCGCAACGCCGTCTACGAAGCCGTCAACAGCCGTAAACGCCGCCACCAACGCCGATAGCATACAACCCGTTCCCGTAACCTTGCTCATCATCGGGTGTCCGTTTTTGATTAAATACGTACGTTTACCGTCGGTCACAATATCCGTCGCGCCGGTAATCGCAATTATCGCACCCGTTCGTTTGGAAAATTTTACGGCAAAATCCACCGCTCCGTCAATGTTAGTGATTTCATCGGACGCGCCGGCGTCAACGCCGCTAGTATTCGACACACCTAAAGCAAGTGCTTTTATTTCGGAAATATTGCCGCGAATTACCGCAAATTTAACCTCTTTTATTAGATTTTTCGCCGTATCGGTACGAAGCTCCGACGCACCCGCGCCCACCGGGTCAAGCACCGCTGGGTGTTTAAGTCCGTTTGCCGCTTTTCCCGCCGCGAACATCGCCGGAATTGTTCGGGAATTCAGCGTGCCTATGTTTATATTCAGCGCGCTGCAAATTGACGTAATCTGTGCGGCTTCACCAATATCGTCCGCCATAATCGGCGACGCGCCACAAGCAAGCAGAATGTTTGCGCAGTCGTTGACGGTTACGTAGTTGGTTATATTATGCACCAATGGTGCGGATTTTCTAACGTTTTCAAGTATTTTTCCAAACATATTTATTTCCTTTCCGGTGAAGATGCATGCAATATTTCTTTCGTATCGCGCACTTCTCCGAACATTTTTATTCCCTTTCCGGTGAAGACGCATGCAATATTTCTTTCGTATCGCGCACTTTTCCGAACATTTTTTGCTCTCTTTCTGCGGTAAGCCGTGAGAAAAAACTCATTCTGCCGAGCGGCACAAGAACCAACGCGGCGATAATCACTCCGCCCAAAGAACTTATGCCGAACGGTATAACAAAATAGAAAAACGGTATTGAAGTACCGATTATAAAGGTAGTCACGGGATACGCCGCAAGCGCGCCTAAAAACCCCGTGCCGATAAGCTCACCCAAAAGCGTGAACGCAAGGCGCGCATTAAATGTGAGTTTTGTGTTTTTCAAGCCTTTGTACACAAGCCCGCAAAGTAGCGCGCCGATCATACTGCCGGGAAACGCGTTTAGCGTACCCGTCCCCATGAGGACGCGTATAGCGCTGGCGATAAACGCCATACATACGCCGTAAAACGGTCCTAGTATCACGGCGGCAAGCAAATTTATAACATGCTGAACCGGGAAACATTTTGACGCGCCTACGGGAATACTTAAATTTAATGCCGCCGCGACCACACCTATCGCAACAAGCATGCCTGCCAGTGATAATTTATATGCCTTTTTCATTTTGCAGTTACTTTTTCGCCGTTAAGAATTTTATTCATGTTTCGCATAGAACACATATTGCCGCACATCGTACAAGCGCCTTCGACTTCGGACGGAGCTTCCTCGTGAATTTTACGCGCACGCTCCGGGTCTATCGCAAGTGAGAACATTTTTTCCCAATTGACTTCCTGACGGGCGCGGCTCATTTCGTTGTCCCGCTCCGCCGCATGCGGAATTTTTTTGGCAATGTCGCCGGCGTGGGCGGCTATTTTTGCCGCGATAATTCCGTCGTGAACGTCCTGCTCATTCGGTAGCCGCAGATGTTCGGCGGGCGTAACATAGCATAGGAACGCCGCGCCGCTTGCCGCCGCCACAGTGCCTCCGATAGCGGAGGTGATGTGGTCATAGTCGGGGGCAATGTCGGTTACAAGCGGACCCAACACGTAATACGGCGCACCGTGGCAAAGGGTTTGTTGAAGCTTTATGTTGGCAGCAATTTGGTCGAGCGGCATATGCCCCGGTCCCTCTATCATCACCTGAACGTCACGCTTCCACGCGCGTTTTGTCAACTCACCGAGAGTGATAAGCTCCTCTATCTGCGTAGCGTCGGAAGCATCGTGAGTACATCCGGGACGGCAAGCATCACCTAAACTCAAGGTTACGTCATACTCACGGCATATGTCGAGAAGCTCGTCGTAGCGCTCAAAAAACGGGTTCTCATGTCCCGTCATTTCCATCCATGCAAACATCAGCGAACCGCCGCGTGAAACGATATTAGTAAGTCTGTTTCGATTATACTTGAACCGCGCCGCCGTCGCCAAATTCATGCCCGCGTGTATGGTTAGGAAGTCAATGCCGTCTTGTGCGTGAATTTTGACCACTTCAAGCCATTCATCGGAGGTTATGTCGGCTAAATCCTTATCGTAATACACCAACGCGTCGTAAATCGGAACACTGCCCAGCGCCGCCTTACATTCGGCGGCTAGCTTGCGACGGAAGGAGCGCGTATCCCCGAAGGTGCTTAAATCCATAATCGCATCCGCGCCTAAGCTTTCGGCTTTGCGCACCTTTGCAAGCTCAACATCAAAATTATGGCAGTCCTTCGAAGCCCCCAAATTGACGTTGATTTTGGTGTGAAGCGTACCGCCGATGGCTTTTGGGTAGCCCGCCTTATGGTTTATGTTCTTCGGGATAACGGCGCTACCGTTTGCCAAAAGAACTCTAAGCTCCTCCGCCGAAATATACTCGTCGCGAGCCGCTATTTCAATTTCCGGGGTGATGATGCCCTTACGCGCCGCTTCCATTTGTGTTTTGTAAGACATTTAATACTCCTTTCCTTAACTAAGGTGCGTTGACGCTAAACAAATTCAGCAAGCTTAACGTGATTAACCGGGCGCACTAGTGTGTTGACACCAATTAAATTCAACGAACTTGCCGTGATTAGCCGGGCGCACTAGCGTGTTGACACCAATTAAATTCAACGAACTTGCCGTGATTAGCCGGGCGCACGCTAATAAAAAGCCCTTTCTCCGCCTAAGGAAAAAGGGCAATAAAGACTAGTCTTTCATGTTTTTCCTACGGCGGCATTATCCGCATCAGGTTTAAGGGTCGGAGTTCTCAACTCCCTCTCAGCTTGTATACAAGCTCCCCTAAAATTTATTATATCATCCGTAAAATTTATTTTTCGTTTTAGGGTGTGTTGACATTAACGGTTTTGAGAAAATTTTAGTCTATTTTCCAACTATGCCGTAATGTAACCATATCCCAATCACTACAATTTACTTTTATATTTTATACCGCTTTTATAGGATTGTCAAGAAGAACCTATCGCAGAAAAGAGAGTAGAATCAAGCCGCTAAATTGCGAAAACAATTTACGCACTTATCGGAGTGTTAGCGGAGATAAGTGCAGAGAGGCGAGGTCGAGCCGATAAATTGCAAATGTAATTTCCCCGACCTACCGCGGTAAGTCGCAGAAAGGCGAGAAATAATGTAGTAGCATAGGGATTTATCCCTATGCTACATAATTTGTCCCCCTAAACAGGGCAACTGCAATTTCGGGAAGATACATCGCCCTAAATTGTAGTTGCCCTAGCTTATCACACGCCGTAGCGTACATAACATATAATATGGCAGGAGGTAAAGCACCATGGCTTTTTGCAATAATCTTAAACCCGATAAAAGTCCGGGCATAATCAGCGGAAATCCTTTGCACGGATTGTGCGAGAGGGTATGTATACAAACGAGGAAGGTATTCGACGCGTGCATAAATCAAATGACTCAAGAAAACGTGTCTATTGCCCTGCACAACATGCAACCGTCCAATCCGGTTCAACCGCTGTCGTTCATAAGCGCGGCATCCGTCGGCTCACGCGGTCTCGTTTCCAACGTGTCAATCGAACCGATTGCCGGCGGCGCACCCGGCTGTAAACGCGTAATCGCAACCGTTACCATACCCGTGGAGATAATCTACGCGGACGCCAACGGCACGGAAGGACGCGGCTTCGGCGAACTTACTTATCTCAGAGACGTTGTTATGAACGTGCCGGAAAATTCTGTATTTCCGACGGAAATTCACGCTACGGTCAATATGGTTAGCCCGTTCGGCGTTTATTCGCAGGACAATATATTCATATTAACCTGTTGCGTAACCATCGTCCTAACCGCCGAAGCGGACGCGTTTCTACTCGTACCCTCGTACGGCTACAGTTACATTCCGCCTTGTCAGGAGTTCACGCAAGAGGTCTGCACGGGAGTATTCGACCTGCCGCTATTTCCGCAGTAAGGCTTTAAGCGGCTTTTCCAAAAGCGTCAAAGGAACGGCTACGGAAACCAAAAACGCGGCGTTGTATTTCTCAACTTTAAAAACGCGGTTACCGGACAGAATTTTTCCTACGGTAACCGCGTTTTTACAATGTTTTTCAAGTTGTTATATCAATAAGTGGCGCTCACTTTCTCGTGATTTTCTTATACGCCTTTTACGACTTAGTGAAATAGCGGCGTAAATCCTTAAACCACTTCTTTGCGGACACGGCAAAGGTATCGGGCATGGGCAAAATATTTTTGCGCTTGTCGCTATTGCAGATAACGTATGTGAGATACCCGTAATAGAGAACAAACAGCACCGTTATTACGCTCATGAAAATATAGAACACGTCGGAGCTTTCAAAGTTGATAATCGGACCGAGCGGATTTTCCGTAACAAAACCGGAGTTGCTCATCAGCTGCGCTATATTAAGGAAGTTAAGCAACGACAAGCCGGCAAAGGTGAAATACAGCCTCTTTTCACCGGCAATCATGAGGTATCCAAGCATTGTGGCAAACGACAGGAACATGTATGTTTCCGTGTTTTTAAGGCTGAATACCGACAACACCGCAAACGAGAACGACGCAAGTAACATGAGCTCTAAGCGGTTGCGGTTCTTCATATAGAGAGAGATAATATAAACTACCAATACCACAATGAAGATGATGTTGAATATCGGCGCGTTGGCGTTTACGATTTTGCCGTTCATGCCGACCATGCCGTATAGGTTGAAGTTGTTGGACACGAAGTAGGTTATATCCTGTATCATATCGCGGTATTTACCCACTATATAGAACGGCATAGCCTTTTCGGAGAGGATAATCCCCGCCTCGTTGGTTACGGGACCGGAAACGTAGTTAACCGTGAACGGCAGCGACGCAAGGTAAATGAAGATAAACACGGACACAAACCCGACGATTGTAAGCGTAAGGGTTTTATTAAATTCGGTTTTATCGTCGTGGTCGCGCTTCGCCTTGTAGCAAAGGTATATGAAGTAAACCAAAATAAGCGGTACGATTGCCATCGTGTGCAAACTCAAAAGCAATGCAAGCGCCAACGTAACGAACACGGCAATGTGCTTCTTTTCCACAATCAAAATGAAGGTTATGAGCAGTAGCGCCGCCAAAATCGAATCGAACGAGCCGCGTATGCCGGACAGCACAAAGGCGACCGGAAGCAACGCGTAAAGAACGGAATAAACCAAGGCTATTTTATTGCCGGCGTACTTTTTACCGAACAAGAATATTGCCGCGACCGCCGCCATATCCGCCACTATCGCGGGTATTTTAAGCAAAAGTGAATAAGCGGCGCCGTTTTCTTGAACGCCGAACAATTTGGCAAAACCGCCGACTATACTTAGGATATAGAGCATTCCGGGAGAAGCAAGGCTGGTCGGGTTGTTCACGTAAAACACCAACGTCCCCTTAGCGATAAGCTCGTCGGCAATGGTCAAAATCCCTTTGGTTTCCGCGCCGAAGCCCTGCATGGTAGCCGCTAATATTATGCGCACCACAAAGGTCAAAACAAGCACGAGTGCCGTCAAAAACGCCGGATTTTGCAACGCGCCTTTAAAGCCCTTTGCAGAGGTCGCATCGGTAAGCGCATTCCGTTTGGCGTAGGTGCGGCGGATAATCACGTATGCGCACACCAACACGGCGAAGCCGAATAACGTAAACAGCGTTACAAAAAGTATGCCGCCCACGTTTTCGTTTGCCAAAACCTGATTGACTTTACGCACCTCTATGAGGTCGGAACGGGAGAAGCCCTCCGGGAAATTTTCTATTCTCACGGCGGAAATCTTGTCATATCTCACCGTCGCCGCCGACGTATCCGCGGGCGAATCGACTCTTAAGGATATGGTAAGGTTATCCGTACGCAACGGTTTTACGTAAAGCGTCACGTCCGTCCACTTATCGTGTATGTTCCATTGAGAAACATACGCGTCGACGTTTTCCAAAAATCTGATACCGGCGGTCCCTTGAGCGGTTTGGCGGTAGCTGATTTTAATTCTGTAAGTCGCGCCGCTTATGACGGGTACGGTCTGATACGCCCACGCGGCAGCCTTTGTGCCGGAACTTATTTTAAGCTCCAACGCTTGACTTCCGTAGGTCGCGTCGGGAACGCCGTCTATGAGAGCAATTCCGGAATTGTTGGTGCCGAACTGAACCATCTTCTTTTCGTAAACCGCGTCGTCCGCGTTGGCGAAATCCCATGCGGTAAAGCTCTGCGTATCCGTGTCGTAGTCCTCAAAGCCGCCGTTTACGACAAGCTCCTCACCGTAGACGGGATTGGGATCGTTACATGCGGTAAACACGAATACCCCGGCGCAGATAATCAAAATCGTTAAAATTATGCTTAATTTTTTAAGTCTTACCATCGTAAGCGAACCTCTCAAAGCGCGGATTTTTCACATTTCCGCGCCGCATAAGCCTTATTTATTTTGTTTGTTTTTGGCAAATACCAACATCTCAAGGATTTGCGCATAAAATTTTTATGCAACCCGCCCTAAGCGGTCGTCCGCCGCATATATGTGGATAATTCGCGGTAATAAAATTTTTTCTTAGCCAGCAAGTTGTAACTGAGGATTGTCCACACATATAAATAAAAGGAACGAGCGCGGCGTTTTATTTGAAACACCGACACCCGTTTCTTAAATTTACTATCTCTTTTTAAGTTCCTTAACCTTCGCCGACTTGCCCTTTCTGTCTCTCAAATAGTAGAGCTTAGCGCGTCTTACGTCACCGAAACGAACTATGTCGATGTGGTCGATTTTGGTGGAATAAAGCGGGAAAGTCCTCTCGACGCCTATGCCGTAGGACAAGCGGCGAACCACAAACGTTTCACGCGCGCCGCCGTTTTTCTTAGCGATTACCGTACCCTCGTAGTTTTGCAATCTCTCGCGTGAACCCTCGGTAACTTTCACGAAAACCTTTACGGTATCGCCCACGCTAAACGCGGGAAAATCCTTTTTTACCGCCGCAATCTCTTCTTCGGTCGGGGTTTCCGTCAAGGGCTTTTTAGCCCTCGTGAGAGCGCGTATTTTAATAACGTTCTCAATTTCTTCTTTTTCGATTTGGTCGATGATATTGCTCATATTGACTTTATATACCTCCTAGTCTTTACTAAACGCTCATATTCATACAAAGCAGCCGAGCTCTTGTCCTTTTCGCGAAAATAAAACGCAAAAATTTTAGAATGGATACGGTTGCATAACCCGCCGCAAGTAAAAATATAAAAGCGCGGCGGGGGCTTAAAACCCCTAAGGGCAAGCAAACAGCGGAGCGTCCGAGTCATTATGCTCAAGTATTGTAACACATTGCAAAGGATTAGACAAGTAAATATAATATATATGCCATAAAAAGCGACAAAAATTTAATTATTTTTTATTTATTTTCCGCCTTTGAGGCAAAGCCGTTTGTCCGAACGGGCGCGTACGCCCTCTACGGCAGGGTCAATAGGCATATTAACGGACACGCCGGTAATGTGCCCCATTAATACCGTCTTCCGCGCGGCGAATAAAAGTCCGACGCGTCAAAGGCGTTTTCTATGTGATTTATTTCCGCTTCCTCACCTCTTGCGCCGGGGAATACCTCTATAACATCGAAGCGCATGTCCGTGTCGTAAAGCTTTTTTATTTTCTGATAGTTGAGCGCAATCATGACGTAGGAACGGCGTTTGCTTGCGGTAACGGCTTCCGCCGGCGAACCGAAGCCGCGCCCGTTGCGGGTTTTAACCTCTATGAAAACCACCGCGCCCTTATGCTCCGCTATGATGTCCGCCTCTCCGTAGAAGCAAGAAAAATTGCGTTCAAGAATTTTATAGCCATGTTTAAGGATATATTCCGCCGCCGACTGTTCGCCCATATCGCCTTCCGGCTTGTTGTTCATCATAGCTCTCTCTCCTTGCAAATGCGGCACCGCCGAAAATGTTTTCCCGAAGTTACAATATCGCGCCGGACATTTTTCAGGGTGTGGACACCCATTTTTATATAACTTTGCCGTACTTTATCACAATCGCGCCGCGCGTTTTTTTTATCTTAGGTATCAAAATCCTACTCGTTTCCGTTTGTTTATCCACGCGCCGCGCACTTTTTTATCCGGCGTTTCCAAAGTTATCTCACTTCGCCGTGAAGTTTTTAGTAAATGTTTTGCGGTGGATAGGGGTCAAGCCTAGTTCTCTTATGGCATTTATATGCGTCGCGGAACCGTAGCCCTTATTGCTTTCAAAGCCATAGCCGGGGTATACTGCGGCGAATTCCTTCATGAGCGCGTCACGGTGTACCTTGGCTATAATAGACGCCGCACCTATGAGATATGATTTTGCGTCGCCTTGAATTATCGCCTCCGTGGTAATACCCGTATCAATCATAACCGCGTCTATCAGCACCGCGTCCGGCTTCACGGAGAGTAAAGTGATTGCAGATTTCATGCAGCGCTTTGTAGCCTCTAAAATGTTGATTTCGTCGATTACTTCGTTGTCAAGAGAGCAGATGACATACGCCGTCGCCTTTTTCTTTATGAGTTCGGCTAGCGCTTCACGCCGTTTGGGAGAAAGCTTTTTGCTGTCGTCGACGCCCTCTATTATATCCTCCGGGGAAAGCGGCAAAATTACCGCGGCAACCGTGACCGGACCGGCTAACGGTCCCCTACCCACCTCGTCGACGCCGCATATGTGAACCGCGCCGCGTGAAAGATACCGTCTTTCGTAATACAATTTATCAATATTTTTTTCCGTTTTCATATGTAAAATTTTCTCATTTAGGCGCTTTTTCAAGCATTATTTTCCCTAGCCGCCCCTTGCGGAAGTCGTCCAAAATTGCCGCTGAACCTCGTTCTATGTCGGGTTCGCCGCCGCGCAAAAGAAAACCGCGCGCGCGTATTATCCGCTCCAAAAGCGTATCCTGTTCTACGTCCGCGTCAACTCCGTAGCGTGTTTTAAGGCAATCGGGATACTCTGCGGCTATTTTTTTTATAAACTCCGCGACAAGCTCCGTCTTATCTAAAATGTCGTCCTTTATACTGCCTATATACGCCAAATCTCTTGCGTATTCCTGATTTTCAAAGGACGCCCACAGCGTGCCGGGAGTGTCCAAAATATCTATATACTTATCGACTCTCACCCACTGTCCGCCGCGCGTAACGCCGGGACGGTCGCCCGTCATAGTTTTTTTGGAGCGGCAAAGACTATTTATCATGGTGGACTTGCCGGAATTGGGGACGCCTACGACCATGGCGCGGATACTCTTGTTCACGCCCTTTGCGGCGTAACGCTCCACAATATCCGCAACCGCCGCCCTAAGTCCGCCCACCACATTCGCTACATCTCCGCCGGCGCTGTTAGCCGCGGCATAAATTTTGTGTTCCGCGGTAAACCGTTTAAACCACGGTTCTAGGTCCTTTTTTTCCACTAAATCCGCTTTATTAAATACGTAAAGAACCCGTTTCCCGGCTATGAGGTCGTTAAATTTAGGGTTGTCGGAGGCGGCTACGGCGCGCGCGTCGATAACGTAAATAACGGCGTCAACAAGCTTGACGCCGTCCTGCATCATACGCACCGCTTTGGTCATATGCCCCGGAAACCACTGAATTATCTTCATTTTATCTCTTTACCTTTTTCCATCCGCGCCGGTCATATGTCGCGAAAAACGCCGAACTATCTTCATTCTATCTCTTTGTCTTTTTTCCGTCGGTAAGGTCGGGGCGGCGCGCTTTGGTAAGCTCCTCCGCCTTTGTCTTGCGCCAATTAGTAATAAGCTTATGATTTCCGGACACCAAAACCTCCGGCACACTGACGCCATGCCAGCTTTGCGGACGCGTATAATGCGGATACTCCAAAAGTCCGTCCGAAAAGCTTTCCTCGGTTACCGACTCCGGACTTCCCAAAACGCCGTCGATATAACGCGATACGGCGTTGATTATTATCAGCGCCGGCAACTCTCCGCTGGTCAGCACGTAGTCGCCTACGGAGATTTCCATGTCGATTTCAGCGTCCAAAACCCGTTGGTCAACGCCCTCGTAACTGCCGCACAAAATTAATATGCGCTCCTCCTCCGCAAGCTTTTTTACCAGCCTCTGCGTAAGCGGAACGCCTTTAGGTGAAACATATATGCGTTTGGCTTGCCGCTCCGGGTCCGCCGCGTTTATCGCAAGATAAACGGGTTCCGGCAGCATCACCATGCCGGCGCCGCCCCCAAACGGAGAATCGTCGCACTTTTTATGCTTATCCGTCGCGAAGTCGCGGATATTGGTAACCGTAACGCCGAACTTGTTTTCGGAAAGCGCCTTGCCTAAAATGCCGCTGTCAAGCACGGAAAAAATCTCCGGAAAAAGCGTCAAAACGTCAAACTTCATCGACGGCAACCTCCGAAAACCGTTGTTTATCCACCGTAATCAAGCCTTTATCGATACTTATATCAATAAATACCGCCTCTATCGCGGGGAAAAGTGTTTTCCCTTTTTCGGTTTTTAAAACATAGACGTCCGCCGCGCCGTACTGTAATACATCGGTTACAATGCCTATTTCGCGCTCTCCGTCCGTCACCGTACAGCCGATTATATCCGCTACGTAATAGCGTCCTTCTTCCAGCGGTGCGCGGTCGGCGGTGTCGATTTCCACGTTGGCGCCCGTCAATTTTTCCGCGGCATTTCTGTCGTCGACGCCTTTCAGCTTTAGGAAAACTCCGCCGGTTATGCGCGCGCCTTCAACGCTGAAAAAGGTTCCGTTCAACAGAACCCTTTTCAAACTCAAAAAACGCTCCGGATTTTCGGTGTAAGAGTTTATTTTAACCTCACCCTTAATTCCCTGCGCCTTTACGATTTTTCCGACGACAACCTTTTTCACGGAAATTACTCTCCGGCGCTTTCCGCCTCTACTATCGTCACGTTGTAGCGTTTGCCGCTTTCGCGCGCGCCCGCCGCCTTGACGATGGCGCGTATCGAACGGGCTATTTTGCCCTGTTTGCCGATAATTTTGCCTATCGCTTTCTTCTCGCAAACAATGGTTATATCAACCGTGTTATAGCTAGAAGACAGACTGACGCTGTAATTACCGTCGTCCACCACCAACCTACCGACGATATATTCAACAAGTTCTTGCATGTGTTAACTCCCTTTGATAACAAATCAGGCTCCGCGCTTAAAATTTAAAATATTACTTTTGCGGGGTTGCCGCAAGGGCGGAAACGGTTTTATAAAACGTCTTCGCAAAATATTTTAAACCTTAAGCCGGATTACGGTTTCGCCGTTCTTCGCAAAAGCCTTAACGCTTCCGCAAATAACGGCTTTTTCCTACAAGTCCGTCGTTATATTATGCTGTGTTTCTTAAAGAGGTCGCGCACCGTATCGGTGGGTTGCGCGCCGTTTGCCAACCATTTTTTGGCAAGGTCCGCGTCTATTTGAACCACCGCGGGGTTCTTTGTCGGGTCGTAGTAGCCGACTTGCTCGATGTATTGTCCGTCTCTTGCTTTTTTAGAGTCGGTTGCAACGATGCGGTAGAACGGCGCGCGCTTTGAGCCCATTCTTGTAAGTCTTAATTTTACCATAGTCTTTATCTCCTTAAAGGCTTCTGCCTTTTTCGTTATTACCTTTATCTGGGTTGTGTACACCCAAAAAAGCGTTTTTTGACCTTTTGTTTAGGTCGAAAACTCTTTTTATTTTAGTTTACGCCGAACTTTTAACAAGCCGATTTTGCTACGGCTTAGCCGCGTTTTCTATCTCAACCCCGGGAAGCGTTTGCCGGACGTCATTTTTGCCATCATGTCTTTGGCTTGCTCAAACTGTTTAAGCAGTTGATTTACGTCCTGAATAGTGGTGCCGCTTCCGTTAGCTATGCGCTTTCTATGCCCCGCCTTGATTATCTCCGGGTGTTGGCGCTCTCTTTTCGTCATCGACTGTATTATGGCTTTTGTTTTGGCTATACGCTTCTCGTCTATTTCCGGAGTTCCGCCTTTAAGCTGTGCGCCCAAACCCGGTATCATACCCATCATGTCCTTGAGGTTGCCCATCTTTTTTATGCTCTCTATTTGCGCCAAATAGTCCTCAAGCGTGAAGGATTTTTCCCGCATTTTTTTGAGCTGTTTTTGCGCGTCCTCTTGGGAAAAGGCTTGCTCCGCCTTTTCTATCAGCGTGAGTACGTCGCCCATACCTAAGATACGCGACGCCATGCGCTCCGGGTGGAAAGGCTCTATATCGTCCGGCTTTTCGCCGGTACCTATAAATTTTATGGGTTTTCCGGTAACCGCCTTTGCCGAAAGCGCCGCGCCGCCGCGCGTGTCGCCGTCAAGCTTCGTCATTATGATGCCGGTAACCTCCATAGCCTTGTTGAACGCCGCCGCGACGTTAACCGCGTCCTGCCCCAACATGGAGTCTATAACCAACAGAACTTCCGTCGGATTTACCGCCGCTTTCAAGTCGACGATTTCCTTCATCAGAACTTCGTCGATATGCAAGCGTCCCGCCGTATCAATAATAATGGTGTCTATTCCTTGACTTGCGGCTTCCTTTATGGCGTCCTTAGCTATCTTGACCGGGGAAATTTGCCCCTCCGTAAACACGGGCAACTTTACCTTTTCCCCCACGACTTGCAACTGCTTTATCGCCGCCGGACGGTATATGTCGCCCGCCACAAGCATGACGTTTTTGCCCTGCTTTTTCAGCATGTGACCGATTTTTCCGCACATGGTGGTCTTGCCGGAGCCTTGCAAGCCGCACATAAGTATTATCGTAGGCGGTTTATCCGCCACGGACAGCTTTGTGTGCTTACTTCCCATGAGGGCGATAAGCTCGTCGTTGACTATCTTTATAACCTGTTGCGCGGGAGTAAGGCTCTTTAAAATATCCTCTCCCAACGCCTTGTCGCTTACGCGTTGCACGAAATCCTTAGCTACGTTGAGGTTGACGTCGGCTTCCAAAAGCGCTATGCGAATTTCCCTCATAGCTTGCTTTATTTCCAACTCCGTCAGCTTTCCCTTGTTGCGTAGCTTGGAAAAAACGTGATTTAATTTTTCACTTAAGTTATCGAAAAGTGCCATATTTTTCTCCGTTTTTTGCCGCATGAGCGGGTAGCACCGTTTTTTGCGAAACCTTTTTATTCTCCGCGAAGTCGCACCATAAGCGGAACTTCGCATAGCGGGTACACCGTTTTTGGGCGAAATCTTTTTATTCTCCGCGAAGTCGCACCGTAAAAGAAACTCCGTCTGTGCGCAATCGGATTGCGCCGCGCCGTTCGGATTTGCATGCGATACCGCGCCCCGTTAGACTCCGCGCCGACTGTCACCTTGAACCCACGTTAGACTCCGCGCTGACTGTCACCTTGAACCCACGTTAGACTCCGCGCCGACTGTCACCTTGAGCGAAGTGAAACAAAGTCGAAAGGTCCCCTATGTCGAAGCCGTATACCCTGCCGTCCACGGCGAAGCCCCCACTTTAATCCAGTTCCTCGGCAATCTCCGCAAAGAACGCGTCTTTATTTTCGAATGAAGCCGATTGTCCGGCTTTTGCAAGCGCCTTTATTTTGTCGCTCTTTTCAATAAGACGCAGCTTTTCCTCGTATAATCTAAGAAGCCTTTCTCCGCGTAAAATCGCGTCGCGCACCGCTTGCCGCGATACGCCGAACTGCTCTGACAGCTCAAAAAGAGAAATATCACAGTCGTGATACAACCGGATAACCTCCCTCTGATGCTCCGTCAAAAGTACGCCGTACGCATCGTTCAGCTTGCCTATCTCCAACTTCTTTTCAAGCATAGTCGCACCACTCCCCGCTCTCCAAAACGGTACGCCCGCGGCACTGTAAAGGTTTACGCCTTTACAGTATCACTTTTTCCCATATCTGTCAAGCGATTTTTTTGCGGATTTGTTTTAAGTAAACCTATTGTTAAGCAATTTTCCACGACGGATAACTAGGTTTTCATTTTATACCGGACTTTCCACCGTCTGTTATCGGCAACCCACCCTAATATGTGTTTACCATTTTCTACACCGGGCTTTCGATAATGTCCTTTAAGAAGGTCGCTACCGCTTGCGCCGCATGCCATGTAAAATGCACGCCGTCGTTCACACGGAAAATGTCCTTATCTCCGCCGTCAATCATGTTGCGTATCAAGCCGTGTATATCGGCGACCGTAGCCCCTGTAGCGCTTGCGACGCTCTCTTGTCGCAGTTTCACTTCCGTGCGGATTATGTTGTTAACGGTTGCGGCGGCGGCGGCATTACCCGCAAAAGCGGCGTTAGACGCTATCTGCGGTGAGGTCATAATGATAATTTTGACGTCGGGATTCCGATTCTTATACGCGTCTACCAAAGCCGTAAACTCCGATTCAAATTTCGCTTGCGCCTTGCTCCACGCGCTGCTGTCGTTGCTGCCGAGCATAATCAAAACTATGTCGGGATTAAACGCCAAGCTTTGCGCATATTCGGCGGTGGTTTTGTACGCGCCGACGGCGGAGTCGCCCCCGAAGCCGGTAACCGATGCGCCGTTATGCCCCAAATTCCGCACGTTGTATTGCCCGCCCAAAGCCGCGGCAAGCGCTACCGGATAGGACTCACCGTTCCACGAGTGTCCGTAGGTCAAGCTGTCGCCGACAGCCGCCACGCGTACACGCGTATAGGGCGCGGCGTCGCCGTCAACCGGCTTAAACTCCAAATCGGCGCCCCACACCTTAACCTGCGCCCACGCTCCCAATGTAAGCGGTGAGGAGTCCGCAAACACACCTCTTTCATATGCAACGGAGGCAATGGAATTCTCTTTCACAAACGCTACCTGCATGTAGTTTATATACAGCCAAATTCTAAGCGCTCCGTTTTCATTCTGCACAAACAAATCAAACCGATTCCATTGATTTAAGCTGTATGCGGTGTCGGCATACCGCGCGTGTGCCGCCCATGTGGCGTTCCTAAGGATATAAAATTGACTGTATTGACAGTGCAACGCATAATAGGTTGTCCCGTTGTTTTTATTTTCGGACGCGCCTAGCCTTACCGTCCAACTTTGATTATTGACGTTGCCGGCTTTTAGCATAAAGGAATATTGCACCGACTTGCCGTTTATCGCGTCGGCAAAGCCCAAATTATAGCCGCAATTATTTTGTCTGAATTTTATGCCGTCATCAACCTGTTGAATTGCGTCGTTGCTGTCGTCGGTCATTTTTGCCCAATTGCTTGCGGTATAAAACCCTATCGGGAGGTCGGTTGCTTTTTGTGGGCGCGGAGGCGGTTCACTGTGCGACACCGTAACCGCAAAGCTTATTTCCAACCTTGTTACGCCGCCGGTCTTTACCGTAAGCGTAACGTTTACAATTCCGTCGCCCACGCCGGTAATCCTGAATACGCCGTCCGTAACGCCGCTTACCGTCGCTATGCTCTCACCACCTTGCGCCACGGCGGTTTGGTATTCCACATCCACGGCGTCATTCTCATACACAAAGTAGGCAACGATTATATCCTTATAATCGACGTCGTTCGTGTCTATGTTTACGTTTTTATCCATGTCGGGTATTTCAATTGGAACCGCGTCGAATTTTTTGCCGCCAGACGAGCCGGGGCTTTTAGAAAGTGATGAACACGCCGCAAACCCGACTAAAATCAGAATAACGCATATTCCAAAAACAATATTTATATACCGCTTCATCAATAACCTCCCAATAGATTTGTCACCGCTAATTGTCTACACTTTTATTATATCATATATAAAAGCCGATTTCAATTCCCCTACGCGGAAATAACACGGAAGCAACTAAAAATACGACCGAGAGGGGTTGGACGCTAATAAAGTTATAAGCAAGGTGGCATCGGAGGAAGCCCTCTCATGTTTGAGTGCCGGGGAGAAGCACTAAAAAGGCGATAAGTTGGGGAGTAATACTAATAAATTTAAAAACGCGGTTGACACTAAGGATTTATCCTGTGTCAACCGCGTTTTGTGCTTCCTTTGGGGGCACCCCAAAGGAACTCTACTCTCCCACATCCAAATGCACGCGGGTTTGGAAGAGGTTTAAAATTTCCTCTAAGCCGGTTTTTTTGAGGGAAGAAACGGTTAATACGTCGTCGCGTCCGATATTGAGGCAGGCGGCAATTTCGGCGCGGCGGTTAAAGGACTGTTGGCGCGAAAGCTTATCTCCTTTAGTTGCGACGACAGCAAACGGAATATTTGAGGCATGCATGAAGTTAAGAAGCAGCCGGTCGTCGGGATTGGGGTCATGACGAATATCGACGAGCAACACGACGCATTTCAACTCCTTACTGTTTTTAAGGTAGCCCTCGGCAAGCGCACCCCAACCGGCTTTCTCCTCTTTGGAAACGCGCGCGTAACCGTAGCCCGGCATATCCACTATGTAAAATTCACCGCCGTTTATCTCAAAATAATTTAAAAGACGCGTGCGCCCCGGCTCCGAAGAAGTGCGCGCAAGCTTTGAGTTGTTGCATATGAAGTTGATAAAGGAAGATTTCCCTACGTTCGACTTTCCGGCAATCGCAATTTCCGGCTTATCGTAGCACGGTAGCTTGCCGGAATCGGAAACCGATATAATAAACTTAGCGTTTTTAATTTGCATTTACTTTTCACACCATTATCGCACCGTTTTAAGCGGCTCATATTACGGTTTGCGCATAATCGTAGTGCAAACCTTTGCTTTTTATAACTTCAAAACCGCTTAGAACGGCAGATGCGCAAACGGGTTTCCTAGCGTTTACCGCTTAGACCGGCAGATGCGGCTTCTAGCGTTTACCGCATAAAGAGGGAACAACGAAGCCGCCGTTCCCTCTCCAATTCAAGAAAATCCGCAAGAGGTTTTCTTAAAGCCTATATAATCGCTTGACGGCTTCCGCTTACCGTGCGGAGCCTTGCGCTTTCCGGGTGTACGCCTATATAATCGCTTGCCCGAAGACTTGATTGATGTCTGTGACGTAAGAAATCGTCAATTCCCGCTTGATTATATCGGGAATATCCATCAAATCCTTTTTATTATCAGTGGGCAAAATCACCTTTTTTATGCCGGCGCGGTGTGCGGCAAGCAATTTTTCCTTAAGCCCGCCTATAGGCAGCACCTTGCCGCGCAAGGTAATTTCGCCGGTCATAGCGACATCGCATTTCGCGCCCTTGCCCGTAAGCGCCGACAAAACGGCGGTGGCAAGAGTAATGCCCGCGGAGGGTCCGTCCTTAGGGATGGCGCCCTCGGGGATATGAATGTGTATGTCCTTAGACTTGAACAGCTCCTCACTTATGCCATAATCCGCCGCGTGAGCGTGGATATAGCTTATAGCGGTACGCGCCGATTCCTTCATGACGTCGCCCAACTGCCCCGTTAAAATCACATCGCCCTTGCCGTTCATCAGGGAGACCTCAATGTTTAAAATTTCGCCGCCGAACACCGTCCACGCAAGCCCGGTAACCGTGCCTACCTCGTCGGATTTATTGGCGTCCGACTTTGAGTAACGCGGTATTCCCAAGAAGTCTTCCAAATTTTCGCAGGTAACGGTTATTTTGCCGTCCTCACCCTCGACTATGCGGCGCGCCGCTTTACGCATGACTTGCGCTATCAGTTTTTCTAAATTGCGTACGCCGGACTCACGCGTGTAGCCCTCTATCATTTTTTCCGTCACGCCGTCGGCAAATTCTATTTGCAGGGCGCTCACGCCGTTAGCCCTTAACTGCTTTGCGTATAGGTGCCGTAGGGCAATTTCCTTCTTTTCCAAAGGCGTATAGCCGCTCATCTCTATAATTTCCATTCTGTCAAGCAACGCGGGAGGAATGGTATCCGTGGTATTGGCGGTAGTGATGAAAATCACGTCCGACAAATCGAAGGGGATTTCCATGTAGTTGTCGCGGAACGTGTTGTTTTGCTCCGGGTCTAAGACCTCCAAAAGCGCGCTTGACGGGTCACCTCTAAAATCGGAGGCAAGCTTGTCTATTTCGTCTAGCAGGAACACGGGATTAACCGTCCCCGCAAGCTTGATATTCGCTAAGATGCGTCCCGGCATTGCGCCGACATACGTCTTTCTGTGACCGCGTATTTCCGCCTCATCACGCACTCCGCCCACGCTCATACGGACATATTTGCGGTTGAGCGCCTGCGCTATCGAACGCACAATAGAGGTTTTACCGACTCCGGGAGGACCCACAAAACATAAAATCGGTTCTTTTTTCTCTTGCGTAAGCTGATGTACCGCCAAAAATTCTATTATGCGGTCCTTGATTTTTTCCAACCCGAAGTGCTCGTCGTCCAGTATTTCCTTAGCCTTTTTTAAATCGCGGCTGTCCTCCGTGCGCACCTCCCACGGAAGCTCCGTCACGAATTCAAGATAATTCCGCGTAACACCGTAGTCCGGCGACGACATCGGCATTTTGGCGTTTTTGGCTATATCCTTTTTAAGCTTTTCCTTTATTTCGTCGGACACGGGAAGCTTTTCGATTTTTTGGGACAGCTCACGGTTTTCCTTACCCTCACCCAACTCCTCTTGAATGGCACTTATCTGTTCGCGAAGAAAGTACTCCCGTTGACCGCGGTCTATGGACTGCTTCACTCTTTTGGATATTTCCTTTTCGGCTTTTATGATTTCGATTTCCCCGGCAAGCCGTTGCGCCAAACGCGCCAAACGAATTTCCGTATCCGGCTCAATCAGCAAATCAAAGTTTTTATTAAAAACCAACGTACCGGCAAGCTTGTCGATAAATCCGTTTATATCGCTCCACATGCCGTTTACGGACTCGTCCACATTGTTCAAGATTTCGGTATTGTCGCTAAGCAACGTCAATATATTGCGATAATAGGCTTGCGCCGTTATCGTGTCGTAATTTGTCTGCTTAAGCTTTTCGTACTCCACTATAAAACACGGTGAGGTCTGCGTATAACTCAATATTTTCACGCGGTGAAGCCCGGAAAACTCCACTGTTACCGTGCCGTTGTCGCCATGGCTAACGTCGTTTATTTTGGCAAGCGTCCCCACGGAAGCAAGCTGCGAAGTCCTGGGCGCCACCACCGAGTCGTCAAGCTGAGGAATGAGTATAATCCTACCGCCTATGTGCGCTTCCAAAATCGCGCTCACCGACTTGCGTCTGCCTATGTCCAGTTCGCTCGTCGTATGCGGAAAAAGGGTTACCCCGCGCAAAGCAATAGCGGGAAGCGTAGTTTTACCTTCCTTTTTCGACGCGTCGCTTGATACGGTTTCCTCTTCAACGAGGTCGATTTCTCCCGGTTCTTGTCCGTCGGTGTCTTTAATTACTCTTGCTCTCGTATACTTCATCGGCATAATTCCATTGTTTATTTGGTTGTGGACAATCCGTGGTGATGACTTGCCTACTAAGAAAATCTTTTGTCACCGCAATTGTCTACACCCGTTTTATTTAGGTGCGTCGATAACCCCTTTTACGAATGCGGATTTTATTCGAACGCGTTTTTTGGCTGTTTCGATACGTTTTTAGATAGCCGCGCTTTAGCGGTTTCGGTGCGTTTTTTAGCAACCGCGGATTGTGTCCACACCCTATTTAAGCCGCTTTTCTTGTGATTTGCGGTTGTTCCGTCCCCAGTACGACGCCTTCGGTTATGACCACCTTTTCCACATCGTCGTCCGACGGAACATCGTACATCAACTCCAATAAAATGTCTTCCATTATCGTCCTCAAACCGCGCGCGCCGGTTTCCAATTTAATGGCTTTTTTGGCGACGGCTTGCAATGCGGCTTCCTCGAAAATCAGTTCCGCGCCGTCTATTAGAAATTGCTTTCTATACTGCTTCACAAGCGCGTTTTTGGGTTCCGAAAGAATTTTTATGAGTGCCGCTTCGTCAAGCGCGTTAAGCCCCACATGGACGGGTATTCTGCCCACGAATTCGGGAATTAATCCGAATTTAATGAGATCAACCGGTTGAAGTCCGCTTATCAGCGTGGCATAATTCAACTCACTTCTGATTTTGACGTCCGCGCCGAAGCCGAACGACGAACCGTCGCGGCGTTTATTAACAATTTTATCCAAACCGACAAAGGCACCGCCGCATATAAACAATATGTTGGTGGTATCTATGTGATAGCACTCCTGTTGCGGGTGCTTTCTGCCGCCTTGCGGAGGCACGTTTGCTTGCGTACCCTCTATGATTTTCAGTAAGGCTTGTTGTACTCCCTCGCCCGAAACGTCGCGCGTTATGGAGACATTTTCGCCTTTTCTTGCTATTTTATCTATTTCGTCGATATATATGATGCCTAACTCCGCGCGTTTTATGTCACCGTCGGCGGCTTGAATGAGCTTTAGTAAAATATTCTCAACGTCTTCGCCGACATAACCCGCCTCCGTAAGCGTGGTCGCGTCCGCCACAGCGAACGGCACATTTAGTATTTTGGCAAGCGTTCTTGCCAGTAACGTCTTGCCCGAACCGGTGGGACCTATCAAAATTATGTTGCTTTTTTCCAACACAACGTCGTCAACTTGAGGCTGTTTGGTGGCGTTTATGCGCTTGTAGTGGTTGTAAACCGCCACGGAAAGCACCTTTTTAGCCTCCTCCTGCCCGATAATATACTCGTCAAGCCGCCCCTTTATGGCGTGCGGAATGAGGTTGCCGGGTTGCTCATCGCTCTCCGCCTTATGCCGCAAGCTTTCGCGCGCCAAAATAGACTGACATGTCTGCACGCATTCGTCGCAGATATATAAGTCGTTGGGACCCGCAACCATTTTTTGTACCTCTTCTTCGCTCTTTCCGCAGAACGAGCAATGCAATTCTTTCATTTAAACTCCTATTTGACGCATGAGCGGCATGCCGCCCCCGTCGAATTTTGGGGTGTGGACAATCCGGATTTTACACGGATAAGGCAAAATGCCCCGCCCTTTTTAGTCGCAAAACGCTCCGCGTAGGAAAGCGGAGCGTTTAAAATACCGAAAGACTTTTTAAGCCGCGCGGTTTAAATCACCCGCGGTTGACAAATATCTTATCTATCAATCCGTATTCCAACGCTTCCTGCGTCGTCATGTAATTATCGCGGTCGGTATCGCGCAACACCTCTTCAAAGGTTCTACCGCAGTTTTTGGCAAGTATCTCGGTAAGAGTATTTTTGGTTCTCAACAGATACTTAGATATTATTTCCACGTTGCTAGCTTGCGTCAACCCCGTACCGCCCAATGGTTGATGTATCATTATTTCACTGTGCGGAAGCGCAAAACGCTTGCCCTTCGCGCCCGACGAAAGCAAGAACGAACCCATCGACATTGCCTCACCTATACAAATAGTGGACACGTCGCATTTGATGTAGTTCATCGTATCGTATATCGCCATACCCGCGGATACGCTTCCGCCGGGGCTGTTGATATAAAAATATATGTCCTTAGCCCCGTCCTCGGCTTCCAAATAAAGCATTTGGGCGACGATGCTTATGGCGGAGTCGGAATTAACCTCTCCATTTAAGAAGATGATTCTATCTTCCAACATTTTGTCGTAAATGGTCGTAGTGCCGCGTTCGCGCGAATACATGACCGGTTTTATCATACCCGAAGGCAAGCCCTCGATAATTTTTTTCTCATCCATATATAAAATTCCTCCGAACAGTTAATAACGCTAACTTAACCCTCCGCGCAACGTCGGTAACCGCGGATTTTTCCGCCGCTTCCACCGGTATACCTCTATTATACGAGATACACGGCATCCGATATTCTACGGTATAAATTAAAGGTGCAAAAACAATTCGCCGCCGTTTTTGTGCGGTGATAACCGCCGTACGGATAACCCGTTTTCGCCTTAATTATGCCTTAGTTACGAAGGTATTTTTAGCTTTGAGGTACTCCATCAGGGTTTCCGTAAGTACCTCGTTGGCAATATAATCTATATCGCGTCCGGACAACTTCTTCTTGTATTTATCCAAGGTTTCTCCGGAAGCGGCGGCGCGTTTTTCGAATTTAGCATTCATTGCCTCCGCCGACGGCGCCATCTTTTCCGTCTTTATAATCTCTTCTAACACAAGCCGTGTGCGGACATTTTTCTCCGCGCTCTCCATATAACCCGCCTTTAAGCCTTCCTTATCGGAGCCGGTGTATTTAAAGTAATCGTCTATGTTCATGCCCTGATACATAAGACGGTACTCAAATTCTTGAGCCATATCCTCCGCTTGTTCTTCAATCATCTCATCGGGAACGGTTACGGTTGCCGCAGAAACGATTTTTTCCACAATGGCGTTGTCGTTCTGACGGCTTATGCGTTCTTCGGCTTCGGCAAGAAGTTTTGCCTTG
The DNA here is from genome assembly GCA_031289315.1 of Clostridiaceae bacterium. Lineage (GTDB taxonomy): Bacteria > Bacillota > Clostridia > Christensenellales > CAG-917 > JAITEJ01. The sequence goes on along the minus strand of JAITPR010000012.1, from coordinate 8,151 downwards.
ATATCCGCCTTATATTCGTCCATCGTATTAAATTCCGAAATGTCCTTGACAAACTCGTCGTCTAACGCCGGCATTTCCTTAAGGCTTATCTTGTGGATTAAGGTTTCGAAGACGGCTTCCTTACCGGCAAAATCTTCCTTGCCGTAGTCCTCCGGGAACTTCACGATTACGTTGCGCGCTTCGCCGGTCTTAACCCCTATGAGTTGCTCCTCAAAGCCCGGAATGAATGTGCCGGAACCTAACTCTAATTCATATTCGCTGGCGGTGCCGCCTTCGAACTTAACGCCGTCTATGGAGCCGGAGAAATACAACGTCACGGTATCTCCCGCTTTTGCCTCGTAGCCGCCCTCCGCTTCGGTAATCCTCGCGGCACGGTCTTGTGCCAATTTAATTTCGGCATCCACCGCTTCGTCGGAAACGGCGGCGATTTCTTTTTCTATTTCCAGCCCGGTATACGCGCCTAAGGTAACCTCAGGGCGCACCGTAACGGTTATCGACAGTTTTATGCCGGCATCATCGGTTATATCCTCGACGTTCGGTTCGGGACGTCCCGCCGGTTCCAATTCGGTTTCCTTATCCAATATCTCACCGTAATACTTCGGCAGAAGAATGTCAAGCGCATCTTCAAAGAAAACGCTCTTACCGTAGGTGCTTTCCAAAACCTTCTTAGGTATGTGTCCCTTTCTGAAGCCTACAAGCGAATACTTGTTTTTGGTTTTGATATACGCGCTTTTGAGAGCCTCTTCCCACTCCTCGGCACTTACGGCGATGTTAAATTTCACTTTGCTATTTTCAAGCTTTTCTACGGTATAATCCATTATTACCTCTTTATACTATTTTAAAAGTTACTCCGTTTATTTGGACTTCATAAGAAATCCTATAGATTTTATCACGTACTGCGGCAATATGTCAAGCATAGTTGCCGGTACGGTATTTATTTAACAAGACAAACGCATTAACAAGACTTTTTCCCCGGAAAACCCGCGAAAAAGCCTTGTTTAACTTCAATACGCATGCTAATGATTACTTAATGCGTAACACCCTATTTAAGTAGCGATATGCCAATGCTTGCCTTATGCGTAGTCCGGTTTACTTAACCGGTGCGTACTGTTTGCGGTGACAAAAGATTTTATTGCCCGGCAAGTCGCCGCCGCGTATTGTCCACACCCTACTTAAGCAATGATTTACCAGTCATTTCGTCGGGTACGGGCAAGCCCATGAGCTGAAGCATGGTGGGAGCAAGGTCGCAAAGCTTGCCGGTTTTTCTAATTTCGCGCACCTTATGGTTGTCGACGACTATCACCGGAACCGGGTTCGTTGTGTGCGCGGTAAACGGCGAACCGTCCAGTTCCATCATTTTATCGACGTTTCCGTGGTCTGCGGTAACGATTGCCGTGCCGCCTACTTTTAAAACGGCGGTTACAACCTTTTTAACGCACTCGTCCACAACGCCTACCGCCTGTACCGCCGCCTTAATTTTTCCCGTATGCCCTACCATGTCGCAGTTGGCGAAGTTTAGTATCACGGCGTCGTATTTCTTAGATAAAATCAATTCGACCGCCCTATCCGCCACCTCCGGCGCACTCATTTCCGGTTGCAGGTCGTAGGTTTTAACCTTAGGAGAGGGTATCAAAACCCTATCCTCACCTTCGTTCGGCTCCTTAACGCCGCCGTTGAAGAAGTTGGTCACATGCGCGTACTTTTCCGTTTCGGCAATTCTAAGCTGAGTTAAGCCGTTTGCGGACAGATATTCGCCCAACGTATTCTTATATGTTTGTTGCTTGAACGCGATTTCGACGTTTTTCAAGCTATTGTCGTAATTGGTAAAGCACACAAAAAACGGGTTCAAGTAGCCCGTTACGCGGTCAAAAAAGCCGTCCTCGGTCGAAAAGTTTTTATCGGTAAAGGCGCGTGTCAATTCCTTTGCGCGGTCGGAACGGAAGTTGTAGAATATTACGGAATCCCCTTGTCCGACTATGCATATCGGTCTTTTGAACGCCGGATTTTCGGGAACGGGTTCGGTTATTGCTATGGGCAACATAAACTCGTCGTAAACTCCGCGCGCATAATTTTTTAGAATTTCCCGCTCGATAGGCGACTTCTCCTCCTCGTGAACGCCGTACGCGTAATTCGCATAATTATTTACCGGAGCCTTTTTTTCCACAACGGTATTATCACAAGCGATGCCGCCGCCGTACGTCAGTAGGTCGTAGGCACGTTTTAATCTGTCCCAATTGTTATCGCGGTCCATTGCGTAGTAGCGCCCGACCACGGAAGCAATTCTTCCTTTGCCTATTTCCTTGAGCTTTTTCTCCAAATTTTTAATTATGGTAGCCGCGGAGGTCGGAGGAAGGTCGCGCCCGTCAAGGAAGCAATGCACTAAAACCTCCGGCACGTCTTGTTGTTTGGCGAACTCTAATAAGGCGTACAAATGCTCTATATGGCTATGCACGCCACCTTCCCCAAGCAGTCCCATTAAATGTAATTTTTTGCCGGGTTGTTTGGCGTTTTCCATTGCCTTTAACAGCACCTCGTTTTTAAAGAAGTCTCCGTCCTGTATCGACTTAGATATGCGCGTAATGTCCTGATATATTACACGTCCCGCGCCGATGTTGAGGTGACCCACCTCACTGTTTCCCATCTGTCCTGCGGGAAGCCCCACGTCCAAACCGCTTGCGTCCAACAACCCCCACTCGTACCTTCCTTTCAGCGAACGGATATAAGGTATGCCGAATTTATCGGCATATGCGATTAATCTTTTTTCGCTTCTTTCCTTTCTTTCTTCGTCCGTGAGCGTCGTGTTGTTTTTGTCTTCTTCATACATTTTCTGTTGTTCTTGGGCTATTTTCTGCCGTTCTAAGGCTTCTTTCTTTTCTGCTTCCGAAAGTGGTCTATTGTACTTCCCAGACTTATCTTCGATATTTTCTGCCTGTTCAAACAATCCCTTTTCTGTTATTATTTTTCCGCGTATGGCGTTGCCGTAGAGAGTTTTGGTATAGCCGAAGCCATCCAAAATAATCAATGCGGAAAATCTCACTTTTTTACTCATTTTACAGTTTCCTCCGAAACAATTTTTTGGGGTTTGGTGCGGTATCTATTAAAAGTTAACCACCTTAGAGAAGTCTTCGGCTTTAAGCGATGCGCCGCCGATAAGTCCTCCGTCGATTTCCTGTTCCGCCATAAGCTCCGTGACGTTTTTGGGATTCATGCTGCCGCCGTATTGAATACGAACCTTAGCTTCTGCCGCTTTGGCGCCGTAAAGGTCAGCCATGGTATCTCTTATCACCTTAATGGTATCGTTTGCGTCCTGCGCGGTAGCGGTTTTACCCGTGCCTATCGCCCAAACCGGCTCGTACGCGATTACGGTGTTTTCAAGCTCCGACAAGGGAATATCTCTAAACGCCTCTACGGTTTGTCTTACGACGACCTCTACGGTCTTGCCGGCTTCGCGTTCGGAGAGCAGTTCGCCCACGCAGATAATCGGCTTCAAGCCTTTGACCAACGCGGCTTTAGCGCGCAAATTCACCGTCGTGTCCGTCTCACCGAAAAATTGACGTCTTTCGCTGTGTCCTACGATTACATATTCCACGCCCAGTTCCTTGAGCATATCCGCGGAAATTTCCCCCGTAAAAGCGCCCTTTGCCGCCCAGTGTACGTTTTCGGCGCCCACCTTGATGTTGGTTTTCTTAGCCGCCTTTACCGCCGCCGCAATAGCCGTGTAAGGCGTACAGACGACTACCTCACAAGCGGCGTCCTTAACAAGCGGTATAAGCTCCGTTATTAACGCCGTCGTTTCCGCTATAGTGTTATTCATTTTCCAGTTTCCGGCTATAATCGGGATGCGCTTGTCGTTAAGACATTCGATACCGGGCAGCTCCTTGCCTTCCAAAAATTCCAAGCTGGCGCCGCCGCCCGTGGATATGTGCGTAACCTTATCGCCGTAGCCTAGCTGTACTACCGCCGCCGCGCTGTCGCCGCCGCCGATAATGGTAATTGCTTTGGTTTTGGAGAGGGCTTCCGCAACGGCTTTGGTGCCTACGGCGAACTTTTCTTGCTCGAACACGCCCATGGGTCCGTTCCACACTACGGTTTTGGCTTTGGCTATCACCTTAGCGTATTCCTTAACCGTCTTAGGACCTATGTCCATGCCCATAAAGCCGTCGGGAATATTGTCGTCCACGATTTTTATTTCCGTCGCGTTGGCAAAGTCGTTTGCCACAACGTTGTCGGAGGGTACCAAAAGCTTTACGCCCTTTTCGTTAGCCTTTTTAAGCAGACCTAAAGCAAGGTCCAGCTTGTCAAACTCACAGATTGAGGTACCCACACTGAAGCCCAACGCTCTTTTAAAGGTATAAGCCATGCCGCCGCCTATCAAAAGCACATCCACCTTGTCGATGAGGTTGTCGATAACCTTTATCTTGTCGCTGACCTTAGCGCCGCCCAAAATCGCCACGAACGGACGCTTCGGATTTTCCAAAGCCCCTCCTAAGAACGCCAACTCCTTTTCGATAAGGAAGCCGGAAACGGCATCCTTCACATATCCGTAGAGCACTATGCCCGCCGTGGAGCAATGGGCGCGGTGCGCGGTTCCGAACGCGTCGTTGACGTACACATCTGCGAACTCGGCAAGCGCGGCGCAGAAATTCTTAACCTTAGTTTCTTGCTCGTTAAATTCCTCTTCGGTAATTTTGGCGGCTTCGGCTTTTACGGCTTCCTTTTCATCGGCTTTCGCGACGGTGCCGTCCTTTATAAGCTTTTTAACCTTAGCCTTAGCCGCTTCCTTTGCGTATTCGGCAAGAGTTTTGCCGCAAACGCTTGCGCAAAGCTCCTCCTCCTTGTGGAAGCGTACGTTTTCTAACAACACCGCTTCGCCGTCATTAAGCGCGGCGACCGCCGCCGTAGCCGATTCACCTATCACGTCCGTAGCAAACGTAAGCTTTCCGTCTAAGAGTTCGTTAAGTCTGTCGGCGACCGGTTTCAAAGAAAATTCCGGCTTCACCTTGCCGTCCGGACGCCCCAAGTGCGAACACAAAATCACTTTTGCGCCGTTCTCCAAAAGGTATCTCACGGTGGGCAACGCGCCGTTAATTCTGTTCTCGTCGGTAATAACGCCGTCGATGATAGGCACGTTGAGGTCAAGCCTTACCAAGCACTTCTTTCCCTTGACGTTGATGTCTTTAATGGTTCTTTTCATTTTTTACTCCTTAGAAGCATACGCTTCGCTATATATCGCCGCGGACCACGAAAATAGTTTATTTAATCCGCCGCATTTGTTTACATTGTTTTGATTGCCGCATTCAGTCGCCGCGCCCGGTAAGCGCACCTTCCGTCTTAAACCCGGCAAAGTCCGTGTGCCGCAACGCCTCGTAAAGCACCACCGCCACCGCGTTTGAAAGATTTAACGAACGCGTTTCGCCTATCATCGGTATGCGCACCGTCCTGTCGTAGTTCGCGGCAAGCAACGGCTCCGGCAGTCCTCTGGTTTCCTTCCCAAAAAGTATGAAGTCACCGTCGCGGTAGTCGGCTTCGTCGTAACGCGCCGCCGCTTTGGTCGACGCGAAAAAAAACCGCCCGCCCGCGTTTCGGCTGAAAAAATCGTCAAGCCCGCTATAAACGGTAACCTCCACGGCTTCCCAGTAATCCAGCCCGGCGCGCTTGACCGCCTTTTCGGAAATGTCAAAGCCAAGCGGTTCCACCAAGTGAAGCCTAGCCCCGGTCGCGGCGCACGTCCTTGCAATATTCCCGGTATTCTGCGGAATTTCCGGCTCCACCAGCACTACGTTAAACATAAAACCAAAAGAGCCTCCCGCTGCAAAACTTCCGGCTCCTCCTGCATTACGTTAAACACAAAACCAAAAGAGCCTCCCATTGCGGAATTTCCGGCTCCTCCTGCATTACGTTAAACATAAAACCGAAAAGCCTCCCGCCAAGGTCAAAAAGCACTACACTTTAAACCGCAATAATTATACAACGAAAGCCGCGATATTTCAATCAAATGAATACGAAAACGGAAAATTTTTTTAATATGAGTCTTCACCGCAAACCAAGGCGGCTACATTTTCAAAATATGGAAGCTCTCAAAGTATAATTGCCGCCCATCCGCTTTCAATGCGGTTTTTTAGACTGTCACCTTTCGACACGACACTGTGTGTCGGCTCAAGGTGACGTCTAAATAACCCGCTCCCATTGGTGACAGTCTACGCGGAACGCGCCCAGTCATCCTATGTTTTCGATCATTTTCGCCAAACTCCGCAACAAAAAGCCGCCAAACTCCTTAATGTTTTTGCGCCAAACTCCTTAATTGGCTTGACTTTTTGCTTTGTATGAGTATAATTATTAGTGTTACCGTTCAAAACCTTCTAAAGGAGTATCTTTTTATGGCTATTACCGACGACTACTTACCACGCTTTGCCGATACGGTTTTAAGCGACATGCTTCAAACCTTTAAGGCGATATATATTGCGGGTCCCAAATGGTGCGGCAAAACCTCTACCGCCGAGCGGCAAGCGAAAAGCACGCTATACATGCAAGACCCCGATACAATCAAAAGCAACCTTAAAGCCGCCGACACAAAACCGTCGCTCTTGCTTATCGGCGAAAAACCGCGCTTGCTTGACGAATGGCAGGTCGCGCCCTCCCTGTGGGATGCGGTGCGTTTTGCCGTAGATAAAAATAGCGAACGCGGTCAATATATTTTAACCGGTTCCGCAACCGTTAAGGACGGTTCTACTATGCATACGGGTACCGGACGCATTGCCCGTATGGTTATGCGACCGATGTCGCTTTACGAATCCAAAGAATCAAGCGGTCATGTTTCGCTTAAAGCGCTCTTTGAAAGCGAACAAGATATTGAAGGCGTTTCGAGCCTGTCTATTGAAAAACTCGCTTTTGTCCTTGCCCGCGGCGGTTGGCCGGATGCCGTCACGGTTAAAGATAACAGGCGCGCACTAAATCAAGTCTATGATTACGTGGAAGCGGTCATCAATACCGACGTATCAAAGGTCGACGAGGTACAACGCGACCCCGAACGCGTTCGCGCTCTTATGCGCAGTCTTGCGCGAAACATTTCGACGCAAGCGAATATAAGCACACTCCGAGCCGATTTAAGCGGCGATGAGGAATCTATATCGGAAAGCACCGTTTCAAGCTATATAAACGCGATGTCAAAACTATTTGTCGTTGAAGATTTACGCGCGTGGAATCCCGCCGTCCGTTCCAAAACCGCCGTCCGTACATCTCCTACGCGCCACTTTGTAGACCCGTCTATCGCCGCCGCCGTATTGCGTATTGGTCCGGACGGATTGTTAAAGGATTTTGAAACCTTCGGCTTGTTGTTTGAGTCGCTGGTAATACGCGACTTACGCATATATTCGGAACTTATCGACGGCGAAATTTTTCACTACCGCGACAAGAACGACCTCGAAGCGGATGCGGTTGTGCAACTACGCGACGGTCGTTGGGGTGCGGTCGAGGTCAAAATGGGTTCGTCAGAAATTGAAAAAGCCGCCGCCAATCTCTTGAAGTTAAAAGCGACCGTGAACACCGAAAAAATGAACGAGCCGTCCTTTCTTATGGTAGTTACCGCAAGCGCTTACGCCTACCGCCGTCCCGACGGCGTGTACATCGTTCCTATCGGCTGTCTAAAAAACTGACACCTACGCGGAGTACGATTACGCTCAAGGTGACAACGGGTGCAGAACTTATGCCATGCGCTCAAGGTAACAACCGGTGCAGAACTTATGCCATGCGCTAAAGGTGACAACGGGTGCAGAACTTATGCTACTGCTATGCGCGCAAGATAACAACGGGCGCAGAACTTATTCCTCACATATCACCAATGGGAGCGGGTTCTTTAGACTGTCACCAAATGGGAGCTTCACTAAACATATCACCAATAGGGGCGTGGTTCTTTAGACTGTCACCAAATGGGAGCTTCACTAAACATATCACCAATAGGGGCGTGGTTCTTTAGACTGTCACCAAATGGGAGCTTCACTAAACATATCACCAATAGGAGCGTGGTTTTTTAGACTGTCACCAAATGGGAGCTTCACTAAACATATCACCAATAGGAGCGTGGTTTTTTAGACTGTCACCTTGAGCCGACACGTAGTGTCGTGTCGAAAGGTCCCCTTATGGGTGCGCAAACTC
>JAITPR010000029.1 GCA_031289315.1 Clostridiaceae bacterium | reverse complement strand
AAAAATACCGCGTTCTCGTTAAACACAAGAGTGCGAATCCGGCAAAACATCTACACGAATATCGCGACTTACCGTTTAGCGTCTTTGATTTTCTATAAGGACGCGCTTGTGCCACTCCCTAAGTGAAAGCTGCTATTGACACCGCGCGCGCGTTTTGTTATAATAAAACATAGATGGGAACGGACAATCCGCCATGACGACTTGCTGGGCAATAAAATATTTTGTCGCCGCAAATTGTTCGTATCCATATAGATAATTCGGAGGAGATATTATGAAAATTATAATTATAGGCGCGGGACAGGGCGGTTTATCGGCGGCTTACGGCTTGGCAAAGGGCGGTCACGACGTGGTCGTTTACGAGGCAAGAAAAGAGGACGAGTTGATTTATGATTGGCATGACGATGTAAATTGTAAGGTTTTCAAGGATTTAAAAATTCCCGTACCCGACGAAAGCGAATATTTTCTTAAAAATTATTGGTCGTTTAACGGTCCGTTTTCCGACAGGTGGGTTAAGGTCATTCAGGACCCGGAGAAGCTTGACTGGTCTATGGAACGCCGTCCGTTGTCGCGCATTCTTACCGCGCGCGCAAGGGAAGCCGGCGCGGTTATAAAATTTGAAACGCCGGTGGAAAAGCTTGTGTTCGGAGAGGAATCCGTCAAGGGCGCCACGGTGTACGGAGAGGACATCTTAGCGGCTTTGGTAATCGACTCAAGCGGCGTGTTTTCAAAGTTCCGCGCGTCGCTTCCCGCAAGCTTCGGCATAGCCAAGCAACCCGGCAAGGAAGATGTTTTTGAGGTTTACCGCGCGTTTTACAATATGAAACCCGATACAAAAACGCCCTCGTTACATACTAATAAGGCGTATTTAAAGCACTTAGGCAGAAACGGCATTTCGTGGTGCATTGCCGACCCGTCCGGTCAAGTGAACGTGCTTGTGGGGACGGTGGGCGAGCTTACCGATAAGGATTTTGCGGCGGCTATGGAACACTTGAAAAAGGATAACGACTTTTTGGGAGATATCTTGCTTAGAGGCGGTTCGATTTGCAACATACCCGTGCGCTATCCGATAACTAAAATGGTTGCGGACGGCTATGCGCTCATAGGCGACGCGGCTTTTATGACTATACCGATGTTAGGCTCCGGCATAGCTTCTTCGATTTATGCGGGCGACATACTGGCGGAGGTCGTGAACCGCAAGAACTCCGCAAGAGCGGCGGACTTGTGGGAATATCAGTGCAAGTTTATGCGCAAGCTAGGCGCCGTACACGTAGCCGTCGACGTTCTGAAAAGGTGGATGCTTACCGCCGATAACGACGACGTTAGATACCTCATGGAGAGCGGTATCGTTTCCGAAAACGATATGAAATACGTGTCCGTCGGGGAAATGCTGGTGCTGAAACCCGTGGACTTGATTAAAAAGCTTCTCATAGGTTGGAAGAAGCTACCGCTTTTGCTGACGCTCAACAAGGTACTTATGAAGGGGAAAAAGGGCTACAAGCTTGCCATGAAAATCCCCGTCACGTATAAGCCGGCTAAGGTTGCCGCGTGGGAAAGGAAGCTGAACGGCTTATTCGAAACGAAGCGATGAACCCCTTTTCCGCTTTTGCGGCGTTTAAGGACGCGGTTGCCGACCGGTTTTCGGGGCAATATTTTTTTGAGAGGAATTTATGGAAGTACAATCTAACGCGGCGCGGACTATAGATGCGACGCAACCGCTTAAACTGGATTATAAAAAAACCTTTAAGGTCGGCTTTGCGTTTGCGATAATAATGATTTTTTGGCAAGCGTACGACTTTGTCGTGCCGTTGCTTTTGGAAAACGCATACGGGCTTTCAAACGCCTTACGCGGTGTCATCATGGGGCTTGACAACCTACTTTCGTTGTTTTTATTGCCGCTTTTCGGGCGTATCTCCGATAAATCCAAAGGGCGTTTGGTGAAAAAATTCGGTCGGAGGACGCCGTTTATCGTCATAGGAACGGTTATTGCGGCGGCGCTCATGATACTTGTTCCCGTATCCGCGCTTAATCAGGCAAAGCGTTCGGATGCTATACGCGCCGACTATGAGGCGCAGTTAAACGACGACGCTTTTATGGGCGCAAGGCTTTCGGAGTTCTACGACAATGCCGTTAAAAACGGTAAGTCGGATTATAAGTATTGCGATTTAGATTATCTTGCCATTAATAAATACGACGTTAAAGGCGGCACGGCGCGTGATTTCTTTACTTCCATACGCTACGACGCAAAGGTGAAGACCTCCGGCGGCTTTATGGGAATAGGCTCCGTGTCATATCTGTATCCGGACGCCAACGGCGAGTTGAAAGACATAAACGAGATTTTGGGCGAAACCGAAGCCGCACGCATCATACAAAGCAACAACGACTATAAAAAGTACGTCGAAAGCGGCATGAAAACGTGGATAAGCGAACAGGTTAATATAAAGGTTACCGGTACCGCGGAGGGTCGCGGTAGCTTGGCGCTTTACATGGTAATGCTACTAGTCGTGCTTATCGCCATGGCGACATTCCGCTCTCCCGCAGTGGCGCTTATGCCGGACGTTACGCCTAAGCCGTTACGCTCTCAAGCCAACGCGATTATCAACCTCTGCGGAGGGGTAGGCGGCGCCGTAGCATTTTTGGTATATACGGCGGTGTTGTTGCCGGGGGACAACGTAAATAATTACGTGATAATCTTCGGTGCGTGCGCGGCGGCTATGCTTTTGGGGCTTGCCGGATTTTTGGCGCTTGTACGCGAAAAGAAATTCACGGAGGAATGCGAAGCGGTTTGTGCGGCTTACGGCATAACCGATGAGGACGAAGAGGATAACGCGGCAAAGGTCGGCGAGGTTTCCGCCGACGCGGCGGCAACGGATGCGGTAATAGCCGATGCGACAGCGACAAATGCGGCGGTAAACGCGAACGCTATCGACGCGGTAAGTGCGGACGGTACCGCCGGAGCGGAAATCCAACCCGTGATTGCCGACGTAAATGCGGCGGCGGACGGAGCGGAAGCCGTAGAGGTCAAAAAACCGAAATTCGGTTTTAAATACAAGACAAAGACGGAGAAAGCGCGGTTCCTGTCATTCTTCCTAATACTTGCATCCATATTCATGTGGTTTATGGGCTACAACGCCGTTTCTAGCAGCTTGTCCATATACACCACGAAAGCGCTTAATTTGTCCGCCGGCGTGGCTTCCGTCATTTCCGGCGTGAGTATGGGAATTTCCGCTTTGGCATTTATTCCCGTGGGCATTCTAGCCGTCAAAATAGGTAGAAAAAAATCCGTCATGATAGGCTTCGCCCTTGCAATACTTTCATTTGTTCTGCTGTACGTGCCGATAGTGCGCGCAAACGACAAGGCGATTATACCGTCGGTACTGTTCTCCGTCTTCTATCTATTCGCGGGCTTCGGCTTGATTATAGCCAACGTCAACACGCTTCCCATGGTCGTGGAGCTTGCGCCGGCGGAGGACGTGGGCAAGTATACCGGTTACTATTACACCGCCACCATGTCCGCGCAAGCCATAACGCCGTTTATAGCCGGGCTTATAATGGACTACATCAATATGTATACCTTGTTCTTGTATTCGGCGGTGTGCATTGCTATAGCCATAGCGCTCATGTTCTTTGTGCGCCACGGGGACAGCAAACAGTTGGCGACCCTATCCAAAGAGGAAAGAAAAAAAATTGTTTTAGATGCCATGGACTAAACGGATACGGACTAAATGCCGTTGACTAACATCCATGTGCGGATACGGACTAGAATGCCGAGGGCAAATAGCCGTGGATTAGGACGATACGGGCTAAATGCCGTTGACTATCATCTACGGACTAAGCGGAAAACATCACGGGTTTAATTGAATTTTTACGGGGCTTTGCGATTGCCGCAAAGCCCCGTATACCGTAAATAAAATAGGGTGTGAAAAATTCGCGGTGACAAAATATTTTTTTGGCAGGGCAAGTCGTCATCATGGATTATCCACACCCAATAAAACAATTATTTTTGCGGCGGCAGCGGAATAAATTTCTTGCTTGATTTGCACCGCGTAACCGCTTTATGCGACGGAAAAATGAAAAACAGCGACAGAATACTTGTGAAGATATTAAAAGAGGTTTGTGAGGAACGCCGTATATCGTGTGTGCCGTTTGCCACGGATTGGATAATCTCTTTGGAAAAGGGAGGGGTGCGCCGCTTCGTATACGGATACCTATTCCCCAACAACAACGCGTGTTCCGCGGCGCTTTGCGGAGATAAATCCGGGCTGTATTCCGCGCTTACGGATGCCGGAATATCGGCGGTTCCGCATTATTTTTTCATGCCGCCTAAAAACATACACTATGTGGGTAAGGACGACACGAATGAGCGTCTTGTCGCGCTTGCCGCTTGCACACAAAGCTTTGCGGTAAAGCCAAATGAGGGAACCGGCGGTGAATGCGTAACGCGCGTAAACGGTATAGAGGGCTTGACGCGCGCGGTAAAGCTGTTGTTTAAGAGGGGGCGCTCCGTCGCGGTATCTCCGTTTATAGACATTGAAGACGAGTTCCGCATAGTCGTATTTGAGGGCGAGGCGGAGCTAATATTTAAAAAGGAAAGACCATTTGTTACGGGGGACGGGGCAGCCACGGTAGCGCGTTTAGCGGCGCGCAAATACGGTGAGGCGTTTGTAATAAAAAAGGAAGACGTTCTTGCCGATGTCGCCTCCGTTCCTAACGAGGGGGGGACGGTGCTGCTTAATTGGAAACACAATTTAGGTTCGGGTGCGCGCGCCGTGGAAATAATTAAGGATAAATCCGGGTCGCCGCCGCAGAGCGATACGGTTATTGCGGATGCCGGTTTGTTTGACGAGTTGGCAAGCTTTGCCGTCGCGGGCGCGCGTGCCGCGGGTATAAGCTTTGCGTCCGTGGACGTGATACGCGCGGACGGCAAGCTAAGCGTAATGGAAATCAACGCCGGCGTTATGCTGGAAAACTTTGCCGCCGTAAGCGTTTCAAATTACCAAAAGGCAAAGAGTATATACGCAAAAGCCGTTGTCCGGTTGTTTTAGAGCGTGGATAATTTGCGTTGACATAAGACAAGTTTGGTGAGTTTAAGTTTTTTTTAACGCCGGTTTACGTTAACTTTTTTTACCGTTATGTCGGCACACCCTACGGTGTATCGGCACACCCTAATTCTTAAAGAATTTTTTCACGTTTTCCGGCAGTTTTTTCAGATTTTTTTTCATCTTTGACCACGGTTTCATTTTTTATTTTTCCTCCTTAGCGGTGGTGTTGGACAATCCATGGTGACGACTTGCCTGCCAATAAAATATTTTCGGCTCTAAAAATAGTCCGAAAATATTTTATCACCGCAAATTGTCCGCACCCCTTTAGCGGTAATAACGCCGCAAGAGTAGTATTTAAAAAATCGTCGCATTTAATACGGTAACCCGTCCTATAAAAACAGAGGTTGAGGCTGCCTGCCGTTAAGCGCGCCGGCAACGGCATTGGGCAAAAGGCTTAAATCCGCTATCAGTGAGTTGGTTTTCTTTTGCGGATTGTCCTGCTTAAACGGCACAAAGTATACGTTTTTCGTATTCAGCAAGGCGCCTAGATTTTTGGCGTTTGCGCCCAACGCGTCGTTTGAGGAGATGGCTATTAAAACGGGACGGCTGTTCCGAAGCTGTGCCTTAACCGCCATAGTTACTGGCGTATCGGTTATACCGTTGGCAATCTTTGAAAGCGTGTTTCCGGTGCAAGGCGCCACGATAACAAGCTCCAAATTCATGGAGGTACCTATGGGCTCTGCGGTTACGATGGTGGTAATCGCCTCATTGCCGCATAAGTCTTCAAGCTCCGCCGTGAAATCGGTGGCATTGTAAAATTTAGTGTTTAACTGTGCTGCATGGTAGCTTAAAATCGGAATTATGTCATAATCCTCCGTTTTTAAGACCTTTACACTTTTTAATATTTCGCCGAACGTGCAGAAAGAACCCGTTATTGCAAGACCTATTCTTTTCATTATTTACCCCCATACGCCTTTCAGCGCACAAATAGTTTATTAAAGTTTTACGTTTGAAAGGGCGATATGGGGACCCCCGTTCAATATAAGTCGTGCGGTTTCTGCGTCGTGAACTCCG
>JAITPR010000015.1 GCA_031289315.1 Clostridiaceae bacterium | reverse complement strand
TGAGCGGAGTCGAAAGGTCCCCTAATGGGGGCAGAGCCTTTTACCGTTAATGGGTGTCACAAAAGCAACATTGATGCCAAACTGCATTGATGCCAAACTGCATTGATGCCAAACTGCATAAAAGCGGAGGCTGTAACCGCTGCCGTTATAAAAAGGGAAATTGCGGCAAGGCAAATAAACCTTGCGCAATATCTGTTTAACAGTAAGGCAACCTCGTAGTATGTAAAGCGCACATAAGTGCATTTTGCATACTGTCGACACATAAAAAGACGTGGCAAAAGCCACGTGGCAATCTCTAGATGCTAATCGCGCCTCACGCGCGCTTACATAATAACAAAATAAAACACAAAATTCGCTTGGTTGCGGTTCCGGTAGTTCGGGATGCGTAACACGGGAGGAATGTATGAAAAAATCAACCACAATCGGAAAGCTCTTCAACCGTCAAGCTTCTAGCGAAGGCTTACATAACGGCAACGGCAACTATGGGACGGCGAACACCGCGACAACAATGCGTTATATGCGCGCCGGCGGCAAGCTTCTAAAGAGGTTCTTGCCGGTTTTGCTGTTAGTTGCGGCGTTTTTGGTGACGTTTGCCGTCGCGATGACCTATAAGGAGTCGGGCTTGCTTGAGAATTTGGGCATCGATACCGGGGCGGACACGTCGGAATTGAACGTGGCGGAAGCCGCCACAAAGGAGATGACTAACTACACCGCCCCGACCAAGTTTACCATTGACGACACCTTGTTGGCGGCGGGGAGCAATCCTTTCGCGTATACCGGTACGGCGGTCAACTCCCGCTCATTAAGCTGGACGGTTACGGAAGTAGGTAGCGTTACAAACGCACAAGCCAAACCGGGTTGGTGGAAAAACAGTCAGCAAGATAATAGCACCCTTTATGGGGATCGCGATATGCATCTTTTTGCCCGGCAGGAGACAAATGCAACGATATATGGTTTTCTAGCTAGTAATACCACCGGCGGTTATTACAATAAAATGGATCGCGCGCTAATAAGCGGGGCTTGGACCTTTCAAATAAATTCTCCGCAGCTGAGAAGAATGATAGATATGGGGAAGCTTACGATAAGCTATACGATTAGTATCGCGGCTCCCAATAGCGGCTATGGTCAATCTTATAATATGACGGCTTTTACTAGCGAAAACTTTAGTGAATCAACCTTAACTCCTCTTCTTAGGGATAATGCACAAGCTTCGGCAAGCTACAACGGTCATAGTCCGGTCAATACAAAAACTATAACACCTTCAGCGGGAGCCTATTGGTTTCTTGTCAACGCGGGAACCGGAATAGCCGCCCGGGATGAGGGTAATCAGGACATTGATCCCGGAAGAGAGCTGACAATCAACAATCTTGTCTTGACTTTCACATACAACGAAACGGCGACCCCGACTATTGCGGCAAAGACCGGTGCCATAACTAGCAACGCGTGGGTTACCGGCAAAACCGGAAACGAGCAGAAATTTGCATATACGCTTGACTCCTTCGGCACCAACGGCATCATCAGCAGAGTTGACTATGCCGGTTCCAACGGCAGCCTTGACGTGACTAATACGGCGACCGACGGATTGTCATGGACGACGGCAAACCCGACTACTATAGGGCAGACATCTCAAGTCACCACTACGCAGATGACGTTTACCAATACCTATAACTACTGGTATATACGACAGTGGTCGTTAAACGGGCGAAAATCGGTCATGAAGGTCGATCTATACCAATTGAAGATAGACCCGTGGGCGCCGATTATAACGCAGCTTACGGGGGCGGCTTTCAATAAGAGCGGAATAGGTGCGGTTCCGACTTTGTCCAATCCCACGAATATACCTATAAGCAACGCTACCGCCGGGACGGCGACGGCAAGCAACACCTTGACCACCGAGCAAACCTTGGCGGGTAACAACTTCTTGACTTATACCGACCACGGCATCACTATAAATGCAAGCTTAACCAACGGCGGTCTTACCACTGCGGGCGGTCCTTACGCAAGCACCGCCGGCGCTTCCAATATGAGTTTGGTTTTCCGCATAAGGGAAGGCAACACATACGTACTAGGCACCGATACCACGTGGGTTGATGCCGGCGGCAGTTCTATATCCATAAACCCGCAGCCCTCCGGCGGCGGTCAAGCCACCGTTAACGGCACCGCGGTCAATTTGAGTACCGCGGGCACAGCCGGCGGCATAACCGAGCTTGTGATAGAGATACGCACCCGCAACTACGCGGGCGCCACGGCGGTATCCGGCACCGAAAACGAGAATTTCTTTAGAGGGTATTCGCTCTCTCAAATGGTGATGGTACGCGTCAAGTTTGACACGACCACGCCCCTTGCCCCGCGTATAAACAGCGTGACCAAGACGGGCGAAGCGGGGAACTATTATTATCTCCCCGGCTCCCCCTATACGCAAAAATGGATAAATTGGGACAGCGTAACCGTTGTTCTCCGCGCGCCTAAGGACAACACCCCGGCAGGTGCGGGCAACTCTTACACCGGCGCCGGTGTGCGCTTTGAATACTCCACTGAAGATGGCTCCAATCCAACGTGGTCGCTTTTCTCCGACTCGGGCAGCGGCAATTACATACAACAAGCCGGCTTGATTGAAATGACGTTTACCGTAAGCGGTCCCGCTGCCGGCGTCATTGCGGAGACCTTCCGTTTCCGCGTCGTCAATCAATTCGGTATAGGCTCCACCGCGCCGATTCCGTCGACGGGCAACACAATCGGCTCAAACGGTAATTTTACCGCCCCCGTTTATCCTCAAGCGGTGTCGCTTGCGTTTGATACGCTTGCGCCTAAGATTTTAGGGAGCGGTCTTACCATAGGTGCCACAACCTATCCTACGCCCATACCGACGGTCGCGGTGGGGACGCATAACTATGCCTATAAATTCGCATTAAGCAGCCTGCCGTGGACGGCAAACACCTTGGGTTTCGCCTTGCAGGTCGCAGAAGCGTCCTCATCGGCGATTTCCTCTCCGGAAGAAACCGACAACTACGGCAATGTGTTCGCCGGGGCAATAGCTTTCTCCGGCTTCCGCGACACCGCCAACGGCAACGCGTTCAGCTTGTCAAGACGTCGCGTCGGCGGCTCGTGGGAACCGTATACCGGCACCGACGACAACTATAATATAAACCGCCACGGCACAAAGACGCTTAAGGGCGACGGGTATTTCCGCTTATTCGATATAAACTATCCCATAAACGACATCAACGCCTACGGTGAGTACGAATGGTTGATTACCGTCTACGACGTAGCCGGCAACCAAACCACTATTGAGCTGCTCACTAGATACGACAACCAAAAACCGGTCTTCTTAGCCGCCAATCTGCCCACCGTGCAGACTGCTATCGGCGGAAATGCCTTAGGCTCCACGTGGTATAATGATTACCTCCAGTTCAGCTTTACCGTAGCCGTGGTCAACGCCGCAAACCGTCCCTACAGCAGCACGCCGAAGTTGTATTTCTACAGCGCGCAAAGGGAAAGTGCAAATCAAACTACATACGACGTCGCGCCCGACTTTAAGGATTGGGCGGTTAACGGCGGCGCCTCAAAATATCTTGAAGTAAAGGACGACTCCGGCTTAGGCATAAGCAATTTCTCGTCCGTGACGACAAACGGCGTTACGGTGATTACCTTTAGGTATAAGCCGCTCTCCGGGCAGTACGGGCTGGCATTTATCGTCAGGAGCCAAGCTTACGACAACTCCGACACCACCGGCACGCAATCTAGATTGAATACCGTCGGCGGTCTGCAAAACGGCGACGCGGCGTTTAGGTTCGCCGCTTGGTTCGACACGGAAAAGCCGATCGTTTCCGCCATGAAGGACAACAACCTGTGGCTAGGCAACGAAGCCGGTGCGGCATACCCCGATACGGATGAGTATAGATATTACACGGACGGCACCTACGCCAGCGTGAGGATTTCCGGCAACGGCGGCGGTTCTGTCGGCGCAACCGATTACGCATTCAAGATGTCTAGTCTTGCGCAATGGCGCTTGAAGGTCTACTATAACACCGGTACGCTTGCCGCACCCGTTTGGGTTCAGTATAGCTTCCCCGCGGGCGTTGACGGCGTGCTTTTGGGCAGCTTCAGCGTCGGCTCCTTTGACTTTACCTTCCTTGATATAGGTACGCAAATGCTAGTGCAGGAGATTTTTAACGGCAGACAGGTTAAATTCTCCGTGACGGCAACCGATATGGCGGGCAATGAGTCCGACGCGTTGGAACGTATTACCTACATCAACGCGCTTACTTACAACTACTATCAAGTCACTGCGAACGGCGATCGTTTTATGGGTGCGGCGGGAACATGGTCTAACGTGGCGATAACCTCAACCGTTACAACGCAGTCCGGCGGTTGGAATGCTTGGAGCAACTTAAAGTTTATTCTGCGCGTGTCTAGCTCTGACGCGTCGGTGAGAAATTTGGTCAATGTCCAGTATCAGGTCGGCTTCAATTCGCCCGGCAACGACTGGTTGACCATAGGCAATATCGGCAGCGGCAAGTTCGGCGTCGATGGCGTAAACTATATCGACATAGAGTTTGATTTGACAAACCTGTCACTCCCCTTGTACTCCTTTAGCGGACCGAGCAGCGCTCAAGCGGCGTATGCAAGGCAGTTTTTTGCCAACAACGAGAAGTTCTTTATCAGATTGCAGACACAATACGGCTTCCCCGGCGCGTATAAACCGGCGGCGGCTGCGTCTAATTACGTCATCATCGGCTTGCAGTTGGATCAAAGCAATCCTACCGTTGATATAACCAAAACGAAGATTCACTATGAAGATCATCCGTTGGTAAAGCCGATAGACTCGGTTCAAGGGGCACTTTTTACGCCCGACACGCTTGTTAATCACTATGGCGCAGAGAATATTTGGTGGAACACGTCCGCGCGCTTTACTATTGTGCTCACCGACAACAACGCCGCCGTGCAGTCCGGCATAAGGAATATAAGCCTTTGGTACCTCTACGGTAGTTCATCGAAGACCTTTACAAATATAGCCGTGGGCAACCATACGAATAATGACTTCAATGATTTGGCGGGTGACTCGTATAACGCTACCGCATACTCCTCATCAATAACTGCGGACGGATACCTTGAGTATACCTTTACCGTGCCGCTTAATGCTATTGTTGAACTTGTCGGTCAGTTGAAGATATTCATAAGGATTTCCGACATGTCCGGTAACGTATCGCTACTTCCCTATGCTATTGGTCAACAGAATATTGATAATGGCAACGATGTCAGTTCAACGGCGGATAGCTATGAATTCAATTATATTAAGGTTAATTATGATAATACGGCGTTCACGATGTCGGTAACGCCTAAAATTAACGACAGTACTAATGGTAACGGAGTAATACTTAACCCTTATTTAGGTCAGAGCAGCGGCTTGACATACAGCGATCTTGTTAACAATTGGCTGTTAAACGGTCCAATATCTTTTGAAATATCAAGTAATGTGGCTATAGGGCAAGCGGGCTTGTATCAATTGCAAGTCGGCACGCATGTGGTTTCCTCCGGCAATGTGGTGCCGCTAGGCGGTTGGTCATGGGCAAACACAGGCGCAACCCTTTCAAACGGCAAAATAGACCAATTTAATTATCTAGCGGTAGCGTTAAACGCACCAAATCCCTTAAAGAGGGGGCTGTTCCGCTTTAGAATTATAACCAACTCCGGCACCATTATTGAGTTGCAGTATAATCCGGGTAACGGAACTGTGGCACAAGCTTGGCTTGTCAACTACGACCCAATGAGGGAGGTTTCCTTATACCTTAGGAGCGCATATCAGCTCACCTCTTCCGCAGGCGTTACATACTCGGTTTTGTCGGGGGATATAATTAACTTCGTTACCATTAATGGGGCGGAAGCTGTAAACGGGGTTATCAATGTAAAGCCGGGAACGACGATAAGTTATATAGTCGACTTAAATAGTATACCTGCCGGTTATTACTTTGCCGGATTCACAAGATACTCGACGGGTACTCTTCAAAATCCTCTTGTAAACTTAACCGTCGGCGGTTATAACGCCGGGGCGGCGGGCTTTGGCGGTGCGGGATCGGGCAACCATTTCGCATACTTTTTGGACAGCGGTGAAGGCATGACGTATGCTGCGACTACGTTGGCTCTCTCTGGCAGTACAGTCGTACTCACTCATGTGGTCACGTCAGAAAGGGCGGCGACGGAAGTCGGCGAATATCCGGGTTGGGTTGCCTTGTTTAACCCGTTGCCGGCATATACGTATCCCTCTGCCGTTGAGGTCGAGGAGTTCGCCGGTCGCATATGGACGCTAGAGTCCATCGGTGGCGATTCTGCCGACCCGGCAACGGGTAACGTTAACCCCGCCGGGGACCAAGTGTGGATTAAATCTCTCCGCACCTTGTTTGCCGGCGCAAACGCGCAAGCCACACAGACGACGTTGTTCGGTTACACCGTCACGTTCTATGACGCCAACTATCAGGCGATAGACCCATACAATTCAAACGGCACCGGCGTACCTTCACTTACTCCGACACAACAAAGCGCGCTAGACCTTGCCAAAGGCACGTATTACTATCAAATAGATGTATACGCCGCTTTTGCGACGAGCGATAGCGCACATTCTTGGGTTCGTGTATCGCGTAACATCGGGAGCTTCAATAACTTACAGAACACGGCTGCGCAGATCATCTTAAAAATCACGGACTACAAGATGAATGCAAATAACTTTACGATGACGATTAAGTACGGCGAGTATATGCCGGAATATATCTTTGTTGCGGCGGGTGATTATACCCGTACCAGCGCTAATGTTGCCACGGGGATTGATACAATAGGCGACTGGGGCGCCTACGATAAGGCGTTAAGAGGCTCCGGCTACGTGCTTTGGGCGCCCACTGCTACGGGTTATGTCGAGGCAGATGCGTTTTCCGAAAAAGGTTCACTCCCTTCATATTATAAATTCTTTGATAGTCTTGTGGGTTCGAAAGTGCCTTACCGCGTAGCGCCTCAAGCGCCGACAGCGTATAATCAATACAATTTGTATTTGGGAGGTGTGTTCAAAATAGCGGCCGGTAGTATATTCACTCCGAACAATTGGAACAACAATAAGAGTTACAGCAACATAAACATGTCTAGCGGCGGGTATACCACGCAAGTGGACATATTGTACAGACCTTGGGCAAACGAATATCCCACCACAGGTTCGGGATTGAGTGACGAAGCTAATATTACCGGCAATCCGTTTACACATAAGGGAGCCAGTAATATCAATCAACGGCTTGCCTCCGACTCGGATGGAGAGGTTTGGAAATCGTTAAAACTTACCATAATTGTCGAGAAGAGCGAGGCGGTCATGGCAGGCTCCGCTAACACCGTTGAAGCCAGTACTAAATTTGCATCGGGTGAGCGCTATGAGGCAAACGGCATCTTCTACTATGGGCAGCTTTTAGGTGCCGACCTATTCAAAGCATCCTATCAAGAAGGGTATTATTTAGATAACAATGGACAATCAACTACGAATAATAACGGCTATTATTTCTACAACAGAAACGCCGTATGGAATCCAGATAGTTACTTCACCATACCCACAAATTACACGACGGACTATATAATAGACGGTTCGCTTGTGTGGCAATCGACGGTTTACGGCGCGTATTCCAGTACTGAGAGATTACCGGCAAGCGCGTCTGCGTATGACTTGAAGTATTACTTCAATCCGGAAAACAGCGGTTACGAAACGTATGCGAGTACCGTTCCCCTTGCGGTAAGCAAGGCTACCTTAACGCAAGTGGGTGCTATAAATCTTATCGACACCGCGACACTTACATACGGCAATAGATTGCGTACGCTTACGGTGTCCAACTCATTAACCAATCTTATCACCGGAGCGGGCGGGTATTATCTGATAGTAAATCCGCATGACGAAACGGGCGAGAACAACGTAAGAATATCCGGTTCGTTTGGTTGGGCTGAGGATATCGGCGCGACCATTCCGGCCGCCAATCTTCCCAAAGCTACTGCGGCAAACGGCGGCTTCTATCAGGCAAGAGCAACCTTTACGCCGGTCGGTACCAACTTCGCTGATTTCGAGGCGACGGTTTCCGTGAAAATGGCAAAGGCTAAGATAAACGTTACCGTATCTCATAAGAGTGCCTATGACACTGCCATAGCGGGTTCGGTAAATACTTCGTTCGCCGGCGGCGCCGCGTTCTACTACGGTATGACGTGGGACTCCTTCATAGTGAATTGGCAAAACTTCTTTGACTACTTTGCCGCGAACGAAAACGTTATCAACGACACTGCGGGCGCCCATCAATTAAGCGGCGGTACGCTGTTTACCGGCGGCGATTGGTACGACGCGGGTCTTGCAACCGGCACTTGGTCTTGGGACGACACGGTCAGCCGTTGGAACCTACCCAACGTCCTTCCCGGTACAACCAATAACGGCGTTCATGTTGTAAGTATCCGTTTTACACCTACGGATACCCTCAATTACGAGTCGTTTAGTTTTGCATACTCCACCGGCACTCAAACTATCGGAACATTCAGAGTACTGGTATTGAAGGCTTCGCCGACAATCGCTCCGGCACTTAGAAATGATTCGACTGTTTCCGGCGTGACCAACAGCACTTCAATATATTACGGACAACGTAACAGCGCCTTAAAAGGCTCGTTATCCGCCAAAAACAATGCCATAAACAACACCGGCAACATCATAACAAGTACCGCTCCTAACGGCATATTAACCTACAACACCGATAACAACAACAACAATAACGGTTGGGTGTGGACACAACCCATAGGCGGAACCTTAACCGTTGCCGCTCATGCGCAACTGATTACGGACATACTTGCAAAAAATGTGTCGTTCTTTGATGCTAACGGAGTTTCCGCTTACTATACCAAAGCACAACTTGAAGCCTTACTGGGCATCAGCTTGTTCCGCGATGCGGTCGATGCTTTCGGTGTCAAGATGAACTTCGGTACTACCGACGGCATCTATTCAAACTACGTAACCGTAGACTGCGCGGATAACATGTATGTTTTGGTGCGCTATGAGATGCAAAAAACCACTCCGATAATCGTAGTCGACGGTGAGGGTAAGTGGAATAATACCGCAGCAACGGCGGCTGATATTTCCGCGGGGCAGTCGCTCTCCCATTCGTTAATCACGTGGAGCGCGCAAGCTTTAAACCCGTTTAGTAGTTCCGCCGGAGTTGCGGGAACGGTTTCATGGGCTTCGTCCTCGACCGTACCGGAATCCACATGGGTTATGCAAAGCACTACGGTTGCGGTTTCCGGTTCAAGACCGTATGTCGTCGTATTTACGCCGACAGATACCGCCAACTACACCACTACGGATAGGGCTTCCTTGTCTGCTGCGGAGAACTACGTGTCTACCGGCAACCTACAAATCAACCTGACGGTAAATAGGGCGCTAGTCCTTGCAGAGTCAACCGTTGCAAGTTCTACCCCCGCCGTTACATTGGGTTACGGTTCGCTTTTGAACGCCGTAAACATTCCGTTTATCGCGTACTGGATTGTACCCATTAAGGTGCCAAGCGACGTTACTCAACAAATGGTTGATGCGGGCGACGTTTACAGAAGTTCCGGCACAACATATGAACCCTATACAGGTTTGGTTGCTTCCATCGACACAAACGGCAATACTAAATATTTCTATATCAGAAGAGTGGACAACCTTCGCGTCACCGTCGGAGCATTATCTTGGGCGGTCGTGGCAAGAAACGATGGTAGCGATTTTGACGTAAACACAACTAGACCCACCCCCGGAGACGTAGATTACAGGGTTCAGTTCACCGTTGTATCGGACATACACCGTTATGACCCGTCAATCAACGCTATCATAAGCAAAATTCGCATAGAGAAGGCGCGGCTTGACGTGCTGGCCGTCCTCGCTTCGGCAATAAGCTACGGACAGAAGTTCGGCGCCTCATCTATAAACACACTGATTTTAAGGAACCCGAACTGGGCGGGGGACAACAACTTCCCGACCACGGCGTATTCCTTCACTTGGGATACCGCATGGAGCGCCGGCACCATAATAAACGGTAACACCGCGCTTACTGCGACCCCCAACGTAGGGCTTTATGACATCGCTCTTATGATTACCTTCAGCGGCGCGGCGGCGGAGTTGTACTACAACATAACCGGCGACGGCGCTCCGGCAGGAGACCTGAAGACCGTGGATGAGCTCATGGTTCCCGTGAGAGTAAACAAGTCCGCCCCCGACGTCAAGCCTGCGTACTTCGACTCATGGTCCCGATTGCGCCTGGAATGGTCGCAAAAGCTTAGCGATGCACTGCTTTCCTCCTTCAACGGAGTAAACAACACGGCGTTGGCGGCTAACATATACGACACGGCTTTAGCGGCGGTCGGCAATTACAGTTGGGTAAACGTCAACGAAAGCACCTCCTATACATCGCTTGCAAGCAACAGAATGACGTTTACGGTGCGGTTCACTCCGTCGGGTATATACGCCAACAACTACGAGGCGGTAACGGTTCAAATAATCGTTGCGGTCGACAAGGCAACCGTACAGGTGGCGCAGAAAGACTTATTGCCGATTGTTATAATCTACGGTGCCAGCTTGCTTTCTCCGACATTCGCCGCGGTGGTTAACGAGACCAACTACGCAACAGAGAGCCGCTCCGTCGCCTACTACATCAACGTCATCAACCCGCACTTAGGCACGGGCGGTGTTCCCGTCGCGACAAGCGACTTCACGGCATCATTCGTAGCGGGCAACCTGCTGAATCCCGGCGCGCTCAACGTGACCGACACTTATGACTACGGAATGTCCACCGGCAAGACTACCGCGGTAGCCGTTCAATTTACGACTAGCAGCGACCAGTTCTATCAGGTAAACAACTCCAGCGAAACCAGCAGCGAAGGCAATACGACCGGCGCGACCGTAGTAAGGTTCAAAATCTTACCCGGTACCCCGACGGTTGTCGGCACGGTTCCGGGCAAGGGCGACCGTCAACCCGGCTACGCGGACAAGATCGCAATAGCCTCGGTAGGCAACGCCGTTTATGCCTCTACTATAGCCTCTAGCTACATAAGCTATATATACGGCGCTTGGACGGACGGCGCCTCCATAACCGGCTCGTACACGTTCGACAACGTCGACAGAATGACGGCAAACGGCGCGGCAAAAGCACTTTCCAGTACCGTCCAAAGCAGCTTCTCCGGCGAGCACGCGGGTTATTACCCGATAACGTGGGCTCCGGACAGCCCCAACTATACGGAAGTTAAACTCTTCGTGTACGTGGGCATGGCGGACAGCAACCTGTTCAGCTTTGAAATCGACGCCATCCATATACCTTATGGAATGACGCTTGACGCAAGCGGCAACATCCTCAACAGGACGGGCGGCAACACCTACGGAATTGTTCCTAAGAATGTGGCATCCGGCTTTGACAACGTTGTCGGCAACGGTCGCTTCGAGTGGGTAGCCGTGGGTACCAACGACGGCAGCGGCTTTGCTGCGGGCAATATCTTAAGTACTTTCAACAACGCCTCTTCGGCGGGTACTAGCGTCACCTATTTGGTGTACTGGATGCCGGGCGGCGGAAACAACAACATCGACAGACAGAAGTTTGCCGTTACAATCACCATTGACAAGGCGACCCCCGGCATTTGGGGCGGAGTCAACTTCCTTGACAAAGTCACCGCGACGACCCCGGTGTTCACTTACGGTCAGACCTTGAGCGCAATACTTCCCTCCGTGTCAAGCAATTCGCTTATCAACAAGGAAGTTTACCTATCCTTCGAGGCAGCCAGTCTATCCGTAGCCGGAACATGGGCTTGGGTCGACGGAACTTACCGTCCCGACGCGAACGAGACCGTCACCGCACAACAGTGGCTTAAGTTCGTGCCTTCAAACACCAACTACGAAACCGTCGAATTCAAAATCGACGTACAAGTCATGCGTGCTACGATAGTCGCCGCGTACACCGCGACGGAAATCTACTACGGCAATCCCTTGACGGAAAGCACAATCACACCTACGTTCGCATATACGGCGGGCGGCACCAACCCGAACAACTCAAGCTTGCACACCGTGCTTGTCACATACGGTTGGCTCAATACGGTGTCAGTCTTTGACGCAAACTACAACGACGGCTCCTTTATCGGCGGACAGACTGCACTGTTCAAGGTAAAGGTATCGCCGACCAACGACCTAATACCCGGTTCCACAAGGCGGTTCTCCGACAACTACAAGGATACCGAAATAGAGGTGGAGGTTCGCATCCTGCGCGCCAATATCGAAATCAGATTTACGGGTGCCGCGCTTGCGTCGGATGACCTGCATTACGGAATGACGTTGGCGTACGCCTTAAACAACAGCGCGCTCCAATTCGGAACGTACAACATCTATAACGTCAACATAAGAGCCGGCGGCGCTCCGGCACTCTCCGACAAGGGCGACTTGACGTTCTCCGACGGCATGGGTCTTAGCTACGTTCCCGTAGGCACCGGCACCACGATGAGAGAAAGAATTTTCGTCAAGTGGACACCGGGCAACGCTACGGACTCCAACAACTACAACGTGTACGACGGCGGCGCAACGGAAAACAGTGCAAGCACTTGGAACGGCGTGGAAATAACAATCCACAAGACCGCGCCGATTATCGCCAACGTGACGCTCAAAAACTCCAAAGACCAATTATTCGATTTCCTCTACTTCGGTCAGCAACTGAAGGATGCGGGTATTTTCGCGGACGTCAGCAACCCGTATAACGACAGCATCGCTTTCAAGAACATACCGGGCGCCTTCAAGTGGGCAAATGAAAACAGCCGCTTAAACGCGCTTGACGTAGCCGGTGCCGCAAATAACTCGGATTACCGCATTGCATACTTTGATGCGGCGGGTTCCTTGTCAAGGTACTACGGCGGCGAGTTCGTGTTCAACTCCACGCAAACCTCCGGGGCATATACGCCTAACGACAACGTCGCTTCCGTGACGATAAGAAACATGAAGCTGCCGGAGATACACAACGCCAACCGCTTTGTGTTCAGCGTCACCAATAACGCCATAACTCAAGTGTACGGCAAGAGCCTTAACAACATAGACTTTGTCAGCGGAAGCGGCATAACCGCATACAACTACTACTGGAGACAAGAGGACGGCGGTCCGGTCGTGGCTCCCGCCACAATCAACGGCTATCAGTTCACCGGTACCTCCGTGCCGGAGGTGCTTGCCGGCGAGCAGTACTACGAGTTCAGATTTATACCGTCCGACTCAGCCAATTACGCGCAAGCCACCGCCAACAGCGGTCTTACCTCCGAGGAAAGGGTGTTCCGTCTTAGGATTACGCCCGCCAGTGCGGTACTGTTTGCAAGAGACAGCGCCGGCACCAACGACGCAAACCGTCGCAGTGTATTGGATTTGACCGTTATCGGCGTGCCAGTATACTACTACGGCGTACCCCTTACCTACCTCACCGAGAGCCTTAACGACGTCAACAGAGGCGAAATGCGTTGGACAGTCGACAGCGCCACCGGCACCGCCGGAGGTCGTTACGCGACAACGGTCGACGGACGCTTTGAGTTCGTCACCCCGCTCGACGAAAGCTTGCCCGCAGGCGCTAGAAGCGTGGCGGTAAGGTTCGTCCCCGGCGACAAAAACAACTACAACACCGTAACACAAACCACGCTTACAGACGGAGGATCCCTCGTTGCAATCATCTCAAACATCACCGTCGAAAGGTCTTACCTCATGGTGGAAGATGTGAGAGTCGGAGAAAACAACCGCGGTTACATCGAGTACGGCGAGTTATTGAGTGCGGCAGCCTTAGGCTACGACCGCAGCGGATACCGCATCTTCAACGCGGCGACCTATCAATATTACAAGGACAGCCCGAACTTAAGTTCAAAAGCGTTGGGAGCAGAGACCGTTACTTCGGTTCTGTGGAATCCGGGCAACTATCAACCGCTTGCCGGAGAAAAGGTATTCCCGTACCGCTTGCTCCTGTCGACGGGTGCCTTAGGCAACTATCGCTTGAGCGGCGAGAACTACGTGGGCGGCGGGCTTATAGAAGGCGGCGTGTACTTAGAGGGTACCGCATACTATGTCAACTATAATTACTCCTTCACAGATGTTAGCTTCAGCGCCGTAACGGCGACACCGCTTACCAAGAACATCTCCGTAAGACAGGCTACCGTGACATTCGGCAAGGACATCAGCGTGGTGAAGACTAGACAGTTCCAAACCGGCGACCCCAATCCGGGCGTGTACACCTACGGCAACCGCGTGTCGGTGCTTGACATAGTGGAAGGCAATCCGCGCAACACAAAAGCCCCCGACGTCGGCGCCGACTTCACCTCCGAAGGCACTCCGATTTACAACACTACGCCGATAGCGGGTAGAAACCTTGAAGCAAACGGTATAAGAGACGGCTTCTCATGGATGAACGCCGAAGACATCTTGCCGTGGTCAGGAGACGGTACGGAAGCCTACTTCCAGTGGGAACCCGATACAACCGTAGCCGCTAACTACCGCATATTGACGCAACAAAAAATTAAGGTCACGGTGGCAAAAGCCAAACCGACAATAGCCATGCAGTATGTGTCTTCTACGCCGATAACCTACGGCGACACGCTGTTCGGCTCCAACCTCAACCCCATACCGGACGCCCTAGTGACGACCCGCAGCAGAGCCGCAACCAACCCCAACGCCTTAGAAGCCGACAGAGCCGCGTTCTTCGTGGACGGTCACTTCGAGTGGACGGATCCCGCCTTCAGACCGCACGTCAAGGCTTCCAACAGCGGAACGCGTTACGGTGTAAGGTTCGCTCCGAGCAATGAAAACTATGAGTCGGTTACCGGGCTTGACTCCACGGTTACCGTCCTTAAGAGAGAGATAGTAATACGTCCCTTCACCGAGGCGGACTTAGACCCCAACAACATAGGCATCGGTTCCGTATACATAGCGCAAGGCGCCGAATTGACGTCCTTCTATCTCACGGACGCGGTAATCAATCCGCAAACCGGCGCGATAATCAACCTGAACGAGGTTCTTCGTAAGCTGTACTTCTCTAATCTGGCAAGCGGCGACATCGACCGCCTGAACGACGAGTTTAACTTCATAGGTATGACGTGGTCGGCTAAGCTTATCACAAGCGGCGCAAGCGGCACGGCGGGTTCGGATTATACCACAAACGCTCAAGCCGGCGCGCAATACCTCCTTTCCATGGGCGGTATCACCAGCGATGACTACGACATCACACAAACGTCGTTCTATTCGGTTGTGTTGATAGTGCGTCCGCGCGGCGCCGTGTCGGTCGACTCTCAAGGAGCCGGCGGCGGCAATACAATACAGTTCGCCATTGACAGCGCTACGGCAATGTCCATGAACGGCGCCTACAAAGTGGGTTACTACAACGAAAACGGAGAGCTAGTGGTGCTTAACGCGGCTTATGCCGACGGCGCACTCTTGTTCACCGACGCCGGTAACTACGATTACTTCTTGCTTGAAAGCGGCGACCTCATAAGCGACCTCCACGATTACTCAACCCTGTTGATAGTCTTAGGCGTGATACTTGTGTTGGGCGGCGTAGCAGGCGTGTTCTTCATCTTCTTGAAGGACAAAAAGAAAAAGGCCCTTGCGCTTGAAAGCGCCGGCAATACCGAGTCCTCCGAGGTCTACCTCGACGAGTCGGACGAAACCTTAACCATAGCCGCCGTCGCTGAAACCGGTACCGTCGAAGTGTTGGCGGACGCCGCACAAGCAACCGGCGCCACCTATGACGGTGCTTTCACCGCCGTAGCAACCGACGCAAATCTCTATGAGGTTAGCTTCAACGCAAACGCCGCTGCAGCCGACGAGGAAGAAACCGAATACGCAGCCCCGGATGCCCCCGACGGCACAGACGAGGAATAAAGCAAGTTCCTTTTGGTCGCCCAAAAGGAACCGAAAAACCGCAAGCGTAACGCTTGAGCTTCTGTTCTTTTTGCTACGCGGCAAAAAGAACCAAAAAACTCGCAAGCTTGAAGCTTGACACTGTTAACTTAAAAAACGCGGTTGCCGCAGGATTATAATCCTTAGCGTCAACCGCGTTTTTAAATTTATTAGTGTTAATCTCCAGTCTGTCATATTTTTATTTTCTTTCCCGTCTTCTCAATAGGCGCGCGGATTTTTAGACTGTCACCTTGTCAGTGGCTCCGTACAGATGTCACCCCAATAGGAGCGGGGTTTTTCCCGATGTCACCCTAATAGGGGCGTGGTTTTTCCCGATGTCACCCTAATAAGGGCGGGGTTTTTCCCGATGTCACCCCAATAGGAGCGGGGTTTTCCCCGATGTCACCCTAATAGGGGCGGGGTTTTTCCCGATGTCACCCTAATAGGGGCGGGGTTTTCCCCGATGTCACCCTAATAGGAGCGGGGTTTTTCCCGATGTCATCTTGAGCGAAGTGCGTAAGCACGCAGTCGAAAGATCCCCTTATAGGAGCGCAAACTCTTATGCCACTTTCCCATGCAACGCGCATAAAGCATTCCGCCGAATAACGCGCATAAAGCATTCCACGGCGAAGCCAACTATCGCATTCCGCACAGTGCGCTACACATTTGGTGTTGTCAGAGGCTGTTGCCTACGCAAAGACTTAGTTTACACGCTAAAAACATAAATTTATTTAAGTTTTTGCGTTCTGAAATTTAAATAAAGTTGACATTATTAAGCATTAATGATAATATTCAAGTATAAGTTTAAATAGGCGTCCAAAAAGGGCGTTTATAAATAAAAGACGGAGGAACGGTATGAGCAGAATTGACGAGCTGAAAGAGCTTAAAGACCAAAGCGTCGATTATATGTGTGACGAGATTAAACACATAATCGGCACGTTTGACAAGCGCGACCCCGGAAGCGACGGGGAAAGAGCAGCACAAAAGTACATGGAGGAAGTGTTGAAGCCGTTAAGCGATGAAACGACTTTTGAGGATTTCAAACTTAACCCCGGTTCTTTCTTTGGGTGGATACCCATTACGATGAGCTTCTTAATGGCAAGCTTAGTGGTTTACTTCTTTGCGCCGTTAGTCGCATTGGTATTGCTGATTATTGCAATTATACCCATGATTTCACAGTTCGTGCTTTACAAAAAGCTTATGGACCCTCTGTTCAAAGAGAAGACCTCTTGTAACGTAACGGCGGTCAAAAAGCCTACCGGCGAAGTTAAAAGAAGAATATTCCTTAACGGACACGCCGATGCCACTTGGGAGTGGACTATTAACTATCACTTTGGCGGCAAAGCCTTCTCCGGACATTTCTTATGCTCCATAGTCGGCGTTTTCTTCTATTTTGCCATCGTCATAGCGGCGCTTGTCATGAACGGAGTAGGCTTCAATATTGCCTCCGACGTTACGCTTTGGTTAGGCGTGGCGAGCCTTGCCTTCTTGCCGTTTTGGATAGGGATGTTCTTCTTCTCCAACAGCAAGGTAGTGGTCGACGGCGCAAACGACAACCTAACGGGTTGTTACTTGCCCATCTCCATCTTAAAGGGCTTAAAAGATTTAGGTATCGAGCTTGAGAACACCGAGGTCGGCGTTATCATCTCCGGTTCCGAGGAAGCGGGCTTGCGCGGCGCGAAGGCGTGGGCGGAAGCGCACAAGGGTGAATATCAGGACGTCCCCACGTTCATCGTTTCTTACGATACCATTCACGAGCTTGAGTGTTTAAACATCAACGACAAGGATTTGAACGGTCTTGTAACCGTCGACAAGGACGTTTGCGAATTGCTCATGGAAGCATCCGATAATACGGGAGCCGGGGCAACCTACGCCACCGTTACGGTCGGGGCGACCGATCCGGCGGCGTTTGTACAAGGCGGCTTTAAGAGCGCTTGCATAACCGCACTCAACCACAGCTTGCAACCCTACTACCACACCCGCAAAGATACGGTGGACCTTCTTGATAAGGAGTGTTTGGGAGTAGTATATGACATGACGGTAGAAGCCCTTAAATTGTTCGACTCCGGCAAGTACGACGGTGTCAACATAAACGTCGTCAAAGCCAAGGGCATCCGTAAGGAATACAAAAACAAAAAGAAAGCGTAAGCATCGCAGTCGTATTTTTTACCGCACTGAAAAAAACATAAAAAGCGGTGAGTGAAGCGATTGGATACGCATAAAATAAAAACTCACCGGAAAGAAAAAAATAAACGGTAAGCGAAGAGATTAATACTGAATAAATTTAAAAACGCGGTTGACGCAGGATTATATCCTTAGCGTCAACCGCGTTTTTCAAGTAATCAGTGTCAAGCTTCAAGCTTGCGTTTTCTTTGGTTCTTTCTTGCACATGCAAGAAAGAACAGAGGCTCAAGTGTCACGCTTGAGGTTTTTCGGTTTCTTTTGGGCGACCAAAAGGAACTCTAATAAAACCACAAAAAATCTCTTTTATTTTTGCGTGTTTTATGTTATATTATAAGTCCGGAAGCGCGAAGGCGGGGGCGGGAGTAAAACGGAGATTCGGTAAAATGTCGTTCTGCAAATTTTCAAACGATTACCTAATGGAAAGCTTCACGCTTGTTGACAATGTATTTATCAACGAGTACATGCCCTATGCGGAGGAGAAGCAGATAAAGGCGTACCTTTACGGTTTATATCTTTGTTCGAGCGGCGGAAACGTATCGGGGGAGAGCTTTGCCAAGACTTTAGACATTGAGATAGACGAGCTTACCAACATATTCACATTTTGGGAGGACGCGGGGCTTGTGAGAATTATTTCCAAGCAGCCGTTCGAGGTAAGTTATTTATCCTTGAAGAGATCGATGCAACCGCCCAAAAAATTCAAGTCGGAGAAATATTCGGACTTTAACAAGGAATTACAGCGGTTATTTCCGGAGCGCATGCTCACGCCGAACGAGTTTAACGAGTATTATTTGGCAATGGAGCTTTGCAAGATTCAGCAGGAAGCCATGCTGATGATAGTGCAGTACTGCATCAATTTAAAGGGTGTTGCGGTGCGGTATCCATACATATTAACGGTTGCAAAGGCGTGGGCGGCGGAGGGCGTACTGACGGCGGACGACGTGGAGCGCAAGCTTACCGAGTACGAGACGCAGACGGAGACCATGCGTGCGGTGCTAAGGGCGTTGGGCAAAAAGGGCGATGCCGACCTTGAAGAAAAGCAATATCTTTTAAAGTGGACAAAAAACTGGGGTTTTGAAACGAACAGTTTGGTATGTGCCGCTAAGCGTTGTAAGGGAAAAGGCTTTAAAAAGCTAGACGTTGTGCTGGACGAATATTACCGTATGGGAGTGTTTACGGCTGAGGAAATGAACGAGTTCCAAAGCCGGCTAGAGGGCATGAAAAATCTGGCGGTAAAAATAAACCGCACAATCGGCGTTTATTACGAGTCTTTGGAACACGTTGTAGAGGTTTACGTCGCGCCGTGGTTGCAGAAGGGCTATGACGAGGAAGCGTTGGTCACGCTGGCGCACTATTGTTTTTTGAAGGGAATAAAGACCTTAGAGGGCATAAACGGCGTCGTAGACAAGTTTTTCAAATTGGGACTTTTGACAAAGGATAGTATAAATCAGTTCATAGAGCGGCAGCTTGCCAACGATAGCGCCGTTAAAAGAATGCTTGACGCGGCTAGCCTAACCCGAAATGTAACGGCATCCGACCGCACGCAATACCGCATTTGGACGGTAGATTGGGGCTTTTCGGAGGAGATTATAGAGTACGCGGCGACGCTGTCGGTTTCGCGTCCGTACCCGCTTTCGCATATAAACCGGTTGCTTGCCGATTGGCGGTCGCGCGGCGTAAAATCGGTTGAGGACGCCAAGCGTCAGCCGCAGTACGCGCAGAGCGGCGGTACGGTTGCCGCAGCAGGCTCACGCGGATTTAAGGAGCGCGAGTACACTCAAGAGGACTTAGCCGTGGCGTTCGCCGACTTGCGCGACTACGACGATTTAGAGGATATTTAAGGGTTATACCGTGATATTTAGGCTATGCCGATTAAAACGATATTTATGGGAACACCGCTTGATAGTCGAGGCTATGCCGATGAGGCGAAAAACCGCTCATACGCGCGGCTACCGTGAGAAACACCCTTGATAGTCAAGGCATGCCGATGAGGCGAAAAACCGCTCATACGCGCGGCTACCGTGAGAAATACCCTTGATAGTCAAGGCATGCCGATGAGAGAATACCTATCGGGATACCCCTTGATAGTTGACATCTAGCGGTATATTGAGGAAAAAAATAAAGAGATGAAAAACGATTTACCGGATAAGATAAGGGCGGAGCTTGCCGAGAAGCGAAGCGCGGCGGAGGAACGGGCGTACAATGCGCTTATTTCGGCGCGCCGTGACGCGGAATTTTGCCGGTTGGACGACGAATTCCGCGGGCTGGCGTTTGATTTGGAAAAGGTCAAAATAAAGGGTGCGGATACGTCCGCATTGGAGGCGGCAAAGGAAGCGGCGGAAGTGGCGCGTTTAAAAAGACTTGCCGCAATAGGCGGCAAAATCGCTGATTTTGAGCCCGAATACGCCTGTAAGCGTTGCAACGATACCGGGACGGAGGAGATGACGGGAGCGGCGTGCGTTTGCACGGAGAGCCGTTATTTGGAGCTTGTGGCGACGCACTGCGCACTGGGGCATAGCGCGCCGTATCGGTTTAAGGATTTCAAGTCCTCGGTATGCGGCGACGAAACGCACAAAAAACAGTTGTTGCTTTTAAAGAAGTACTTCGAGGGGTACGTCCAAAAATTTCCGGACGTAAAATTTCCCAACATAGTTTTAATCGGCGAAACGGGGGTAGGCAAGAGCTTTTTAATAAGCGCGGCGGCAAACGCACTTGTGGAAAAGGGCGTTTTTGTCAAGTACGTCACGGCGTTTGAGTTTAGCAACACGGCGCTAACGTATCACACGTCGCCGCTTAACGCGCGGGGTAGCGTGCTTGAAGATATTTTAAATTTTGACGTTCTGATAATTGACGATTTGGGCTCGGAACCGATGTTAAAAAACGTCACTTGCGAATATCTGTATTTAGTGTTAAGTGAACGCGCCGCAAAAAATTTAGCGGTTATTATAGCCACAAATTTATCGGTGGAGGACATAGGCGCACGTTACGGTGAGCGTGTGTATTCTAGACTTACGGACGTGAGCCGTACCAAAAGAAAGGAAATAACGGGAAAAGACCTGCGCGTGACGCGCGGCGAAATTTAAGAAAATAAGCCTTTTTTTCGCGTTTTTATGCGGTTTTTCACACTTGATAAAATTGAAAAAAGAGTCCTTTTTCGCCTTTTGCCGCATTTGGTGAAATTTAAAAATCTAAACCGATTTGCAAACACAAAATATTTTACGCTGTCACTATGTGACAGCGTAAGAAAATTATAAATTGGAAATCAAATTTTCTTAAGATAGGTCTTCGGAAATCACATTTTCAGAGATTGTGTCTTCAGAGATTATATTTTCGGCAAATACATCTTCGGAAATTACATCTAAGGGTTCGCCGCCGTCGGGTTCTGCTTTGACGGTTTTTTTATTTGCGGGTTCGTCGAGATATAATTTCTTAGGCAAATATTTTTTCAGAGCGTATGTGAGCGGTAGACCGATTACAAATACCACCAACGCTTCGGATGCCATTATGGAAAACGCGTTTATGTAATAGACGGTATCCTCTCCCGTGACAATCCAAATGAGCGGTATCATCAGCGCGTTCAAAATTACCGGCGGTACGGCGGCTACGGGCAGGCGTTTCCTAAAGCAGACCGTAAGCGCGGCGGCGACAAGCGTAGCCGTAGTGCCGATAACCGCATCCAACCACCCGAACGGTGAAAAGAATATATTAGTGGTAAGACAGCCCACGGTAACGCCGATTAAGCCTTCTAAGGGCATAAGTACGGGTAAGAGTACGAGAGCTTCGGAAATCCTAAACTGTATGGGACCGAATTCAACTGCGGGGACAACTGCGGACAGCGCGAAATACATTGCGGCGATAAGCGCGGAACGCACGATTCGCTTCGCCGAAAAACTTTTTCTCAAAATAGACACCTCGGTTTTTTTATTAGACCTCAAGGGAAAGCCGCAAGAAAATAAAATTTTCCGCAAACGGATTGCCCTCGTCGGTCTTAACGCGCCGCCTTTACGCCCTTACGGGTTTGGCAAGCACGGATGGGTAGCCGACACCATCGCGCATATGATATACCCGATTTACATGTTTGGCAAGCGGAAAACGCCGTTTTCACAAAAATTTTTTTCGAATGTAAGTTGTGGAATAAAATACCGCATAAAAAAAGAACGTCATAGAAGAAGAACACGGAGGGCGGCGTTCTGTCCACCGTAAACTTGTTTATAAGAGAAGAGCGTTATAAAGAAGAACGCCGTTATTAAAAGAACATGCAGAATATAGGTCGCAAAACAAGGACTTGCGTGCGGTTGCGCCAAATTATAGGCGGTACATTCTAAAATGCGCTTATTGCGGTGAAACAAAAGTTTGCGGTGCGGTTGCGCAAAAATGCCGATAATGATATAATATTTTAGACGGGCTAAAGGTAGTGAGATTTCTTACGAACGGCATTTAAAAAAAAGTGTCCACACCTAAAAACCGTTTGCTTAAAATTAAAAAACTACCGCCGTAATGCGGCAATGGAGGATGTTATGGCTCAATTTGAAGATAAAAACCTTACCACATGGACTACGCAAGGAGGGTTTTTATCCTCCGGCGGCAACGTGATGACGGCAACTTGGGGATTTATAGGGTTTATGTGGGGCAAGCGCGTGCTGATAGTTCCCGTGCGCGACTCACGCCACACCAAAACTTTTTTGGATAAGACGGGAGAGTTTACTTTTTCCGTTCCCGCGGACGGAGAATTGAAAAAAGAGCTTGCCTATTGCGGCAAGGTAAGCGGACGCGACGCTGATAAATTTGCCGTCGCCGGTCTTAAAAAGGAAGCGGCTAAGTCGGCGGGCGGTTTCGTCGTGGGCGGTTGTAAGCACTATTTTGAGTGCAAGGTACTCACCGTTTGCCAGATGAAGGGTTGCGACGTTTCTAAGGTTTCCGCGTGGTATAAGGACGGCGATTTGCATAATTTTTATTTTGGCGAGATAGTCGCGGAATATTAGGCGAAAAAGTCTGTAAAAAATAGGCGCAATAGCCGCAAAAACGGGTAAAATAATTGCGGAATATTAGGCGAACCGGTCGCAAAATATAAAGGCGCTTGCGGTTTACCGTTTGTCCTTATGCCGGACTACGCGAAGAATTCCGCTTAAATAAAACCGTGCGATAGCGGTATCGGCGCCGGACCACGCAAAGAATTTCGCTTAAATAAAACCTCCGTTGCGCCTTAATGCGCCGTATATTAAGGTAAAGCTTGCCTAAACTAATACGCGTGGAGGTTGTTTTTATGGAAACTACGGGTATTGTAAGGCGAATTGACGAGTTGGGAAGAATAGTGATTCCCAAGGAAATACGGCGCACCATGCGCATCAGAGAAGGCGAGGAACTGGAAATCCTAATGGGACAAGGGGAGCTTGTCTTCCGCAAATTTTCTGCGATTAAAAATATAGAAAACTTTGCGGAGCCGGTTGCGCGCGCACTTGCGGAGGCTACGGGCGGCACGGTGGCGGTATGCGACAACGACACCGTTGTATCCGTGAGCGGAGCGCATAAAAAGCGGCTCACGGACAGGGCGATTTCCGACAAGGCGGGTGCGGCGGCGGCGCTACGGGCAGTCAAGACGTACGCGGGTGCGGAAAGATTTTCCGTAACGGCGGACGGTGAGGACGTTTCCGACAAAATTTGTGTTGCGCCGGTTGTAGCCGGCGGTGACCTATACGGAAGCATAGTACTTTTTACGGACGGCGAAAAAGATTTTATGCCGCAGGTTGCGCTTTCGGCTAAGTTTTTGGAGGCGGCTTGCGTATGAGCGGCGGACCGTTTGAAGAGATCTTAAACGGCGCCGGAAACGCGAAAAACACTGAAAATGCGGGTACGAAAAACACGGCTATCGGCGCGGAAAACTACGGGATAAACGCAACGGCACACACGGAGAATGCCGGGAACGGCACGGCGGCGGACGCGGAGAATTCCGAACGGAGCGCGATGGATTCGTATGTTGAGAATTCCAAACGGGGCATGGTGTATTCGGAAAATACCGGGAACGGCACGGCGGCGGACACGGAGAATACCGACAAGAGAAAGGCGGGCGTCGGATTTATGCGCGGCGCGTTGGTACTTTCCGTTACCGCGATTATAGCCAAACTTTTGGGCGCTTTTTACCGAATTCCGCTTACCAACATTTTGGGCGCGGAGGGAATGGGGCTGTATCAGCTTGTTTTCCCGGTTTACGCGTTGTTTCTAAGCGTAGCCACCGGCGGCATGTCGGTAGCCGTTTCGCGCTCCGTAGCGGAAAAGAACGCCTTAGGCGAAAGTCCCGCGGGCGTATTGAAAGCGGCGGCGCTTGTTATATTCGCGTTGTCTGCGGTAGCCGCGGTTGCGTGTAGGCTGTCCGCCATTCCCGCGTCCGCATTGCAGGGCAACGGAGAAGCGGCGGCGCTTTACAAGGTGATGTCGCCCGCCATATTTTTTGCCGGCGGATTGGCGTTTTTCAGGGGATGGTTTCAGGGCAACATGCGAATGCTTCCCACGGGGCTGTCACAGCTTACGGAGCAAGCCGTCAAGCTTGCAGCGGGGCTGGCTTTTGCGTATTTATTTCTTCCGCAAGGTACAACCGCGGCGGCGGCGGGCGCAATTTTGGGCGTTACCGTTTCCGAAGCGGCAGCGTTTTTGATTTTGGCGGCCATGTTCGCCTTTAGCAAAAAGCGCAATATAGGGCATGCACGCCTTGACAAAAACAGCTTAAGGGAAATGCTTAAAATAGCGCTTCCGATTGCTACAGGCAGTTTATTGTTGCCTTTAGCACAGTTAATAGACAGCTTTATGCTGATTAACTTGCTGAAAGCGACCGGCGCCACGATAGGAGGAGCTACGGGAGGCTACGGAATTTTAACCGCTCCCGTTGCGTCGCTTGTCAACCTTCCCATAGTGCTTACAATTTCGCTTGCCGTGGCGATAGTGCCGGCGGTTTCGGCGGGCAGAGTGGACCGTAACATAGATAGCGTCCTCAAAAAAAGCGCGCTCGGCATAAAATGCGCTTATATAATAGGGCTTCCGTGCGCGTTCATAATGCTTATATTTGCCTCTCCGATTTTGAGGCTGCTGTATCCGGCGCTTGCGGCGGGGGAGTTGTCGCTTGCCGTCACCTTATTGCGTATATCGGCGTTTGAAATTTTTTTTATGTCGGGCATGCACATCTACGCCGCGCTTTTACAGGCGTTGGACAGAGCCTCCGCGCCGCTCAAAAACCTTGCCGCCGGCATAGGCTTGAAGGTGGTTCTAACCCTGGTGTTGGTGCCGCGCATAGGGCTTGCCGGCTCCGCGATAGCCACCTTAGCCATGGCGTTTACGGCGTATGCGCTAGACGCGGTAAGCTTGCGGCGCTTACTTGCGCCAAAGACCGGGTTTGTCAAAAACGTGGCGGAAATAATGCTTGCGGGCGTAATAACCGGTGCGGCAGCGGCGTTGTTTTTCAAATTCATACCTTCGCCGCTCACGGCTTTTTTGACCGGCGCGGCGGTTTCCGTCGTGTTGTACGTTTGCTTACTTGCGGCGTTCAAGGTGTTCGACCGCGACGAACTGGCGTCTTTTCCATTCGGGAAGCGGTTGCGCGGAAAAAAACGGAGTAAAAATTTGCGCTGAAAGGGCAATAAAGCGGTAAAAAGCGGAGTAAAAAATCCGTTTAAAAGGCACTAAAATCAACATAAAACCGCATAAAAACCGTCTGCCGCGAAGTAGCTAGAAACGGATGCGGTAAAAAATAAACACCGCCTTTAAAAAGTAAGGCGGCACCGGAGAAAAAAATGGAAACTGCTTCTAAAGAAAACACATCATATTCGGTATATACCGCAGAGTATATACTAAGCCGTGCATGCTTTATGCCGGATACCGACGTAACCGTGGTAGTGACGGGAATAAGCGACGCGGAAACGCTTAAAGAGCTTTTGCCAAGGCTTGTCGACACCTTTGGAGCCGACGCGGAGGTGCTTATTGCGCACGGCGTCTACCCGTCGGACAAGGCGGCGGAAGGGACGTTAGCGCTCTCGTCTTTAGCGGGCGCTCTAACGGACGGTACATATCCGGCGAATGCGGGCGCGTTCGGAAAAGATACATATTTGAGTTTTGCGCCAAAGCCGCTCACGGAGAAAAAGCGATATAATTTTCAAGATTTTGTTTCGGTTTTAGGTATTTTAAGAGGTCCCGGCGGTTGCGAATGGGATCGGGCGCAGACACACGCTTCCATACGCACTAATTTGATAGAGGAAGCCTACGAGCTTGCCGAGGCGATAGATTTAAACGACGGGGGTATGATGTGCGAGGAGTGCGGCGACGTACTTTTGCAGTCGGCGTTCCATACGGCTATGGCGGCGGATGAGGGATTATTCGGATTTTCAGACATGCTCACTGCAATTTGCGTCAAGCTAATATCGCGGCACACGCACATTTTCGGAGATAACCGCGCGAATAACGCCGATGAGGCACTTTCGTTTTGGGAAAAAGCCAAACAAAAGGAAAAGAAACATAAAAATTATTCCGACAAGCTGAATTCCGTGGCTAAAACCTTGCCGAAGCTTCTCTACGCATATAAAATTCAAAAGGCGGCTAAGAAGTCGGGCTTTGATTTTGCGGACGTGAACGGCTGTTATGATAAGCTGTATGAGGAGATAGACGAGTTGAAGGAGGCGCGCGGCAAGGAGATAAAAAAGGAAGCCGGCGACATGCTTTTTGCGGCGGTCAACGTGCTGCGCATGCTCAAAATCGAGCCGGAGGAAGCCATGGAACGCGCCGCCGAAAAATTTATAAACCGATTTAAGGCGATGGAAGCGGAGCTTACCGCAAGCGGCGGCAAGCTAGACGATTTTACGGTTGACGAAATGGAAGCCGCGTGGAAAAGAACAAAAAGGATTTATCCGTAAGATGTGCGTTTATGCGGATATTATATGGTGCGAACAACCTGCGGCGACGACTTGCCAGTCAAGAAAATCTTTGGTCACCGCGAATTGTCTACATCAATATTCGGTGGCTTCGCCTCTGCTACACTTATCTTAGCTAACGCCACTAAAGTTAGAGTAGATTGGCGATTAAAATTTAATGCGCGCTCCGCTCAAGGCGCCGCCGGAGAAGTTTGGCGCAAATAACAAAAAAACCTTACTAAAAAAACATGCGTATAGGCAATCTCAACTTAAGAGGAAATATATTTTTGGCACCGTTGGCGGGTTACACCGACCCCGGTTTCCGCGCGCTTGCGGAGGACTTTGGCGCGGCGCTTACCTATACGGAAATGGTCAGCGCAAAGGGACTGATGTACGGCGGCGCGGGTTCGGCGGAGCTGTTGGCTTGCGTCGGGAACGGCAAGCCTAAAGCGGTGCAGATATTCGGAGGCGAACCGGAATTTATATATAAAGCGGTTGCAAGCGCGCCGTTGGCGGAGTTTTCGCTGATAGACATAAACATGGGCTGTCCCGTGCCGAAAATCGTCAAAAACGGGGAAGGCTCCGCGCTCATGCGTGACGTTTCGCGCGCGGCGGAGGTGGTTTCGGCGGCGGTCGACGCAGCGGAGGGTAGACCGGTTACCGTAAAAACGCGCTTAGGCTTTGACGACGGCGATTTCACGGCGGATAAATTCTGCGCCCGCATGCAGGAAGCGGGTGCGGCGGCGGTCACGGTACACGGAAGATATCGCGCGCAATTTTACGCCGGCACAGCGAATTATGAACTGATAAGGGCGGCGCGGGAAGCGGTAACAATTCCGTTCATCGCAAACGGCGATATCGAAACCGCCGAGGATGCGGCGCGTGTACTTGAGAAAACGGGTGCGGACGGCGTAATGCTGGCGCGTGGCGCGTTGGGACGCCCGTGGATTTTCGCTTCCTTTGGCGGTGCGGATTTCGGCGACAACGTAATAGAAAATACCCGTACGCGCGACATGGCTTACGACAGTTTGCAGATAAGTGGCTTTAACGGTGAAAAAACAAGCGTTAAAGAGGTTATTTTGCGACATATAGAATTGTTGCGTCCTTTCGTATCAGAACGCATACTCGCAAACAATATGAAAAAACATCTTTGTTACTACGCAAAAACCACCGGCAAAACCAAAGCCGTACGCGCCGCCACGGCTTTCATAAACGATATAAGCGGATTGATTGAAGCCGTTGATGAGTTTTGGGGTGTAGACAATCCGCTGTGACGACATGCCCCCATGCAACGCGCATAAAGCGATACGATGTCGGCGACATTCGCCGCCTCCAATGCGGGGGCTGTCGCCGCAGACGGAAAAGTTTTCATCTCCGATATAGGGGACCTTTCGACTCTGCTCAAGGTGACAGTCTACGCGAAATATGGTTCCGGCTCAAGGTGACAGTCTAAAGAACCCGCTCTCATTGGTGACATGTCGGGATAAATTCAGCATAAAATCGGTGTGTTACGCTAGCATTCGCTAACGCAACCGCATTAAATACAAGAGGAGAAACGCAGTGAAAACCTTTGACCAAATACTTATGGAAGTGCTGAAACAAGGCAAAAAAGAAAATCCGCGTATAACAGCCAAGGAGATGCGTAATTATTGGGGCGACCGTTTGAAACCAATTATCGGGTCCGGCGCGTATAGCGTGGTTTGTGAAAGATTTATGGAGCTTTTGTCCGTAAGGGGAGATACTGCGTCGAAAGTCGATAAAATAATACGGCGATTACTAGGCAGTTCTGAAATCGGTAGCGAATTAGAAAAAGAGAAAATCGACTTCAAGGGTTGCGTTGAAGGCTTTGTAACGGCGTGTAATTATCTGTTGGCGGCGATAGGCTCGGACGGTGTGAATATTGAGGTGACGGGCGACATTGAGCACGGTGACGCTCAGGGCGATGATATGCCTATTGTCGACGCGTCGTTAATATTGGAACGTATACTGGAAGAAACCTCAAACGGTAATTACGTTCATTTCGGTGCATTCCCTCAAAATGCCATGGACGCTTTAAATAATAAGGGCAGTTACGACCCTATAAAATGGCGCATTCTTAACAAGAAAACCTATAAAGAGGACGGAGAACTGTTCTTAATCAGCAAGAACATACTGTTTGCCGCGCGGTACAACATTCAGTTGGGAGATACCAACTGGAAGGCTTGCAGCCTTAACGGCATACTTAATAAACAGTTCTATAACGATGCGTTTTCTACGCCCGAAGAGAAATCCTTGATAAAAGAAGTTACCAATAAAGGCACAGCGGGTTATCTCTCGGATTCCGTTGATAAAGTCTTTCTCTTGAGCGTAGCGGAAGCGAAACAATATCTAGGCGGAGAGAACAAGCAAGTAGACGGGATAGAGCGTACGGACGAAAGATGCGCGCAAGGAACGGAGTTCGCGAAGAATACTGCGAACGTCTATGAGGGCGGCGGAAGTAAGCTACCTCCATATAACGGGAGTGATAAGGCATACGAATGGGCAAAAGGCAATTCATATTGGTGGCTTAGAACCATTGCCAACGACAGTGGTGATGATTCTTTAGTGGCGTGTGTTAGCAAATACGGGGTCGTTCACGAAGTCGGCTTTAGCGTTTACAATTTTAACTACGGCGTGCGCCCCGCTTTAAAACTCAATTTAAAACCTTAATGCTTGCCGGGTTCAGTTTGACTGCAGGGAATAAATTCCACGTATTTAAATTCAATTGCCATATTATGAACGGTGTTATTTGTTATTGACAGAATGAGGTAAACGTGATAACATATCTAACATATAATGTTGATATGCTTTATATGTTATAGTCCGTGTTGAAAAACATGAAATATAGCACCGTACGGTTCTAAAGCCGCCAAAGGCACAACGGGAGAGAATATGGAAGAAATTGTTACGGGCGCGGCGGGGATGCCGCCGGACGGCAAGAAGGAAGGAAAGCTTGCCAAAATATGGCACGTAGGCTCATACGCGTTCGGCGATGCGTTAGGTGGCGGCGCGGGCATGGTGATATCAACCTATTATATGGTTTTTCTCGTGTTCGTTATGAAGATGCCGCCGCTTTTGGCGGGGCTGATAATGGGTCTAGGCAAGATTTGGGACGGCTTTATAGACCCCGCCATGGGTATCATGGTGGATAGGACTAAGAGCAAGCTAGGCGCCTGCCGTCCGTGGTTGATTGCGTCCGTCGTTCCTATTCTTGTCGCGTATTTTTTCCTCTGGTATT
This sequence comes from Clostridiaceae bacterium, assembly GCA_031289315.1. Classification (GTDB taxonomy): domain Bacteria; phylum Bacillota; class Clostridia; order Christensenellales; family CAG-917; genus JAITEJ01. The sequence goes on along the minus strand of JAITPR010000015.1, from coordinate 4,853 downwards.
CCTTCGGAATTCAAGGAGTAGCCGGCAAATTTTTCTACTTCCTATTCGCTTATGTTTTTTACAGCACCGCCGTTTCCATGGCTACGGTGCCGTATGAGGCGCTGTTGCCGCGCATGGTGGACGGCTATCACGAGCGTACAAATTATTCCTCCTTGCGCATGATTTTTTCGGGTTTGGCAAATGTTGGCACCACGTATCTTTACGACGCGATAATCCACGTGACGGCGGATAATCCGCCGTCGCCGGTATTCGCCCACGATTATATGATACTGGGAATTGTATTGGGAATCATTTTTGCCGTGCCGCCGCTTGTAACCTTTTTGGGCAGTAGGGAAAAAATTCGGATTGTGCCGGACGAGCGCTTAAACGTGAGAAGAATTTTTAAAAACTATGCGGAGGTTTTAAAGTCTAAGATATACCGGAAATTTTTCTTTATCAGTACGTTGGGCGCGTTCGCGTCGTACGCCATATCGTCGGCACTTGTAGTATTCGTGCTTTTAGTTTACGGAAATCTTGGGTTTAAGTTGACATTGGGAACATTTGTGTTTCCGCTTACGCTGTCGTTTTTGGTAATCAATATAAAGGGAGCTTTGGAAATAGCCTTCTTTGTGCCCAATGTTGTGCTCATGAAGAAAGTAAATAAGCACTTTCCGCTCCTTATAGATTTGCCCATTTTAGCGCTTGGCTGTGCTATAGTGTTGTTTGTTACGCCGTCCACGCCGCTGTGGGTTTACCTTACGGGCGTCGGATTTATAGGTGCCGGTTCGTCGTGCTTGGCGTTTGTGGCGAATACGCTGATGCCGGACATGTCGGACGTGGACGAGCTTATATACGGCAAGCGGCGCGAGGGCATAACCGCCGGATTGTATTCCTTGAGCCGGCAGGTTACCAACGGATTGGCGATGTTGGTGTTTGGCATAGTGCTTACCGTATTTAATCTTGACACCGAAACCGCGTCGCCGGAGCTTGCCACGAACTCCACGCTTGCCGCCTTAAAGCTTATGCTTTGCGTAATACCCATGCTGTGCGGTATCGGTATGTTTTTAATATCGCGCACCTATCGCCTAAACGCCGAAAGCCATGCGGTGATAAAGCGGAGAATTGCGGAACGGCGTGAAAACGGCTTCGTAATTCCCGATGCGCAGGAGATAAGAATGTTTGAAAAAATTACCGGTTTTGCCTATTCCAACATGTGGATTTCCGGGGCGGGAAGCGCCGAAAATCAAGCCTTGGACGAATATTTCAAGGAGTCGGGTTTGACTTCCGGAGAGATAAGCGACAACGCGGTCTAAACCGCGCGGCGGGTATGGGAGTTGGCGGTATAATTAAGTAGCTAAAATACTCTTGTGTCTAAGGCTGCGCGCGGCGGGTGAGAGATTGCGGTGTAATAAAATTTGATAAAACCATATGCGGAATTTTTTCCACTCTCATTTCAAGGTTTTTAGAACGGGGGAGAAAATTTTTTTCTAGAAAATATTTCTCTGCATTATTTTGCTTGATTATCACATGGTTTTTATGAGATAATATTAATAGTGAGCGGCGGGATAGGTCCGCCTTTTAAAATATGACGGAAAAGAAGTTAATTAACGATATTAAGCTCCCGCGTGCGTCCTCTCCCGAAGCCGTCGGCGTTTCATCGCAAGAAGTAGAGGCGTTTTTAGATGAGGTTGAGCGGCAAAATTTGGAGCTTCGCAGTTTTATGGTTATCAGGCACGGCGTCGTTGCGGCGGAGTGTTTCCGCGAGCCGTTCACCGCCGAATACAATCATCAAATGTGGTCCATAAGCAAATCCTTTACGGCGACCGCGTTAGGCATAGCCATAGGCGAGGGCTATTTGACGTTGGATACGCGCGTGACGGACATTTTTCCCGAATACCGCCCCAAAAAGAACAAGGACAAACTGGAAAAGCTGACCGTGCGGCATTTGGTTATGATGACCGCCGGCAAATCGCCTGCATATTTGATGCCGAAAACCGACGGCGCCGATTGGGTGAAGATATTTATAAATTCGTCGTGGTACAACGAACCGGGCGCGGAATTCCGCTATATAAACGAAAATTTTTACATGATTTGCGCGATATTAAGACGGCTTACCGGGCAGACCGTCACCGAATATCTCACGCCGCGTTTGTTTGAACCGTTGGGTATCGTGCGACCGTTTTGGGAAACTGATAACACCGGTACGGAAGCGGGAGGCTGGGGGCTTTACGTCCGCACGGAGGACTTGGCGAAGCTGATTTTGTGCTATCAAAGGCACGGGGAATTCGGCGGAAAGCAAATAATACCGGCGGAATGGACGCGCGAGGCGACTAAACTTCAAACTCCATGTACGGGAGTGCGCCCGGCGGCAAATTATGGTTACGGTTACGGCTTTTGGCTTAACCCGGTTGAAAACTCATACAGGGCTAACGGGCTGTTTTCGCAATTCGGCATGGATTTTACGGATTACGACGGTATTTTTGTGTGCAACGCCGCAGTCATGGACGAAACGGTACTGCATAACCTTGTATTCAAGCACTTTCCGGCGGCTTTTGCCGATGTTTCCGAAGAGGCTTCAAAATACGCAACCGATAATAAAACTCCGGGTTTTACGGAAGAAAACGGTGTCGGATTCGGTGAAGTAAACACGCAAGAAGCCGATAACGTATTGGCAGCGGTTAACGCGGAAAAAAACGGCGGGTCAGATAAAACAAATGTTGCGGATGCGACGGCGCTTAAAGATAAATTGGTCGCTTCGGCTATAGAAGCCCCGCCGAAAAAAGCCATGCGTTCCCCGTTTGAAAACGAGCTTAAGGGCAAGAAAATACGGCTTAGACGCAATCTTTTTTTGAACGCCGTCGGCTTTCCTATAGGAGTACTTCCGATAATAGTCACGGCTAAAAAGGCGGTTAAGCAGTATCAAATTGATGACATAAGCCTAAATTTTGACAATTCCGAATGTCGGTTTTCATGGAGAGAGGGGCGCGATTGCAATGAAATAGCTTTGGGCTTAGACGGCGCGTACCGTGAGGGACAAATAAATTTGGGAGGCGTCTGCTACCGCGTTCTAGCCGACGCGGAATGGACCGGAGAGCGCACCTTTGAGATACGCATACGCGCGGTCGAAACCATAGCTAAGCAGACGTTCAGGTTTGATTTCGGCAAGTCGGGCAGAGTTACGATGCGTGCCGCAAGCTTTCCAAAAGTCGAGAGTATAGTAGGATTTTTGAGGACTGGCGCGGAGCTGTTAATTAAATTTCCGCCTATGCTTAAATTTGTCCGTTTTATTTTAAGACGGCTTCCGAAACACATAGAACCGCCCTACAAAGGGAAGATGGGATAAACTAGTTACTTGTCGCCGTCGATCTGCTGTTTTGCAAACGGATTACAAAAATTGATTTAGTTTTCTTTTTGAAGGGAAACGAATGAGGCGTGATTACGTTGAGAACCTACCAAATTCAAAACGATTTGGCGTCAATGTTGTTGTAGAAGCACCATAAGTGTGACAGTCTAGAACACCCGCCCCATTGCGTGAATCCTTTTACATCTTTGGCGAGCCCATGCTTTGGAAAAAGCCCCCTGCACGCGCCCCACAACTCCGCACAACACATTTTTCAAAAAAATAAAATTGGCTATTGACAAAGTGCTTTTTAGGACTTATACTTTTAGTATAGCTTGAAACGTTTTTTGTTGATATTAATTTCGGCAAAGGTGCTTCGGTTAATTTATCCCAAAGGTGGTCGGTAGGCGGATTTAAATTCTCGACGAGCCGGATTAAAAACCGTTGACGGCGGAAACCTGAATCGAACCAATGGGCGAGGAGAGTGAATACGAAAACAAAAGATAAAAGGCAAGCGACGGAAAACCTAAAGCCAATCAAAAGGTAGGCTAATGACGTCCAATCGACAAGGTAAGCAAAAAAACAGAAATGAGCGAGGAATATAACATGCGTGTACAAATGACTCCATACGCAAAGTGCATGGGGGGGGGGGCGTTTTTATAGAGAAATAACCCTTTCAAATCCGCAGGGAAACGGCGAAAAGTCTGCCGCTTTAGCTTCTGCGTTTGTTCAATACGTCCTCAATCAAAGCTACAAAAAACCTAAAAATGGCTTTTCACGAGCTGTTTTTTGTGTTTTAAAACCATATATGAGGTATTAAAAATGATGGAATTTGAATTTGAAGAGAAGAACGGAATAATATATATAACACGTTACAAAGGAACCCAAAATGCGGTGGTAATCCCATATGAAATAGATGGAATATATAGAAAAGTGGTGATAGCTGCGGATGCATTTAAGGATTGTAACATTAAAGAGATAACTATACATGATGGTTTTAGACTTCGTGATATAGATTTTTTAGATTTCTGCGATGATTTGGAAAGAATAAACGTGAATCATTATGGTGTTAGAGATTATACTCCATATAAAGATATAGATGGAGTTTTGTACACGGATGAATGGCAGCGTTGGAGTCCTGATTCGAGTCCTGGTTGGAGTCCTGAATCATTGAAGTGGTTGACTGGAGGAGATAGGACTTCATTACAGCGTGGTCTAACGCTCGTATGGTTTCCACAGGGTAGAAGAGGAAGCTATGCAATACCAGAAGGCGTTGTTGATGTAAGAAGGTTTGCAGCAGGGACAAAGTGTCCATCTTTATCAGAGATAACAATTCCGGCAAGTCTTGAAGACATAGATGCCATTTTAGTGTACTGCGATAATTTGGAAAGAATAAATGTGGCAAGTGAGAATCCTAAATATAAAGATATAGACGGGGTTCTGTTCCGTAAGGACGGCAAAAGACTTGTACTGTTTCCATGGCAAAGTGAAACAAATAGCTACATAGTACCCGACGGCGAAGATCTTGCTGTCG
>JAITPR010000030.1 GCA_031289315.1 Clostridiaceae bacterium | reverse complement strand
TCCGGGGACCTTTCGACTACGTGCTTACACACTCCGCTCAAGGTGACAGTCTAAAAAAACACGCTCCCATAAGGGGTGACAGTCTAAATAACCCGCTCCCATTTGGAGAGGGACACCGCGGTTTATGCGCGTTGCATGGGAGCTGGAATACACCAAAAAAAGAAGAATAATTGTTAGCTTAGCTTTATGCGCGTTGCATGGGAAAGTGGCGGAAGAGTTTGCGCACCTATTCCGGGGACCTTTCGACTACGTGCTTACACACTCCGCTCAAGGTGACAGTCTACAAAAACACGCTCCCATAAGGGGTGACAGTCTAAATAACCCGCATTTAATAAAGTGACGTTTAATAAAGCAACTAGAGAAAGATATAGCATGTTCCACATTTAATAAAGTGATGTTTAATAAAGCAACTAGAGAACGGTAGTTTGATGATTAACACTGAATAAATTTAAAAGCGCGGAATGCGGCAAGGGTTACCTTGCGTATTCCGCGCTTTTAGGTTAACAGTGTCAAGCTTCAAGCTTGCGTTTTCTTTGGTTCTTTCTTGCACGCGCAAGAAAGAACATCGGCTCAAGCTTCAAGCTTGCGGTTTTTCGGTTCCTTTTGGGCGCCCAAAAGGAACAAGGGCGTTCTTTATTGCACACGCAAGAAAGAACAGGGGCAATTACACCGGGTGAACGGAGTTCTTTTTATCGGCTAAAGCGCCGTCGATGCCGTACTTAGCGGCTTGGCGTGTTTTAAAGAACGCGGTGGCGACCTGCGGGAAGAGCGCATAAGACAGCACGTCTTCTTCTTGTTCGATATACTCTTTGATTTCGTTTTTATAGGACTCAAGCTCGGGTGAGAGCAAGTCGGCGGGACGGCAGGTAATGGGAGTTTCTCCGTTCAAGATTTTCGCTTGAACTTCCTTATTCGGTTCGGCGGGAAGCGTGCCGTACTCACCCTTCAAAACGCCTTTAGTTTCTTTGGTCACAATTTTATAGCGTTCGCCGGCGATGATGTTAAACACGGCTTGCGTACCGACTATTTGGCTTGTGGGGGTAACGAGAGGCGGATAACCCATATCCTTTCTGACGCGGGGAACCTCCTCCAAAACCTCATAATATTTATCCTCTTTGCCTTGTTGTTTAAGTTGGCTTATGAGGTTGGACAGCATGCCGCCCGGTACCTGATACAGGAGGGCGTTGACGTCGACGGCAAGCACCTTATCGCTTAGAAAGCCGTCTTTTTTGAGGCGTTCTTGCACGGTGCGGAAATACGCGGCGCATTCGGACAGCTTAGAGAGGTCAAGACCGGTATCGTAGGGAGTCCCTTTGAGCGTGGCGACAAGCGGTTCCGTAGCGGGCTGCGACGTGCCGTTACCAAGCGGCGACAGCGCCGTATCTACTATATCGACGCCGGCTTCGATAGCCTTAAGCAGGGTCATATCGCCGGTTCCGGAGGTGTTGTGCGTATGGAGTTGCACGGGAATACTGCCGATTTTCGCTTTTATACCTTTCACCAACTCGTAGGCTTCGAAGGGAAGCAGGAGGTTGGCCATATCCTTAATACAAATTATGTCCGCGCCCATTTCGGCAAGCTTCACGGCTAGATTAATAAAATAATCGCGGTCATGTACGGGGCTTACAGTGTAGCTCATAGCGGTTTCACAAAGCCCGCCGTATTTTTTCGTCGCTTTGATAGCGGTATCGAGGTTTTTAACGTCGTTTAACGCGTCGAAAATCCTTATTATGTTGATACCGTTCTTGATAGACATTTCGACAAACTTCTCAACCACATCGTCGGCGTAGTGCTTATAACCCAAAATATTCTGTCCTCTGAACAGCATTTGCAGTTTTGTATTGGGTATGGCTTTGCGGAGTTGTCTTAACCTCTCCCATGGGTCTTCGTTGAGAAAGCGCAGGCAAGAATCGAACGTGGCGCCGCCCCAAACCTCCAACGAGAAATAACCGACCTCATCCAACTGTTTGGCAATGGGAAGCATTTCGGATAGTTTCATGCGCGTCGCGGCTTGCGACTGGTGCGCGTCTCTTAATATTGTTTCGGTAATTAATACTTTTTTCATTTCTTTACCTTTTAAGTAACGCGGGAACGGCTTTTACGCCTTTACTCCGTTAACAAAATTTTACTTACTTTGGCATTCACGGCTCAAGTAGCGCGGGGTTCCGCCGCGCCTTAGTGCGGCACGGACGGTTTGCATGCTAGGATTTTTTAAGGATTTCCCGTTACACATCGCTTAAACGCAGTCAAACAACCGCGCGTTAAGCGGTCGTATCTTACGTGCGACGGATATATTCTGATATGCCTAAAAAGCGGTTTTTAAACCTTTTTTCGGGTTACGCTATAACCGCCAGAATATCGCCGGTCGCCGTAGTATCGCCTTTGGCGCATAGCACGGTAACCACTCCGTCCGCGGGAGAGGAAATTTCATTTTCCATTTTCATCGCTTCAAGCACTAAGAGGGTCTGCCCTTTTTTGACGGTTTGCCCGTTGGAAACCTTAACTCCCACGACGGTTCCCGGCATGGGACAAGCCACCTTTGTGCCGTTTGCGGGCGCTTCGGCTTTTTTAGCGGCGGGAGCAGCCGGTGCGGCGGGCTTAGGTGCGACTACCGCAGTAGGTGCGGGTGCCGCGGCGGCGACGGGTGCGGCGGCTTGAACGGGAGCGGCAACGGCTCCGGTTTCTTCCACCTCTACCTCGTAGACGTTACCGTTTACTGTTACATTGAATTTACGCATACGAATAATCCTCCGCGGCGCTTAAAAACTTGTGTGCGCCGCTAGTATGAAATAGGATTTACCGGCTTGCCGTCAAAACTTAGTTTTGCCGCCGCGCCGTTTTAGAGAAAACCGCGTTTTTTTGTTTAACGCGCTGCTCTCCTTGTTTCTTAGTTAATATTTCCGCTTTAGGCTTCAAAAAAAATTTTTCTAAGCCCGTACACGTTTTCCTTTGCGGATTGTGCAAATCGGATACTTTCTACGGGTGTGGAAAATTCGAGGCGACAAAAGCTTTTCTTAGCCGGCAAGTCGTCCCTGCGGATTGTCCCACTCCCCTTTCTACAGTCTTCTGATTTTTTTGACGATAAACCCGACCGACGGACGGTTTGACGCCGCGGCTTCTTCGGATATGACGGCGTATACCGCCGCGGTTATAGCCGCGATAAGCTCTCCGTCATCTACCGCTTCGCCCGCTACGCTTTCCGGCGCGACCGGTTCCGTAGTATCGTCCTTGTGCTTAAAAATTTTGGCTTTAAGCACGGCAATTTTGGGAGCAAGCAATTCCTTCCCGCTGCGTATATACCATACGATTGCGGCAACTATAACCACCACCACCAAAACGGCTAACAAGGTCTGCCACCATATTACGGGCGCGGCTTCAACCGGTTCTACCGCCGCCGATATAATATTATAAAGAGGGTTCATAGCCTAATTCCTTAAAAACCGATTTACAGCGTTTCCAAAATGCTCGCAAGATACGGACGCAAGTTTTTTGGCTCTATGATATTGTCCACGTAGCCGTCCTTCGCCGAAACAAACGGGTCGGCAAGCTCGTCATTATACTTTTTAAGCAACTTCGTACGTGCCGCGGCGGGGTCCTTTGCAGAAGCGATTTCCTTAGAAAACTCCACTTCAACCGCGGTTTCCGGGTTCAGCGGAGATATTGCCGCCCCGGCAAACGCAAGCGAATAATCATATCCTAAGCCCTTAGACGCAAAAGCAAGATAAGCAAAGCCTATTGCCTTGCCAGCGATTACGGCAATTTTAAAGGACGTCGACGACGCAACCGCTTTAAGCAGTGCGCCCGCCTCCGCCGCTAAACCGGAAAGCTCGTCTGACAACGATATTTCCGCGCCCAATGAGTCGGTAAGCGTGATAAGCGGAGCGCCTATTGCGGAAAGCAGTTTCACAAAGCCGGTAGCCTTTGAAATGCCTTTTTTGCTTATATAGCCGCCGTTTTTCGCGATGTCGGTGGCAAGAAAACCAACCGTTCTGCCGCCTATTTTAGCAAGCGCGGTTATGATTTCCGGCGCGTAGCCGCCCTTTAGTTTTAAGTAATTTCCGCCGTCGGCAACCGCCTTGATTGCGGCTTCCGCAGAGTACGCCGAATTGACGGTTTCCTCCGTGCGGTTTAAGTCGTCTTCGGACTCCTCCGTGTCGTAGAGGTACGAGAACAGCTCCGACAGCTTGACGGAAAGCGATTTGGCATCCGCAAAGGTGAAATCCGCAAGACCGCCCGCCGTCAACGCCTTTGCGCCGAACGCCTCCGCAGAGGGTACTGCCTTTCCCGCGGCGGCGGTAACCGCCATGGGTGCGTTAAGCGACGCGTAGCCGTCTTTTTCGGACACGAAAACAAAATCCGCCAACGACGCGTATGCGCTCATCACGCCTACCGCGGGACCCTTTATAACCGCTATGTGCGGGACGCTTTCAGCAAGCTCCGACGCGGCGGCTATCACGGAGCCGTAACCCTCAAGCACGCCTATGCCCTCGCCTAGCCTTGCGCCGGCAGAGTCGATTACCGATACGAAAGGAATGCCGGCTTTCACCGCTTTGTCTATAGCTTTCACTATTTTCTTCCCTTGCGCAAGGCTGAAGCCGCCCGATTTAACCTCGTAGTTCTGCAAAAAGAGGTATACCGGCCAACCGTCAATCGTGGCGTAACCGGTGATTACGCCCTCTCCCAACGCGTCCGCCCCCGAAACCTCGTCCTTGCCGGATAGGAACACGTCCCATTCCACAAAACTCTGCTTGTCGGTGAGTTCGTCTAAAAATGCGCGGATTTTGCCTCCGGCATTTAAAATCTTCGATGTGTTGTCGTCAAAACGCTTTAATATATCCATTTCTTTTCCTCTTGAAAAGCTCTTTTGCCGCCGGCATCTCCTTTCAGAAAGCGCCGTTTTCCGACCGCCGCCGTACGCCTGCCTTAGACATACACCGTCACTCTTGTGCGGATTTTCTAAAACCGCGCACCCGGAAAAACCCGAACACCCGCTTTTTGAAAATTCCTTATGATTATAACCTATCCACCCAAATTTTGCAAGTCAATTATCGCACCTTCAAGGAACAGAATTTAATAGAGTTCCTTTTGGGCGCCCAAAAGGAACCGAAAAACCGCAAGCGTGACGCTTGACCCTGATTACTTGAAAAACGCGTAATACGAAAGGTGACCCTATCGTATTACGCGCTTTTAAATTTATTCAGAGTTAATCATCAACTTTCGTCTTGGCGTTCTTTTGCCGCACAGCAAAAGAACTATACTTACACTCCACATAAACTACGCAGATTGCGCGCTTAGTCCCAATTCCTTAAGTTTTTTTCTGTTCACTTAGCTACTCCCAACTACCTACGCGCGTTGCGCGAGTGTTATTGCCGCATACGACGGGGTACCGCCCACACTCAAGCACCCACCTACCTACGCGCGTTGCGCGAGTGTTATTGACATATGTGGACTGCAAGTTTTGCGTTAAATTTCTATACATATATTTTTTTTCATGCATAATAGTTGATATTTTACGCCAGTGTGGTACAATAAGGAACATGAGAACAGACAAACAACAACAAAAAACGACTTTATCCGCCAATCCGGCGGAGGCGCGTAAAAACGACATACTAAAAAAACTTGCGAAGAAAACCGAACAAGGCGTCGAAAATAACTTACAACCGCGCCAAGCGAATATGGAAGATAAGTCTACACGGGCGGATTACACCACCGCGCAAACCTCAAAAACAACCATAAAAACCACACCCGGCGCACGCACGACCGCGCAACCGGGCTATGCCGCGCAACCGGCTTATGCCGCGCAACCGGGCTATGCGGTTCCTCAAAACGCTTTCTCACCCGCTTACGGTCAAGCCGAAGCAGCGGAAGCTTCTCCGGCTGTCCCGAACGTTGAAAGCGACGGCAAAAATCCTTCGCAGCTTGATAAGGATGCGCGCATTTCCTCCCGCTATGCCATTGTAGATAACATGAAGGGCTTAATGGTCATTTTTTACATGCTTGCGCAGTTCATGATATTTATTCCCGCCTCATTTTCAAAGCACGACATCGTATACCATTCGTCTCAAACGGGAACGGACTTGCCTTTCTTCAATTTCTTTAACATGATGCCGTTGGATTTGGGTCCCATCGCGTTCTTTTTCTTAATCGGCATTATAATGTATAAGGTTTTCGACCGCAGTGTGGAACGCGAAGGTAAAGCGGCTTATAAGCGCTTTTTCATTAAAAATGCCGCTATTATCGGTATTTTTTCGGCGCTTCTTTTCATGGTGAACGCAGTTACCAACGATGATATGGATTGGCAAACGGTTCACAGTATCGGGTTTACGGGCATTTTGCTCATGTTTACGCTACTGCCGAAAATCCGCCGCAACGCATGGGTGCGCCTTGCCGTAGGCGTTGGAATACTAGCACTCTACACCGTTTTTAAATCGCAAATCGACCTCTTCACGGGTACACAGGGCGGCATCGCCGCTTGCGTCGGGTTCGCCGGAGCCGTGCTCATATCCTCATTTTTGGGCGACGTATCGCGCAAAAATTTGGGGCTTTACGCCATTGCTACCGCCGCGCTTTTCGGCGTTGCAATAGGGCTTAAATACCTATTGGGAGAGGCGCTGTATCAGTCCTATAATACGACCTATATCGCTTTCGGTCTTGCGTGGGTCAATCTTCTTTACTTTATATTCTGTATAATTGATAAGCTGTTTTTGAAAAATCGTCCCATTCCGATTATCGCGACATTCGGGCGCAACATCTTCCTTTATCTCCTTTTGACGCTGGTCTTAGACGGCGTGTGCGAATTGTTCGTGCCTACGCTTAACGCGTGGCAGGTAGGGATTGCCTTGGCAATCGTCGTAAGCATATACGTGCTGATAAGCCTGCCCCTCGCTAAGACCAAAACGCTGTTCAAGCTATAGAGGCGGGCGGCGGCGCTTGCGGATTTTATTTACAGCATTAGGGACGCGGAAAGCGTCCCTTTTTTTAGAGTGTGGACAATCCGCAGTGACGACTTGCTGTTCAAGAAAATCTTTTCGACTCTTTTTGGTCTAAAACCGTCTGAAATGCTCTTCCGTAGCGGTGCTACGTCCTGTGCTTTTAGAAAATTTTATACTTAAAAATAGCCTGAAAATATTTTATCACCGCGGATTGTCCGCACCATTTTTTTTAACTCATATCATAAATATTTTTGGCAAATTTGCGGACAATAGCCTTAACAACAGTTGCGGCAAGCCGAAAAATTCGACTCAAGTCTGCAAAAAAAAGGAGATTTTTATATATGAAACACGGTAAGAATTTTATTTTTACTACGGCGGTTTTATCTTTAGCGGCGACGCTTTTATTCGGACTAAGCGCATGCAGTGCGAAGGAAAAGAGAACGGCTATAAGCGAAGCGGAAGGTAAGGAAATGTTGAGCGCCGCGCTTAACGATTTTAAGGAATTTGATGCCGGCACCAACCGTGAAATAATTGTTACGATGTCGGAGGAATATTTTGACGGCGACGGCAACAAGGAAGAGGTTGGTGAATCCAACCGTATATCTATTGCCAAAACCGGTACGGGTGCGGCGACCGTAATGAAAATGACGGAGGAAAATCTCACCAACGGCGACAACAGCGTGACGTATTACGGCAAGGCGTCCGACGGCAAATTTTACCGCGCGTCCGAAAGCCGCGAAAAAGTCGGCAGCGGTTCAAACGCAATAATACCCTCCGCCCCGTCGCGTGAGCTGTATGAGTACGCAAGCCAAGCGGATTTCTTAGACACCGTGGACGATTTCAGTTTCGACTTCGGTTCCGTTGCAAACAGCCTTTTGCCGGCACTTGACGCGGAATCTGCGGAACCCTTTATGTTTAACGGCAAACTGGCGGACGAAAACAGCGTTAAAATAAGCGGCGAAAAAATAACCAAAAAGGGTACCGCCGACAAATCCGTTATAAGACTCACCTTTACTCAGACGGAGTTCTACAACGCAGAGGCTTCAACCAATGCAACGGACGGCGAAAAGACGACCTATATTTTCATATTCACGGTTTCAAATGATAGAATTGATATAATAAGTTGTACGGAACGCACCGATTACACCGAAAACGGCGCTTCGGATGCGGAAGTAAATTCAACTGAAGTAGTAATAAAATACGACATTGCGGCGCTTACATTCCCCGCCGACTACGCCGATTACCGTACCCCGGTAGATGACGGGAAAACTAACGACGGGAATACTGATGACGGGAACAACGACAAGGGGAATCCCGATGAAGGGAATCCCGATGAAGGGAATCCCGAAATACCGACGAAGAGAATCAATCCTAAGTTTTAAGTTGACGCCGAATTAGCGGCTATAAGTCGGCTAAAACACGCTAAAAAATAATTTTGCCCCCTCACCGTTGAGGGGGCAAAATTTTATTTTATGTATGAGAGTATCCGACATCACGACAGCATAGCCGCCGCCATGGCAAAGCTTTATTTTAAGGGGCGGACAATTCGCCACGGCAAAATATTCTCCGGCTATTTTAAGTATGAGAGTATGCGTTTGGCAATGATTTCCGGCGACATACGGCAATAGCCCACAAGTTCGTCTTCGGTCGCGGCGGGCAAAAAGCCGTTTTCCACTCCGATATTTATAACCTCCGCATTCATGCCGCGTTCCCGGAAAAACGAGGACACCGCTTGTCCGAAACCGCCTTGAAGCACGTTATCCTCAACGGTCACTATTAGGCTATCCGAAAGCTTTACGAGGGCGTTTTTATCCAACGGCTTTACGAATTTGGCATTTACGGTATGGCATTTTATGCCGGTTTTCATTATAATTTGCTCGGTTTTTTTGCCGATTTCATAGCACTTTGCGCCCGTAGTAAGCACCGCCACAGTAGGCGCGGAGGGCTTTAAATCCCATTTCCCGAAAACCACATCACCCGATGCGTCCTCGTTTTTCCCCGCCGTTTTAGGATAGCGTATGGCGACGGTACCGCCGAAGCTTTCCGTCCACGCCAGCATTTTTTTGAACTCCGCGGTGTTTTTTGGCGCCAGTATCGTCATGTTGGGCATGAGCGATAAATAGCTGATGTCGAATACGCCTTGATGCGTTTCCCCGTCGCCGCCGACAAAACCGCTTCTGTCCACTAGGAAGGTCACGGGGAGGGAGTCCGGCAAAACGTCATGCAGTATTTGGTCGAAAGCGCGCTGTAAAAATGTGGAATACACCGCCACGTACGGGCGGTAACCTCCGCGCGCAAGCGCCGCCGACATGGTAACGGCATGCCCTTCCGCTATGCCGGTGTCAAAAAAGCGGTCGGGATAGCGCCGTGCAAAATCCGTCAAGCCCGACCCTTTTTTCATTGCGGCGGTAATCACGGTTATTTTATCGTTTTTAGCCGCCATCGAACACAAAACCTTGCCTAGGTCGGCGGAAAAGAAATCGGAGGGCGCCCCGACGGAATGAAAATTTTCCGGTGCGTTTTCCGCAGGCGCATAGCCCTTGCCCTTTTGCGTTTTTACGCGTATGGCGACGTGTCCGTCCAACTCCTTAAGCTGTCCTAAGGTTAAAATCAACTCACGCAAATTATGCCCGTCAAAGGTCCCCGCGTAGCGGAAACCGTATTCGGAAAACACGTCGCCGCTCTCTTTGAGCCTGTCCGCGACGCGTCCCACGCTTCCGCTTATCGTCATTTCGTTGTCGTTCAGAATAAGTAATAGGTTGTGAGGAATGGTGGATATGTCGTTAAGCGCCTCTTGCGTAAGCCCGTTAGGGAATGCCCCGTCGCCCACCACCGCGATTATGCTGTTGCTAAGTCCGCTCAAAATTTCCGCGCGCATGTAGCCCGCCGCAGTGGAAAGCGCCGTCCCGGCATGCCCCGAATCCGCCGCGTCATACGGGCTTTCGGAGGCGCTAACAAAGCCGGATATACCGCCGAATTTCCGCAATCCGTCAAACTTATCGGCGCGTCCCGTCAACAGCTTGTGGGTGTAACACTGGTGTCCGACGTCAAAAATCACCTTGTCGTCGGGAGCGTTGAAAACGCGGTGCAACGCTACGGTAAGCTCCACCGCGCCCAAATTAGACGCCAAATGTCCGCCGTTTTTTAGAGTAACGCCGATAATTTCCTTTCTCAATTCCGCACAAAGCGCTTCAAGCTCATCTAGGCTTAAGCCATTGAGGTCAGCGGGCGTTTTTATTTCTTTTAGCGTCATTTTTATTTTTCCTCTCCTCACGGTTAAAAACGGCAAGTATTCGCGCGATAAAAAGCACGAAATTTCTAGAGTTTGAAATTGCGACATTCTTCATATACGCTTTTCCGCCTATCGTGAGCGCTCCTACTACACCGGATATCATTATAGTAAGTAACTGCTGATATGTTTCCGATGTGAAGCGTAAAATTTTCAGAACTATCAAAAGAGAGCATGTACCCGATACGATACCAAATATATCGCCTATGACGTCGCTGCATATGTTCGACACCTTTTCGGCGTTTTTGACAAGCTTAAGCGCAATTTTAGCGCCGTGAATTTTACGTGCCGCCATTGACGCAAGCGGTGCCGGGTCGCAAGCCGTGACTGCTACGCCTATGCCGTCGAACAACACGTTTGCAAGCACCAAAAACAATAAAAGCAACGCTATCACTACTATACTGCCGGAACCGACAAGGTCGGATAAAAACGTAACAAAAATCGTAAGCGGAAAGGAAATAAGTGTTATTTTTAAAGCCCAATGTTCTTTCTTCTTTAGCGGTTTTACGCGGGGTCTAGAAGCCTTTTTCGCTTCCGCGCGCGCATTTTCAGCGCGTTTTTCCGTCGCGTCCGTACGCGGCTCCGTCTTTTTAGCGGACGTGACAACCGCGACGGGAGCCTCCGCCGCTTCAAAGCCGTCATCATTTAAAATAGGCTGTTCTTCGGTTGTCTTTTCTAAGTCGTCCATATATTATAAAAGGAAGAAACAAAACAAAGCTAATAAAAAGCCGTTTTTTCTCCCCTCCGATTTATGCTAATCTGCCTACGCGGATAACTCAAAAATCCGCTTTACAAATCATAATAAAAAAATTTCGCTTCTCTGCTTTTCCCGGTCAAGTTCTGCGGCAAGCAAAATATTTTTGCTTCTTTTCACTTATCCCTCACTCTAAAAAAAGCAACGCCAACAAGTTTTTGCGGTAGCAAAGCATTTTGCACCGCCGCCCCTTGTGGATTTCAACCGCAAATCGGTTGCGCACCGTAAAATTGCGAAGACAATTTTTTGTGTCCTAAACATAGGGCGCAAATGTGTCCGAGCCGATAAATTGCGAATGCAATTTACTCACTTTCAAAGCGTTAGCGGAGAAAGTGCAGAGAGGCGAGGGAACAAATCCCGAAAAAGGGGGGATGCCCTTTAGGGCAGAGGAGAAAACCCGGCGGAGCGCTACGTGTGTCCCCCTCAAGCCGAACACGGTAAAAAATTTTTATTTTTTTATCGTGTGAGGAAGCGAAGCGCATTAGGTGGCGGTGTGCCGGGTAAACCTTGCGTCTTTAGGTTCGGTAGGCTTTCCCGCGGGGGCGACTCACCGTCGCCGTTTGAGGAGTTTCCTATTACACCCCCACACGTAGGGTTTCCCGCTACGTAACCGAATCGCCACTTAGAGCACACTATAATCCCCGGCACACCTCGTCAGAACAGCCTAGAAGTTTTCCTTGACAGTCAAAACCGCTCCTTATCCTTTTTTGCAAAATAGCTTTCATCGGGCAATCGCGCTTGCCGTCTGCCGACGGTTTTCGCGCGTGTTCCCGAATTCCGCATACTCCGCTCAAGGCAGGCTACTCTGCACACAGCGTGAGACGTTAAAGTCCCCACCGCATTGCAGGTTGTCACTGTGCAGTAGTTTTACCCACCCGCACAGGCCTCCACGGAAGTTGGGTCGCAATTCGTATGCCATTACGACACGCCCAAAATCCTTTACTCCCAGCAGCAACCCCCGTTTGGGCAACGAAAGCCGCCACCAGAAACTTCATCGATGTGCCCTTCGGCGATATTTTACCTCCGCCTCCGGAACGGTCAGCCTGACTAGAATACTGCACCACCCCATATAGTATACACTTATCGGGTCGAAATGTAAAACGAGATTGGCACTTGCGCGCGAAAATCCTTCAATTGTCTTAGAATTTATATTATTATATTAGCGCTAACGTAAAAATTTGTGTGAAATGCACTAATTTTTTTTGACATACCTTCAATGCGGTAGGCTTCGCCGATGCCGTCACGGTTATACGGCTCCGACATAGAGAATATTTTGCACAGGAGGTCACGCGCAAGGACGCTTACGCAATATGACATCTGCGCGAAAACGTTAGCCGATTTAGTTTCGCAGTTATGCCCCGGCTAAGGAAAATTACGGCTTTCATAAAATCAAAAGCGGCTTTCGCAAAATTGCGGATTGTCCACTCCCCAAAATTAGAAAATGCCCTCCGGAAGCTTGTTCGTCCAAAAGTCCGGAGCCTTAATCTTTAATGCGTGCGCTATAACCGCCGCCACGTCCTTCATGTTCGCGTCGCCTATTTGTCCGTTCTTTACGGTTTTACCGGCTACGCCTAAAAAGCTGTTCATTTCCTCCGGCGAAAGCCCGCCGTGTCCGCCCTCCGGAGTATGTCCGTGGTCGGTGGTAACGATAAAAAGCGTGTCTTCCAACCAACCTAGTTCCTCGTACTTGTCGTATATTTGCCCGATATAGCCGTCCTCTTCGGTAATGGTTTGGCGGTAAATATCGCTTGCGCTGCCGTCGCTATGCCCGAAATGGTCAACGTTGTCAAAATGCACGTACATAAATTTAGGGTCGTTGCCGGCATCCAAATATTTTAAGACCTGCCCCGCTATAACGGCGTCGGAAATCATACCGTAGTCGTTGAGCATATAGCCGTCGAGATAAACATTAACGCCGTATTCTATGTACGCCCAAATTGCAAAGAAATAACAAATTGCAGCTTGTTCGGCACCGGGATACGCGTCCGAGACCAACTTAAACAACGAATAAATGCCTTCCGGTTCGTGCTTTTTGGCGAAATAATTGCCGTTTATGCTGTTGAAATAAGTAAACCACGCGTTTGCGTACATGTCGTCGTTGTTCCACCCGTGTACCTCCGGGTCTACGCCGTAAAACATCGACCCCCACGAGGGTCCGCTGACGGACGGCACGGTGGATTGCATGGTGTAAGTGGTCGCTCCGTTTGCAAAAATCCTGTCCATGTTGGGAGTGGGAACCTCTTGAGCGAACGCGCCCATGCCGTCCACGCCTACGACGACTACACGCTTGTAGTCTGCGGGCGACTCCTCCATCGTTTCTTGGCAAGCGGTAAGCATTATAGGGAGCGCAACGCCGAATATCAATATAAGTGCAACAAAAATTGCCATTCTTTTCATTTTGTTTTTCATCAAGGTATACCCCCTAGCGACCGGTTCACGCCAGTTTAAGAATACCACGGTCCTATGATGTTTGTCAATATTAAAATGGTATTGGTATTAAAAACGGAATTATTGCAAAGGTTTTTATGCGCTTTAAATGCCGTACTAGCTTCAGCTACGGGAATCACTGCGGTATTTGACTGTTTTTTAATGCGCTCTTTTCAAAAGCAGGTTGGCGAATTCGATAAGGCTTTCGGCGCGGGTACCATAGTCGTAAAGTGCGGTTATCGCCGCGGCGGTGTACTTTTTTGCCGCAAGCCGCGCTACGTCGACACCGAACGCGCGGGCATAACTCATCTCCGTATCATTTTTGCCGCCGCTGTCGAATACGTCGTCGACAAGCTGAAAAGCCAACCCCAAATTATCGGCGTATTCCTTTAAGGCTGCAAGCTCGGCATCGCCCGCACCCGCGGCAGCCGCACCCGACATCACCGCCGCCGACAAAAGTTCGGAGGTTTTCAAGCGGCTTGTTTCGATAACAAAGGCGCGCGCGTCGTTTCCGAAGCCGTGCCGAAGCGCCGTTTCCCTCGCGGTTTTTCCGTTTGCGGCATCCGCCGCATATCCGACGTCGAATACCTGTCCCTTTATCATTCCGGACGCGCCCGCAGAACGCGCTATTATTTTAGCGGCACGGATAGCATTATTTATTTTTTCACTCGCCGTATGCGCCGCCGTATTTACAACCGCCATATTCGAATATGTCGTATTTTCTTTTTCGTTTGCCGTGCGCGCATCCGCCTCATTCGCGTTTTCGCCCGCCGCATTTGCACACGCTGCATTATCTTTTTCGCTTGCCATACGCGCGCATTCGGAAAAAAGCCTTTCGTAGGCAAGGTTCAACAGCGCGTCGCCAGCAAGTACCGCGGCGCCCTCGCCGAAAGCCTTGTGTACCGACGGCTTGCCCCTACGCTCGTCGTCGTCATCCATACACGGCAGGTCGTCGTGTACCAACGAATAGGAGTGTATAAGCTCGATTGCCACGGCGAACGGCAAGGCGTCCTCTTTTTTGCCGCCGGCGAACTCCGCCCCCAGCATGCACAAAAGCGGACGCACACGCTTGCCGCCATCCGAAACCGCATAAAGCAAAATCCGCCGGAAGTCCTCCGGTATGCCCTCCGCGCACTCTACCGCGCCTATAGCCGCCTCGTCGGCAAGCCGCTTGTATTCGGTGAAATCAGTCGTCAAGCTTAAGCTCCGCCGTCACGTTGTTCATCTCGTCGGTGAGCGCCAGTATGCGCCCTTTCGACTGATTGAGATTGGCAATGCAATCGCGCGACAGCCCTATGCCCTTTTTAAAAAGCTCTATGCTCTCGTCAAGGTTGGCGCCGCTCTCCAGCTTTTTGACCACGCCTTCAAGTTCGTTTAAAAGTTTTTCGAATTCCATAATTGTTCCTTATTTCCTCATGCGTCGCCGCATTTAAGCGTTTGTTTTCTTTTTTACGGGGGAGGACAATTCGCGCTGACAAAATATTTCCGAACTATTTTTAAGGATAAAATTGTCTGAAAACACCGTTCGTAGCACCGCTACAAAGGAGCATTTCAGGCGGTTTTAGACCAAAAAGAGTCAAAAAGATTTTCTTAGCCAGCAAGTCGTCAACGCGGGTTTTCCACACCCTTTTTAACTTTGTTAACCGTCGCTTCGGCGCGCCCGTCATGTCCAACCGCTACGATACCGTCGCCGGGCTTTAGACCCTTTACGCCCTTTATATCGACGCCGAGACCGTCCGTTAAGCGGAAATAGCCGGAGCTTAAAATCCGCGCCGGATTGAGATTGTCAAGCGCGGTATTGAGTTTAGACAGGGCGTGTTCCTTTTCGGATACGTTTTTTTTCAGCGTTTCCGTCATGCGCGTAGCCGTCACATTAAGCCTTGCCGCCTTGCCCTTTAAATCGGCATTTTTATTAAGTGCGGTTTCCGCCCGCAGTTTAAGCATTTTTATGCGGCTTTGGCTCCGTTGAAGCCGCTCGGTCAACCGGGAACCTAACTGTCGCCCGGCAAGCTTAAAGGCGCTCACACGGGAGTTAAGCGCGTAGTCGGTGAGCGTTTTTATGCGCCGCATGCTGTCGATTATCTTACGCCGAAGCTCGTAATAATCGTACGCAACAAGCTCCGCCGCCGCCGTAGGCGTTGCCGCACGCGCGTCCGCCGCAAAGTCGCAAAGAGAAAAATCCGTCTCATGCCCCACCGCGGAAACCACCGGCGTACTCATTGCGTACACCGCGCGCACAATACCCTCGTCGTAAAACGGCGCAAGGTCCTCCAGCGACCCGCCTCCGCGCGCCACCACGATAACGTCGTAGCCTAGCTTGTCCGCCGCCGTAAGCGCGGAAACTATGTCCTTCACCGCCTGCGCGCCTTGTACGCGCACATCCTTAACCACTATGTCGATAAGCGGATTTTTGCGCCGCACAGTGGTGACTATGTCGCGTATCACAGCTCCCTCTTTGGAGGTTATAACAAGCATGTTTTTGCAGTATTTGGGTATGGGTATCTTGTGAGCGGCTTCAAACAAGCCCTCCGCCGAAAGCCTTGCCTTTAGCCTTTCAAACTCTAAAAAGAGCAAGCCCTTGCCCGCCGGTTCTATCGTTTTCACATTGAAGTTCAGCCTGCCGCCCTTAGTCCAGTAATCCACGGCTCCGTACGCGATTATGCTTTCTCCGTCTTTGGGGAGATAGGTGCGCGAATACGAAAAGCAATTGCATTGCAGACTTGAGTCCTTGTCCTTTAAAGTAAAATAAGCGTGTCCCGCCTTTGTACTTACGCCGGAAACCTCACCAAACACGGCAATGTTTTTGGCTAAAGACAAATCTAACACGCTTTTTATGATGTTATTAAGTTCGGTTACGGAAATCGACTCCATTAAAATTAGACCTTATTTTTTTCGAACTGTTTCAGTTGTCGCTTGCCGCGGCAAGCGTGTTGCGCATTGAGTATCTTGCGCATAAGCATGGCTGATATACGGTTTTCCGTTTTAGTTGTCGCTTGCCGCGCACGCCGCAGTGAGCGTATTGCGCATTAGCATGGCGATTGTCATGGGACCGACTCCGCCGGGGACGGGAGTTATATACCCCGCAACGTCGGAAACCGAATCAAAATCCGCATCGCCGTAAAGCTTACCGTCTACGCGGTTGATACCGGCGTCCAGAACAAGCGCGCCCGGTTTAACCATGTCACCGGTTATAAGCCCGGGACGCCCCGCCGCTATCACTAAAATATCCGCCGTACGCGTAATTTCCGCAAGGTTCACGGTCTTAGTGTGGCACACCATAACCGTCGCGTCGGCTTGTAACAATAGGTGAAACATCGGTTTGCCCACTATGTTGCTACGACCTACTATTACGGCGCGCTTCCCGGCAATCGGTTGCCCCGTCGATTTTATAAGTTCTATTATGCCGGCAGGGGTACACGGAAGCAGTTTAGGCGCTCCCAATGCAAGCATGCCGACGTTTTTAGCCGCGAAACAGTCGACGTCCTTAGCCGGGTCGATAAGTTCCAAAATGCGCCGCTCGTCCAAACCCTTCGGGAGGGGTAGCTGCACTAAAATACCGCTAACGGAGGCGTCCGCGTTAAGCTCCTTGATTTTCGCTTCAAGCACGGCTCCGCCTACATCCGCCGGATAGCGGATTATTTCCGATTTTATGCCAAGATCCGTACAGGCGCGGTGCTTATTGTTGACGTACACCTCACTTGCCGGGTCGTTGCCCGCCAAAATAACGGTAAGCCCCACGCTCACACCCTTTTGTTTAAGTGCGGCGACGCCCGCCTTAACGTCTTCATTTACCTTAGCGGCAACGGCTTTGCCGTCTATTATTATCGCCATAACAACATGATTTCCTTTAATTTTTCCAGGCTTTTTTTCGGCGCGCTTTTGCCGCAGATTTTTGTCCTCGGCACGCTCCCGGTTTTTATCGCCGGTACGCTTTCGCTTGCCGATTTTTATCGCCTCTAACCTCTTACTTCCTTATTTATCGACGCCAAAACGCCGTTTACAAAGGAACGGCTTTTTTCCTCCGAATACCGCTTTACTATTTCCACGGCTTCGTTTATCGACGCCGACGCGGGAACATCCGGCATGTACTTCAACTCGTAAGTCGACAACAGCAATGCGCAAAGATCGGGTCTGTAAATGCGCTCCGGCGCGTAGCCATCCGCATACTTCCCGATAATCCCGTAAAGCGTGTCGAAATTATCCGTCACGCCTAAGTAGGTTTTATCTATATACTCCTTATCCTCGTCCGTAAGCGCCGCGTCCGATTTTAACATCGCCAGCGTATTTGGGTTTTTGACTTTGGAAAAGGTGTACTCGAATATGAGTTTATATACCGCTTCTCTTGCACTTCTTCTGCTCATAAATTCCCTTACCGCCGCGTAGAAAAAACATTTTTCTACGCAATTTTAACGGATAACACGTGTACGTTAACCGCGGCGACCTTATATTTGGTAGACTTTTCGACTTCCGTTTTAACCGCTTCCTGCGCGGCGCAAACCTTTTCCGGCACCGAAATGCCGTAAAGCACGTTGACATATATATCCAAAGTGACGGAGCCGTCGTTTAAAAAAGCAACCTGAATATGCCTGCTTTTTTCCTTGCTTTTTTTGTCGGTACCGCCGGCAAGCTCCAAGCCGTCGGCATTTTCCATACCGCACACTGCAAGAGAGGAAATAACCTCTGCGTAAACGTCGTCATAAGTTTGTTCGTTGTTTTTTGCCATAGTATTCCTTATATCGTTTTAGGGGTGTGGGCAATTCGCGGTGACAAAAGCTTTTCTTAGCCGGCAAGCCGTTGCCTCCGATTGTCCTCATACACTTTAACTAGACTTACTTTATATAAAGATTATATCACATTAAGTTGATTTTTCAACGGTTTTACGCGCTTTTGATAGCAATCCGCAAAAAAAATTTTTTGCCCGCCTAAGCCATGAGTGTGGACAACCGCACGCTATTTTATAGCCGAAAACGGAAGCCACCCGCTCAATTGACTTTGACGGTCTTATAATCGGTGTACGTGACCATTCCCGGATAGCCGCCCTTTAAGCGCTTGACGTTTTTGCGTTCGGTGTAGTCCACCTCCGCGCCGCCCTCCGCTCCCGCCGCCGCAAGCCGCGCGGCAAACAACAAAACCTCGTCCGGTACCGCCGCTCCGCGCTTTAAAGCTTTGGCAGTTTTGTCTTCCGCGTCATGCTTTAAGGCTTTGACAGCGGTTTCTTTCGCTTTGCCTTCAGTGCCGCGCTTTAAGCCTTTGGCGTCGGTTTCTCCGTTGCCGTCCGCGGAAAAAAGCTTGCCGTGCGTCTTATCCGTAAATATTATGACGTGCGCGCCGTGCGCGTTCTTAACGTGCAGCCAAATATCCTCCGACGACGCGGTTTTAAAGGTTAATTCGTCGTTTTGAATATTGTTGCGCCCCGCCATTACCGTGTAGCCCCCAACCTCGTATTTTTTCGGAAGCGACGGCTTTTCCTTAACCTTTCGTTTTTGCCTTTGGTTTTGTTGCGTCTTTAACGCTCCCGCCGCCGCAAGCTCGCTCTCCAATTCCGACATGTCGTCGTCAAGCTCCGCAAGCTTTAACATCTCGCGTATCGACCGTACGTAGTCAAGCTGTTTAACCTTTTCCTCATTCTGTTTGGTCAGAATTTCCTCCGCGCGTTTCAGTTTGCGGTATTTGTTGTAGTACGCCGCCGCGTTATCGGAAGGCGAAAGCTTTATATCAAGAGGTATTTTCACGTCCACGCCCGTATAGTAATCTAATACCGTCGCCTCGGTCATGCCCCTTTTAAGTTTATATATGTTGGCGGTTATCAGTTCACCCTTTATTTTTTCGTTTTCGGCGTGCCTGCACTCTTCCAGCTTTTCGGCATTTTGAGCTATAACCTTTTCCAGTTTTGCAACGGCGCGCGTCGCCGCCTGATTTAAAACGCGCGCCTTAGACTTCACGCGAACGCCCGCGTCAAGCTCCGTATAATATGCGTCGGCAGCCTCGTTAAGCGAAGAAAAAAACTTTAAATCCGCCTCGTCCGACGCAACAGACAAATAGCGCACGGGCATAAAATCGTCGGGAGAGGCAACCGTGCAGGGCGCAAAAATTTCGGCTACGCGCACGTCCTTAAACGAGTTCAAAACCTCTTTCAAGCGCGCCGGCTCCTCACCCTTTAGCTTTTCAGCGTCACCCTGTATACCGGCTCTAAAAAGCACCTCGTTGACGGTAGCCGCCGCAAAGCCGCTTATCCTCTGTTGCAGATATTTGTAAACGGGCATTTCGCCGAAAGCGTCGATTACCGCATCCGTTTCGTCCGATAAAAAGCACGTCTTGTCTTGAGGCATCAATTTATAGCGCACTCCCCTAAGAACGCACTTATCGCGCGAAGCGTCCAAAGGAATGTGCTTTACCGCGTCCAAAATAATGTCGTCGCCGTCCGTAAGCACAATATTGCTGTACCTGTTCATAAGCTCCGCGTAGATGTGGAACTCCGCCGTGTCCAACATTTCCGTCCTCGAAACAAAGGAAAATTTAATCACTCTGTCCATGTTGTAAATCTCCGCGCCGACAATCGCCGCTCCCGTCAAATGCTTTCTCAACAGCATTAAAAACGACGGCGCGTTTAAGGGATTGGCGCGCTTCGAAACGGTTAGATGAACGCGCGGCGCTTGCGGATTGGCGGATATTACAAGGCAACGGTTTTTCCCGTGCGCGCGCAAAAAAAGGCGGATTTCATCCGCCTCCGGTTGAGTGATTTTATCGACTCTGCCGCCGGTGATAAGCTCGTTAAGCTCCTCCGTGAGCGGTTTTAAGGTAAATAAATCTAAAGGCATAATAATTATTTTTCGCCGCGCAACGCCTTTAAAACTTCCTCAAAATAGTCGGGAAGCGGCGCTTCGAACGTCATTTTTTCTCCGGTTGTCGGATGCGTCAGAATAAGCTTGTGAGCGTGAAGTAGCTGTCCTTTAAGCTTGAACGCGTTACTGCCGCCGTACACGTCGTCGCCCGTCACCGGGTGGTTTATATGCCGCGCATGCACCCGTATTTGATGCGTGCGCCCCGTTCTCAACTCAAATTCCGCAAACGTATACCGCCCGAACCGCTCTACAACGCGGTAAAGCGTAACCGCATTGCGCCCCCCCTGCACGACCGCCATTTTTTTTCTGTCCGACGGACTGCGCGCTATGGGCGCCTCTATAACGCCGGTATCGTCCTTTAAATTCCCATCCAAAAGCGCGAAATAAAGCCGTTTGGTGTCCTTTGAAGCTATGTCGGCGGCAAGCTTTCTGTGCGCCGCGTCGGTTTTGGCGACCGCTAGAAGCCCCGACGTGTTCTTATCTATTCTATGCACTATGCCGGGACGCACGACCCCGTTTATAGATGACAGCGAAACTAGTTTATATAACAGCGCATTGACCAAGGTACCGCTTTCGGAACCCGACGCCGGATGTACCACCAAACCCTGCGGCTTGTTGATAACCGCAATGTCGCCGTCCTCGTAGACAATTTCAACGGGAATATCCTGCGGCATCAGATCCAAAGGACGCGGTGCCGGCACGGTAAGATGTATGGTATCGCCGGGGACGACGGTATGCGACGCTTTTACCGCCCTACCGTTTACGAGTACGCCGAAATCATCGGCGACGGAGCGTATCCGCGAACGGGATACGTCGGAAACCGACGCCAAATATACGTCTACTCTGCCGGTAAATTCCTCAACCGTAAATATCAATTCTTCCAACTTTCCCTACTCTGTGCCGCTTGTGCAGTGTTCGCCGCGTGCGTTTCTCCGTTTATTAAGAACCAGCGCGGCGAAGCTATGTATTGCCCGTACGCGTCCCGTGTCCCGTTTGTTTGGTATTACGCACGGCGAAGCTTTTATTGCCGCTTGCGGTTTTCCGTTTGTATCGGTATGGCGCGCGGCGAAGCTTTTATTGCCGCTTGCGGTTTTCCGTTTGTATCGGTATGGCGCACGGCGAAGCTTTTATTGCCGCTTGCGGTTTTCCGTTTGTATCGGTATGGCGCGCGAAGCTTTTATTGTCCGTCCGCATCCGTTCCGTTTCCGGTGCCGTCCGCGCTTGCGGCGTTTACGCCGTCCGCAATTTCCGCCGACTCTTCTTGTGCGCTTTCTAAATCCGCGCCGTCCGGTTGATAATCCGTATTCGCCGTACCGGCGCCGACCGCATCGTTTTCCGTGGCAGTCTTACCCGTGGCGTCGGTCTTCCTTTGCTTGCTTTCCTTGAAAATGCTTATCAGGAGATAGGCTATTAAAATAAAGGAGCCAATTGTTATCGCCGAGTCCGCAAGATTAAATATGGCGAAATCCGTGGGAATAAAATATATGAAGTCGCGAACCGCTCCAAAACGGAAACGGTCGATTAAATTGCCTATTCCGCCGCCTAAAATCAGTATAAGCGGAATTTTTATGAGCAATTTGTTCCTATTTGCCACTATAATGTAAATCAGCAACGCCGATAAGGCAATTGCCGTGATAACGGTAAGTACGGTGGGATGGTCTTGAAAAATACTAAAAGAAGCGCCGGTATTTTCACTGTAATAGAAATCTATTATGCCCGGAATAAACTCCGTTCTGTGTCCCGGTTTTGAGGCAAGCGCATTGCTTGCCGCTGCCTTAGTGCATTGGTCTATAATCAGTACCACGGCAAACACGACGGCTTGCACGAGGCATTTCAAAAGCATCGAAAGCTTTTTATTGTTTTTCAAATCGCTTATATTCATCATTCTTTATAGTCCGTTGCCGCGCGTTTTTTAATTCACGCGCACTTTTTTGCAAGCCGCTATGTACCGGGAAACCGCCGTCACAAGCCCCTCTTTATTTCCGTACCGTAGGGAGTAAGCAAAAACATCTGTCCTTTAAGCCGCTTTACGCTCCCCGAAAGCGCGTAAACCGCTCCGCTCAATATATTGAGCACCTTGTCCGCCGAATCCCGCGACATACCTTGAAAGTCCACTATTACCTGTGCGCGGCACTTCATCAGGTCTATCACCTTTTCTATGTCGGCATAGCTTGCCGGGCTGCATATGACGACCTTGTCAAGCGACACGTCGTTGAGCCGGTATCCGCCGCGCGCGCGCCTTGTTTGCCTAAGAGTGTCCGCATCCGTTACATGCGTTCCCATAGCACGTCTGTCCGCATCTATTTCGATGCCGGAGTTTTCGCCGTTTTCCTTGTTTTTAGCCATAAATACCCTCGTTTTACGAAAAATCCGATTACCCCTCAAGGGGGTGCCGTCGCCGTTTTTTTGCCAACGCACCCTAGCTTATTAGGTATACGCGGCAACGCTTTTCTTAGGTATTTATATGTTTTTATCCTTGTATCCGAACCGGTTTGATTTCGCATTTCGGACGGTCTAGCTTCGCATTCCCAAAACCAGGCGCGGTCTAATGCGGCGGGTTGAACGGAGGTCTTACCCCGAATACCGCGCTACCCACGCGAACCATTGTGGAGCCGTGCTTAACGGCGGCTTCAAAGTCGCCCGACATGCCTACGGAAAGCACCCGTATTTCGGGATTTTTCGATTTCAACGCCGCAAATAAGACGCTCAACCGCTCGTAATGACGCTCCGTATCCTCTTCGGAAACGTTGGGCATTACCGCCATAAGTCCGCTTACTTTTATGCCCTCGAAGGCTTTAAGCCTTTCGCAAAGTTCCCCGGCGTCGACGGGCTTCACACCGCCGCGCGACGGGTCTTCCGTAAGATTTATCTCTATCAGACAGTTTTCCGCGGCGCCGTTTTTCAGCGCTTGACGGTTTATCTCCTCGGCTAAGGAGAGGCGGTCCAGCGAATGTATAAGCTCCGTTTTGCCTGCTATATACTTCACCTTGTTTGACTGCAATTGCCCTATTATGTGCCATCTAAAGCGCGCGTCGTACTTTTCCGTGAACTCCTGAACGCGATTTTCGCCGAAAATTATATCGGGAAAGCGCGCGTATACCCTCTCTAAAACCGCTTTAGGCACGGTCTTTGAGGCAAGCACAAGGGTGACCTCCGACGGGTCGCGCAAAACGCTTTCGCACGCCGCGCGGATACACTCCCTCACGGCGCGAATATTTTCCGTAATTTCATCTATGTCAAACATATTTATTTTGCTTATAGCTCTTTTTGGCTACATTCGCCGGTTTCCACGTTCAGTATCAATCGGTAGTTCTTGCCGTTTTTGCTGTAAACCGTTTTTATGAGATTGGCGTCCACGTACTCCGCAAGCAACACCTTAGCTTCCGACTTTTTGTAGGTTTTCAACAGTATCTTGCGTTGGTACTCGTCGTAGGTGCCTATATCGTCCGAAACAAACAAAAGATTGCCGAAAAGACTATTTATTTTGGCTAAAAGCTCCTTTTGTTCCCGCGTGTATTTTGCGTTTTCATTTCTCAAGAAGAACACGTCGGGGTCGTTTGTGAAAGCGCGTCCGTCCAAATGTCTTCTGAAAATGTTGTTGTTGATGGCGTTCCTTGTGGATATTACCTCTTGATTGGTGGTCTTGACGTAAAATTTATCCTTGAAGGACAACTCCGCATCGCAACTCACGCGGCAAAAATCTACCTTGCCAAAAGCCGGCGCAAGCGGTACGCCGCACCCCAGTATCAGCTTGTCGCCGCAACATTCGCGGAGGAAATCCATAGCCTCACACATGATTTGACCGCGCGTCTTTCCGTAACGCGGTTGCATGCAAACCGAATAGAGGAAGTCAAGCTTCACCATGTCGAAGCCCCACGAGAACACTTCCTTGAAGCGTTGCTTTATGTGTTCGGCGCATTCGGGAATATAAAAATCCAACGCGTAAAAACCCATCCACGCAAAACCCGCGACAAGCTTTCTGCCCTTTGCGTCGCGAACTATCCATTCCGGATGCTTCGCCGCGACGTCCGCCTTGAACTGCGCGGAAAACGGTGCAAGCCAAAGCCCGGCAAGATATTTTTCGTCGTGAATTTTGTCGACGACGGATTTTAATCCTTGCGGAAATTTCTCCGCGTCGATTGCCCAATCCCCGACCATGGTTTCCCAACCATCGTCTATCTGGAAGATGTCCGCCGCGCCGCCTACCGTGGCAAGCCCCTTCAGGTCGCGCAGAATTATGTCCTCGTTTATTTTCTGTTTATAGTTGTACCAACTGGTGTAGCCGGCAAGGTGCGGCACACGCGGTTTATTTACGTTAGCGTCGGCAAAGTACGCGTCGAAAACCTCGTCGTACGCCCCCGAATAGGAAATCACATCAAATAGCGCGTACTCGCCGTCTATCGTCAAGCCCTCCGTATCCTTTTCTATCTTCAGCCTGCCGTAGTTCAAGTCGAAATTAAAAATTGTCCAACCGGTGCGCTCCAAAAGCGAACCGAATAGGTTTACGTAATCGCCGGTGCGTACGTAGGAATACGAGTAGCCGTGAAAAACGCCGGCGGTTTTAGGGTAGCTCTTGAAAAAGTAATCTCCGCTAGTCTGCGCAAAAATTCTTGCAGGTCCGCCCTTTGAAAGCCCCCTAAGCCCGTGTTGACGGTCGTGCTTTCCGTACTCACGCGACATCGTCCACGACTGATAACCGTTCGCGAACACCACCGACGCCTCTTCATAGGTGTATTTATATCTTACGTCAAACGCCACTAACTCCATCTTCTGTTTGGGAACGATGTTGAGCCTTAAGCGGTTTTCCTCACCCTCCGACAACAGCTTCAATGAGAAGTGTTGATTTTCGGATTCCGCCACAAACAAGCGCTTATCAATTTTATACTTTATACTTATTTGAAAATCTCTATTCAGTATCATAATTTCATGTCTTCTCCCCTGCGTCTTTTTAAGAACGCCCGGATGATGTCCCTTTTCTATTGTTTTAATAAATGACGCTTCGCCGTTACGCCATAGATACCCGCTCACGGATTTTCCGGAACTAAACCGCTACGGAACAATATTCCGCTACGGATATATTGCCCGCCGCCGATTATCCCCGCATTCGCCCGTATTGCCGGGAACTCCTATGCCGATTATCTTTTTAGATATGTTCTAAGGATTGATAACATATCTTTATCTATTATATTATACACGTGAGCATGCGCGATGTAAAGAGATTATTTTGTCGAAAATATCGCCCTAAAAGGGTGTTTTTACGCTTTGATTTATCAATTATTCATTTATTAATTTAATCATTTAGTTAGTTATTAATGTAAGACGGTTTTTATTGCATTTTATTTGTTCGCACCACAAGCCAGTTGGAATGTAAACATATGTTGAAGATTTGGTTTTCCGCGTGGATTGTTATGTTTAGAATGTGGCGTATTCGGCACCGATTGTCATGTTGAGAGTGGTGCGCAAGCGCAAAGCGGCTTGCGGCAATGTTATTGTTGCCTCCACGCAGTTGGTTTGTTTATTTTTATCTTTACGATTTTGTCAGTATATAAAATAAACCGTCGCTTGCAATTAATGCCTCAGCGCGCGCGGCTTGTTCTTGGGGCAATAAGTTGATTGCCGAAACGGCTTTGTTGTACATATGACGGCTTCTGCTCAATAAAAAATTCTTATGTTCCGGATAGTCTTCAATCAAAGAATAGATACTCTTGCCGATCGCGAACAAGTCTTGAACCCTCTCAAAAGAGCAACTCGTGGAAAGAGAATCACCGCGCAAACGGTAATGGTAATAGTCATCATAAAACAACCGCACCGTTTTGCAATAAAGCACTAACTTCGCACTCCATATCTGGTCCTCGTCGTGAATATTTTCAAACCGTAGCCCAAATCTATCAATTATATCCTTTCTGCAAATATACCGGACGGAAGGTCCTAAGCCTAAACCGGTTTTAGCAATTTCCTCGAAAAACGCGGCGTACGGAAGTGCATTTAAAAATTCGATGTTCAACTCTGGAGCAAGATAACTCCGGTTAACATCAGCTTCGGCAAATCCATTTATTTTGGTAACCACCATATCGCAATTATGCAATCGTATCTCGTTATCTATTTGACTTAAAGCACCTTGTTCTATGTAATCATCGGAGTCTACAAACGCAATATATTCGCCTTTAGCCGCCTCTATGCCGATATTGCGGGCATTGCTCAATCCCATGTTAACTTCTAAGGCTATTAACCGTATATTCCGCTTGCCGCAGTCGTGAATTAAGCGCACCAAACACTCTCTTGAGCCGTCCGTTGAGCCGTCCTCAATAAAGATGACTTCATCATCATCCTTAAGTTGAGGAATAATACTTAAAAAACATTCCTCTAAATATTTTTCGGTGTTGTATACCGGAATAACTATACTTAACGATTTCATTATAGATTTATTTCACAAAAAAATTTATAAGTAGCCATTGTACAAACAAAAGAATCACCGTTAAACAAGCGGTTGCTATCGATATAATATAATTCACTTTTTTCTTACGTATGCAACGGGTACACTTATCTCTTGCATCCTCTTGGTTCTTAAAAGAATGTTGATTGACAAACTCAACGCCTAACATTTTGCAAAACGTCTCAAAATAGATATTGGCATTTATTTGATCATCCTTTTTTAATTCAGCATCTTGAATTGACTTGCAAAATCTATAGTGAATAAATTGTGTTATGGCACAAATAAAGGACGACACTAACATGAATGCTTTAATATAAAACACTGCACCTTGAAGATATGCTGTATTGGCTAAGTCTATGAGAAAAGTACAAAACACAGCGGTTAAAATGCCGCTCAAAAAAGCGCCTCGTTCCTTGTCTGAACTCAAGCAAATAGAATAAATCCATTGAGGAAATTTATGCCCCTTTATTGTAGGTCGTTCCGCACCTTCATTAAACTCCACACTATCATAAATAGCACTCCGTTCCGGAACGTCGGGTCTATACTTATCTATCAAATTCTTGTTTTTTTCCTTCAACCAATTGCTGCACATTTTAAATTCCTTCTTTAAAGCTCTCTATTTCGTCACATATTTTTTCTGCTTCCGAAACAGAGTATTCTGTAATATCCTCTGATATTTTTAAATGACTGCTTTGAACCTTGGATAACAATTTATTTGCTTCATTATGTTTAGAGGTACAGTTCGGATCTTTGATAAGTTTCTTTAGCCAATTAATATGCTCCACCATACGCGGCTTCAAAGTTTCAGCCGACGCCATTAACCCTTTTTTTGTTTTATCAACAGTATCCTCTTGGTGATTTTCAACAACTGTATTCCGTTGTGGTGATGTCAACGATATTATATCTTCCGATCTAACATCTAAATTTTGCAATGTCAAGTCATAATCAAAGCGAATAATGTCAGCCTTGGCAAAGACAAGAATATTCTTTTCGTCTTCTCCAAGTTTCTCTTTTACTTTTTCATAATTTCCTTTTATTCTTTCATTTTCACTAGAATCTCCTTGGGCGCGCGATGTCATAGCAAACGAATCCAACGCACAAAGCGCACCTGAAGAATGAGTACCGGATACAAGAACTATTCTTTTAGTGCCTCCGGTACTGTTGCATGAATTGTCAAATGCCGCAAACATCCCATAATCACATATCACTAATTTTTCATTATTAGACTTAATTTTTTTACTTATCTTCTTAGGTACATCTATATCTTCTATCGCGCATAAGTATTTAGGCGTGCCGCTTTTAACAACAATTTTATGATTGCTCTTTATCTCAACCTTGTCTGGCTGACAATAATTTTTACTTCTACGACAATTAAATTCTTGGTCAACAGGTGTAAGGTTAAAATTACAATCTTTACACAAGGATTTTTTTTCATTGCGTCCATCAAAACGCTCTTTTGTTGACGGCGGAAACACAAATGTCTGTGAGATTAAAAATCTTGAGTCCTCTAATATCTCTCCCACAATACTATTTGTTGCTGAACCGCCCAACAATACAAGATTTTGCCTTAGAAACTCGGCACCTCGGTTTGTTCTATACTGATATGGATAATATGTCAAAATTTTGGCATTTGGATAATACTTACATAAGAATGCTTGCGTCTGCATTAGAAGATCTTTATCTGCCATATTGTTTATGTACTGATATTCATTTGAATACACATAAGCATTTTTAGGCAAATTAGGTTCTTTAGAGCATATTATAATAATTTCTTCTGCGTCTTCTTTAAACCAATACTTATATATATCCTCGCTGTTATGCAATAACATTTTTTACCTCCTCTAACTGTGGACTTAATTTATTATATTCTTCAAGTGCATATTGCACAGTTTCCGTATTTCTCAAACGCGAATATATGTCCACAAGTGTATCTAGTAAGCTTTTAGGATTAAGGTATCCATAATTAGGATCATTTTCGATATCTTTAATTTTTTTTATAAAATCTAATAGGAGCGCCTGCGCAATTTCAGCAGTAGCCAGTTCATTCAAATTGGTTGTAGAAGTAGTAGCTTCATCAATGCATTTTTCTGCTTTCCTATAAGAAAAAATGTTCTCTCTAGTTATTTCTATTTGTCCAATAGGAGCTACAGTGTTCTTTATCGCTACTTGAATAGGCATATATGCAAAAAACTCGGTATTATCATAACCTAATTCACTTTGAACCGTTGTATAATTTTTTTGCGCATTAGGACTGTCGTTAAAAGCATAAAAAGCTCCCAGTCCACCAAAAATATGTATTCCATTAAGAATGACCACGCGAGATGCGCTTTTGTCATAATTGTTATCATTATTAAATGTCGCAAAAAAACCGTAATCCGTTTTAACGCAATCTTTTACCATAACATCACCATTCCCAAGGGAAGTACAACGCTCCGCCGCTATTTTTGCTGCTTGTACTTCTTGTGCATGAACTAGCACCTCCGTGCCAATGTAAGATATTATCTTTTTATTAACACATATGCATTCACGTCCGCAATCGTTTGCTACTTTTTCGCAATCGGAACAAATCTCTTTTTTGCTATCTTTAAAAGGTGGATACCTAAAAATGCTTTTTATTTTAGTATCCCACATATAATCTTGGCAAACTTTATTATTCCAGCGCGGTCCCCCTATTATAAGAGTATTTTCGCCTATTACTCCCCGTTGTCTTTCGAAGTCATCTGATACAAAATATTTAATTTGTGCATTAGGATAGTACTTCGATAAAAATACTGACACCTTATATACTAAATCCTTATCGCCAAACTGGTCGAAATAAGAATAATCTTTTGAATATACAAAAGCCCAAGGTGGAGGTTCATTCACTCTTGAAGTAACAATATTGATTTGCTTCGCATTTTTACTAAACCAATATTTATATATCGTGCCGTTCTTGTCCATAATTTACATCAAACTCCTACACGATTAATCCTTTAAAAAACCTCTTGTCATAAATCTTGCCCTTATAAAAAACACTATCTGCGGGAATATTGCACCTAACGATTTCTCCGGCACCGATATAGGCATTTTCACCTATTGTTATGTTACCTATAATCAAAGCGTTTATTCCAATAAAACATCCCTTCTTAAACATGGGCGATTCTTCAACTGTATTTTTCCAATCGAGCGTATGATTGCGGTGGCTGTGTGCTATCCTTCCAAAAAAACGCACACCGTCCTCCATGATCACTCTTTGTGAAACACTTGCATTAATAACAACATCGTTACCGATTTTGCAACGTGCAAAAACTTTGCTACCATGCTCTATTGTCACGTTGTTGCCGATTTCCGTCTTATAGTAAATTCCGCAATAATCACCAACCCTACAATTATTTCCTATAACGACTTCATCTTCAATTTTAGAAAAAGCGCCCATGATAAACTCATTTCCAATTCTAACACCAGATACTTCGGTATTACGACCTATTATCGAAAATGCACCAATATTTGCTCTTTCTCCAATCAAAGCATCTTTAGCACAAATGAAATTATTCATCATATATTCTCCAATATCTTAGCATAAATATCGTTAGTATTTTTTGCTCTTATTTTCAATCTAACTTCTTCCGGTAATCCTTTATCCCATGGAGCTACAAAGCCATGTCCGGCATCAGCATATTCTATAAGCGTTACATCGCTAAATAACTTCGCAATTCTTCTTGATTGCGAAATTGGAACGAACGTATCAATATCTCCATGAAAGATAATGCTTTTGCACTTAAGTAATGAGAATTCGTTTTCCACATTAATCAACATGGCTTCATTTGCAAATGCAGAATTTACCTTTTTCCCCCCGGAGATAATATACCCCCGCTCTTTCATCTCACTTATATACTTGTCGTGTATATGCCATTCTTCTCCATCAAAGAAAATGACATCTCTTTTAAGTAACGTATATGATAAATCGACTAACGGACACGCAAAAAATATTTTTTTTATATCTCTATGAAAAACATTCACCCACTTAACTGCAATGCCACCTGCAAAACTTGTTGCGATTACGTATATTGGAATGTCACTATTTGATAACTTTCTAGTTAATTCCCAATACGCAGCCTCCGTATCGTTAATCATTCCGCTTATGGTAAGATCCTCCATTGTATCTGGAATAACGTCTTTTCCTTGCTCGCGATAATTAAAACGCAATGACGCATAACTGTTAGAAGCAAGAAATTCCGCCATACCGCCATTGGGATACAATTTTGAAACGGCGTTACTATAGAAACCATATTCATCCATATAAGAAGGACATCCATGTAACATTAGAAAAGCCCCCTTAATTTCACCTTTCGGCAACTGAATTTTACCGTCAAGCACCTTACCGTCAAAACTTTTAAACTTAATTGCAGATAACATCACCTATTTGCCTCCGTTTGTTTTAACAAATTTAATAATATCCTCTATGGTGATAAGTTGCGCCACCATATCGTCGGAAATAGGAATAGATAATTCTTTTTCCAACTCTGTAATTATCATGATGTGCGACAAGCTATCCCATTTATAGTGGTTTAGTAGCCCGGATTTCAGAGTCAATTCGGACTCCTTACATTCGAGTACGTTCGCAATCAACTGAATGATTTTTTTTCCCGTATTGTCCATACTATTTGCTTAACTCCTTAATCAATGCTTGTCTATCGGTTTTTCCGTTGGGTGTCAATGGAAAGCTGTCAAATCTTTTAACGACGGACGGCACGAGATACTTCGGCAGTTTTTTTATAAGAGTCCCTCTTATAAATTTTTCGTCCGCTTGTACGTCGACATATGCAAGATATATCAAATCGTTTTGTGCAATCACCTCAAAGCGTTTGCACCCGACGCCGATTAACGCGTTTTCGATTTCACTTAAATCCACTCTTATCCCGTTCAGTTTAACTTGATTGTCCCTTCTGCCGTGAAAATAATAATACCCGTCGATTTCCTCGGCAAAATCACCGGTGCTATATTCGGTATATTCGGTCTCGCCGGTACGTTTAAAGAAAGCCCCCGAAGCGCCGTCTATGTAGCCGTCCCCTATATATGCCCCGCAAACTACGATTTCCCCGACGCCGCTTTCCTCGTCTTTAAGGCGGACGTCCCAACCGGGAACGGCTTTGCCCATGGTCATTATCCCTTTTGAAAACGACTTGTAATCGGCGCGGTTCATTTTGGCATACGTGCAGAATACCGTTATTTCCGTGGGACCGTAGGTAAGTACTACGTTGCAATCCGGCAACAGCGTAAACAGCTTTTCTATCTGCAGTTGATAAATCTTGTCGCCGCCGAATTTTATCGTCCGGAGCGATTTTAGTTTTTCACTCTTGAAGCCGCCGCTATTTTCCAACACTTCTAGCACCTGCGGAACGGAATTCCAAAACGTAATGCCGAACTTTTCAATCAAGTTAGCCGGTCGTAGCTTATCCGCCATTGACGAAAACGGAACAATTGAACAACCGACCGACACGGCGGCAAAAACGTCCAACATGCTCATGTCAAAAAACAACGGAGCATATTGTCCGTAAATGTCATCCCCACAAAGGTCGAATTCGGGAATAGCCCACGAAACCAACCTTTCGATTGCGCTGCTCTTAACCAGTACGCCTTTGGGACGTCCAGTGGAACCGGACGTGAAGAGAACATATATGTGCTTGTTATCACGCACTAGACTTTCAACCGAACCGTTCCAATAGCCGAACTCCTCTATGCTCATAGAATTGTCGGCAAATTTA
Organism: Clostridiaceae bacterium; assembly: GCA_031289315.1. GTDB lineage: Bacteria > Bacillota > Clostridia > Christensenellales > CAG-917 > JAITEJ01. The sequence continues at coordinate 729 of JAITPR010000030.1, read as the reverse complement.
TCCGCGTTTGTCAATACGATATACAGGTCAGGTAAAAACGCGCCGGTTATGTATTGCTTCCTTTCAATAGGCTGATTTTTGTCGATAACACAGAAAACCGTTCCGCTTAGATACGCCGCCGTGATTGCCGCATAGGCATAGAACCCTTGCTCTAACTGTATGCAAACCCTGCCGACTTTGTTAAGCGTGAAATACGCGGCAAACCGGCACACTTGTTCCCTCAATTCCGGATAAGTCCACCCTCTTTCGCGTTCCAAACAAAACACCATCTCTTTAGACAAGTTCGCAATTATGCGACGTTTCATATCCGTCATTTCTAAGCAATAACAAACTCCTTTTTATTTATCAACATTTTATGGTTATAATGATACAACATAACTAGAAATTTTGCAATACTAAAAATCAACTTTTTTTTAAGTTTCGGAAAAAATACGGTTCAGCGGCAATGTTGCTTTAAAAGCACCTGTGCGCGTTAACACATTACTCACCCATTTCGGGGACATTTCGCGCCGGAGGTTGCGCAAATTCTCCCTGCACTCAAGCTGACAGTCTAAAGAAACCGCTCACATTAGGTGACGCGCGGGGGAAATTGCTCCCATTAAGTGACGCGTGGGGGAAAGCACCCATATCAAGGAGCAGTCTGTGCGGAAGATAAGTACATGTGCCGCATTGGGCGAAGCCCCGCCTACGGCAATGCGTTACCGACTTGCTTTATGCGCGTTGCATGTG
>JAITPR010000049.1 GCA_031289315.1 Clostridiaceae bacterium | reverse complement strand
AAACCCTATGAAAGAAGAGAGGGCGGTGAAGGCGGTTCCTTTGAACGCAAGCCTTATGAAAGAAGGGAAAGCGGCTCCTTTGAGCGCAAACCCTATGAAAGAAGAGAGGGCGGTGAAGGCGGTTCCTTTGAACGCAAGCCTTATGAGAGAAGAGAAGGCGGTTCCTTTGAGCGCAAACCCTATGAAAGAAGAGAGGGTGGCGAAGGCGGCTCCTTTGAACGCAAACCCTATGAAAGAAGAGAGGGTGGCGAAGGCGGCTCCTTTGAACGCAAACCTTACGAGAGAAGGGAAGGCGGCGAACGCGGTTCCTATTCAAGCAGACCGTCATACGGCGGCGAACGTAGCGGCAGAAGCGCACCGCGTACCGGTGGTTTCGGCGGCGGAAGCGGAAGAAGCTACGATAAAAAGCCCGGCGGCGGACGTCCCTATGAAGGCGGACGCGGACGGAGCGGCGGCGACTTTCAAAGCAAGCCGGTGGGAGTATATGAAGAAAGCGAACTTATAACCGGAACGCTTAAAGGTAACCGAAAGGGCTTTGCGTTTTTACTTCGTGAGGGCGGAGATATATTTATTCCTCATTCGAACTTACGCGGAGCCATGCACGGCGATATTGTAAAGGCGGGCATAACCGACGGTGATGCCGGCGAAGTTGTAGAGATTGTTGAGCGCGGCATAAAAAAACTTGCCGGTACGTTTAAAAAAGGACGCGGCGGCGGATTCGTAATACCCGACGATAATTCGTATTTCACGGATATATACGTGCCTGCCGATAAACAGAAAAATGCAAAAAACGACCTTAAAGTGGTGGTTAAAATAATTGAATATCCCGACAGCGGAAATCCTATCGGTGAAATTACGGAGCTGTTGGGCGAAAGCGGCACGGTTGAAGGCGATATAACCGCCCTTATACGTGCGGCGGGCTTTAGGGAAAATTTCTCGACGGCACAGGTTGCGGAAGCGGAAATGGCTTCGAATGAACCCGTAACGTTAGGTTCGCGCACTGATTTTAGGAAGCTCAACGTGATTACGATTGACGGCGACGACGCCAAGGATTTTGACGATGCGGTTTCCGTTGAGGAACTTCCCGACGGGGGTTATCGCCTGTGGGTACACATCGCCGACGTGGCTTCGTTTGTAGCGGAGGGTTCCGTTCTTGACAAGGAAGCGCTGAAACGCGCGACATCCGTATATCTGCCTAACATGGTTTTGCCTATGTTACCGGAGGCGGTTTCCAACGGTTGTTGTTCACTCGTCGAAGGAGAGGATCGCTATGTGCTTACCGCAATTATGACGCTTGATGCCGGCGGACACGTTACAGGAAGCGAAATCGCGGAAGGAGTAATCTGTTCGGCGGCGCGCATGACTTACGGGAACGTGGATAAAATCTTGAACGGCGACCCGGACCTTTGCAATAAATACAAGAAAATAAAAGGCATGCTGGCGGCGATGAAAAAGCTGGCGGATATTCTCAACGTAAATCGAATTGAACGCGGTTCCGTGGAATTCATGTCCGACGAGGCGAAAATTACCGTTGAAAACGACAAGGTAATATCGGTCGAAAAATACAATCTCGGCGTGTCGAACGGCATAATAGAAGAATTCATGTTGTTGGCGAACGAAACGGTTGCACGCTATATGGAAGCGGAGGAATTGCCTTTCGTATACCGCATACACGGCAAGCCCGACCCGGAAAAGCTTGCCGGCGTTAAGGAGCTGTTTAAGAACAGCGGAGTAAAGGTCATGGTGGGCAATACCCCGAAGGACGTTCAAACGCTACTGGACAGCATAAAGGGGGAGCCGCAAGAAAAGCTTTTGAATAAGGTAACCCTGCGCGCGATGCAAAAGGCTAAGTACTTGGGCGACAACACCGGACACTTTGGGTTGGCTCTTACGCACTACAGTCACTTTACGTCGCCGATAAGACGCTATCCCGACCTGCTTTGCCACAGGCTCATAAAGAATCGCTTGCACAGCGACGGCTCCATAGATATGGACATCTCGGATAGATGGCGCAGTATAGTGGACGAGCGCTCGGAAATATCTTCGGAGCGCGAAGCGGCGGCGGCAAAACTGGAGCGTGATGCGAATGACTATTTCAAGGCGTTGTTTATGGAAGATAAAATCGGCGAAGAGTACGATGCGGAAATAAGCGGCGTTACGTCGTTCGGCGTATTCGCGGAACTTCCGAATACCGTGGAGGGACTTGTCAAAATAAGTTCACTTGCGGCGGACTCCTACGAATTTTCCGAAAAGGAATTTGCGCTTAAAGGAAGAAAAAATATATACACCTTAGGCGACCCGATAAAGGTACGCTTGACGGGAGTATCCATTTCGGAACGTCAATGTTATTTTGAGGTTGTAGAGTAGGAAGTAAGGCGCGTGTCTAAGACCATGGGTCGCACGCCGTGACATAGGCGCGCTTGTTGTAGAATAGGAAGTAAAGGCGCATGCCTAAGTGCGATATGTGCCCTGCTATCCGGCGGGCGGCTACTAGAGTAGAAAATAAAGATGACAATGCATGCCCCCTAAGCGCCATAGCGACGATGGGGGCATACGTCAAAAAAACAACTTAATTACGCATGGAAATGCGTTAAAAAAAATCGGGTGTTGACAATCCGAGGCGATGACTTGCTATGCAAAAAGAATCCAAAATATTTTGTCACCGCGAATTGTCCACGCCCAAAAAATCAAGCGAAAATCTTTAGGCGGAGTAATAGAATGAGCGACGTCGCACGGATTAAAACGGTAGCCGTCAATAAAAAGGCATACCATGATTATTTTATAGAGGATACCTATGAGGCGGGTATTGTGCTTGTCGGCAGTGAAGTAAAGTCCGTTAGGGGCGGCGCGGTAAACTTGCGCGACAGCTTTGCCATAATTAAAAACGGAGAGGTGTGGTTGGTCGGTGCACACATAGCGCCCTACTCAAAGGGAAGCCACTTTAACGAGGACCCGCGCCGTAGCCGCAAGCTGCTGCTAAACCGTCACGAGATAAACAAGCTTGTAGGGAAGATTGTGCAGAAGGGTTATACGCTTGTGCCGACGAAGATTTATTTTAAGGACGCGTTGGTAAAGGTGGAGCTTGGGCTGGCTAAGGGTAAGGAGCTGCACGACAAACGGCAAACGATAACCGAACGCGAAGAGAAGCGTAAGCTTGATAGGATAATTAAAGAGGCGCGCTATAGATAGAGGGCGGTCGGATAAGCTAAGGCACCGTGTTCTTAAAACAAACGGAAAGAGGCGCGTTATAGATAGAAGGCGGTCGGATAAGTTAGGGTAAAAAACTCATATCCTTAAACCGAATCCCGCATTCAACCGAACGGAAAAGAAGGAACCGATAAAGACGGACTACCTGGGTCTTAAACGACTTTCATAGAAATTAACATTTAATACAATTAAACTAATACGCAAAGGAGGGCATATGCCAATCATAATACCTAAGGATTTACCGGCGCAGGAAAAACTTGTCGGGGAAAATATTTTTATTATGGACCCTACGCGCGCCAGTTCACAGGACATACGTCCTATTGAAATTGCAATAGTCAACTTGATGCCGACGAAGCTAGAAACGGAAACGCAATTGTTAAGGCTTCTTGGGAACACGCCGCTTCAGGTTAGCATAACCTTGATAAACACCGCGACTCATACGGCGAAGAACGTATCGGAGGAGCATATTTTTAAGTTCTACCGCAACATTGATGCGGTGAAGGATATGCGGTTTGACGGGCTTGTAGTAACGGGCGCGCCCGTTGAGACGTTGCCGTTTGAGGACGTCGACTATTGGGACGAACTGAAGGAAATAATGGATTTTGCCGACAAGAATGTGACGAGTGCCGTTTACATATGTTGGGGCGCGCAAGCGGCGTTATATCATCATTACGGCATCGGCAAGCGTGATTGCAAGAAAAAGCTTTTCGGAGTTTTCCCATGTCACTCGTCGGTAAGGAATGACCTTCTGATGAAAGGAATGGACGACACGTTCTATATACCGACATCGCGTCATACAGAAATTGACGTTGAAGCCGTTAGAAAGTGCGATAAACTGCAAATTTTGGCAGAGAGTTATATAGACAAGGTGGGACCGGTGGTGCTGAAGTCGAAGGATAACCGTAAATTTTTCTTTACGGGGCATGCGGAATACGACCGTGACACGCTTAAAAACGAATACCTGCGCGACTTGGGCAAGGGGCTTAAAATAGCGCCGCCGGAGAATTATTTCATCGGGAACGGAACGGATAAAATAAATATGTCGTGGAAATCGACGGCAAATTTATTGTTCTATAATTGGTTAAACTATTATGTATATCAAGTAACGCCGTACGATTTATAGAATATTATATGTTAGGCGTTGCGGACGCGGAGAGAGATTTTCCGTGAGGCAGGTGTCGCGGTTGCGGAAGAGAGTTTCCGTGATAGGCGTTGCGGACGCGGGCGGAGGTTTTCCGTGAGGTTTTTGAGAAAACTGTTGATTAAAGACTACGAAAGCACCGGCAAGCCGGAGGTGCGGTATCGTTACGGCACGGCGGCGGGCATAGTCGGCGTGCTGACCAATGTGCTTATTTTTGCAGCGAAGTTGGTGGCGGGCATACTGTCGGGTAGTGTAACGGTGATAGCGGACGCGCTAAACAACTTATCGGACGCGGGTTCGTCGGTGATAACGTTGGTTGGTTTTAAGCTGTCGCGGCGCCCGGCGGACGCGGAACACCCATTCGGACACGCGCGTTACGAATACATAACCGGGCTTATAGTCGCGCTTGTGATATTGGTGATAGGCGTAGTATTGGGTAGCCGTTCCATAAGTAAAATCATAACGCCGGAGCCGGTGACCGTAAGCGTGCTTACGTATGCGGTATTGGGCGTTTCGATTGCGGTGAAGGTTTTCCAACTGCTGATGTATGCGGATTTCGGAAAGGCAATTGCGTCAAAGACATTGAAAGCGGCTGCGGCGGACAGCAGAAACGACGTAATAGCAACGTTTGGCGTGCTTACGGCAATGCTGGTAATAGCGTTTACGGGCGTTAATATAGACGGTTATATGGGGTTGGCGGTATCAATATTTATCGCAATCACGGCTTTAAAGCTGATAAAGGAAACGATAGACCCATTGCTTGGGCGTCCGGCGAACAAAGAACGCGTGGCGGAGATACGGCGGAGTTTGTTGTCCTACGGCGGCATTTTAGGAGTTCATGACTTACTTTTGCACAGCTACGGCGAAAACGAGACGTTTGTTACGGTACACGCGGAGGTATCCGCGGCAGATGATATAATGAAGTCGCACGACCTAATCGACAATGTTGAGAGGGAGTTGGCAAAAGAGCTTGGAATAAATATCACGATACACATGGACCCGATTGAAGAGGATAACGCTTTTGTCAACGCATTGAGGGAGAAAGCGGTGCTTGCGGTGCTGGAACTGGACAATACGCTGAACATACATGATTTTAGGGTTGTGAGAGGAAATACGCACACGAAGGTATTGTTTGACGTACTTATACCGTATGAGGCAAAGACTACGCTTGAAGACGTCGAAGCGACGTGTGCGGCGGAGTTCGCGGCGGAGTACCCGTCGGAGACATTTTCTTTTGTGTTGAATATGGATAGGCAATATTAAGGGGGGTACAGTATGGCGTTTCTTCCCGTGACGAAAGAGGAATTAAACGGAGAACGGGCGGATTTCATAGTCGTGTCTTGCGACGCGTATGTGGACCATCCGTCTTTCGGGCATGCGATAATAGCGCGGCTTGCGGAGAGCATGGGCTTTAGAATAGGCGTGATACCGCAACCGCTTACAGATGCGGAATACCGTGCATTGGGAGAACCGACGCACGGTTTTTTGGTATCCGGGGGTGTGGTAGACAGTATGGTAAGCAACTATACGGTTGCTAAGAAACGCCGCGATAAGGACGAGTACAGTGAGGACGGAAAGACGGGAAAAACGCCGGACAGGGCGATAACCGTGCATACACGCAACCTTAAACGGCTTTTTCCGTCAAAATCGGTAATAATAGGCGGAATTGAAGCGTCGCTTAGGCGCGCGGCGCACTATGATTATTGGAGCGATACGGTGCGTCCGTCGGTGCTGTTAGAGAGCGGCGCCGACCTACTTGTGTATGGAATGGGAGAGGTACCGCTGAAAGAGATTTTGCGGTTGGTGGCGCGCGGCGCGCGAATAGAAAAAATCAGAGATGTGCGCGGCACTGCGTATCTTTCGGCTTTCGACGCGTTGCCGAAGAAGCTTCGTGAAAATGCGGAAACGGGTGGGGCGGTGTTTTTGCCGTCCTTTGAGGATACGCGTGATAACAAGTTTGCGTTTGTCAAGGCGTTTAACCTGCAACACGCGAACAGTTCTTACGTTTTAGGGGCAACGCTTTTGCAGAAACACGGCGGTGATTACGTGGTTATAAACCCGCCGGCGAAGCCGCCGGAGCAAGCGGAATTGGACGCGGTATACGCGTTGCCGTTTGAACGCGCCTATCACCCGCGCTACAAGGCGGGCATTCCGGCGCTTACGGAGGTGAAGTTTTCGTTGACGTCGCATAGGGGATGTTTTGGCGATTGCAGTTATTGTGCGCTCACGCTTCATCAGGGGCGGAACGTGAGCAAGCGCAGTAAGGAGAGCCTTATAGAGGAAGCAGAGAAGCTGAAAGCTTTGCCGGATTTCAAGGGATATATTCACGATGTCGGTGGACCGAGCGCGAATTTCCGCGAACCGCCGTGTAAGAAGGCGGCGGAAAAGGGGGAGTGCGCCGGCAAGGAGTGTATAGGATACGCGCCGTGCAAGAACCTGAAGCCCGACCATACGGAATATACGGATATATTGCGGAGCCTGCGGGCGCTTCCCGGTGTGAAGAAGGTGTTTGTAAGGAGCGGCATACGTTACGATTATTTGATGCTTGACCCGAACAGGGATAGAATATTGCGTGAGATTGCCGAACACCATATAAGCGGACAGTTGAAGGTTGCGCCGGAACACTGTGCCGAAAACGTGTTAAAATTGATGAATAAACCGCCATTTGAACGATATACAGAGTTTAGCGCGCTGTTTAAGCGGATTAACGCGGAAATTGGGAAAGAGCAGTACATAGTGCCATATTTAATCAGTTCGCACCCCGGATGCACGCGGCGTGATGCCATTGCGCTTGCGATATATCTAAAGGGAATAAACTATATGCCGCTTCAAGTGCAGGACTTTTATCCGACACCGGGAACCAAGTCGACGGTTATGTATTACACGGGCATAGACCCGGACACGGGGAAAGAGGTTTACACGGCGAAAACCGGAGAGGAAAAGCGGGAGCAACGCGCGCTTATGCAATACGGTTTGCCGCAGAATTACGAAATAGTGCGGCGTGCGCTGATTGCGGAAAACATGACGTATTTAATCGGAAACGGGCGCGGATGCTTGATACCGGCAAGACCGCCGGCATGGAAATGATGTTATAAGGGTTTAAAGTAACCTTTTTGGTGTTAATACGGAGCGAAAAGGTGAGAAAAGTGCATGTTTTGATGCGAAAATAAAAAACGGACGTCTGAGACGTCCGTTTTTTGTTGGAGCTGGTGAAGAGAATCGAACTCTTGACCTGTTCATTACGAGTGAACTGCTCTACCGACTGAGCCACACCAGCATGTGTTATTTGGGGCATTAGGCGTGCAAATGACGCGCTATTACGGCGGATATTTATAATAAAGCGCGGTATATCACCTCACGGAATATAGGCGCTTTTTCTATTTAGCGTTAGCATAATAATATTATTATTGGTTTTAGTCAAGCGTTTTAGGGTATTTCTGCAAAATTATTAGTTTTTCTTGTATACTAGATATAATGCGGCTGGGCATAGCGTAGTAAGAGGGGGTTCTTATTGGGTTATAGAGGGGGAAAGAGGGGGTTTTTAATGCGGAAATAAGGTAATATTGCGGAAAGCTTTATGCGCGTTGCATGGTGGAAGTGACGTAAGAGTGTAGGCACCCATTCCGGGGACCTTTCGACTTCGCTCAAGGTGACAGGATAAAGAACACGCACCTATTGGGAAACAGCGTCGGAAGTGCCGATAATCGGAAACGGATACTTTTTCGTCTACGGCGAAGCCCCCGCATTATGCGGTTTGCAGTAAGTTGCTGTAAGTGACATTAATGCGGCAAGCTTTATGCGCGTTGCATGGTGGAAGTGACGTAAGAGTGTAGGCACCCATTCCGGGGACCTTTCGACTTCGCTCAAGGTGACAGGATAAAGAACACGCACCTATCCGGGTGACAGGATAAAGAACACGCTCCTATCCGGGTGACAGGATAAAGAACACGCGCTTATGCGGGTGACAGGATAAATAAACCCGCCCCTATTCGGGTGACAGGATAAAGAACCGGCTCCCATTGGGGGGAGGCGAAAAATGAATAGCAGTTAAGGCGGAACGGTGACATGTCGAGGTGGGGGGTGACATTTGAGCGTTGCAAGGCTTCTTGAAAGGGGGAAAAGCGAATAAAAAACATAAAAATTTTTCTTATGGTGGCAAAAATGACTAGAAGTAGGGTTAAGGTTGCAAATTGACGTGATAAAGTCCATTTTAGGGCGAAATTGCTTCGAAATGACGGGCAAAAAGCGACAAAAAACCGAAAAAAGCGCCATTTTTCGGAAAATTTCTTGAAAACTCGACTTTAAAATAGTTGATATTTTGTGCGGAGGGGTATATTATTAGCACACGACAATATTGTGCGCGTACGTGGGTGTACCTGCGCTTTCTTAATTATGTGCGGCATTTGCCTGATGGCGGAAACAATGCGGTACGGAAGATGAAAAGAAAATAAGAGCCGATTACATAAATAAAACGAATAATAAACACAAAGCAATTTCCGGGTGGATATAGTGAAGAACTGAAACGGAATGGTGCAAATGCATCATTTTAAGGGTTTTTCGCACATACAATGACGTCTACGGCGAAGCCCCCGCTTTATTGGAGGCGGCGAATGCCGCCGACCTTGTACAGCTTTATGCGCGTTGCGTGGTGGAAGTGACGTAAGAGTGTAGGCACCTATTCCGGGGACCTTTCGACTTCGCTCAAGGTGACAGGATAAAGAACCGGCTCCTATTCGGGTGACAGGATAAAGAACACGCACCTATTTGGGTGACAGGTCTAAATAAACTCGCGCTTATGCGGACAACAGCAAAAACAAATCAAACCGCGTAAAGGCGGGAAACAAATCAAACCGCATAAAGGCGGGAAACAAATCAAACCGCGTAAAGGCGGGAAACGAAGCAACCCGAATGAAGGCGGCTAACAACAGAAAAGAGCTGCGGCAAAAGCGGCAAAAATAGAGACGGTCGTTTGCAGAGAGCGGCGAGAGGTGGCAACATGAAAAAGAGAAGCGAATTGTTAAAGAAAACAATGAAGACAAGTTTTGCGGTGCTAGCGGCAATAATGCTGCTTATAGCGTCGATGATGATACTTGCGGCTTGCAACGGCGCGAAGTCCGGCGGCGGTTCCGAAGAATTGAAGTTGGCACAAGAAGAAGAATTGAATTCGTCGCAGGAGGCGGAGAGTGTTTTTGCCGTGCCTGCCAACAGGACATATTGGATATACAACAAGAGCGGCGCCACCGCCCCGTACAATTTGGCGTGGGGTGCGACCTTCAGCGGAAAGACGCAAATCTCCGGTGACTTCGGCACGATAGGTGAATTGATGAGTAGTTTGGAGGGTAACCGCAGCAGTGCAGAATGCTTAATCAATTTTGGCGACGGCACTTCCACGCTTGACATAGGCAACGCGGGCATCACGCTTAGCAACGGCACCTACAACATAGCCGGCACACTTGCGGCAAACTTAACTAGTGCCGCGGTTGTCGTTAACAGCGGCGCAACCGTAAACAGCACCGCAAATATTG
>JAITPR010000054.1 GCA_031289315.1 Clostridiaceae bacterium | reverse complement strand
GTGCAAACGAATTTACTGCCATACTTGAACTGATAGGAGCAAATCCGTATGTTTCAGTTCCGCAAGAGTTCTTGGCAAATATTTTTGCAGAGGCGGGAAAAGACAGCGGCGCGATTCCTATAATGGGAGCAGTAAACGGCATTCCATACAAGCAAACTTTAATGAAATTCGCAGGCGCGTGGCGGTTGTATATCAACATGTTCATGCTAAAAAACTCGCCTAAAAGAATCGGGGAAACGCTCACGGTAACGGTTTCGTTTGACCCAAGCGACAGAACAATCCACCCACACCCGAAGTGGACTCGCGCACTGGAGCGCAACGCGGAAGCAAAAGCCGTCTTTGATAGCCTTTCTCCGTCGCGCAAGCACGAAATTGTCAGGTATATCGCCGCGCTAAAAACAGAGGAAAGCGTCGAGCGGAACGTGGAAAAGGCAATAGACTTTTTGCTTGGCAAAGGGAGATTTGTTGGTAGGGATAAGCCATAATATTGTGGAGATAAATAAGACCTATTTTATTTTACCGCGAAAGAAAAGCCGGTTATTTTTAACCGCAAGGCATAAAAAGATACGAGCGGCAGCGCGAAAAACTTTGCCGTTTTTATTTGTCGAGTTCTTTCAACATACTCAGAAAATCGCGCTTATCGAGGGTTTCATTTTGCACGCAAACCTCCGCGACGCAGGCGGCGGTTTCGAGATTTGAGCGGCGGCAGACTTCGGTCATATGGCGACGAGATAAACGGAGAAAGACGGGTGTGGCGCGATAAAAGGTTCAACTCCCGCTTACAGATAAAACGGAAAAAGCGGGGAAGTTCGCGTCCCCGCTTTTTGCATAGGTGTAAAACCAAAAAGTAAAAATGTGGTGATGGAAAGGGGATAGAGAAACGGAGCAAGACAAGCACTTAAATATCCCCGAAAAAGCCCGTTTTTACCCCGAAAAGAACAATTCCCAAACGGCATTTACTCCGTTTGGGAAAATTGTGTGGTGGAGACAATGGGACTTGAACCTATGACCTCTTGCATGTCAAGCAAGCGCTCTAACCAACTGGGCTATGCCTCCGTTTCGGGTTGCGCGGGAGAGAAAAAAACAAGCCTATTCCTGACGCGCTCAATAATAATACTACATAAGCCGTAAAGTTTCAAGCGTTTTTAGTGAAAAATTTTTATAAAACGTAAAATTTTTTTCGGGTGTCAAGCCGTTTTGAAATTCTGTTGCAAATATTTTGAAATTCGACGTTGACAGTTAGGCAATTGTGTTGTATCATACTTAATATATCGTACACACAAGAATATTGAAGACGTTTTCGGTTTACAGGGAATGCAAGACCTAACTAAGTTGTTGCGGTACGTTATTACGGGCGTTTTCGGTTTACGGGGGGCGCACCGGATTAAACCGTATCGGTACATCTATATTTCCCCGTTTCGGTCGTATGATAAGGCGGGACGTTCTCGGGGCGATCACCGAGGGAGGAGCTCGTATGAAAAAGGTGAAAAACGGCAAAATTACCGGGCTGTCAAAGCTTGGTTACGGCATGGGAGAGGTGACGTTCGGGTGTGCAAACACAATTTTGAGCGTCTATCTTCTGATTACCCTTACGGATTATTTGAAGATTAACCCGGTATGGGCGTCGGTGATTGTCGTTATCGGCATCATTTGGGACGCGTTTTCCGACCCGATTATCGGGTGGTTGAGCGACAATTCCGGCGGAAAATTTGGGCGCAGACGGCGGTATTTGTTGTTCTACGCCATACCTCTCGGTATAATGTTTTTCTTGCTGTGGATGTTCCCGACGGTGCTTTTAGGCGGTTCCGAAGCGGTTAAAATCATAGTGGTTTTGGGCGTATACCTATGCGTGATTACGCTTTTGACGCTTGTCAATGTGCCGTACGGTTCCATAATTTTGGAAATGACCGACGACTACGACGAACGCACAAGCTTGACAAGCTTCCGCATGGTTTGCTCCGCATTCGCGACCTTAGGTTCGATTTTCATAGCGGACACGCTTTTAGGCGAGCAACCCGTGGCTCAAGCGGGGGACAAGCTTATTTATGTCGGAATAGTTTTCGGAATAGTACTCACGGTGACATCGCTACTTTGTTTCGGGGGGACGTTTGAGCGGCGCAAATTTATAAAGCCGGCAAAGCGTCCGCCCTTCAATTTCAAAAAGTACGTACTTGAGTCGTGGAAGTCAAAGCCCTTCAGACAGGTTACAATCGCATATCTTTGCGCGTTTACGGTTATCGGACTGTTGCAAACCTTGCTTCAATATTACGCCACCTATTGGCTTCGTACGCCGAATTTGTTCGTCATAATGGCGGGCATGGTACTGTTGGTGGCAATTCTAAGCACTCCGTTGTGGGTGGGGATTTCCAAAAAATTCGGAAAGAAAAACACCTTCCTTGCAAGCTGTCTACTGGCGGTGGTAAGTCTTATCGGCATATTTTTCATTCAACCGCTCTACGGCGGCGACGCGGTGCTATCCATGGAAGAATCTCTTGCATATATGCCGACGTTCGGCTACGTATTCATAACGCTTTTGGGCGTAGGCGTGGGCGGAGTTCAGCTAATGCCGTTCAGCATGATGCCCGACGCGATAAATTTCAGTATGAAAGACGGCGATATGGACGAGGGCGCCTATTACGGAATAGTGACCTTTGTCCAGAAGGTCGGCATGGGCGCGGCGACGATGCTAATAGGACCGGTTCTGTCGCTTGCCAACTACACGGCGCCCTACGACGGTTGGGAGGCGAACAAGCTGTTTATTCAGCCCCACCAAAGCGCAAACGACGCAATTCACTGGATGTTCGTGGCGCTTTCCATAGTGGTTGTGATAATAGGAGCGCTTGCCGTATTGACTTACAAAATCGACAAAAACGCTTTGCAAAACCGTATCGGCGGGCAACGCGAAACGCTTGACGTGGAAATCCCGAACGTGGAGGACTTACCTCCCGAAGCCGTCGTTTAACTGCTAGCCGGAAGTGGAAATTCCTATAGTCGGAAGTGGAAATTCCTAACGCAGAGGACTGTTTAACCGCTAGCCGGGCGGTAGCTAGCGGCGATGGGTCGGATTATAGTGGGCTTAGAGCCGCCTATGAAGCGTATACGGTTTCCATACCTCCAAACTGCACCATAATTATAAGGTGCTTAGAGTCGCCTATTAAGGCGGTTGTTGGGGACGTATAAAAGCGTGGCGATAAAAATAAATTAAAATATGTATTTAAATCCTTGTCACGGAAAGTTGCGTGCGCGCAAAACTTGTGATATAATAGGTATGTTGTGGGGGCGGTTGCAATTGTTGTAAGCGTTCGACACGGTTAAAACTTACGGCATACGCATTTTACGTGCTAGTCGCAGGTTAAAACGGGACTATGCGGCTAACCGCACACCGTTCTCAATGATAACACCTAATTTTACGGGTGGTTACGCGCAAAGGGTATGTATATGTTTGTCAACTCAAAACTTGTTACCGATAATTCCTATCGCGTTTCCGACCGGGGGTAAATTTATTTCATATGACGCCTTTATCAAGTAAAGTATTTTCCGCAAAAGCATCCGCGCCGTTGGCTCTTATAGCCTTACCGGGCGCAACCGCACTGGCGGAGAAGGTCGATAAACACTTAATTACCATGTTGGACGACGACTCGGACTTGTCCGTTAAGCGTCCCTCCTACATAGTGACCTCCTCTTATCCGCGGTTTACCACCGGCGACGGTAAGGCGATAATAGGCGAAACGGTACGCGGGCGTGACCTCTACATCATAGTGGACGTGGGCAATCACGGCGAAACCTATGATATGATGGGACACGAGACTCCCAAAAGCCCCGACGAACACTACGCGGATTTACGGCGCGTAATATGCGCGGCGGGAGGGAAGCCCGAAAAAATAACCGTAATAATGCCGCTTTTATACGGAGGTCGTCAGCACCGCCGCAACGGAAGAGAGTCGCTTGACTGCGCAATGATGCTTCAAGAGTTGGAACGCATGGGCGTTAAGGATATTATCACCTTCGACGCGCACGACCCTAGAGTGCAGAATGCCGTTCCGTTCATGGGATTTGACAACTTTTTCCCGACATATCAGATTTTAAAGGCGTTGTCAAGGAAGTTTCCCGACATACGTTACGACAAGCAACATTTGATGGTGGTAAGCCCGGACGAGGGCGCCATGCCGCGTAACATTTACTACGCGTCCGTTTTGGGTTTGGATTTGGGCATGTTCTACAAGCGCCGCGATTACGCGACGATAGTAAAGGGCAGAAATCCGATTATTGCGCACGAATATTTAGGCAATTCCGTGATGGGAATGGACATTCTTGTCGCGGATGACATAGTTGCCACCGGCGATTCCGTTATTAAGCTTGCAAAGGAATTGAAGGAAAAGGGTGCGAACCGTATATTCATAACGGCGACCTTTGCCTTGTTTACCGAGGGCGTGTCAAAATTCGACAGCGCATACGAGGAAAAAATAATCGACGGCGTAATATCGACGAACCTCACATACACCTTGCCGGAGCTTAAAACCTGCGCGTGGTATGTTGAGGCGGATTTATCCAAATATATTGCCTATATTATTGCCGCCTGTACTCAGAAGGAGTCCGTAAGCGCGCTTTTAGATCCGCACGAGAAAATACAGATACTCGTCAACAAGCTTTCGTCGAAGTGACGCAAGCTTGCTATCGGCGCTCCGGACATGAAAATTGTTTAACAACCGCGGATATTATAGAAAAAATCCAATAAGCGGGGCATTAAAAATTGTTATTATTTCGTAAGTAAAAAAAGGTAGGTTTCCGAACGTGAAATTTTTCGGCGGCAAACCCTTTAGTTACATAAACGAAGTGGTATATAAGTATATATAAACAATATAAATTAAACGCAACGTCAGTTGCTCCGGGTATTATTCCCGGATTTAGGGCGTTCCGTGCGGAAATTGCGCGGCACGTAAGAACAGAGGTAGTTTTTTTAATTATGAAAATTCAATGGTTGGGTCACTCCGCGTTCAAGTTAACCGAAAGCACCGGGACATCAATCGTAATAGACCCATACGATCCGTATGTGGGGCATCATATGCAGCAGGTTTCCGCCAACGCGGTCACGATAAGCCATAAGCATAAGGATCATAGCTTTGTGCAAGGAGTGACGGGTTCGCCCGAAATCATTGACAAGGTGGGGGCGTATGAGATTACGGGTGTGCATATATACAGCATACTCACTAATCACGATTCCGCAGGCGGGACGCAACGCGGCAAAAATCTCGTTTTTAAATACCGTATGGACGGTGTGGACGTTTGCCATATGGGCGACATAGGGGAAGAGTGCGACAGCCTTTTCGTTGAAGCGGTAATTCCCGTGAACGTGTTGCTCATACCCATAGGCGGCGGAGGGTATACCGTTAACGCCGCCGAGGCTAAGGAATACGTGGATCACATAATGCCGGATGTCGTTATTCCCATGCACTACCGTACAAAGGAAGGCAACTTTAACCTGGATAAGTTGGGTGAGTTTACGGACTTGTTTGACGAGGACCAAATAGAATATGTCGACGGCGACACCGTTGAATACGACCGCGCGGATTTTGACGGCGATAAAACCAAGGTTGTGATTTTGGATTTTGCGCGCTAAGGCTTAATGGCTTTTGCCCGGAGATAGCGTTGATGGCTTTTCTCCCGCGAAGCGTATGCCGCAGACGGCACTGTATCGGTGCCGAAAATTCAAGTATCTTGTGAAAATATCGGCAAGCTTTGTGGGGATTTTACCGAGAGGTTGTCGGCTTGTTTTGGAGTTGCATACTTAAAATTGAGCGGTTTTACAAGGAGAATGCCTACAAAAACCGTGTCCGCTGCGGCGAAAGAATACTTTTTATGTCGTTTTATGCCGAATTTTGACAAGACGGTATCGACACACCGATATATATTGTATAATGATACCGTTAGAGATATGTGAGTGGTATTATTAAAATAAACGCAAGCGATAATAAAATTTCCTCAAAATCGCTAGCGTAAACACACTCGGAAGGAAAAATCGGATAAAACACAATCGCCGCATATCGGCACCAAGTAAAATATAATATAATCCGCAGAGTGCAGAGGATAAAAACGAATAATCAGTAATATTCGTGACGATGCCTAAGAGAACAACGGATTTAAAATAAAATTTCCGTGCGATACGGTAAATAATGCGGATATAAAATCAAATCCGTATGCAAATAAAGAAAAAAACGGATATAAGCAAAAAAATATAATCCGTCTTACGTAAGGAATACGCAAAACCGAAATCGGTTCAGTCGCAAACTACTTTTTACATCTCGCTTCCGCGGTCTTCGGCGGTGACGGTTTAAAATTTAACATGCGTAGAAATAAAAAAAATTTTTAATGACACAGAAAAGTGTCTATTACAAGGAGGGTTTTATTAATGGGCAACAGTTACATTAATTATACCAGAGAGCAACTAGAAGGCTTAAGCATTTATGAGTTAAGAGTCGCGGGGCGCGAAATAGGCGTTCAATCACCTACGTCCCTTACCAAACCCGTCCTGATAGAGGAAATAATGGCTATTAAGTCGGGTGCAAAAAGTCCGTCCTTGCCGACCAGACGCGGCAGACCGCCCAGATACGTGGGGATTTTTAACGGCAACACCGATAGAAAAGAAGACGAAAGACCGCGCCAATCCGCTTCCGACGACATGGAAGAGGTTGTTCGCCCGCAGCAATCGCAACAACAACCGCAGGAACAGGCTTCCCGCTACCGTCCGTACGACAGAAACAATGGCGGAAACCGTTCAGTGCAGTCCTTCGGCGGTCCTAACAACAATAGACCGGATATGCGCAATAACGCCGGTCCCCGTACGTACGGCGCCTTAGGCGACAATAAAAGCGCCGAAACGAGCAGACCCGAAACGGGCGGACGTTATGAAAATAACAGATACGACAACGGATACCGCCGCTACGATAACAACAGATACGATGACAACAGACAAGGCGGCGGGCGCTACGACGGGCAAAATACGCGCTATGACCGCAACAACAACGACAACCGTTACGACCGCAACAACAACGATAACCGTTACGACAACCGCGACCGCTTTAATAATAATAATAACCGCGACAACAACGACACCCGCGGCGAATATTACAATCGTTATTACGATAATAACAATAGCAATAGCAACAATAACAGTCAACGCTTCGGCGGCAACAACAACCGCTTCGACGATAGCCAACGCTATGTTCAAGCCGACGAGAACGCTCCCGCGTTTCAAGAACAAGCAGCCTCCGTACACCCGGCAGTTCCGCGTTACTATGTCTACGAGGGGCGCGACGAGTCGGGGGCTTACGTTCCTCAAGAGGGCGACGAAATCCGTGAGGGAATTCTGGAAATACATCAGGACGGCTTTGGTTTCATGCGCATAAATAATTGCGATTTCAGCGACAAGGACGTGTATGTGAGCGTCCCCAAAATTAAGAAAACCGGATTGAGAAGGGGCGACCTCGTAAAGGGTTATGTGCGCGTCGCTTTCGCCGATAAGCCCGCATCATTGATTGAAATCATATCGGTTAACGGCATTCTTACGGAAAATCTTGAAAAGCGTCCCAACTTTGACGACCTCGTACCCATCTATCCCGACAAGCGCTTTAAGCTGGAAAGAAAGGAAAGCTCTAAGGATTACGCGATTAGATGTATCGACCTCATAGCGCCCATCGGCAAGGGACAACGCGCCATGATTGTGTCGCCGCCTAAAGCAGGTAAAACCACCTTGCTTAAGTCGGTTGCCGCGTCAATTGCCGCGAATTATCCCGAAGTCGTGCTTATGGTTCTGCTCATAGACGAGCGTCCGGAAGAGGTTACCGACATGCAACGCTCCATAAAGGGCGACGTCGTGTTCTCCACCTTCGACGAGCAACCCGAACACCACGTAAAAGCCGCCGAAATGGTTCTTGCCCGCGCTAAACGTATGGTTGAGCTTGGCAAAGACGTCGTTATTTTACTCGACAGCTTGACCCGCCTTGCGCGCGCCTATAACATGACAATTCCGCCGACCGGCAGAACGCTCTCCGGCGGTATCGACCCCGGAGCACTCCACAGCCCAAAACGCTTCTTCGGTTCCGCCCGTAACATCGAAAACGGCGGCAGCCTTACCATAATTGCCTCCGCTCTCGTCGATACCGGCAGCCGTATGGACGACGTTATCTACGAGGAGTTTAAGGGTACCGGCAATATGGAAATTCACCTTGACCGCAAACTCTCCGAAAAACGGATATTCCCGGCGATTGACCTCGCGAAAAGCGGTACGAGAAAGGAAGAACTCCTCTTGGCTAACAACGAGCTTGAAGGTATTTGGGCGTTCCGCAAAATTCTTGCCTCCGGCGATAGCGGCGAAGCTACGGAAAACCTCCTTAATATGATTATTAAAACTAATACCAACGCGGAGTTTATTGACCAACTGCTGCTCCAAATGCGCGCTTGGCAAAAAGAAGGCTTTAACTTTAGGTCTAACAAGTAAGGCTAAGCCTCGCCTTTGTTCCTTGGGGGCGCCCAAAAGGAACGCCCTTGTTCTTTTGCTACGCGGCAAAAGAACGCGCTTGTTCTTTCTTGCGCGTGCAAGAAAGAACCAAAGAAAACGCAAGCTTGAAGCTTGACACTGATTACTTGAAAAACGCGGTTGACGCAGGATTTTATCCTTAGCGTCAGCCGCGTTATTAAATTTATTCAGTGTTAATCATCAGTCCTCCGTATTTATAGGTTGCTTCTTCCCGTCACCTTAATAGAAGAGGGAATTTATATATACCGTCACACGAATAGGAGAGGGGATTTCCCTATTGTCACCTTGAGTGGAGTGCGTAAGCACGTAGTCGAATGGATCCACTAACTAGGAGGGGATTTATATATACCGTCACACGAATAGGAGAGGGGATTTCCCTATTGTCACCTTGATTGGAGTGCGTAAGCACGTAGTCGAATGGATCCACTAACTAGGAGGGGATTTATATATACCGTCACACGAATAGGAGAGGGGATTTCCCTATTGTCACCTTGAGTGGAGTGCGTAAGCACGTAGTCGAATGGATCCACTGATAGGAGGGGATTTATATATACCGTCACACGAATAGGAGAGGGGATTTCCCTATTGTCACCTTGAGTGGAGTGCGTAAGCACGTAGTCGAATGGATCCACTAACAGGAGAGGGGATTTATATATACCGTCACACGAATAGGAGAAGGGATTTCCCTATTGTCACCTTGAGTGGAGTGCGTAAGCACGTAGTCGAATGGATCCACTAATAGGAGAGGGGATTTATATATACCGTCACACGAATAGGAGAGGGGATTTCCCTATTGTCACCTTGAGTGGAGTGCGTAAGCACGTAGTCGAATGGATCCACTAATAGGAGAGGGGATTTATATATACCGTCACACGAATAGGAGAAGGGATTTCCCTATTGTCACCTTGATTGGAGTGCGTAAGCACGTAGTCGAATGGATCCACTAACTAGGAGGGGATTTATATATACCGTCACACGAATAGGAGAAGGGATTTCCCTATTGTCACCTTGAGCAGACCGCAAAGCGGTCGTAGTCGAAAGGTCCCCGGAATAGGTGCCTATCCTATTACGTTACGCCTACATGCAACGCGCATAAAGCGGGGCTGACGAGCTTTGAATTACCGCCGTAATCGCCACGTTACGCCTACATGCAACGCGCATAAAGCGGGTGAAATGCCTTAAATTCCTCAATGTATTGTCCCGTAACACCCCCGTGCAACGCGCATAAAGTGGTGTATGTATCGCAAATGCGCATAAAGCGAGGGCTTTGCCGTAGACGGAAGAGTGTGTGGCTTCGGACAAAAGGGCACTTCGCCCCGATGGTTGCGCAAGTTAGCGGAATTTATTTCCGCAAAGGTTTCAATTTGAAATAATTTTTTGTATTACGCGCAATTATTCTTATTATTATTCTTGCATGTGGGTATTAATAATGCTATAATAAATATTGTAAGGTTCGGTTTAATCGTTCAAGGAACGGTTGCGTAAAACCGGATAAAGGAGGAAATAAAATGCATACAAACAACGGAAAAGGATTCTTAAAGGCTTCCGGCGTTACCGACTTAATTATGGGTATTCTTTGTATCCCTGCGGTTATATTGACGGGCATAGGCGGAGTCATGATTATGGCAGTAGCCAACACCATTGTAGAAGCGGATAGCCCGTTTGCAGGTATTCCAGCTTCTATAGCCGCAGTTCTCGGCGCGATATTTTTTGTCATTGCGGCGATTTTTTTAGTGATAATGATCGTCAATTTTGTTTTTGCAAGCAAGGCATTTAAGATTTCAAGATTGCAAGTCGCCGAAGCTAAACTAAGAACCGGCGGTCTTATCGTCGCGGGCGTCCTGCAAGTAATTGCCGGACTGTTCCTTATAATAGTTTCAATCAGCGGTAGCTCGATAGACGGCGCCGAAGAAGTTGCCGGTGTGGTTAGCGCACTTATTGCGCCCGCGGTATTTTTGATTTTGCCGGCAGTCTTTAAGTTTGTCGCCGTCTCTAAAATCAAAAAAGAAGAGTTGCCCGAACTTGAACCCGCTCCCTACGGTGCCAATCCTTACGGTTACGGCGCTCCCTACGGCGGTGGGTATGCCCCCGGCTATCCGCAACAAGGTTATGTGCCGCAAGACCAAACACTTGCAGATCAAAGCTTAATGCAAGAGCTTGAACGCCTTGCCACGCTCCGCGCAACCGGCGTTATCAGTAACGCCGAATACGAGGAAAGAAAAGCCAATATCAGCAGACGCTAAATCAACGGGTCACAGCCATACTTTCTGCGCAACCGGCGTTATCAGTAACACGGAATACGAGGAAAAAAAGGTTACGGCAGACGTTAAAGCTTTTACGAGTCATTTTTGGGTATCCTAAAGGTGACGCAGTAAACTGAAATCGGCAGCGCTTAATGCTAAATATAAAAACGCGGAAGTCACACAAAGCATGTCATGAAAATTTGACAGAGGTTTTGTGTGCTTCCGTGTTTTTTTATTGTTGTGGACAATCCGCGGTTACGACTTGCTGAACAAGAAAATCCTATCGGCTTTTGGGTGTAAAACCGTCTAGAATGTGGATGGTTACACTCATTTTTATTTTTCTCTTGCATATGAGTATTAAGAATGCTATAATAAATATGTAAGAAACTATGTTCAACTGAAAATAGCTTTCGGCGCGGAATTATAGTGCTATAATAAATAATAGGACCGGTTAATCAATCGAAGTAAACGGTTGCAGAAACCGGATAAAGGAGGGAATTAAGATGCACACAAACAACGGAAAAGTATTGCTAAAGGCTTCCGGCGTTATCGATATAATTTTGGGCATTCTGTGCGTACCGATTGTCGCCATTTTTGGAGTAGGACTAATCGGCAGTATTGCTACGCTCTCTAGGAGCAATGCCAACGGCGATACCAATAACGGCATGTTGGTATTTATTATCATATTGTGCGCTGTAGTCGTGACGGTCTTTTCCGCGATAATGATAGTCAGCTTTGTTTTTTCAAATAAGACCTTCCATATTTCAAGATTGCAAGCCGCCGAAGCCAAGTTAAGAACCGGCGGTCTTACATTCGCAGGTGTTTTACAAGTCTTTACCGGGATATTGCTTCTGATAGTTGTAGTAAAAACCTCTGCCGCAGTAATTATAGAGGTAAGTCCCTTTATTGTGATGTCCGCAATATTTTTGATTTTGCCGGCAATCCTTAAATTTGTCGCCGTTTCTAAAATTAAGAGCGAGGAGTTGCCAGAACTATACGGTGCCAATCCTTACGGTGTTGCCCCGTATATTGGAGGGTATAACGCCGCTCCGTACGGTGGTGGTTATAATGTTGCACCCTACGGCGGTGCGCAATGCGGTGCTACTGTCAATCAATACAGAGGTACCCCATACGACGGTATTCCGTACGGTGCCGCGCCTTACGGTGTTGCTCCGAATAACGCCGCGCAATACAACGCTAATCAATATAACGCCGCGCCTAACGGTCAATACAACGCCGCGCAATACGGTGGTTACAACCCCGGTTACTCGCCCCAAAGCCGGGCATTCGCAGAGCAAAGCCTAGTGCAAGAGCTTGAACGCCTTGCCACGCTCCGTGCAATCGGTGTTATTAACAATGCGGAATATGAGGCAAGAAAAGCCAATCTAATAATTGGACGTTAATTTGTTTGTCTTTGACAACAGAAAGCCATGCGAAAAAAAATTCTTTTTTTAAAAACATGGCTTTGGTAAGAGGACGGAAAGAAAATAAAAATACGACAGTGCGGGAATTAACACTAATAACTTGAAAAACGCAGTTGACGTTAACGTCAACTGCGTTTTCAAGTTAACAGTGTCAAGCTTCAAGCTTGCGCGCTTCTTTGTTTCTTTCTTACGTGTGCAAGAAAGAACTATATTAAAAATGGAATCGAATTAGCCGCCGGAGACGGGGGAGAGCATTGTGACTTCGTCGCCGTCTGAAAGCTTAGTGCGGAAAAGTTTCAAGTCGGATATGTTTTTGCCGTTGACAAAAATAACATAATTTTTTAAGTTTAATTCTTTTAAAGGCTCAATTGTCCGCTTCAGATTATCTAAAAGCTCCGCAACGTTTTTACCCTCGCCGGTGACCTCGGACATACCCAAATCTAACCGTAACACACCAAAAAAGTTAACTTTAACCATATTTATACCCCCTTTATTTCTGCTTACCGCATACAAAGCGCTTTTTTGCCGCGCCTTATTTTATCGCATTTTATTGCGTTTTTACCGCGTTTTTTGCTATTTTATTTACCGCATTTTTAAATGCATTTATAGCATTTTACCCGCCCAAACGCTTAATCAAACATCTTGTAGGACGCCAATTTTTTGGGGTTGCGCGGCGTGTAGCAGTGTTTTTATTCCATGCCTTCCATGTCGTACACTATACCTAAACGCTTAATCAAACATCTTGTAGGACGTCATTTTTTTTGGTTGCGCGGCGTGTAGCAGTGTTTTTATTCCGTGCCTTCCATGTCGTACACTATACCCAAACGCTTAATCAAACGTTTTGTAGGATGTCCTTCTTTGTCCCAACTACGCGAAGCGTAGTAGCGTTTTTTCATCGTTTCCAAAGGGACCCTTGATTTGGGATTTTTCGGGTCTTGCAGGGTGTCCGTGAGGCGCTTCGGGAGGGCGTCGTCGCTTGCTTTTACGCCCATGCGCTGATTGACGAGGCGTTCCAAATTGTAGCCGCGTTCACCGACTCGTAGCATTTTTCCGAAGTTGAGTTTCATGCCGGTAGCGGCGTTTATGACTACGGGGTGGGGGAATATCGGCGGCAGATTAACCGGCAATATCCACGGCAACTTACCGGCAAGGTAGAGCGCCCCGCCCAAATAAGGCAAAATTTTATTGACGATACGCGTCATCAGCGAATTCGGCTTCGTTAGCAAAAATGACGGGAAAAACGCGTACGTGGTGAAAAGACAGCTTCCGCCGGCGGAAACCGCCTCCATTAAGTCCTGAAAGGTCATGGAAAGCGTCGCTTTGCCGCTGTGCGTATATGGATTTATGGACAGTCCTAAGCCCTCTAAAACGACGAGGTACCCGGCGTTAAGGTGGCAACCGCCGCGGTTGGAAACGGCGTACCCTAAGCCCTGTCCGACGGCGGCGCGCGGCTCGTAAGCGGAAAGCTCCATACCTTTGGAGCTTATGCAGAAGTCCTTACCGCCGAAGCGTTCACTCATGCGTTTGGTACCCTCCGCCATTACGTCGCCTACCTCGGATGAGCGGAAAGCAATTTCCTTGATGACTTCCGACACTCTGTCGATTTTGCCGAACTCCAGCCCGTTGTCCCAAAGCCCTTTCTCGTTCAGTTCCATTGCGAAAGCAAAACAGCCCGACGTAGAAATGGTGTCCATTCCGTATTCGTCCATTTCGTAGTTCCAGAGCATAATTTTTTCAAGGTCGTTGTTTAAGATATTGGCGCCCATAAGCCCCATTATTTCCACTTCGGGACCCTTGACGTTTTTGCCGTGTATGTTGACGACGCGGGCGCATTTGATGGGGCAGGTAAGGCAGCCCTTGTTTTTAATGAGGAATTTTTCACTCATGTGTTCGCCGGAAATCTTGTCGAATTCGTCGTACTGTCCGGCGGAAAAGTTCTTTGTGGCTAAAATATGCTTCATTTGCATGGTCGTGAGAAGCCCCGCGGTCCCTAGCTTAGGAAGCTGTGCACCCGTGAGCGGGTGATTTTGAAGAAGCTTAGCCCACTTATAGTTGAGCGTTTTAAGGCGTTCCCGGTTTTTCACCTTCGGGAGCAGCGCCCCTTCCGCGGTAACGGCTTTAAGGTTTTTGCTACCCATTACCGCCCCTAAGCCGCCGCGTCCCGCCGCGCGTTCTTCGCTGACTATGCAGGCGTAGCGCACGAGGTTTTCACCTGCCGGACCGATAACAATTTTGCCGCATTTGCCGCCGATTTTTTCCTGTGTTTCGCCGGTTTTAAGCCCCCACAACCCGTCCGCAGAAAGAAAATCCACCTTGTCTTCGGTAATTTTAAGGAGGGTTTTTTCCGCCGCCTTGCCGGTAATTACCAACGCGTCATAGCCGGCGCGCTTAAGGCTCATACCGAAATTGCCGCCGCAGTTGGAGGAGGACAGCAAGCCCGTCAAGGGAGAAATTGCCGATATGTTAAAACGTGACGACGAGGGGGCCGCCGTTCCGTTCAAGGGACCGGTGGATACGACAATGATGTTTTCGTCGTCGTAGGCATCGATTTTGTGTTTTATGTTGTCGTATATGATTTTCGCGGCGAGAATTTTACCGCCTAAGAACATTTCCCGTTCCTTATCGGAAAAAGGATACTCCTCACAAGTTTTTTCCGCAAGATTAATCTTTAAAATTTTGCCCGTGTATGAGCCGAAAGCGGTCGCCATAAAATTCCCTCCGATAAAAAACGGACTCTAAGCCCGCTTTTTTTCCTTATCGTATAAAGTATAACATACTTATCCGTCGCTTGCAAGACGTTTTTTTCGTGATTTTTGTGTGGTTTTCCCATGATTTTTTCCGGCAAATATAATTATTCCCCCTCCGTGTTTTTTTCGGTAAATATGGTCATTTTCGCGGTTTTTTATGAGATTTTTCCGTACCGGTAGCGAGTGCGGAGGAAGTTTCAAAATCGGGGATCAGCTTATTATTCGGAGCGGGTGCATTAAAATCCGCAATAAGTTTCGCATTCGGAGCGAGTGCGGATGGAGTTTCAAAATCGGGAATAAGCTCCGTGCCGGAGGCGGAGAGCTCCTGAACGAAGCCGTTTTCAATGCCGTTGCGTTCAAGCAGTCTTAGGGCATAGTGATATTCGATGGGCTTCAAGCGTCGGTTTATATCCGAGGCGTGCGCGCCCACTGCCGGCGGCAAGCCCAATTCGGCGGGGGGCGTGTACTGCGCCATTAAAGAGAACCATGCGCTGTCCTTAAAATTTTCCGCAAATATTTTTACGACCTCCGCGCTTTCCTTTAAAAAACCGGGGACGATAAGGTGCCGCACAATTACGCCGCGCCGTACGGTACCGTCTTCTATCACCGTTTCCGGCTGTTGTCGCAGCATTTCCGAAATTGCCGCAAACGCATGTTTAAAGTAGTCATTATGCTTAGATAAAGCTATAGAAGCCGCTTGAGAAACATATTTTAAATCAGGGAGATAAACCTGTACCAGTCCCTCAAGCATGCGCAAGGCTTCGACTTTTTCGTAGCCGCTTGAATTCCATATCACGGGAATTCCGGGTGGGTATTTTATCAAGGCTTCAGCGATTAACGGTATTGCCGGCGTGGCGGACACCAAATTTATGTTGTGCGCGCCGGCGTTTTTAAGCTCGAAAAACACGGCGGCAAGCGCTTCCGGCGTAAGCTCTCCGGCAATCTTAGTGCAATTTTGGAAACCGGATTCCGTGCCGCGTGAGGTTTTTTCTTCTGCTAGAGGGGCTTTCCCGCCGGTTGATATATTTTTTTCGGTGGAGGGGACTTCCCCTTTGGTTGAGATATTTTTTTCTACGGAGGGGACTTCCTCAAAATTGATTTGTATTTTTTCGGGAACGGAGGTGGCGGAGGTAGCGTATTGTTTACCGTCCGCTAGCAGATTGTTCGCGGAATTTTCGGAGCCGCGCGCGTCATCTCCTAAAGACGACCTTGAAATTAAGTGGTTTTGGCAGAACACGCAGTCCATGGTACAGCCGGAAAAAAATACCGTTCCGCTTCCGCGCGTACCGCTTATTACGGGTTCTTCGCCGAAATGCAGCATATATTTTGCGATATGCGGAAGCCGTACGCGGCAAGCTCCCGCGCAAACGGTTCTGTCCGCGCCGCACTCGTTAGGGCAAAGGCGGCAGTTTTTTAAGCCGCTTTTGAAAGAGTATAAAAAAAGCGTTGATTTATCCATAATTTACTGGTATTATTATATAATGGTAAATGCTTAAAAGCAAGCCTTGTGGAAAAGGGAAGTCAAAATTGAAACAATTTTTTTTTCAGTTGTTGTCGGGGGCTTTGAAAACCGCAATACACATTGCATTTTGCCGGGAGGAAAAAAAAAGTGAAGTATCTAAAGCTTACAATGAATTACACGAACAAGAAATTTTTTATTTTGTTCCTGCTTTTTATTGTTCCGTCCGTACTCATGACTTTTTTGTTGTCGCCGTCAGCGGTGGCAAAGTTCTTATACAATTATCTTAAAACCGACTACAACGGATTTGCCGAAATTTACGCTGCCGTTTTAGGAATAGACCTGCGCCTTTTAATTCTAGGTATAGCGGGGATTTTGGTTTTATCTTTTGTTTTGAGTATCACGTTCGGGGCAATCAGCCGCCACATGTTGACCGGAAATTTTGACGTCAGCCCGGCGCTCATAAAAAACCGCCTTAATTACAATTTTGCCACGGCGCTGAAGGTTTGTCTTTCGGCGGTCGTAGTCTTTGAAGTATTTTCTTTTTTAGAAGCGGCGTTTTTCTACATGTGGACGCTTGTTCCCAATAAGACCGTGGGGCTGGTGCTTTCGGTTATTACGTGGGCGGTAATGATATTTTTGCAGCTTCTTGTTTTTTCCGTAATCATTCTGTGGACGCCGAATATGCTTCACTCCGGCTTCAAAAGCGCGGAAGCCTTAACCTACGGGATAAGGCAGATAAACGGCAATGTGTTTAAAACGGTTTTTGCTTTGGTAATTCCGCTTTTGCCGTTCCTCGTGCTTATGATTATCGGCACGGCTGCGGAAATGCGTCTAGGCGGGCTTTTGAGGGTAGTGGACAGCTTGACGTACCTTGCAGTCTTTATTTATTATATAGCGCTTATGTACGGGCTGTTCTTCGATTTGACGGGTACGGAACGCGCGGACCTCAAGGCAAAGAAAGAGGAAAAGCGCGGTTTTGCGTGGGACAAAAAGCGCGGTAAAAAGCGTTGATAATTGCGATGCCGTATAAAATTATCCGGAAAAGCGCGAATTTATAAGCGCAAAATAAAAACGCGGTAAGCGCCGCGGGAGAAAGACAGATGGAGCTTAAAAATACCACTACGTTACTATTTACCAACTTCAAGCTGGTGTACAGAATAATTGCATACCTTTTTATTATTTTTTTGGTTGTCGGTGCGGTTTCGCTTAGCTTGTTTTTCCCCGCACAGCGACACGTGCTTGCACAGGAAAATGTTGCGGTAGAGCTTGACTCAATGAAAGCCGAGTTTGACGGGTTTATATCCGGCGAAGGAGATTTGAGTGTAGGCGGTTATTTGTCTTCCACCATTAAGCATGTTTCCGGCATCATAGATGTGATTAAGGACGACTCCGGCTTTGTGGCGGCGGCAATTATTCTTATAATATGTCTTTATTTTCTAGGGTATTTTTTAATAAGCCTTATAAAGATTCCGCTTGCGGGCGTATTGAATACGTTCATGTCTTCCGCTGTTTCGGCGTCGCTTTTGAATTATTCGATAAAGGATTTTAAGGTTTCCGTCAAGTACGCGTTTGCGGATACCGTCATCGGCGCTCCGATGCATATAGTCATAATGTTGGTTGTGTATTTTATAGTAGCGTTGCTTTTTCCCGTCATACAGGTGTTTTCACTGACGTTGGCGTTGCTTGTCGCGGTAGTTTTGCTGTCGCTAAAATCCGCGATATTTGCGGGTTGGGTTCCGGCGCTGATTTTTTCGGAGGATAAAAAGGTTTGGTGCGCGCTCAAAAATGGCTTCAAAGACAATAAAAAACGCTTCCATGATATATATGGCGCATTCAATATTGCGATATTCGCGGTGTATATGCTTATTGCGGCGTTTGGGCTTGTGACCTTCGGTATAATGATAGTCATAAGCTTTGCGTTGTTGCTCATGTTCCAAAAGGGAGCGGAGCTTACGTTTTATTACAGCACTCACGGACAGAGATTCTATGTCGACACCAAAACGGTGATTGACACACGCTCGTTTGCCGAACGTACGGAGTTGCAGGAGGTTGTAGTGGGCGGCAGCGGCACGGAAACCGGCAACGCGGTTGTTTCCGGAGTGGAGGTTAAAGACGCGGACGTTATAAATACGGATGTTAGAGGGGCAACGACGGGCGAAGAGGAGATTTCTTCAGCAAACGCCGCCGTTAGCGATAGCCTTGAAGTAGAGGCAAATATTGTCGTTAATGCCGAAGACGCCGCTAGCGATAGACCGGAAGCGGATATAAACACCGTCGTTAATGCCGTCGAAAAAAAAGCTTGACGCGCACGGGAATGTGAAATTTTATGCGGTTAAGAGTAAAATTTAAAAAACACTTTTTAATAATGTTTTCGGCGATAACGGCGGTAGGTATAGTGTCCGTCGTCATCAATGCGCTGGTGCTGGCGGATGCGGGCGGTTTTGTCAATTACGGAAACGAAGTGGCAATTCCGGTCACCGTTCTGTCGGCGGCTTTGACGGCTTTCGGCGTGCTAGCGTTCACTTGCAGTTTTTATTCGTTTAAAGGGGAGTGCCTTATTGCGCGGTTTGCGCTACTCGGCGACAAAATAAATTACCGCGATATGACGGCGCTAAGACTTGACGAGAAAACCAACGAGTTGTATTTGGTTTATAACCGCGCGAAAAAGGAAATCGTCCGTGAGGAAGCCTTGCTTTTTATGCTCAACCCGAACGAGTACGACGCGGTATGGAAGAAGCTTTCCGTCGCCAATCCCGAAATTGTCTACGAGATAATTTCCGAATGATAGGAAAATTTATTAATCCGACAAGCGTCCCGATAACAGAGAGGGGCGTTTTAAGTATCGGGCAAGGATTATAACGGAGGAAAAGTCATGACGGATTTACATATTCACACAAACCATAGCGACGGAACGGATACCTGCGCGGAATTGCTCGGCAAGCTGATTGCAAGCGGAATAACGACGTTCTCAATAACCGACCACGACTATACGGGTGGCAATTTTGTCATGCTTGAGGAATTTAAAGGCGCCGATACAAAGCTAAATTTTATCACCGGATTAGAGGTGTCCTCCATATTTGACGGCACGGAAATGCACCTACTTTGTTACGGCTTTGACCTAAGCGAAGAAAACGTCAAAATACTTATTGCAAACGGCAGCCGCTTGCGGAAGAAAAAGTTGCTTGCAATATTTGACCATTTGGAGAGCAAGCACGGGATATTTTTGCCGCAGGTCGATAAGGACGAACTGAAAAGCCGCGTTGTGGTCGGCAAACCGAACGTCGTCAGAGCAATGCAAAGGAACGGCGTGCAAGGAACGGTAGGCGAACTGATAGCGCGGTACTTAGAGGATTTGGATACAGAATCGTTTAAATCGGACGCGCGGTACGTTATCGAAACGATAAACAGGGCGGGCGGCGTTGTGTCGCTGGCGCATCCGATAGAGGTTATGAAGGAATATGGCTTGAGCTTTGCGGAAATTGAAGCTCTCCTAGAAAAATTGAAGGAGGCGGGGCTTGGCGCGATAGAGGTTTTTCATTCGTCGCACGGTGAACGCGAGATAGCCGCGTACGGAGCAATTGCCAAAAAGCTTAACTTGCTCGTGTCCGGCGGGAGCGACTATCACGGCGCCTTAAAAACCGTGAAGCTTGGACAACTGTCGGCGCACGGTTATCTGCCTAAGGATGGCGAACTAACCATAATCACAAGGCTTGTTAAGTAAGACAACATAATCATTATAACTATGTTGTAGGAGGACGGTATGGATGCACAGGACAAAGCTTTAATTAAAGATTTATCGAAATATGAGGAGAGATTAAAGGCAAAAGCCACCGCAGAAAATGTTATCACGCTTAGGCAAGGGTATGAAGACCTTTCAAGACATTTTATGGGGAAGAAGGAATATGATTTTGCCGTTGAGCTTTTTCAGCGTGAGATTGAATTGATAGAAGCCTACATCATTCCGAATGAGGCTGTCATACGGCGCGTTGCGACAATTTACGAAACACTGGCGGCGATGCTACGGATTGTGTGGGAAAATACGGAGGAGGCGTTGAGAATGGACTCAAACGCCGTTACACAATATAAAACATTATATAAAATGGACAAAAAATATGCCTTAATACTTGCGGAAAAGCACTTCGATTTTGCGACTAAGGTGCTTGAAGCTAAATTTGACGATGCTTTGGCGCGCCGTGAGTACGAAGCCGCCGACGAGTTAATAGACGAAGCTACAAAGGGGCGGATTGCCTATGAGGAATCCATACTGAACGCAAAAATTAAATCTAATCTTGCCGTGGTTTACCGTAAACTGAAGGAATACGGCAAAGCGATTGACTATTATGAAAAAGCCATAGAGTTGCATCACTATCTTGCCGGAGTCGACCCCGCTTACAAATATCAGATTGTGAATATA
Organism: Clostridiaceae bacterium; assembly: GCA_031289315.1. Classification (GTDB taxonomy): domain Bacteria; phylum Bacillota; class Clostridia; order Christensenellales; family CAG-917; genus JAITEJ01. Next base: position 52,158 of record JAITPR010000054.1, on the reverse strand, counting down.
CAAAATAACCTAGGCTTTATCTATGACGAAATGGGCAATTTTAAGCAGGCAAACGACTACTTCACAAGGTGTCTAGATAACGCGCTTTATTTGGAACGTAAGGCTTCGGGAACGATTGACTATACGGGTCTTATAGTTGTTATAGAAAACCTATATAATAAGTACGGCGATACCGTGCGGCTTAAACGCTTTAAGGAAATTCTGAAAGGCGATTTGACACAAAACAAGGACTATTTCAAGGCACTGCGCGATTGAAAACCGTAATCAATACGGGTATGGGCAATCCGCGGTGACGACTTGCTAGGCAAGAAAATATTTTATCACCGCAATTGTCCACACCCTAAAACGGAGGCTCAAAATGAAGTCTAAAATGAATCTATAGATTTCAAACACTCGATCGGAAGGTGTTTGAGCCGTAGCTCGCGATGTTCTGTCAAGGAAAGACGATAGGATGTCAAAGTCAAAATAATCTTCGGGAGGGTAAAGAGTTGCAAACGCCTTATGAGCTTATACAAGCAAAGATGGGAAGAAAAATAGCCGAACACAATTTTTACTCACTTGTTGTACGCACGGAAAACATTCTTAATAAAACAGGCTTAAGCGATCGTGTTGCAATACTAACATATGGGAGTTGTGGGGGACGCTTCTTGTCGGGGAACTCGGACACTGATTTTACATTGATACATGACGGTAGCCTTACAAAAGATGATCTGATACCTCTTCAGAGAGAGTTGTTTATTGAATTCTCCGGAAAACCTTGGATTGTTGCATTTAAGGCGTGGGAGCGCGTCAAAGTAAATCCCATGGATTTGCTCAGTGTTAGATTTATAGGCGGTAACAAAAGACTGTTTAAAAATACCGTATTAAATGCACCCGATGTGTTGTCCTTGACGAGTAGAGATGTAATGGTTTCTAATCTTGCCGGCAATGACTTACATCTTGAATTTATGGCGTCATCGTTCTTTTCACGGCTATTGAAAAAATATCATCCGACAAACGAACTACCGTTAGAAATTAGTCGCGGCGACATAAAATATTTTACGGGCGGTATACGATGGATACAATTTATTTTTATGATTGCGGCGCTATACGCCGGAAACAGATTTTTAGCGGATACCGATATTAATATTTTGGTTGAGAAAGGCATTTTATCAGATGACGATATAAAAGAATTGAATGCCGCGCTTGACTTTTTTTTGACGGTAAAAGAACTCTGTCTTATGGGTAGCAATATCTTTTTTGGTAAGAACCTTATCAAAATCACTGAAAGTTTGCAAATGACAAAAGAAAAAATCGCTTCACAATACGACCTACACTCAAAGAATATACAACGTTTGTGTCGAAAAATTCACGCACGGCTCATTAAAGATTACCCTCAAAATCAAGGTATTTTTGCCAGAGTCACAACCGATATTGGCGAATTATCCGTGATTGTCGATTCGGATAATCTCTCTTTATGGAGAACAATCGCCCTACGAAGCGATATACCGACAATTATAAGACAAAAACTCAAAGGGAAAATAATCGACAGGCGGAAAACACACCCCCATACCATGATAGATGAATTAGAGGTTATGTTGGCGTTCTCTTCCTTTGAAACTCCGGATGAAAGCGTTCAAAGGGCGGAAGAGGAGAAAAACATATGGTTAACGGACCAAATTGTGAAATGCCTCGATGACACATTGCAATACTGTGTTAATAATCCGGCTTTTATTAGACTGGCAATTCATAGGAGTTTCTTTGAACTTTTCAAGGTAGGAATATTTGCGGATATACAATCGTTTTATCGCAATTATTTTGACCGTGTGATAAAATATTTTCATTGCCATACTCTTTATCCCGATGATTGTGTAGCTATTGCCAAAAGCGCTTGCGAACAGATTTTGAAATCCGGATTATTTAAACCTGAACGGCTTACATTGCTTGAACTGCATCTTACAAATAACTGCAACTTGAATTGTTCATGGTGTACTTATAAAACTAAAAACAAAGAACATTTTTTATTTTTCTCCGACTTGAAACGGGTTGTTGAATTGTCACCCATGGAAATATTAATAGCCGGAGGAGGCGAACCTACTCTTTATCACGATGGGGAGAATGATTTTAACGATGTCGTGCTCTTTCTTAGAAAAAAACTGCCCGGTGTTAGACTTCGTTTGATTACCAACGGCACATATATACCGGACGGCGAATGGCTTTCTGAAATTGATGAAGTAAGCATATCGCTTGATGAAGGCAACAAGGAGAATTACAAAAAATATAAGGGGCAGGAGTTGTTTGATACCGTTTGGGAAAACATTTGTACGTATCTTAGCACAAGTCCAGTATCACTTATCCGAGTGACACAAGTTTTCGATGAGCATAATATTCTAACCGGTATTGATTCGGCTGAAAAACTCTATCAAATACGGAACGCAGTTTCAGCATGCGGCATTGATGGCAAAAGCTGTACATTTATGCTATTTCCTTTGGCGGATGATAACCAACAAAATACGCCGTATGCGATTTCTGCATTGAGTAACACAACACTTGAACTCTTGAAAAAAAGATTGCGGAAATATGAAAAATCAAAACCCGATTTATTTCGGTTTTTGCAGAATAACACCAATGTTATTGACAGTATTAATGCAACTTTAAAAGTGTCGCCTGCCGAGAAATGCTGGACGGTCGCACACTATTCCCTTATCGGCGCAGACAGAAAAATTTATCCTTGCTTTGCCATGTGTTCAACATTTAAGACTACATATGTAGGTGACGTTGATTCGCCGTTTGACGATTTAATCTCTGCGCGAAGAAGTCTTTTTGTCAACCCGCCGTTGCAATGTCGCAATGGCTGCCGTCCTGCATCCGTGTTTTACGGTTTGAAATCAAAAGAGTATTATTATGCACAAATTGCACTCGAACTTCCGACAATTCATAAAACCGAAACGGTAAAGTTCAAAATAATCCATGTTTCCTATCATGACCCCGCGCATCTACTTGGCGGACAAGGTTGGGCGGTTTACAATCTTTGCAAAGCGCAAATAAAACGCGGAAATATTGTTTACTGGATTTCGCCTTGCGTCAAAGATGAAAAGCCGGGTGAGTATCTTTATGAAAACGGCATGCTTAGAGTTGTCAAAATCAAATTCACGGAGGAATATATTAGTACGCTCTTTGCCGACGATTTGAACGTTCATAAATTCAGAACGATGTTCGGCGATGCCTTTGTCGAAAAAATTCTTCAGCATTTTGACCCCGAAGATTGTGTTGTACACTTGCACGGGTTTATCGAAACACCGAAGCGTGCCGCCGAACTGAAAAAAAAGAAATACAGGGTTATCTCTACATTCCACATGCTTCTTTCAAGCAGAAATAAAAAACTGATAAACGACACCGTTATGGTTAAGAAGCTTCGCGAATTAGAACGGTTAGCTATCAAATCCAATTCAGTGATAACCGTTCCGTCAAACGGGATGATAGAGGACTTAATGGAAGTATATCCGGATTATGCCGGTATGCTAACATGCGTTCCAAACGGAATAGGGGACGAGCATTTCACGCCGCTACCACAGACTAGCTTTTCAGAGCAGAAAACCATTGTTTCTTACGGTCGAATTTCACCCGAAAAAGGATTTGACCTACTAATTGAAGCGACCAAGTTTCTTTCAGCAAAAATGAGTAAAGAGGTATGTTCTTCATTTAGACTTATTATCTTTGGAAATACCGATAACACCATTGAAGCAAGGCGGAAATATGCCGAAGATTTAGCTAAAAGCGCGGATGAATATTCAAATATAAAAGTAATGATTTCGTCAACCGGATATATCGGACTTGAAAAATTGCGATTAATTGATAAAGCCGGGTTTGGCGTTGTACTTTCTCTTTATGAGCCTTTTGGAATGGTCATTCCCGAACTCATGGCGCGGGGAAAAGCCGTAATCACAACATTAACTCCGGGAGCCCGCGATGTGTTGCAAACAAATCAAATTGGTAGGAATGATTACGGATTTATTGTAGAACCAAATGTTAAATCAATAGCCGATGCGTTGCAGTGGATGTTGGAGCATCCTTACGATGTAAAAATAATGGGTGAAAACGCCCGTGAAAGAGCCAATTATTATAAGTGGGACGCGATTGCGGAACGGTTTGAGCAATTGTATCTGCAAAGCTAACAGGAATGGAGGGCAAGTAAAATGAAAGATAATTTTTTTGTATACAACGGATGGCTAGGTATGGAAATGAACGGTACTATTTATCTTTACAATGTGACCCAAAAAGAGGTTGCCGTTTTTTCATCTCAAGCCGGTTTTGAGGCTACGGCAACCGAAAGATTGAAAAAGATTGATGTTAAGCCGGAGCCGGATTTCACTTTTAGCCCTTCATTTTCCGCGATTACGCTTACTACTAAATGTAATATGGAATGCCCATATTGCTATGTGAAACCCATCAAGGGCGTTGGAGTGATGACTGTCGAGCGTACGCAAGCGGCAGTGCGCGCGCTTGCCGAACAAACCGATAATGAACTTGTCATATATGCTTGGGGCGGAGAACCCACGCAAAATCCCAACGCTCTGCTTGCAATGCTACGCGAAGCACAGAAGTTCCCTCATGTAAAAATATTGCTGATTTCAAACGGTGTTATGAATAACAGCCTTTTACAAGAGTTGCTCTCCTTCAAAAATCTGGTATTTCAAATTTCCTTCGACGGTCTGAATAATGAAAATCATCAAAAGCCGCTAGTTTCAAAGGACGATTCGCTTGCCGGTATGCTTAGTTCCATGGATACTATATCGCAAATTTCAAAAAGAGTATCTCTTCGCGCTACGGTTACACGACGCAATGTTGAGGAGTTGAAGGATTGTTTAATACAAACGGCAAAGAAGTTTACCAATAGGGTTTTAATTGAGCATTTGCACACATTTAACGGACGTGCAATCGCTTTAAGGCATGAGGCACCGGCTGTCGACGATTTTGTCAACCTAATCTTCGACATTATTCCTTCCGCGGAGAAACAAGGTGTGCATGTAAAGGCGTTGCCGTTGGATCACCTTCGCGCTGGCGGACCAAATGATAAAATGAATTTTTTTAATATTCTTACCGACGGAAAAGTTACAGTATCTAACGCCGTTATTCACTCTTCACATCAGGATTTTCCGGAATTACATATTGGAAATCTTGTAGACGGTCATATCGTTTTTGATAAGGAAAGAAATGATTTGCTTTCAAAACGCTACCTTGATAATTACAAAGAACAATGTCAGGATTGCTTCGCTAAAACAGTATGCCGCGGTAGTGTGCAGCGTTATCTGTTTATTACCAATGATTCACTTTTTGAGTGGGACGATTTGCGCTGTCAATATTTTAAAGGCATCCTTGCCCGTTGGATGGAAGAAACGATTAATGCCGTGTCCAAATTCATGAAAGAGTCCGGAGTGAACGAGGGTTTTGTTCAATTGATGCCTCCGAAAGATAAAATCCATTATCCAATGTTCATTATGAAAGAGGGACTGTCTTTGTCCTACAAACCGTTCGTATGAGCAAGAATTCAACCATTAAAAAGGAGGCTTAAAATGAAATCAAAGGTCAATTTTCATATACATACTACGCACAGTGACGGGGGAAAAACACCTGCCGAGGTTGTAGCGTTGCTTAAAGCCGCTGGTGTAAGGTATTTTGCAATCACCGACCACGACAAGGTGGCGGGTAATATCGAAGCCGCTACGCTTGCCAAAGAAGCCGAGTTAGAGCATATCAACGGCATAGAACTGTCGTGTTGCTTTGCCGACGGCGAAATCGGGCTTGACGAGTCTTTTATACATTCATTTAGCGCCGGAGATGAGGACGACTTTGAGCTTGAAAGCAACTATACGGTTAAAAAAGCGGACGACGTTTCTAAATTTTATGCGGAGATATCTTGCAAGCCTACCGACGATGCGGATAAAATAAAAGCCGCATTCATGGCGCGATTCGAAAGACCGATTGAGGTAAAGTATTTCATGACTGAAAACGATATGAAAATAGATTACGATTCGTGGTCAACGTGCGGGTGAGCCTATGATAGACATTTACAGTAAAGGCGAATATCCGGCGAATGTGCTGTCTAATTTTTATCCGAACGGGTTTGAAATTGACGGCATAAGGTGCCGCAGTATGGAGGGGTTTCTCCAAAGCTTGAAATATAGCAGCCTTCGCCGGCAGATTGAGGTGTGCGCATTGCCGGGAAAGCTGGCCAAACGCAACGCGCAAGCTAAGAAGTGGCAAAAAAGCAAATTTTACGGTGGCGCGGCAAGCGGTATCGCCGGGAGAGCGCCGAATATCAGGAGTTGCTAAAGAGGGCATACGGTGAGCTTGCTAAAAATGAGGTTTTTGCAAAGGCGTTAAAGGATAGCGGCGACGAGCCGTTGAGCCACTCAGTAGGTAAACGGAATATGCGGGAAACCGTGCTGACGGAAGGAGAGCTTATCCGGTTATTGACAGATTTGAGGGACGGTAAATAATATTGCCGCTTTCAAAATCTTTTCATTTATTTTCTCCGTTTGCGCCACATTGTTGCTTACGACTAGATTTAGCGGAACGGAAAACGATAAAAATAAAAGTTTTACAATCAAATACGCATATAAAGCGGTTGATAATTTGGATTCGACCGCGTTTTTATTTAACCAAAACTTAAGGATAATAAGAGAGCGGTTGCTTTTTTGTCTGCTTAAAACCTCATTCTAATGCACGGTATTTCTAAAAGGTTATACTGATGAGTCTTTATTCTAGGGTGTGGACAATCCGTGATGACGACTTGCTACGCAATAAAATATTTTATCACCGCAAATCATCCACACACTTTAAAACATTGTTTTAGTTTAACTTGTACATATTTTTACCTTCTGACAGCAGAATAAACATGTAAAAAGACGACATGCAGCGTCAAAATTTTTGCGGCGGAGGGCTATGCCGTTTGTCGTGAGCGGTTAACAGTGTACGGCGGATGCGGATAAAAAGCACTTGCGACAGACGCGCGGCGGCACGGCGTATGCAAGACAAAAATACGGCGGTGGGCGGTAGCGTTTGCGGCGGAGGCGGAAGTGACGGCGGTTTGGGGAATTGTTGCGGCGGTATTGAGCGCTTCGGTGCTATTGATACCGGTGCCTGTGGGAATTAAACTGTATTTTGATTTGGATACGGCGCGGATTTTAGGTGTCGCCAGTCTTTTCGGTGTGAATGTCGTAAGGGCGCGCGCGTCGGTCGCGGAGGACGGGCTTATTCTTGACGTGAACAGCCGAAAATTTAAATACCGCTCTGCGAAACGTCGCGGAGATAAAAGGAGGAACGGTGAAATGCTGATGCTTTGGAGAGGTGCGCGGTTTGCCACAAGGCGCAAGGGCGCGCGGGCAAGACTTAAATGGGGCAACGGCTTGACGTACCAAAAATACATCGGTGCCGACGGCGGAGAGGATAAAAAAAACGCTAAGAAAAAAATAAATCCGATACCGTTTTTAAAAAGCTTGAAACTGAAAAACGCGGACATACTTATTGCGGAGGGCGGAAAAACTCCTGTGCGCACCGCCTTAAACGCCGCGCTAATCAGGAACGCGGTGGATGCACTGTACCGTTCGCCGTTTGTGGAGGACGGCACCGCAGAGGTTTTTGAGGAGTGGAACGCTCAACGCTTTACCGCGGTGCTTTTGTTGTCCTTGAAATACACGCTTGCGGGTTGGATAGGCAGACTGCTTTTACTTACCGCGCGTAAGGGTTAGGTAATTAAGTGGCGAACGGAGGAGGCGGCAACCGCACGGATTGACGGCACATAATATGTGAAATTTATTATTTCTCCGCGCGACGCTGATAAAAAAAATTTTGTTAAGGGCGGGTGCGATATGAATAAAAATTTTTTTAGGCAAGGGTGCCGGCGGTGCGGATACATAAGAATTTTCGGTAAGGGCGACTTAAGCGGGCATCGAAAATTTTAGGGAGGGGCATATTTATGGGTACCGATTTGAGAAACGGAAAGGAAAGCGCAAGCTGTTCGGAGTCGATAGAAAGCATACTTAATTCTACAATGACAGGGTTTACGCGTTTAATTGACGTGAATAATGTGGTCGGTTCGCCGGTAACATTGGGCGACGGCTCCGTAGTGTTGCCCGTTTCAAAAATAAGCTTCGGCTTTGTGACGGGTAAGGGAGAGTACGGCGTATCGGGGACGCGTGCGCGCGGTTCGTCGGATTATCCGTGTGCCGGCGGTGGCGGGGGAGGCGTAACGATAACGCCGATAGGGTTTCTCGTGCGTTCGGCGGACGGTTCCGGATTTGTGAGAGCGGACGGCAAGAGCGGCGAGCTTGAAAAGGTAAGCGCGGAGATTTTGACGGACGCCGTGGAACACGCGGAGGGCGGCGACAAGTGGTTCGACTTGGCGAAAAAGGTCATAAAAGCCGTAAAAAAAAGCTGACGCTAGGTGTTACGATTAAGCGGATTTAAAAAAACAAGCGCAATTGCCGAAAAGCATTTTGAAAGATTTAAATGCAATATGCCGGAAGCGCTACAAAAAAATAGGCACGGATATATCGGCAAGCGCTATGAAAAAAGCTGACGTAATAATGGAAGGTGCTACGGAAAAAAACGGAGGGAGTAATAATGTTTAGAAATGAAAAGGAAGTCTGCAAAAACGGCGGAGAAAAATCGGCACGCGGCGGTTTCGGTGCAACGGCGATACGCGTGGCGGGGGTATTTGTCGTTACACTTACGGTGTGCGCGGCGTTTTTTAGTATTTGGTGCGCTATTGCGTATGCGGGAGTACGTGCGGGATTACGCGCGGACGGAAAGGAAGATAACGGCGAAGCCGAATTTTATGACGAATACGGGGACGAAGACAGCACGGCGTTTGCGTCCGGCAAAAGCTCTGCCGCGCTTATGGATGTCGCAACCGGACGATTACTGTACGGCGTAAATGAGGACGTGCAGCTTCCCATGGCAAGCACCACGAAAATTCTCACGGCGATAGCCGTAATAGAAAGCGTCCCGGATTTGTCGCAGAAAATAGCAATTCCCAAGGCGGCGGTCGGCATTGAAGGCTCGTCTATTTACTTGAAGGAGGGCGAAGAGCTGTCCTATAAGGACTTGCTTTACGGGCTGATGTTGCGCTCCGGCAACGATTGCGCGGTTGCGTTGGCTATTTCCGTTTCCGGTTCCGTCGAAGGCTTTTCCGCGCTCATGAACGCTAAGGCGCGTGAATACGGGGCAACTAGCTCAAGCTTTGTAAATCCGCACGGACTGCACGCGGACAATCATTACACCACTGCACGTGATTTGGCTTTAATAACGTCGCATGCGTTGAAGAACACGGCTTTCCGTGAAATAAGCGGTACTAAGTCCGTACGCATACCGGGAACGGACGGCATGAGATATTTGCAAAATAAAAACAAAATGTTGTGGCAATTCGAGGGCGCGAACGGCGTTAAAACCGGATATACTCACGCCGCCGGGCGCTGTTTGGTGTCTTCCGCGGAGAGAAAGGGAGTGACACTTGTGGCGGTGGTACTCAACCGTCCGGACATGTGGGACGCGTGTAAGTCTATGATGGAAACGGCTTTCAAAAAATATTCTCCGCACAAGCTGTTCGATTTGACGGAACCCTTGACGGCGGAAATTGAAAACGCGGAATTTCCCCGATGCTTTCTTTCCGTCCCAGAAGCGCCGGTATACCTCCTTACCGACGAAGAAAAGGATAACCTGAGAGTGGTAATAGAAACACGCATTTTATCCGCGCCAGTCGTCACCGGAACCGAAGCAGGAGAAATTAAAGTCTTTATAGGCAACTTCTTGCTTTATTCCGAAAAATTATATATAATAAACGACGTAGACAAGGATTGAGAATAAGTCTTCGATTTTCCGCGTCTATTTAGGTATACGGGTTAAGGCGTAAAGCGGCACACCGCCGAACAAGTTTTAATCTCAAATAGGGTGCGTTGACTGCTCAAGGCAGGGCTAGTGAATTTAAAATTTCCACTAAGGTCGCCGGTGTCAACGCACCGTAAAGCGTACACAGTGCGGATTCCGGCGGTTCGTCGGCACAAAAAATCTCCGCGCTTTAGCAAAACACGGACGGAAAATATCATGAGAATTAACAAATTTCTTGCCGAATGCGGCGTCGCGTCACGGCGCGGAGCGGAGCAAATAATCTCCGACGGCAGAGTAAAGGTCAACAGAGTTACGGTGACGGAGCTTGCCACCGAAATAAATCCCGATAACGATACGGTTACGGTGGACGGACGGAAAATATCCTTGCCGTCCTCGTATACCTACATAATGTTTAATAAGCCCAAAGGGTGCGTCACAACCGCTTCCGACGAAAAGGGCAGAACCACCGTTTTCGACTATATCGACATTGATAAACGATTGTTCACCGTGGGGCGGCTAGACTACGACAGCGAAGGGTTGCTGATTTTTACCAACGACGGACAGCTTGCCCAGAAGCTCACGCACCCATCAAACGAAATTCCCAAAACCTACATTGTCAAGGTCGAAGGTGAGATTAAGGAAAGTGAGCTTGCCGTGCTTAGAAAGGGCGTTAAGCTGGAAGACGGCACAAAGTTGTCGCATTCAAAGGTAAAGCTTACCGCATTTAAAGAAAATATTTCCCGTTTAGAGGTCATAATTTTTGAGGGTAAAAACCGAGAGATACGCCGCATGTTCGAGGCGGTAAACAAAAACGTAACGTTTTTAAAGCGCGTGGCGGTAGGGGATTTGCGCTTAGGCGGGCTGTCGCGCGGAAAACACCGCGACCTAAACCCGGCGGAGATAGAATATCTCTTGAGCCTATAAACTAGACGGAGTGCGGATAATTCGCGGTGCCGACTTGCCTGCTCAAAAAATCCTCCCAGCTCTTTTTGGTCTAAAACCGTATAGAATGCGGGTGTGGACAATCCCGGGCGCACGCTCAATTGTAAATAGGATTTGAATATGAAAATTTTTCTCACAAACGACGACGGATATTATTCTTCGGGGATTCAAACGCTTGCCGACCTTCTAGCTACGGCGGGACACGAGGTACGCGCGGTTGCTCCGCTTGAGGAGCACTCCGGCGCGGGACACAGCCTTTCTCTTCACAAAACCTTGCGTTACCGCGCGGTAGAATTTCCGCACGGCGTGACGGCGTACGCCTTGAACGGCACTCCGGCGGATTGTGTCAAGTTCGGAGTGATGGAGCTTTTCAACGGCGAGCGATTCGATTTGGTGATAAGCGGCATTAACAACGTACTCAACATAGGCACGGACATAGTGTATTCCGGGACGTTTAACGCCGCCATGGAGGGTACCATTTGCGGAATACCGTCTATTGCCGTTTCCACGCGCAGCAAGGACGACGACTTTTTATATCCGGCGGAATTCATCGTTAAAAATCTTGAGCATTTTATTGTGCCGTCCTTAAAGGACAGCACACTTAACATAAACATTCCGTATAACAAGGCGGATAAAAACAAGGGCGTATGTATAACCACCTTAGGGGAGGTGCGCTATTCCGACGCCTACCGCGTAGTAGGTGAGGACGCGGATGGCGGTAAAGAATACCTGCTTTACGGCAATCCCGTTTGGGAACACCCAAACGAGGATAGTTGTGATTTTATCAAGACCAAAGAGGGCTACATAACGATTACGCCGATACTGATACATGCGGCGGACAAAAAAGCTATGCGACAGCTTTCCGCTAAGGACATACGCCCGTAAACCGTGTGATGAGGGTTAATGCTTGGCGATATTTGTGTATCCGGGATGACAGCCGTAAGGGGTGCGTGTATGCGGGTGCCGTTTGCTAGCGACACCGTGAATCGCGTGTATGAGAGTGCCGTTTGCCAGCGACACCGTGAACGCGTGTATGAGGGTTACCCGTTTGTGCGGAGTTCAGTGTGTTTAGGGCGACGGAGCCGCAAAATATAAAAACTGAAAGAGGACTGATTTTGTATAACATATGCGTAGTGGGCGGCGGTGCCGCGGGTTTGTTTGCGGCTTGCCGTGCTGCTGGCTTAGGCGCGGCGGTTACCGTGTTTGAGAGAAACGAGAAAGCCGGCAAGAAGCTTTACATAACCGGTAAGGGGCGCTGCAACGTAACCAATCTATGCGGCGTGCCGGAATTTTTGCGTTCAGTATACGGCAATTCTAAATTTTTACTTTCCGCAATCAACTCATTTACACCCGCCGACACAGTGGCTTTTTTTGAGGGCTTAGGCGTTCCTCTGAAAACGGAGCGTGGCGACCGCGTTTTTCCCGTGTCCGATAAGGCAAGCGACATCATAAGGGCGTTGCAAGTTTCAGCGGCGGCAAACGGTGTAAGAATGGTATTTAACGAGCGTGTTTTATCGATTAAACGTGCTTTAGGCGCGGTTTCTCCGGAAGGGGAACACGGCGCAAACGGTTTTAAGGTTACCACGGAGAGGGGCGTTTACAGCTTTGACCGCGTTATTTTGGCTACCGGCGGCAAGAGCTATCCCGCGACTGGTTCCACCGGCGACGGCTACGTCTTCGCGGAAACGCTGGGGCATAAAATTGTACCCCCCGTTCCCGCGTTGGTGCCGATTTTGCTTAGCAAGCCCGACCCGTTGCTACAAGGGCTTTCGCTTAAAAATATCCGCGCGGACATAATCTCCGCCGGCTCCGGCAAGGTTCTTTTTTCCGAATTCGGGGAAATGCTGTTCACGGATAAGGGCGTTTCCGGACCGGTGATTTTAAGCCTGTCCGGTCGCATTGCGCGCGATTTAAAGGATAAAATTTTGTCCGTGGACTTAAAGCCCGCATTGGATTTTGAGCAACTTGACAAGAGGCTGTTGCGCGATTTTTCGGAAAATATAAACAAGCAATATAAAAATTCCTTGGCGGAACTGTTGCCTAAAAGCTTAATTCCCCATGTCATAATCAGATCCGGCATAAACCCGGAAATCCCTTTAAACAAGGTTACGCGCGAGGAACGGCAACGCCTTTTAAATTTACTCAAGGGCTTGACGTTTCAAATATCCGGCACGGGAGGCTTCGCGGAGGCGGTTATAACCGTAGGCGGCGCGGAGCTTTCGGAGATAAATCCGAAAACCATGGAAAGTAAGCTTGTTCCCGGTCTTTATTTCTGCGGTGAGATTATAGACGCCGCCGCCGAAACGGGCGGCTTCAACCTCCAAATAGCGTGGTCCACGGCGTTCGCCGCCGGTAGCGCTGTAGGTGCATAAAGCTTTTGAAAAAGCGGTTTTCTGCAGTATAAATACGCGAAACATAATTTCTAAAAAACAAAGGAGATAACCGCTATATGGATAGTAGCGGAAAGAAGCGCAGTGCAACAGATAGCAATGTTTCCGATGGCAGGTGTTCGGTGGAGCATGAGGAGAAAATTAAGCCTTATCTGCTTCAAGGACACGAGAAACCGAAAAATTTAGGATATGACACGGCAGGCATAGAGTATGTGCGGTTCGGGAAGTATCCGCAAGGGGCAAACGGTGAGATAGAACCTATAATTTGGCGTGTGCTTGACATAGCCGTCAACGAAGAAAATCAGAAAACCGCTTTGCTGATGAGCGAACTCACACTGGATCGCGTGCCGTATCATAAGGAGTGCGCGAAAATTAACTGGAAGAACAGTAATATCCGTGGGTGGTTAAACGGGGATAAGATTGTAGACGGGGATACAAATTGGAAAGAGGTGGAACCATATATTAATTCCGATTCTAACAAATCATTTTATGAAGCGGCATTTTCGGAGTTAACTGAGGACGAGAAAGGCAAATATATTCTGCCGTATTCTAGCGGCGGCAACGGATTGGCAAGCGCGGCGGCTGACGATAATACAAGTGATACCGGCAACGACAAATGTCCGGCGACAACGGATTATGTGTTTTTACTGAACACAGCGGAGGCAGGGCTTTATTTTGAAGAAGACGGAAAATTTAACGAATACGATTGGAACCCTTTAAGGCAAGCCGAAGGAACCAAATATGCCGCCACGCGCGGATTGTGGCAAGATGACGGCGAATGGGTCGGAAAGATATACGCCGAATTTAAGGGCAAGTCATTTTGGTGGTTAAGAAACCGTGATGGCGGCGGCGGTCGCTCTGCGGCTTACGTTTGCGGTAGCGGCGAAGTCGGAGGTGTCATTGTCTCCTGCCTAGACGTGAATGTCGACCTTAACGGCGTACGTCCGTGTATTCGTGTGCGGTTTTAAGCCCGCAAACCCTTTTATTTTCCCTCCATGTTGATATTTTTTGTATTAAGCGAAAAAAATCCCGATTATGTCTTGACAATGCTATTTGCATAACGTATAATTTCAATTGTAAATAAATTGTCAAATTATGCGTAAAACAGTTGCTTTGGCAATTGCACAGCGCGTAACAAGCAGTCAAATACCACGGCAATTGCGCAACGCGTAACAAGTAGTCAAAATCGAGGGAAAAAATGCCGCATACACACGACCCAAGACACGTAATGCCTATCGGGGAGGGGGGCTGCACATTATAGGTATGTAGCTTTCTTAAAATCCGCGTTTGCAGATTGGATTTTGCGCGCATTTTCATTTTTCGGCATTCAAACAAATAACTCCAACACGTATTTAACGGCTTTTCGCAAGCCGCTTTTTTGCGTTCCAAAAAACAGAAAAAAACCATAAAATCACTTCGGTGAAGGAGAAAAAAATAATGAAAAAATGCTCAAGACTTTTAATGGTAATTTTGCTTGTCGCACTTGCCGCGGTAGGCTTAACCGCTTGCGAAGAGGAGGATGGCGTACCCGCCGCGACCGAACTAGAAGATTATACGGTAATCTTTAACAGTAACGGCGGTAGCTCCGTGCAATCGGTAACGATTAAAAAGGGTGAAAAAATTATCGCTCCTAATCCTGCGCCGACAAAGGGCGGTTATTCCTTTGAGGGTTGGTATAAGGAAGAGGGTTTGGTTAATACTTGGAATTTTGCAGTGGATACGGTTATCTCAAACGTTACGCTGTATGCCAAGTGGGAAGTTGTATCGGAAAAACCTCGGTTGGAATCCGACCTTGCCTACGTCTTGGAAGCGGCAACGCCGGAGGAAGCAATGGGAAGACTGGAAAAAATGGGGTATGAGGTTGAATGCTTAACGGTTGATGATTTAGGTATGTTTTTTGAGGATTATATTAAATTAGGAGCGATAGCGTTTATAGAAGCTCTTAATCAGGACGAAGTTGGAATAATGCTCATGTATTTTGAAAGTGAGAAAGCCGCCACCGCGTATTGGGATAGGGAGAAAGAATACATGGAAGTAGGTACTAATGTTATAAATGCCGGAACAGCGGAAAATGTTTTCTATTATATGGCTCGCATAATCAACGAAGGAAATACCGACCCAAATCATCCGGGTGAAAATTGAAATGAGAACGATCCGGAAACGGCGGGCATGTTGACTACAGGTTATCCGCAGACGAACGTATTATATACGGTTGTCGGTTTGTGATACGGAGGGCGTTACGCCGAAGCTGTGGTAGTGGGACAAGAAGACGAGTACCTTAGCATGGTACGCTTTAGGAACGCGGTTGATGGTTTAGTCAACCGCGTTTTTACGGCGAAGCCACCGTATTTTATCGGACTTCAAAAAATAAAACATATATAATACATATAATTTTGGCATTGAGTATTGACATTGGGCGGTTGGATAAGATATAATATCAACATTGTATCAAGGCGTGTCGGTTGCTCACGGCAGGTTTGGGGATTTCCTTGAAAACCATCGGGGGCGATACACAACAGTAAGGCGGAGTAAGATGCTTAATATAGCCATAGACGGACCTGCGGGGGCGGGAAAAACCACCGTTGCCAAAGCGGTTGCAAAAAGGCTCAAGATATTGTATTTGGATACCGGCGCAATGTACAGAGGCGTGGCGGTATACTGCATAAACCGCGGCGCGGACGTTTGCGACGAGAGCGCCGTAAAGCCGCTTTTGGACGGGCTTCGGTTGGAGGTCTTGTACGGCGGCGGCGACGGGCAGAGGATTGTCGTGAACGGTGAGGACGTGACCCCGTTCATACGCGAACACCGCATTTCAAAGGCATCATCAGACGTGTCGGCGTTGCCTTCGGTGCGCCTTAAAATGGTGGATTTGCAAAGGCGGATTGCCGCGGCGTCCGATTTGGTTTTGGACGGGCGCGATATAGGCACATTTGTGCTTCCCGAGGCAAGGTATAAGTTCTTTTTATCCGCATCGCCGGAGGAGCGTGCGCGTCGCCGTTTTGACGAACTTAAAAGTAAAGGTACGGATATAGTATACGGGGAGCTGTTAGAGGACATAAAAAAGAGGGACTATAACGACTCTCACCGGGCGTTGGCTCCGCTTAAATGCGCCGACGACGCCGTGTATATAGATACGTCCGCCCTAACTCCGGAAGAGGTCGTTGAAGCCGTCTTGTCACATATAAAGGCGTGAGCGAATGCGGATTGCTGTCCTCGGATTGCGGGGGCTTCGCCGTGGACAGAAAAGTGCGCGGCTCCGATATAGGGGATATTTCGACACGACACTGCGTGTCGGCTCAATATGACAGTCTGCGCGGAAGTGCGGTTGCGCTCAAGGTGACGGTCTACACGGAATTCATCCGACCGCTTAAGCGAAGCGCGGATTGTACACACACTGACGCCCATCAGGTGCGTAAATAAAAAACCATGCGTTTCGGACGCAACATGACGGTCTGCGCGGAAGTTATTTCCGACAGTCAACATTATAAGGATATAAAAAAGGATATAAAATATGAGTCTTTACAGATTTTTCCGTGCGGTGTTCTCGCCGTTCGTCCGGCTTTTGTGGCCGGTTAAGATACTCGGCGTGGAGAATTTCACGTCTTTGGAGGGCGGCGCGCTTATCATTTGCAACCACTATTCCATTGCGGACACGCTCATAACCGCCGTGAGGCTTTATAAGAAGGAGCTAAACGTGTTGGCAAAGCACGAGGCGTTCAAGAAGAAAATCGGTAAGTGGTTCTTGACTAAAATCGGTGCCATACCGGTGCGTCGCGGAGAACCCGATATAAACGCTTATAAAGAGATTATGCGCCGTCTTACCGCCGATAAAAAGGTGGTTATGTACCCAGAGGGTACGAGGAATAAGGCGGGTACACACGAGCTTCAGGAGTTTAAGCAGGGCGCGGCGCTGTTTGCTATACGCTCCGGCAAGCCGATTCTTCCCATGGTGTACTACGAAAAGCATAGGGTATTCCACCGCAACTATCTTTTGATAGGGGAGCCGTTCATGCTTGACAAGTACGCCGGCAGAAAGCACGCCGATATTATCGAGGAGGCTACCGCCGAGGTCTTCGGGCATATGAACGAGATAAGGACGGAAGTCGACGCCATTGTCGAAGCGAAGAAAGGGAAAGCCTTGCCGAAAGCCGAAGCCGATTCTTGAAAATAACCGTATGTAAATCCGCCGGATTTTGTTTCGGTGTACAGAACGCGGTCGATACCGCGCTTGCCGCCACCGCAGACGGAGGGCGGGTTTTTACTTTTGGCGAAATAATCCACAACGAGTATGTTGTGGAGGAGCTTAGAGAGCGCGGAATAACCGTAACAGAAGACCCGTCCGAAATCCAACCGGGCGATACCGTTGTTATCCGCGCTCACGGGTTGCCGGAAAGCGTGATAGAGGCGGTTAAGGCGCGCGGCGCAAAGGTGTTGGACGCAACTTGTCCGTTCGTAAAAAAAATACACAAAATAGTAAGGGACGCGGCGGCACGCGGCAAGCAAATTATCGTTGCGGGGGACTTAGAGCATCCCGAAACGATAGGCATATTGTCGTATGCCGGTGGTAACGCCGTGCCGGTGTCCCGTCCGGAAAACGCCTTCAAGCCGTCGTCGGACGCAGTGATAGTGGCTCAAACTACCTTTTCCGGAGAAAAATTTAAGGAAATCGTAAAAAAAACCCAAAATTACTTAACAGAGGGCAATAATTCGCTTGAAGTTTTTGACACTATTTGTTATACTACTCGTGAAAGACAAGAGGAAACTCTTATCGGGGCGGCTTCGGTCGATGCGGTTTACGTCATCGGGAGTGCGTCCAGTTCCAATACACGCAGGTTGTACGAGCTTGCAAAAAGCGTATGTGCGAACACATTCCGTATAAGTAACGCCGACGAATTATCGCCGCGTGACGAAAAAAAGAAATTTAAATCAATCTTAATCACGGCGGGTGCATCAACTCCGCCGCGGTTGGTTGAGGAGGTAGTCAGATTTATGGCAGAAGACAACACCCAGAACAACGCGACCGACGTAACCGAGCAAACGCCGGAGCAAGTCGAAGAGACTAATATTGTCGCGGACAACAAAGAAGCGGCAGTCGAAGAAAAAGCCGTAGCGGTCGTGAAAGCGGACGCGGTCGAAGATATTGCGGTTGCCGCAGACGAAAAAGCAGTCGCCGGCAATGAAAAGGCTTTGACTATGGACGATATTATTGCGTCCGATAAGTCCATGCAGTACACGGAGTACAAGGAAGGGCGTAGATATAAGTGTACGGTCGTTCTTGTAAACGAAAACGGCGTATATGTCAGTCTCGGCGGCAAGAAAGAGGGTTTAGTAGATAAATCTGAAATCTCCGTGGACGGCACCTACAATTCGTCCGATTTTAAGATAGGCGATACCTTTGACGCGGAATTGACCGACCTTAAGGCAACGCCGATTAAGCTTTCCAAAAAGAATATCGACGTCAGGCTTAAGGAAGACGCGGAAGCCGAAAAAGCACTTGCGGCAGGTGAGTTTAAGCTCATCGCCACGAGAGTGGAAAAAGGTGGTCTTTCCGGTAAGTTAGGCAAGTATACGGTCTTTATTCCGGCTTCTCAAATCAAAATCGGCTTCGTCAAGAACCTTGAAGAGTACGTCGGTAAGGAATTAAGACTTCGCGCGTTGCCCCCCAAGGCGGCGAAAGGTCCCGCCGAAGGCGAGGAAAGTGCGGACGCCCCGAAGAAGCGTAGCGGAAGAAGCATCGTTGCCTCTCAACGCATAATTCTTGAGGAAGAAAAGGTTTCCAAGGAAGACGAATTTTGGAATTCCATTCAGGTTAACGACATTGTCGTGGGTAAGGTTAAGAGATTTACTCCCTTCGGCGCGTTCGTAAGCGTGAAAGGTTTTGATTGCCTTGCTCACATATCCGAGCTTGCATGGAATAAAATCAGCGACCCCGCAAAGGTTTTGAAAATCGGCAACAGCTATGACTTTGTCGTTCTCAAAATGGAAAGAGCCGTCAAGGTTCCCGGCGCGCAGGCTGGCAGAGGCCCCGAAAAGGGCAAAGAAATCCAAGATAAAATTTCTTTAGGTTATAAGCAACTCCAAAAGAAGCCCTATGAGCTTGCCGCCGAAAAGTATCCCGTGGATACCGTCATCAAAGGCAAGGTCGAACGCGTTTTTCCGTTCGGCGCGTTTGTGTCGATTGAAAATGAGGAAGGCGTCGACGGGCTTGTACACGTTTCTCAGATTTCCTACGAGTGGGTTAAGGACGCCAACGACCTCCTGAAACCCGGTCAAGAAGTCGAAGCTAAGGTCATAGGCTTTGAGGACAGCAGAATTACCCTTTCCATAAAGGCGTTGTTGCCCGAACCCGAAAATGCCCCCGTGTCGGAGGAATCGCAAGACGACTCCGGAAAGCCCGCTCCTAAACGTAATCTTTCCCGCTTTGCTAAACGCGAACCCGGTTCCGCCTCTAACAACGACGAACGTAAGGAACGTCGCCCGAGCAGCGGCGGCGGTGCGCCCGCCTCCGGCGAAAGACGCGCCCCTAGAAGAGACGATAAGAGCAATGAGCCTACTAACTGGACGACGGGTAGCGGAAGCGCGACCATAGCCGACATCTTAAAGGGTTTGGAGCTTAAAGTCGAGGACGACGCAGGCGACAAGGGCGATAAGGACTAATTCCTTGAACCTCCCGGTAAACCTAATTTTAGCGATAAAACTCAAAATTTGACGGCAAAACCGAAAATTAACGGTACCCAAAATTTTGAGGCAAAGCCGAAAATTTAATTAAAACGATATTCTTTGGGCGACCTTCGGCTTTTATGAGCGGCGGTTGCCCAAAGTATCATAGGGGAGTGGCTCAACGGTAGAGCAGCGGTCTCCAAAACCGCTGGTTGCGTGTTCGAATCGCGTCTCCCCTGCCATGCAAAAAAGACACCTTACAAGGTGTCTTTTTTGCATGACAGGAAGACGCGACTCACTATTCGTCGCTTCGCTCCTTACGAATCGCGTTCTAAAACACTGACAATTCCCAAATGGTTGGATGACGCCGCAAGCGCAAGTAAGGTGAATTTTTCAAAGGTTCTGCAAGATGCTCTGAAAGAACACTTGAACATCGTGCGATAAGTAAATAATCCTACGCCGTTTACGCTAAAAATAAAGGGTGTGGACAATTCGCGGTGACAAAATATTTTCTTGCTTAGCAAGTCGTCACAGTGGATTGTCCTAACTAAATAAAGCTATTTTTCAATGCCGCGCGCCTAGTATTTTTTAGGGTTGTGCGGCTTTTTATTTGCGGAAATACCGAATTCAAAACGTGGAAACACAAATGTTTTTGCATTAAGCCGTCGTAGAAACAACATTGTTTTAAAGCTTGCCAAACCGGCTGCCACTATGGAATTTACTTTACATTTGACTGTAATAGTTTATTTATCGAAAACTTTTTATTATGCTTGTAATTATTTGTTATATATTATATAATTTAAGATACTGGGGAAAGTATACGCTTTTAAAAGCGTATACCGCAATAAAAATCCGTCGATAAGCGGCGGAAAGGAGCATTGCGCGATATATGAGTAAAAACATAATTTTTACCGACACGTGTCGTTACGGGCGTTTACACGGAGTCGTTTGCGGCTTGTTCCGTCCGGCAACGGCACGCGTAAAGGCGGCAGCGGCATTGGGGCTAAGTGTTGATACTGCTCCTCCGGGCATATTCCGTCCGGCGGCAACGGAACGCATAAAGTCGGTACAGCGGTTAAGTGTTGGCGCGGCTACTCCGGGCTTCCGTCTGTCTGCGGCGGCACGCATAAGAGCGTTTACGTTGCTTGCCTGCTTTGTGGCGATTATAGCGGCGCTTATGCTTTTCTCCGCTTCGGTAAGAGGAGGCGGAAGCGCATTAGCGTTGCTTACGTCCGAGGGCGACGGCTCCGATGCCGACCCCGCCGCGGCAAACGAAATGTGGGTTACATATGCGGACGTGACGTGGTATACGGACGCGGCAACCGGTACGGGTACTATCTCTAATCCGTATGAAATCAACACCGCTGAACAGCTTGCAGGGTTGGCGCAGCTTACCGACGTAGGACAGTGGAATCAGAGCTTACATAGCGGTTCCGGCGGATATGAGGGACCTCTAACTTTTTTAGGCAAATACATTTGGGTGACTGCGGATATAGACTTATACGGCAAGGTCATTGACGAAAGCGGGGTAAAATCCCGGCTTTACTGGACGCCTATAGGGCTATATTCCGGTGACAGTTCCGTGCGCAGACCGTTCTCCGGCACCTTGGATTTCGGCATTTACATGACGACCACCGGGGCGGCGTCTAATCCGTATTCCGGTATACTTGCCGGACGGCGCAATATAAACAATTTATATTATTCCGGCGCAAAGCTTCCGTCAAGCTCGGTTTACGGCAACGGAATTAATTTGGCGGGCGGTTTCTTAGGCTTTTTGGCGGAAGACGGCGTGATTAAAAACGCCGAATTTGAGACGGCTACGGCGGAGGCAAGCGGCATTACCAGCGACTTCGCGCTTGCCGTGGTTGCCGGAACCTTGTTCGGCACTATATCGAATACGTCGACGGACGCGACATCCGCAGTAAGGCTTACTTCGGTGGGCAGCGTTACGTCACCGCCGTATGTCGGCGGCTTAGTCGGAAGGCTGTTCAGGGGCACCGTCACCCTTTCCGAAAACCGCGCGGCGATAAAAGGAGCGGCGTATGCCGGCGGTATAGTCGGCTATGTTGCGTCCTCAACTACCGCGTTTATCAAGCTTTGTGAGAACTACGGAAGTGTTCAAGCCGTTGTCGCGGGCGGCATAGTCGGCGGCGCACAAGGGGGCGCCAACGCTCCTGTTACCGTAGAACGCAATGGGAATTACGGCGCGATTACCGGAATAGCCGCGGCGGGCGGCGTTGCCGGACGTACGTACACCAACGCGGTAAATCTGCGCGACTGCCTCAACGTAGGCGCGGTGTCGGTTACGGACGAGAACGACGCGGATTTGAAAATAGACGGAAAGGCAATATCTCAAGCGGTGGCGGAACCGCATTTCGGCGGCGGTATAATAGGCTACGTCGGTTGGAATTTGACGCAAATTTTCTCTTGTTATTCGGTGGGTACCGTTTCAAAAAAGAGCGGTTCAGGGACATTCACCTTTGCTTCCGGAGGAATTATAGGCGGAACTACCGCCCAAAATGACCAAACGTTGCCGTCTTATGTGAAGAATAACTATTATTTGGATACCTCCGCCGCAAACGGAATAGGCGCGGTAGGATGCTCGTACGCTCCCGGAGTGACGATAGTGCCGATTCAGACACGTGCTTCCGTAGTGGAATTAAAGAACGACGCCAACCTTAAAAGCCGCGCAACTTACGCAACCGAAACGCTTCAATCGGGTTATACCGCGTGGGATTTCAACGTGAATGCGGCGCTTGCTCCCGTCAAAAGTGAAACCAATCCTTATTATACGTGGAAGGTGATTTCCGGCGGATATCCCGCATTGGCAAGAGAAAACGTGCAAGCGGTGATAAGCTTAGCTTCAGGTGAGGGACGCGCGTATAATGCGTCGCCATATGCTTTGGCTACGGATTTCACGGCGGTGTTTGTTCCGGAAACGGGCGTTCCGTTGAGTGCCGGTTACGTCGCGGTAAATCACCGTTTTTACAAGAAAAACGGCACCGCATGGGAAAAGCTTACCGGCGCGCCGGCGGACAGCGGTAATTATAAAATAATACTGTACATCGACGACGGTGTTTACTACGGATATTCGGAAAAGGAATTCACAATAACTCCGGCGACGCTTAAGGTTCTGCCCGCAGTCGGTATTTGCAAGATCTACGGCGACGCCAATCCCGCTTTGGACGCGACCCGGTTGGAAATCGACGCGGTAAACGGTTTTAAGGGAAACGATGTCGATGTTTTGGAAATAACCGGAGCGTTTCAGCGCGTCGCGGGGGAGAATGCCGGCACATATTCGTATGCCACGCATTCATTGAAGCTTGCGCGTAAATTGGGAGCGGTTACCGGACTGCCTACAAACTATATTCTTTCGGTTATTTTGAACGATGAGGGACGCAAGTTTACGATAACGCCGCGTCCCGTAACGTTTTCCTTGACTAAGGCGAAAATTGTTTACGGCGAAGCGCTTTCCTCCGCCGCATTCACGTTGAACGTGTCGAATATTGCGCCTAATGACATTGCCGGCGACGTCTTACGCGTGCAGTCGCTTAAAATAATCGGCGCGGGTGTGGACTTAGGCGGTGGAAAAATAAACGTCGGCGTCTACACCGCGGCAGTGGCGCCCGACGCGTATTCGCTAGGGACTAAGGCGGGCAATTATACATTTGACGCAAGCAGCCTTACCGGCGATTTGGAGGTTACAAAGGCTCCGCTTGCGATAACCGTGGAAAACGCCGAAAGGATATACGGCGATGGAATTGTTCCTTCATTCGCGGTGAAATCTATTACCGGTTTAAAATACGGTGACGGCAGTGAGGTTCTGAACGGATACGTTTTGACGTCCGCCGGGCTTGACGCCGGAGGAATACGCGTCGCCGCCGGGACATATTCGATAACCTTTGACAGCTTGCCGAATCCCGCTAATTATTCGCTTACGGCGGCAAATGTCACAAACGGAGTTTTAACCGTTAAACGACGTCAATTAACACTTGGCTCAGGTACCCTTGTAATAGCAGATAAGGATTATGACGCTTCGGATGTTTACACCGCGGGTGGGATAATTATCGGCACGGCGAACGGCGTGATTGCCGGCGACGGAACTATTACGGCGGAGGTTACGCTAAAATATCAAAACGGCGGCAATGCCGGCACCGCAATTCCCATGATAGGCGCGTCCACAAAGCTTACGGGCGACCAAGCGGCAAGCTACGTTTTACAAAACCTCGCCGACGGAGAGTATTTTGGTTTGATACGCAAAATAAGTTTAGCGGTAAAATTTAAAAACAGAATAGCCGCAACCGCGCTTACGTACGGCGATGCGTTGTTGTCCTCATATGTGGAGAGCTATTTAGAGTATACCGGCTTTGTAGCGGGGCAGAGTCGCGACAATCCGGCAAACAATGTGAGAGGTACGGCGGAGGTCGGTTGGAGCGGTTTAACCTCCGTGCAACCCGTAAAGGTGTACGACCCGGTGAACGGAGATAATTATTATAGGGTGACGCTCAGCAAGGGAACGCTTGCCTCCGCCAACTATGAAATTTCCACGGAGGGCGGGCTAGTGGAGATCAAGCCGCGCGAGTTGCGCCTTACCTCCGTAACGCTAAGCGCAAAAACCTATGACGGCGGCGTCAATGCCGTGATAGCGTCGCAAACCGTAACCGGACGCTACTCCGGTGATTTACAGACGGATATTTATTTTGCAAACGTGAGGGCGCAGTTCGAAAGCCCGTCCGCAGGAAATGGCGTACGGTATACCGTTTCCTATGACAACGAGCTTGCGGGCGCTAAGGCGGGAAACTACTTTATGAGCGCGCTAAGCGTGCATGAGGGCTATGCGGACATCACACCGGCGGAGTTAATTCTGACGATAAACTCAAAGACAAACAGGTATCTAGAGCCGGTTCCGGCGCTTGATTACACCATCACCGGCTTTCTAAACGGGGACGCGCTTCCGGACGGCGTAACCGTATCGCTTGCCGTTTCCGCAACGACGAATTTGGCGGTGGGGTTCTACTCTATTTATTGCGTCAACACCGCCGAATTGCAGGGTGCCGTCGCGCCTAACTACAGGCTTTCCGTGACGGAGGGGCGCTTAAACGTGCTTGCGGCACAAATTCCTTCTACCGGGATGTCGTTCACGCCGGGCGGAACCAAACGCTATGACGGGCAGCCGTTCACGATTGAATTTATTCCGGGTGCGCTTGCGGCATACGCCGGCGCATATTCGTCGGAATTTTCCGTCAACGGAGTAAAGAGCGCCTCCGCGCCGCGCATTTCCGATTACGGTACCTACGACGTATCCGTAACCGTTACCGCCTCCTCCAACTATACGTTTGACAACGGCGCTAAGACGGTGTCCCTACCCACGGTCAAATTTATAATCACACAAGCGACGGTTACGGTCAAGGTCACGGATCTATCGCGCGATAAGTCGGAGGGAAATCCCGTCTTCGGATTTACGCTTGCGGAGGGTTCGGCGTTTGTCGGCGACGACACGGTTGCCGATTTGGGCGCTTATGAAATCACCTGCGGTGCGTCCTCCGATTCGCCCGCCGGCAGTTATCCCATAACCTTAACTTTCTTAACCGTCACCAACTACACCGTTAACATAGTTACGGGGACGCTCACGGTAACCGATTTGTTCGGCGGCGACAGCGCGGAAGCGCGTACGGCGGACGGTGTAACCGAAGTGCAGTTTGTCGGCGCGCCCGACA
This sequence comes from Clostridiaceae bacterium, assembly GCA_031289315.1. Lineage (GTDB taxonomy): Bacteria > Bacillota > Clostridia > Christensenellales > CAG-917 > JAITEJ01. The sequence continues at coordinate 26,582 of JAITPR010000054.1, read as the reverse complement.
ACCTAGCGCTTTCCGTGAGCGTATACGGCGCGGACAGCGGAGAGGCTAAGGGCTATAATTCGGCGGCGTCAGGTTATGCGGCGTCGTACGAGGCGGTGTTCGTCGCGGAAATCTCAATCGGCGGAAACGGTAACTCTCCGGTAGGCGTGCGCATAAAAATCCCCGACGACTACAAGGGTAACAAGGACTGTCTTTTGATGTCGGTGGATGAGGACGGCAAGCTTACGCGCGTAAACGCCGTTTCGAAAAACGGAAGCTTCGAATTTGTTACCCGCGCCGGCGGTACCTATGTTATAATAGCTCCCGCGAAAAGCAATAACTCTATGTGGGGCATAATAGGCGGTGCCGGCGGCGGCGGGCTTGCCGCACTGATAATTTTGGGTATCCTGATTGCACACGGCAGGAAAAAACGCGCCCTCAAAAAGAAAGCTGAACACGAACAAGAGCTTCTAAAACACATGGAAGGGTAAAAAGGCATTGTGTTGCCGGTAGGGTAGGAAGCCCTTCCTCTCGGAATACCGTTTCGCCGCAGGCGTAAACCAAAACCTAAAACGACGTGGGGGGACACTCCGTGCGCAAATAAAAGCGGGTAAATCCGCAAAAAAATAAAAGGAGTTTTACGATTATGAAAAATAAAAAGCTTACCAAAATAATTGCTGTTTTTGCCGTGTTGCTTGCCGCAATATTAATTTTTGCGGCTTGCTCATCTGCGACGGGAGGCGATTCAAAGCAGGAGAACGGTTCGATTGTGCCGCCGGATTCGCAAAACGATAACGCGCTTGAGGGAAACGGCTCAAGCAACGGACAACCGGAGGCGACAGAGGAAACCAAAATAATTTATACCGTGCATATGGATATTGATACGGTGGACTTAGATAAAACAATAGCCGTCATACGCGGTGCAATGAAGTCCGACGAACGCACTGATAAAGAATACCTTTTAAGCGGTAGTGGGTATGCGTCGTTTACTCTGCGCATAAAGAGCGACCGTTTAGACGAGTTCATAGCCGCTATGGCGGAGGGAGGAAAAATTTCTTCCTACAACAAGACCGCGCGCGATATTTCTATCGAATACTATTTCAACGAGTCTAAAATAGAAATTTTGGAAACGGAAATGGCTTCGCTTATACGGATTTTGGAGAAAACCGACGATATACAAGCGATTATCTCTATAAATACGCGTATTTCTCAAATTGAAGGTGAACTGGCGCGCATTAACACTTCACAGAAAAAATATGACAGCCTTGTAGATTACAGCGAGGTATACATCACTATAAGATATGTTGCGACATACGAACCCGAACCTGAACCGACAACAGGCGAAAAAATAGCCAGTATATTCGGCGGCGCGTGGAAAGCACTGGGAAAGGTGTTCGAATGGCTTCTGTACGCGCTGATTGCCGTCTTCCCGTTCGCGCTAGTCGCCGCTATCGTCATCGGTATAATCATACTCATTAAGTATCTTAAAGCCAAAAAAGCCGGTATACCCTTCACTCTGCGCCGCACCCGTAAAAACGGCAGAAGCGCCCGTCCTCAAACGGCGGAGGCTCCCGCGCAACCGGTATATTACGCCCCCGTACAACCGCAACCTACAATCGATACTCCCCCTGAAACTATTTAGGAGTAAAGCTTTGTTACTTTTGGGTGTCCAAAAGTAACACAAAAACCGCAAGCTTGAAGCTTGACACTTATAACCATAAAAGCGCGGAATACGCAAGGTAACCCTTGTCGTATTCCGCGCTTTTAACTTTAATAGTATTAATCATCAGTCTTACCGTTCTTTATTTGCTTATATGTGTTCCGTATTCATTGATACCCTTATGGGTGCGGGTTCTTTATATTGTCATCTTGAGCGTAGGACGCTCAAGGGCAAAATACAACTATATTTAACTGTGCGGAGCGGTTCACTGCTCAAAGTAACAAAGGACGCAGGATAAAAGTTAACAATAATAAATTTAAAAACGCGGTTGAGTGTAAAAATTTTAATTCTTGCGTCAACCGCGTTTTTCAAATGATTAGTGTCAAGCTTCAAGCTTGCGTGTTTTTGGGGTTCTTTCTTGCACGCGCAAGAAAGAACTTTATTTTAATTCAACTTCCAATTATATACTCACATAATAACGGCGTCCGGCATAAAACTAAAAGGGTATTTTCGGTTGGTCGGGCGTTCTGTTAGGAGAATTCGGCGAATTGAGAGGAAGGGTTTTTATGTCTAAAAAATTATTATTTGCGGTATTTGCCGCGGCGCTGTGTTGTTCTTTACTTGCCGGAGGTGCCACTGGGAGTGCGACGGAGGGGAGCGTAGGATTTTCCGGAGGGGCGTACGAAATGTCGGAGGACGCGGATGCAACGGGCATTTTGGAAAAACTAAAAAGCCTTTTCGGCGGTTCGTACAACAAAATAAATTACGAGGGAGAGGAAGTCTATTTAGGCGGCACGCCGTTAGGAATAGAGATGAACCGAGAGGGATTGGAAATAACATCCGTCACGGAAGTGATTACTGACAAGGGTGCGGAACTGCCGTTAAGGAATTGCGGAGTGTTACCGGGCGACGTATTACTTAGTGTAAACGGCGTTAAAATAATGTCCGTAAGCGACATCAGAAAAGCGTTGGACGGCAATCCGGGTACGGCGGTAACGCTGAAAATATCCAGAGGCGACACCAAATTCGAGTGCAACGCGGTGCCGGCAAAGGATGCGCTTACCGGTAAAATGATGCTAGGCATTCAGGTGCAGAGTGACATAAACGGCATTGGAACCCTAACTTTTATAAGGAAAAACGGCAGATACGGCGCATTGGGACACATGATATCAAGCGACGGCGGCGACCTGTCGGCGGGAGTAATATACCCGGCGGTGATAAACGGCGTCAAAAAGGGTGAGAAAGGCGCTACGGGAGCGTTAATGGGTACGTTCTCAAAAAGTAAGGCTTTGGGAAGCGTGGACACAAACAGCGGCTTTGGGCTTTACGGCAACTATACGGCGCTAAAAAGCGCGGATGACGGGGCAAATACCGTCGGACTTCCGTCCGTAAAGGTGGCGGGGCGCGGCTCTGTAACGGCGGGAAAGGCGTATATCTACACGACAATATCGGGCGACACGCCGAAATTTTATGAAATCCAAATAGTGAAAGCCTCTCAACAGAACACTCCAGCGGAAAAGGGTTTAGTGCTGTCGGTTACGGACGAAAGGCTTAAGAATATAAGCGGCGGCATAGTGCAAGGCATGAGCGGAAGTCCGATAGTACAAAACGACAGGCTTGTGGGCGCCGTTACTCACGTGTTCACCAACGACCCGCTTAAGGGCTTCGGAATTTATGCGGAGTGGATGCTTGCCACCTCCGACATAAACGCCTCCGTCAAAAGCAATTATTTCCTTGCCGCTAATCTTCCCGTTGCGGCGTAGGAATGCGATAGTAAATGGGACAGTCAAGAAATAATATAGGAGCGTAGATGCTATTTATCTGCCGTCATTGTTTGTATTGTCGTCATCTGTTGCGAGAAATAACGTAGTAGCATAGGGAATCCCGTATCGACATAGTTTGTCTCCAAAATAGGACGGCGCATACACGTATGCACCGGTCCTATAAAAAACGCTTGCGGGCTTTTGAAAAAGATGTTATATTTATCACATGAGTCGGTTGGGCGACCGCATCTTACGATGAGGAAAGTCCGAGCGTCATAGGGCAAGGGTGCATGTTAACTGCATGTGGAGGCGACTTTAAGGAAAGTGCAACAGAAATAAACCGCGTCTGCGCGAAAGCGCGGCGTAAGGGTGGAAAGGCGAGGTAAGAGCTCACCGGCAATCCGGCGACGGAATTGCCCTGTAAACCCCACTCGACGCAAGAGAATAGGGACAATCGGCGGCCCGTCGGTTCCTATAAATCGCTTGAACCTATAGGCGACTATAGGTCTAGATAGATGGTCGTCCACGACAGAACTCGGCTTACAGACCGACTCAAAAAATAACACTCTCTTTTTACAAGAGGGTGTTATTTTTATTAGCGTGTGTTTTATTCGGATATTCCGTTTTACACAAAAAAATTCATGAAAATGCAATAAAAAAACCTACTAAAATTCGTTTAAAAAGCTGCTTTTGCGGCACTTTTCGACACCGTGCGGCATATTATATAAGGCGTTTCAAGGGCTTGCCCGCAGTCGTTACGCGCTTTTTAGATAGTCCATGTCTTCGGACGGTTAGCGGCGGGGGAGAAAAAATTTTCTTTTCCGCAATAGATAATTGCCGCTTTTGCGGCGGGGAATCGGTATTTTTTATGGTGCTTGAAGGTATTTTTTCACTTCTCAAAAATCTTATTATCTACTCCGCCTATGTGGATAATAAAAGTTCGTTTCCGAAACCGCTTTCAAAGGAAAAGGAAGCCGAATACATTAAAAAGGTCAAGGAGGGCGACCCGGAGGCTAAGGAACTGCTGATTAGGCACAACCTTAGACTTGTCGCGCATATAGCCAAAAAGTACGGCAATTACCCGGACTCCGACGAGCTTATATCCATAGGCTCTATAGGCTTGATTAAGGCAATAAATTCCTTTGAGCCGGGCAAGGGGACACAGCTTGCGACCTACGCCGCGCGGTGTATCGACAACGAAATTCTGATGACGCTTAGGATAAATAAGAAGCATCGTAACAATTTGTCCCTGTACGAGCCGGTGGGCGTGGACAAGGAAGGCAACGAGATAAGCTTCAACGATATACTGACCTATTCGGAGGACAGCGTTTTTGAAGGCGTGGAAAGCAAGCTTATAATGGAGCGGCTTACGCTTTTGATGAAGCGCGTGCTTGAAGAGAGGGAGTACGATATAATCGCGGGGCGGTACGGTTTAGGTGAAACGGCGGCGCTCACACAGCGTGAGGTTGCGGAAAAATACGGCATATCGCGAAGCTACATATCGCGCATAGAAAAGCGCGCTTTAGAAAAAATCCGTGCAGAAATAGAAAAGGACGACTTAAAATTTGACTAGGGGAGCGGCTTTTTAAGCGCAAGCCCTTAAATCCAGCCCTTAAAGCCGCCGGAGTAATCGGACGGTTCGGCTTCTATAATTTTCCCGTTTAGATAAGAGAGCGCGGTACCCTCTTTAAAATTAAATTCGATTTTATACGCGGACAGCATTTGCTTGCGCGCGCCGTAAAGCTTGTTGGTTTCCGCGTTGCCATATTTCATATCTCCCAAAATGAAATGCCCAGCGGCGGCAAGCTGCGCGCGTATTTGGTGCGTTTTTCCGGTGACGGGCGACAGCTCCAACAGCGTCCTTGAACCGTCGCTCATCAGCGCGCGGTACTCCGTTATGACTTGAACGCTTCCGGGCGCTTTCAGGCTGAAAATTTGCGCAAAGCCCGTTTCTGCGTCCTTTTTCAAGTACCCGATAAGCTCACCGGTGCCGGTCATGTTTCCGTTTACCAGAGCGCGGTAAAATTTCTTTACGGAGTGCGTTTTAAACGCCGTTAAAATTTCCGCTTGCGCCGTTTGATTTTTGGCAATCACCAGAAGCCCGTCGGTATTGGTGTCTAAGCGGTGGCATATGGCGTAGTTTTTGTCCTTAAAATGGGTTTCCACTGAGTCTACGCCTTGGCTTTTTATTCCCTTAGGCTTGAAAATTACGAGTATATTTTCGTCTTCGAATATTGTTTTAAGTTCAAATTCGGGCAGAAAAATTTCCACGGAGCAATCAAAAACCGTGACGTCCTCGCGTATCCGTACTCCGTCAAGCTTTATTTCGCGTTCGCGGAACAATCGCTGAATTTTGTTGTACGATAAATCGGGGAAGCTGTTTTGAAGAAGCTTCGACAGTTTTATTGGGGTTCCTCGATAGTTTAAAATTCTCATTATCGTTCGGGGCGCGGGTAGTCAATTTTTATTAAATGATTACCCGTACGGCTTACGGGGAGGGTTTTTAAAACTCGCGTAAGCCTTATATCCGGACGGTATCGGCGTCGATTAATCGTCGTCGTCCGGCGTATTTGTTTTTAAATCCCTTTTATCGGCTTTTTTCGTATCCTTTGTCATCAACTGTTCAATTTCGGTGATGAACGTATTGACGTCCTTGAATTGTCTGTAAACCGACGCGAAGCGCACATATGCCACCTCGTCGATTTTTTTCAATCCGTCCATAATCATCTCTCCGATTTCCTTACTGGAAATCTCTTGTTCGAGCGAATTCATGACGCGTTTTTGGATGTCGTCCGCGAACTTTTCGATTTCGTACATCGAAACGGGACGCTTTTCACAAGCTTTGATAAGACCCGACTTAATTTTTTTAACGTCAAACGGTTGTCTGACGCCGTTTTTCTTAATCACCATTACGGGAGTGTATTCGACCGTTTCGTAAGTGGTGAAGCGCTTGCCGCACCCCGTACATTCGCGTCTGCGGCGGATAGAGGAGCCATCCTCACTCAACCTTGAATCCACGACCTTGCTGTCAAATGACCCGCAATAAATACATTTCATAATACGCCTTTCCTAACTGTTTGCGTACGGTTGCCCGAAAAAGAAGCCTGCGCATTTTTTTAAGCACGCAACGATAGGTTTCATATATTTTAATATTTATTAACTGAAAAGTAAAGCTATTTACCAAAACAAATAAAATTTGGGAAAAATAGGTGGCTTCTCCGTAGACGTAAAGGTTTGCGGCTCCGAACGATGGGACCTATTCGACTTCGCGCTCCGCGCTCCGTTCAAGGTGACAGTCTGCGCGGAACTTACACCGCCTCAACGGGGATTGTAAGGCAATATTGTCGCCAATCAGCATAATTACGACTACTGCAATAAGCGTTCTTTTTGCTGTTCACCCCCGTTTAACCTGGCAGATTTTAGGCAATAATCTTTGAGCGGATTATACGGCAAACAGTCGTCTGTTGCGCGTACATGCCAAAAGGGAGACCGTTAATCGGCGGCGGCAAGATAACCGGCGAAAGCTCCAAAGCGGGGCGGTACATATCAAAAGGGGAAGCGTTAGTGTAACTATGGTTTATATAATATTGTTTATTGCCGCGGCGGCGTTGTTTTATATAATTTTTAAGAACGAGCGCGGCGTTTTATACGGCGACTTGACTTGTCGCGTTTCTGATGAGGAGTTTTTAAAGGAGCTGGACGCGGCGGTAAGCCGTAATATTTTGCCCAACCGTAGCGGCGCCGGCGTATCTATAAGCTTTAAAGGAGTGATTAAAAAAGCCTACCGCATGATTGCGCGTAAGGTAAAAAGAGGCGACTTACTTTTCGATTGCGAAAAATGGCTTTATGAAAATCACCGTTTAATTTTGCGACATTTAAATAAAACGTCTTATGATTGCTTTTCCGGTCTTCCGCATACGGACGGCATTCCGCGTATCGTAAAGCTTGCGGAGCTAGTGATAAATTATTCCGGCGGTGAGCTTTTGCGCGACCGCGTGGAAACGGCGGTTAAAACACAGAACCTCTCCGCGCCGCTTTATTACAACGAAACGGCATATTTCGCCGACGCTCTCTCCTACGTGCTTTTAAAGAAAATCGCCTATGTGTCAAGGCGGGTAATTCACAACAACCGCATGCATTTTGCGGCGCTTCGCGGTAAAAATTTAATAAAGCGGCTTATGACCTCCGACGTGTACGTCTATTACGTACTGAAAAAACGTCCGGAGCTGTCGCTCAAGCTGTCGCGATACCTCCGCAAGGAAAAGGATTACGACGGGTTAGATTATGCATTTTCCGCACTAATTGTCGAAAATAACATCTTAGCCGCGCGCGCCGCCGGCAGTCTGCATACGCTTGACGAATGCACCGCCGGGCTATTCGGGTTTTTCAAGCCGCATAAAATAATGTTGGGCGACGACACCTACGCGACGTCGGATTTGCGTACCCGTCATATTTACTTAAAGCAAATTGCAAAGCTGTCCGACGAGATTAACCTGCGGGAAACGACGTTTGCGGAAAGGCTGTTGGCGCTTGCCGAAAGGATAAAGAAGAACCCGGGCGTGATACTTTTTAAGTACCCGGACGTCATAAAGCGTTACGCGCAAAGTGGCGTTGTAATTCCGTCGGAGGAGGGCAAGCGGGAGCGCGCGTATAGAACGGTATTTTTTTGGGCGTTCGCCGCAGTTATCGCCGTGTGCGCGGGAGCGGTTGCCTACTTAGCGTACGGCGCATGGTATTTTTCCGGAGAAGCTTTTGCGGCGTCCGGGGCTGTGCTTTCACCCTATGTGCGGCGGTTAGGAGCGGCGGGCGGATTATTTTCTCAAGGAACGGGTGCGTTTACGCTTGCACGCGGAATTATAGCTGGATGTGCGTCCGTCGCGTCCGTGCTAGCGCTGTTTCCCGCCGCATTGGAGACGGTTATAAAAATCATGGGCGCCTTTTTAAAAAAGCGTCCGGTATTTTGCAAAAGCCTTTTATCCGTGCCCGATGAGGCAAGGACATTGGTTTTGGTTTCGGAATACGTGTCGTCAAAGGAACAGCTACTGGATGCGGTACGCCGTGTCAAAATAATGCAAGCCGTCAACGACGACGGCAACGTAACCTTTGCGCTCCTCATTGACATTCCACCGCAGGACGAGGAGCAAAGCGCCTTTTATAGGGAAATTTACGCCGCGATAGGCGAACTTTTGACGAAAAACGGAGCCTTAAATAAGCGGATAATAGGGTTGTTGCGAAAGCCTTGCGTTTGTTCCGACGCGGCGGGTTACGGGCGAAAATCCTCATCCCGCGCAAAAAAACGACGTGAAAACGCCTGCCGCTTGGCGGAAACATCCGCGACATCGGTAAAGTTTAGCGCGCGCGAAAGAAAGCGCGGCGCGATAGAGGATATAAACAAGGCGGCGGTGACGGGAGATTTTTCCGCTTTCGACTGCACGGTTATCCCCGACCGTCCGGAGTTTGTCGTGCTTTTGGACGACGACAGCGTGTTGGAACCGGGCGGAGTGCTCGCGGCGGTTGCGGAAATGACGCATCCGGTCAACGGCTTCGACCTGATGTCGTTTAGAAATCTCACGGACCTACGTAGTATAAGGACGGCGTATTCATATAGATTTTTAAAGCTTGCCGGGCGCGACGCTTACCGTGAAAACACGGATTTTTATTTTGCGCTAACCGGCGGGGGCGTATTTACCGGCAAGGGCATATATAGGCTTGACACGTTTTACGGCAAGCTAGGCGGCGTATTGCCGGAGGGTTGCGTCCTAAGTCACGACATAATAGAGGGGGCGCTTTTAAATACGGGCGCGTCCGGAGTTGCGGTATACGAAACCGCGCCGGACGGCTTTTCCTGCGACGAGGAACGCGGCGCGCGGTGGACAAGAGGGGATATACAATTGTTGCCGCTCCTGTCTTTTAACCGTGCCGACGGCGCTTCACGCGTAAAGCTTCCGCATATTTACGCCTTTATCATAGTAAATAACGCGCTTAAACCATTGAGAGCGTTGGCAATCTTTTTAATGCTTACGCTTGCGGCGGTTTTTGCAGACGTTCCGCTTGCCGTAAGCGGCGGCGCGCTGTTGTTATATCCGTTTGCCGTACGTGTCGCGGCGGTGATTTTAAACGGGGGAACCCGAAGAAAAATTTATGTGCTTAAGGAGGTTTGTCACGAGCTTTTAAATTTGACGGAGGAGACGGCTTTATTGCCGTTAAGGGCGGTAAACGGCGCGGCGTTATTTTTCGGAACGCTTTTGAAAATGGCGCGCGGCAAAAATCTTTTGAACTGGCGTACGTTTTACATGAGTAGAAATTGCGGCGGCGCGACGGTTAGAATGCTTGCGCCCTCCGCGGTATTGTTGAGCGCGCTTGCCGTAGCCGCTTATCTGCTTGCAGTGAACGGCGTTTACGCGGGCGTACCGTACTTGAGTGTTTATATTTTTTCCGCCGCGCTTATTGCCGAGCTTACCGCCGCGTGTATCCTTTACGCCGCCGGGAACGGTATGCGCAAGCCGCGCGGCAGGGCTAGCGTTAAGGCACATGAGGAACGCGTGCGTAAGCTTAAGGAATACGCGCGTCGCACCTACGAATATTTCGAAAACGAGCAAAACAACGGCATAATAGCCGACAATTTTCAGGAGGCGTTTGACGTGGGACGGCGTCCGCTCACCTCTCCCACCAACATAGGCTATTCGCTGCTTGCGGAAATCTCCGCCGAAAGGCTGGGGCTTATAGATGCCGCGCGTGCGGAGTCCGGCATAGTTAAAATACTTGACGCGGTTGATACGTTGGAGAAATGGAACGGGCATCTGTACAATTGGTACGATACGGACACGCGCGAAAAGCTTCCGCCGCACTTTGTGTCAAGCGTAGATAGCGGCAATTTCGCCGCCGCGCTTATTGTAGCAAAGGGCTACGTGGAGGATACCAACAAGGAGCTTGCCGCCCGCATAGAAAAAATGCTTGCCGCAATTGATTTCAAAGCACTTTACGATTTCAAGCGCGGTCTGTTTTATATCGGCTACACGCCCGGCAAAGGCTACGGAGGGCATTACGACCTACTTGCGGGGGAGGCGCGGTTGCTAAGCATAACGGGTATTTCGCGCGGAATTCCGGTGGAACACTGGAACGGACTGTCCAGAGAACACACGCCGCTTTACGGCAACACGCTTTACTCGTGGAACGGTACCGCTTTCGAATATTTTATGCCGGAGCTGTTCCTTGCAGCGCCGTCTAAGTCGCTTATCGGCGCAAGCGTAAGACATGCCGCTCGCTACGCGATACGCCGCAAATGCAAGGGACTTTACGGCATTTCGGAGAGCGGGCGTTACGAATTCGACGCGCAAACGGTGTTTCAATATCAAGCCTTCGGACTTAATGAAATTGCCTTGAAGTCCGACGTAAACTCGTGTGTAATTTCGCCGTACAGCACATTTATTTCCTTAGAGCACAACCCTTCCGCCGCCATGAGAAACTTAAAAAAATTAAAGGCGCGTGGCGTATACGGCAGATACGGATTTTATGAGGCGGTCGACTATACGGCGGGGGGAGGCACGGTAACCTCCTTTATGGCGCACCACCAAGGAATGATTTTGTGCGCGGCGGCTAACTATGTCGACGGCGGACTTATAAGAAGGCTGATGTTAAAGGACGCGGCGATAGCCGGTACGGAAATATTGCTTGCCGAAAAAATGACGGAGGCGAAGGGAGAGCGCAAGCCGAAAGCGCCGTTTGTGTACCTGCCGCCGCCCGCGGAAACGGCTCCAGAGGAAATATCCGGACGGTTACTTTTTCCGCGTTTCAACCTGCTTGCCGGCAACCGCTACCTAACGATAACGGACGATTACGGGCAGGGCTTTTCAGTATCGGGCGGACGCGACATAAACCGATTCCGTCGGGATATGTTGAAGCCGTACGGCGCGTTCTTGTATTTGAGAGATACCGACGGAAGCCGCTTTAAGGAGGGGCGGAAGCGCGATTTTGACGGAGAACTTTTTTCGCCGTCCTTTGCGCCGCTTTACAACGACGACGAATTTGCGGTGAGTTTCACGCAAAACAAAAGCCGCTACGAAAACAAGACGCGCGGCGTTTCGGAGGAGGTTTACACACCGGATTTTATGTGCGGTGAGATACGTCGTTTCAGGATAGAAAACGACGGCGCGACTCCGCGAAAGCTGCGCCTAGCATTTGCAATGCCGATTTCCTTAAGTGACCGCGGCAGCGATTTAGCGCACCCTAACTTTGGCGATATGTTCGTCACGTCGCGCTATGACGGCGGCGGCTTAATCGTATTCGAAAAGCGGATGCAAAATTCGGAGGACAGGGTTTTGCTGGCGGTAAAGATTGACGGTTTACAAGAAATTTCTCCGGTTACCGACAGAGATATGTTTTACGGGGACGGCGACGGCAAGCGTCCCGCGGTGATGTTCGGGGAGATAACCGCGGGCGTGTACGGCGATTGTCTTTATCCTATAGCCGGCTTTGCCGCCGACGCGGAGGTGCCTAAGGAGGGCGCGCTCACGTTCGACGTAAGCATAATATTTGCCGCGGACGCGGACGAGTTGGCGCGTAATCTAAAGCGATTGAAGTACCAAAGGGCGGAGGATTACCTTACCGAGAAACCGTTTTTGATAAAGGGGAAGGACATGCTGTCCGCGCCGGTACGGAAATATCTTTGTAATTTGCTTCCTAAATTGCTGTATATTCCTTATCCGTCCGACAAGCTTTCCGCGATGGGTGACGACGATAAAAAGCTATTCGCGGAGCTTACGGACGGCTTCAAAAGAAAGATTATATATCACAAATATACACGCGGTTCAAAGCTTGTAAGCGAGCTTTCCGTGATGCTGAAAACCTTGTATGACTTAGAAATTCCGGTTACGCTGATTATCGGATACGAGGATTCAGACGGTTATTTTAAGCCGGTAAAGTCGGAAATCGGCGCATTGCTCAAATACGGAATAATAGGCGACCACGTAAGGCTTACGGAGGAAAATCTAGAGCGTTTCGCCTATGCCGTAGCGGACGAGGAGTTAAACGGATTGGTTATAGCCGAATATGCCGTCGGCGACGGGCGCTTAAGGGAGGGCAAGTCCGTCCCGCATAAGCCGTCCCTAGCCATGCCGTGCGGAGAGGGCGGTTTTCTAAGCGACGGAGCGTATGCGGCGGTACCGGAGGGCGCGCGCACAAGACTCCCGTATTCCAACGTCATAGCGGGGAGGGTAGGCGGCACGGTTATCACCGCAAACGGAGGCGGCTTCACATATTTTAACAATTCGCAGACGGGCAGACTTACGGCGCACGGCTTCGACCCGGTATTAGACGAGCCGTCCGAGGAGCTTTTTTGGATAGGCGGCGGGGAGTATGTGAGGCTCAACGGCGGCAACGCCGTACACAGACCGGGGCGCACGGATTTTTATTTTGATTTCGACCGCGTTAAGGGTGTGCTATCGGAGTATATAATACGCGACGGCGCGGCAAAGGTCATGGAACTGCGGTTTTCTAAGCCGCCTGCAGACGGCGTGATTTTGTTGAACCTTAAAACGGAATTGGGCGTGGCGGACGGCGGCGACTACGTAATTTACGCGGTTTCCGACGGCGTAATGACGGCTACCAACCTTCGCACGGGAGTGCGGCTGTACCTGCGCGCACTAGGCGGGGCAAAGACGGAATACGTTCTTAACGGCAACGAATTTATGTCGCGTGCGGGCGGCGGGCTTTCCAAATGCGGAGGCTCCTTTTACATGCCGTCGGCGGCGGCTTGCGTAAGCGGCGCTAAGGACGCTGTGTACTTCCTTTTGGGCGGCGACCTTGCGGCGGTAAGCGCGGACGAGGAGGAAATAAAGCGCGAAGGAATGCGTTCGGAGGCGTATTTTACGTCGCTGAACCCGTTTAAAATAAAGACGGCGGACAAGTGTTTGGATACGCTTTTCAACCGCTGGCTTCTCTGCCAAACGGTGTCGTCGCGCATAAACGCGCGTGCCGGCTACTATCAAACGGGCGGTGCGATAGGCTTTCGCGACCAGCTTCAGGACATGCTTGCGTTGTTGTATAAGGATACCGCGCGCGTACGCGCTCACATTTTGGATTGCGCCCGTCATCAATACGCGGAGGGCGACGTAATGCATTGGTGGCATCCGGAAAAACTGGGCGTGCGTACGCGGATAAGTGACGACAGACTGTTTTTAGCCTACGTGACGGCGGAATACATTTCTGCAAGCGGCGACCGGGGCATACTGAAGGAAAAAATTCCGTATTTGAAATCCGAACCGTTGAACCGCATAGAGAGTGCGCGTTACGAGGAGCCGGAATACGCGGGTGAGGGTACGCTGTACGAGCATATAATACGCGCCGCGGACAGGGCGGCGACGGGGGAAAGCGGCTTGCTCCTCATAGGCGGCGGCGACTGGAACGACGCGCTTGACGCGGTAGGCGACGAAAAACGCGGCGAAAGTGTTTGGCTTACGATGTTTTATATCGCGGCGCTTAAAAAGCTGTTGCCCTATGCCGACCGCGCCGACCTTGCCGAGCTTACCGACCGCGCGGAGATTTTGGCGGCTGCGGTAGACCGCGCCTTTGCCGACGGGCGTTATAAGCGGCTTAAGACTAAGGAGGGGATATGGTTGGGCGAAAAGGGCGCGGATGTGGAGTTGGATTTGCTCACGCAAGCGTTCGCGTCGCTGTCCGGGGCTTGCCCTAAGGATAAAACCGCTGCCGCGCTTGCTACCGCCGATTCACTCGTGGACCGCGAAAACGGGATTGTCAAGCTAACGGATAAACCGTTCAATAACGGGTTTTACGGATATATTTCGCGCTATCACGAGGGTATTCGCGAAAACGGCGGTCAATATACCCACGCGGCTGTGTGGTATGCCGCGGCGCTTTTTGAGGAGGGTAAGACGTCTGAGGGCTACGGAATTCTCCGTATTTTAAACCCCGTCGACAAATGCCGCGACAAAAGACTTGCGGCGGCGTACAAAGGAGAGCCGTACGTAATCGCCGCCGACGTCTACGCAAATCCGAAGTTTTTAGGGCGCATGGGTTGGAACTGGTACACGGGCAGCGCAGCGTGGTATTATACTACCGTACTCAAAATGCTTGGCATATCTATAAAGGAAAATCGGCTGTTACTGTCGCCAAAATTGCCGCCGGAATTGCCGGAAGCGGAGGTTGAGTACCGTCGCAAAAACGCCGTCTATTTTATAAAACTTAAGCGCACGGGGACGCCGGCGTTCTTTTTCGACGGACTTAAAATCGAAGGCGTCGATTCGGTCAAGCTAAGCGACGACGGCGTGTACCGACTGGAAGCGCATTGCTAGAGGCGTTGCTAGTCTAAAACGGAGAATGGGGCAAGCGGTTAGTCGCATTGGACTTAAAGAGGATTTTCAATACGAAACGCGCGCTCCCGATACACACTAAAATCCCGTAAATTTAAGTGGTAATTTTGTTATGAATTCAAGCTCGCGATTGCTTGTAATTTTGCAATAGATGTGTTACAATTATAAAGTAATATGGTGAGTCGTAATGATAGCTAAGTTTTCTTGTCGAAATTGCTCGTGTAATAAACAAGACAATTGAGCGTTAAATGGATTGATCTTTGTGCATAAAAATTGCGAATCGCCATATTTGATACTACTGCTCACTATCGCATTCTTAAAGGAAGGTTGCAATGATCACAAAAAATGCTTGTTGGATATTAGTAAAACCCGAGGTTTTGCTATTTTGTCGTGATGTATTGGAAAGTTATTTGGCTGAGAGAGGTTTTTCTGTCGTTTGTACAAGGGAAAAGACACGTCTTTCAGACATTTCTGTGGCTATTTACAAGAACTCATCGACGACTGTGTCTGCACTATATAGAGCATTTTTCAACCAAATCTTCGGTAAAAATGCGGAGTCTTTTGAGATATGGTATTTAGATTATAATGAGCCTATTTCTCTTATAGAAGCCTACGAAAAACTGACCAAAATTAAAAGAGATTTTAGGAAATTCTGTTGGCCTCAAAAATTAGATATTCTAATTGAATATAATGGAGAGAAGATGCCATATCGTTATTCTTATTTTCATGTTTCAGATGCGGATAGGGAAACTATTGAACGCGAATGTGAATTGATAGAGCAATGGAAATAAATATAATAAGGAACTAACAATTAATAATGAAACCTATAAAAAAATTATCGTGGATAATAAACAATGAATGCAATTTGAGTTGCGTCCATTGTTATCCTAGTTCAGGCATTGAATCTAAAGTTCCGCTTAGTGACAATGAGTTTGAAGCGTTGTTTAATAGCTTAAATAGCGTTAGGTTCAATCGCATATTTTTGTCGGGAGGAGAACCTCTTTTAGATAAACAATTCTTCAAGTATTTGGATATAGCAAAGAAAATAGGTGACGAAGTATTTCTTTGCTCAAACGGAACGCTTTTATCCAATGAAATGTTGGAAAGGCTCTCAACGGCGGGCGTTGATGGAATTGTAATTAGCTTACAGTCGTTATCCAACGAAAAATCAATAGAAATATATCGGCACCCGAAAGTTGATGAAATTATTTTGAATTTACTCACAAGAGTAAAAAAATTCAATTTTTCACTCGGCATTGAAATGACAATTTTGAAGCAGAATTATCAGATAATAGAAAATCTCATCAATGTTGCTAGTTCGTATGGTGTGAAATCTTTTTCATTTAAGCGATTGATGAAAATCGGTCGCGGCGGCATAAATGATGTGGGACTTACTCCGGAAGAAAATTTCAAGGTCTTAAATAAAATATTCGCAATTCAACTCGCAAACAAGGACTTAAAAATTAATGTTCATGATCCGCTTTATGGCACTATAGTTTTTGATTACTATCAAAAACTGCCGAATACAGGCAATGAAGAAAAATTGATAAATGGTTATGCTTGCAAGGCTGGCACGAGATGGATTGGAATTGACCCATCGGGCAATGTAAGTCCTTGTCCGTTGCTATTGTATCAAGATACTATTATTGGAAATGTGTTTGAACGCTCTTTAGCCAATATTCTTGAAGGTTCCGCACTAATACGGCAACTTCAAGAAGTACATACGATGAAAGAGTCAAAGTGTAAATATCAAGCGTCTTGTTTGGGATGTAGGGTAGCCTCGTTGGCACAAACTAAAGATTTGTTTTCACATGACCCAATGTGTATACATGAGGATTGCACATGCCCGATTTCATCAGGTCGCAATGGTTGAGGTTTGTAGACATGAAAATTATTCGCGAACACAGCCATTTAGCGGAAAAATTTCCGGAGTATTTTGGCGCTACTGAACCAAAAGAAACGAAGCTTTCTTGGTTTACACATTGTCAAGAAGTTGCTGAGAATAAAGTCATTTTTTATAATTTTATTTCAGATGCAATCGTGATGTTAAGCAAAAATGAATACCAAAAAATTGTTAATAAGAAGTTTTCGGAGGATAGTCAAATATATTCTCTGCTTAAAGAAAATGGTTTTTTTGTAGGAAAAGACGTTGACGAGGCAGCAATTTTAAGTAGACACAGAGTGACTATGCAAAATACCGCTTCTGAAACAATGAAAGTTGTGATTTTGCCGACGACCGAATGTAATGCGAGATGTCGTTATTGTATAGCGCAGAAAAATCAGCGAATTGATATGACTCTAGCAACTGCAGAGAAAACTATAGAATTTATCACAAAAGCCTCACATGGCTATAAGAATGTTTCTTTTAACTGGTACGGCGGAGAACCTCTTTTAAAGCACAAGTTAATAACAATGATGTGTAAAGAATTTAAGCTAAAGGTTCCGGAAATTAACTACACTTCGGTTATCACAACTAACTTAGTTTTGTTTAACGATGAAATTTTAGATTCAGCCGTTACTAATTGGCATATTAGAAAGATTAACATCACATTTGACGGCGCGGAACAAGAGCATAATAGTAGAAAAAAATATTTAGATAAAACTTTTAACGGTTATAAAAGAACTGTTCAACATATTGAAAAGTTGTTGGCGAAAGGCATTAATGTTCATTGTCGATTTAATGTTGACAAAAACAATATTAATGACCTTAGCATAATACTTCATGACATCAAGCATTTCTTGGAGAACGAGTTGTTTTTCTTTTTCGTATCACCTCTACGAAGTGAAGATAACGTCAATGATTATTTTCCGACATTGGAATATAACGAAATGACTTATATTACTAACTCGTTGTTGATAAAGAATGGCGTTGTGCCACCGGTCGATAGTTTGGTTCCTAAGTTATTAACTAAGTTTTGTTTAGCTAAATCAAAGGATGCCTTGGTCATCGGGGCAGACGGGGCGATATATAGGTGCAATTTGAGTCAACTAAACGGAGCAAATGCAACAGGCAGTGTTTCAAAAGGTGTTGTAAAAAATGAAGTATATAACGACTTTATGAGCATTGAGTTGCAGCAAGAGTGTTTTGCGTGCAAATTTTTGCCTATTTGCCAAGGGGGATGCCTTGAACAACGAAAGAACATTTCAGAGACAAATTCACCGTGTAACAAATTTATATTTAAAATAGCCGCAATATCTAAAATTCTAACGGAACATTATGCAGAAGCAGATGACAAAAGCGGAAAAACTACGACGTAAGGCAATAATTTTTTGCAAGTCGCAAGCTGTGGACGGTTATGCAGAGGTGTGGAAATTTCAAGATAAGTTGCAATTTTCAAGGGCATTAAAGAGTTTGGTGTGGGCAGTTAGGGTGACGACTTGCTATATAATAAAATCTTTTGTCATCTCTAATTTTCCACACACAAAGAGTTTGACATATTCAACATTATCCGCTATAATAAATACATAGGAGGTTTTATAATGAAAAATAGGATAAACAATGACTTGAAAAGGTCTGAAGAACAGCATGTACTATTCGAGGAAAAACTTTTAACAGCCTTAGACAAGGTTGGTGATAAGGTCGACGCACACTACTGTTGCTCTGCTCCAAGTCCAATAGGTGGATGCTGTAGCAAAAAGGAAGGATCAATAGTTGTCAGCAATTTCATTGATGCCGGAACATTTTAATTTTGACCAGATTAAAGTACTGGTAACAAGTGCGTGCAACTCAAATTGTACGCACTGTTTTCGTGGTGCCGATAAAAACAAATATGTTCTATCTGAATCAAAACTAATTGAAATTGTTGATTTTGCTATTGCAAACTATACGCAAGCGCTTTCATTTAGTGGTGGCGAATTTTTTACGCACCCTTTCGCATATGGATTATTAGAATACTGCTTAGCTAAAAAAATTCCTACTAGGGTATTAACAAATG
Organism: Clostridiaceae bacterium; assembly: GCA_031289315.1. Taxonomy (GTDB): domain Bacteria; phylum Bacillota; class Clostridia; order Christensenellales; family CAG-917; genus JAITEJ01. The sequence goes on along the minus strand of JAITPR010000054.1, from coordinate 7,918 downwards.
CGACGGATTTGAACCTATTATTTTTTGAAAAGCGCAAAGATATAAATCTTTTGTCAATACAAGTTTCTATTGACGGCATGAAATACAATCATGATTTGCGACGCGGTGAGGGCTCTTTTGATGCTACAATCCACAATGTAAAGGGACTGTCAAAACTAGGCATTCCTATAACGGCAAAAATGACATTAGATGAGCACAATTATACTGATGTTATTGATGTTATTAACATGCCGTACTTTACTAGCTACAGTATTTTGCCCGTGGCTTTAACAAGTGCGGCAAAGCGGCAAACTGAATATAATTCAGCGGTTGTTAAAGATTACGAAAAAACGATAAATCTTCTTTATAAGAAGCAAACAACCTTTGCAGATAAAACCCACCGTTGCCGTATTTTTCCACATACATTAGCAATAAAATATGATGGTAATGTGTATCCTTGCGGTGATGCCCGAGAACATAGTCTATTTTGTATGGGAAATATAACAACTCGTTCATTACATGAAACGATACAAGATTATGTTAACAGTGAAAACTCAAAAATTCTTCAGAATTATGTGTCAAATGATATTTTTGAGTGTAATAATTGTCATTCAAAAATCGTTTGCAACCGCGGGTGCCGAGTGCGGGCTTACAAATTTAATGGTGAGTTTTTATCGCCGGATCCGTTTTGTTGTAGAATATTCAACGACAATTTTTCCGACATATCGATGGGATGCTTATTTTGGGGTGAAAAAGAAAGCATATGAGTAAAACTATCAAAGACTTAACAACTAAAATTAAGAGTGATGCAACAGCCGATTTGTATTCTCAAAGAGCCGAACTATACTACACTCAAAACGAGTACGGCAAAGCACTCGAAGATTGTGAAAACGGATTGAGATTGGAGCCAAAACACCCGGAATGTTTTTACATAAAAATATGCGCGCTTTCGGAATTAGGTAAATCGGAATCAGACAAAATTGATGAAGCTCATAAACTTTGCGATGAAAAGATTGCCGAATTAGATAAATCAAAATCAGACAAAATCGATGAAGCGCATGAACTTTGCGCCGCAGCATATTTGGGCAAGGCTGTTGTCCATTATGATAAAAGAGAATACGATACAGCTATGAAAGAATGCGATGAAGCAATTAAATATAATTCCAAATATGCACGTGCATATAATCTTCGTGGACTTATTTTTGTTGACCAAGCTTCTGCTAAAAATAAATTTTATGGAGAATTTAGAAAGGAATATGACAACGCAATTAAAAACTATGGGCTAGCAATTATTAATAGCAATACGGAACTTCTTAGTCTTCGTGCATACACAAATCGCGGCTATGTTCATTATATTTTAGACGATTATAAAAAGGCGATAGCTGATTATACTTCGGCGGTTAAAAATGATTACACCTATGCCAAGGCATATCGTTATCGCGGAATGGTCTATTACTCTCAAAAGAAATATCCTAAGGCACTTGCCGATTATGAAAAAGCACGGAAATATTATGCTAAAAGCGAAAAGTATAAAGGTGATAGGATAGACGAACTTATCAAGCAAGTCGAAGAAAAAATTGCCGCTCAAAAAGCGGCAATAGAAAATCCAGATAAGCTACGAACAATTATAGATGAAACCGAAAAAATATGCGGAAGTAAGATCGTCGCAAATAAAAGAAAAATGAAGGACTTTTATAGTCATAAAAAAGATAAAAGTGATAGAAGTGATAAAAGCGATTTTGAATTTATGGTTTTACGCCGATGGAATTCTTTCACGCCTATTGTCGGTAGCGGTTACTATGCAAGCAAGGGCGGTGGTTACTTTATAAAATATAAAGACAAGGGGATTGTAATTGACCCCGGTTTTAATTTTATTGAGAATTTCATTGCGGCGGGGTTTAACTTTATAGATATTGATTACATAATGATAACGCATGCCCACAATGACCATACTGCCGACCTTGACTCTTTATTAACACTTTTACATGTATATAATGAAGAATTGCTCGGCTCTTACGATGAGTACAAAGACGGAAGCATTATAGATGAAGTCTTAAAAACCTTGAATAAAACAAGAAAAGACAACCCGGAGGGTGATTCTAAGGTTCGTGAAGAAGTCGGCAATCGCTTTAAAAACAGAAGAAAAGAAATTATTTTTTATTTATCATACGGAACATTTAAGAAGTATTCAAGTTTCTTTAATCTGAACAAAGCTAGCAACTATAAAATAGTATGTGTAGATGACGAGTTTTACAAAGAGTTTAAAATAGATGATATGAACGTACGCTTAATTAAGGCAAAACACAACGATTTAATGTCTGATGCAGCTTGTTTAGGTTTTTGCTTTGAATATGGCAGTTCTGTCCTTATATATACGGGCGATACAGGATTTTCCAAAGAAATGAAGAAATACTATGCCAACTTATTGGAAGAGCATTATAAAGATAAAACCATAGCACTTGTGGCAAATATAGGAGGGTTTAAAGAATCGGAAATAAACTATAATGCTAGTTTTATGGATGACCAAAGAAATGACCAAAAGGATGATCCAATGGAAAAGATTTATTATAAAAATCATCTAGGTAGATTGGGCGTTGCGAAGCTTGTTGAAACATTGAAGCCACAAATTTGCATTATATCAGAATTTGGCGAAGAATTCAATAATAATTGCCGAATAGAGATTGCAGATATTTTTAACAAGACATATAGCGAAACTAAGTTTTTGCCGGCTGACATAGGATTACTTATAAACGATAAAATGGAAGTATGGGTAGCTTCAGACCCGAAAAAACCTAGCGGTGACGGTTCTTTCGTTAGTCATGCGGACATATGTTATGACGAAATAAAACGTACAAGCAAAATATACTATTCTAATAAATCTAAGAAAAACTAGTTTATATTGGCTTCTTTTTTAATGGTAGGGCAGCCATCGCATTTATTTAAGCCAATAATCGGCAAATTATTAACGATTAAATTTAAGCTTATATTTTATATTAAGTCTATTGTCAAAATGGCGCTAAGGTGATATGATATACTCATGGATTTATTTGATGCGGCGGGGTTCAGCGACAAGCTTGCGCCCTTAGCCGAAAGAATGCGTGCAAAAACTATGGAAGAATTTGTCGGACAATCTCACATTGTCGGGCAGGGCTCCCTATTACGTCGCGCGATAGGCGCCGACAAGCTTGGAAATTGCATTTTTTACGGTCCTCCAGGGACGGGGAAGACTACGCTTGCCAACATAATAGCGCAGAGTACGAACGCGGCTTTTGAGAAATTGAACGCCGTCGTATCGGGCGTAGCGGACGCAAAACGCGTTATTGATGAGGCGCGCGAACGTTTACGCATGTACGGCAAGCGCACCTATTTGCTTTTGGACGAGTGCCACCGTTGGAGCAAGGCGCAGTCCGATTCCGTGCTTGCGGCGATAGAGCAGGGCACAATCGTGTTCATCGGCTCCACCACGGAAAACCCGTACGTTTCCATGACTAAGGCAATTATTTCCCGTTGCCGCGTATTCGAATTCAAGCGGCTTTCGGAGGACGACATCCGCATAGGCTTAAAGCGCGCGATAGCGGACAAGACGCACGGGCTGGGGAACATGGACGTAGCGGCGGAGGACTCCGCGCTCAATCTTTTGGCGTGGGCGTCGGACGGCGACCTTCGCACCGCATACAACGCCTTGGAGCTTGCCGCCTTGACGACGGTACCGGGAGCGGACGGGCGCATAGTGATAACCGAACAAATTGCCGGTGAGTCTATACAGCGAAAGGCGCTTTCCGTCGACGAGAGCATGTATTACGACATGATTTCCGCGTTCATCAAGAGCATGCGCGGCAGCGATTCGAACGCGGCGGTTTACTGGTCGGAAAGGCTGCTTTCCGCCGGTTGCGACCCGTTGTTAATCTGCCGCCGAGTGATGATACACGCCGCGGAGGACGTGGGCATGGCGGACCCGAACGCGTTGGTCGTTGCGGCAAGCGCGGTTACGGCGTTCGAGCGGATAGGGCTTCCGGAGGGCAGATTGCCGCTTACGGAGGCGATAATTTATGTCGCGGAGGCGCCCAAATCAAATTCGGTATGCGTTGCGCTTAACGCGGCTAATCAGGCGGTACAGCGCGTCAAGCGGGAAAACGTACCCAAAGCCTTGCAAGACCCAAACTACAAGGGAGAAAAAATTTCCGGATACAAATATCCGCACGATTTTCCCGGCGGTTGGGTGGAGCAGCAATATCTGCCGGACGGTGCAAAAAACGACGTCTACTACACGCCCTCCGAATACGGCTTTGAGGCGGAAATACGAAAACGGCACGCGGCACGGAAGAAAAAATAAATACGGAAGTAACCGAGGTCTTCACGGTCGTCTAGTCGGCGTAATATTTTGAGGTCGGAGGGGCGCGGGTCGTCCGGTCGGCGCATATTTAAAGGACAACACTAAGGGTAAGGAGAGTAAGCATGCTTTCAATAAGGAATTTAACAAAAATATTTCCCGGCAACAAGATTGCGGTGAACGACTTAAATTTAGAGGTCGCCGCAGGGGAGATTTTCGGGTTTATAGGACCGAACGGCGCGGGGAAATCCACGACGATAAAGTGTATTACCGGCATACTCAACTTTGAGCGCGGCGAAATAAGCGTTTGCGGCAAGGACGTCAAAAGAGACTCCGTCGCCGCTAAAAAAAGTATCGGCTACGTGTCGGACTCCCACATAATTTACGACAAGCTAACCGGCTTAGAATTTGTCACCTTCATGTGCGACGTCTACGGCGTGCCGACGGCGGACAGAGTAAAAAAGCTTGACGAATATCTTACTATGTTCGGCATGAAGGACGTCGCGAAGGCGCAAATCAGAACCTATTCGCACGGAATGAAACAAAAAATAAGCGTGATAGGCGCCATAATCCACGACCCGAAGCTACTTATTTTAGACGAACCGCTCACGGGCTTAGACCCGCAGTCGGCGTTTCAGTTAAAGGAATTCATGCGGTCGTACGCAAGCGCCGGCAACACGGTGTTTTTCAGCTCGCACGTGTTGGACGTCGTGGAAAAGGTTTGTGACCGCATAGGCATAATCGACGGAGGAAGCCTCATAGCCGCCTGTACCTTCACGGAGCTTAGGGAGCGAGGATTGGATTCCTCATTAGAGGAGCTGTTCCTCAAAATCACTTCAAAGGACAGCGTGCACACAAGCACCGCCTCCGAAAATGATTACACGGATACGAATTTGGAGGATGGAAATGAAAGAATATAAAATGTTGCTTTCCGTACTCCTAAAAAGCCGCCGCAACGGGAAGACGCAGTGGCGCAAGTCCGACGGGAAGCCCAAAATAGGTTTTATATTTTTTTTATCGGTGTCCATTGTCATCGGTGTAGTCGTCTTATTGTTAATGGGTTTGGGGTTAGGCGAGGCGGCGTTCATAAACGGTACCGGCGTGGAAATCCTTGCGTTGTTGATTGCGGCGGTACAAGGCATAACCTTTCTATACGGCACGGCGGCGGTGTTTTCCGTGATGTTTTTATCCGACGACAACGAATTTTTGCTGTCGCTTCCGGTATCGCCACGAAGCGTCTACCTGGTCAAATTGACTATAGTATACTTAAGTGAGCTTGCTCTTTCGGCATTTATACTGATTCCCATAATGACGACTTTCGGTGCGACATACGGCGGTACGGACGCTCCCGCGTCCTTCTTTGCGGCGTATTATCTGATGATGCCGCTCATAGTGCTTACCGCGCCGATGTTCCCGCTACTTATAATATCCATATTTTCCGCGCCGCTCATGTACTGTGTGGCGTTTTTCAAAAAGCGCGCGGCGCTTTCCGGGATTGCGTCCATTGTCGGCATAGTGGCGGTATTTGCCGCTTATTATTGGTTTTTGAGCAACGCCAGCGGACTTATCGCCGCGCAAGAGACCGACGGACTTATGTCAGGCAGTACGCAAAACACCCTCAAAATAATGTCGTACGTAATTTATCCCTTGCGTGCCGCGGCGGAGGCGGCGCTTGCCGTAAACGTCGGGAGGGGATTGGGTATCTTCACGGCGTTCATTGCGGTGGTTTCGGTTTTGGCGGTACTCGTCATGACTAAGATGTACCGCAGAGGGATGGCGGCGTCTTTAGAAAGCGGTTCCTCGATAAAAAAATACGGCGTGCTTACGGAGCGCGACGTCAAAAAGCGTTCGCAGATAACCGCGCTTATCTCACGCGACTTTAAGAACATATTACGCAGTCCCGCGCTTGCCGTCAACTCCTTCTTGTGCGTGTTCATGCCGGCTATCATGCTGTTATTTTTCAAAATGAGTTTAATCAACGGCATTGCCTCCGCAAGCGCGGAGAGCGGCGGTACGACCGTTAGCGTGATAGTAAATACCGAGCTTGTCGGGACGGGAATACTGTTCTTCGTATGCTTTTTGATGTGCTTTCCGCTGAACTACACGGCAAGCATAGCCTTTACAAGAGAAGGAAAAACCTTTTACATGCTCCGATACCTGCCGTTGGAGGCTAAGGACATCTTAAAGAGCAAACGCCTTTTTGCGGACATCGTTTCGTACGTGTCGATAGTGTTGGTCGTCATAACCGCACTCATCGCCGGGCTTGTAACGGTAACCGCGCCGCTTGTCGCAATTGCGTTGGTATTCTTTGCGCGGGCATTCAATTCCATATTGATACGCCGCGACATAAAGCGTCCGCGACTGGAGTGGAATAACGTAAACGAGGCTTTAAAGGGTAATATGTATCTAGTAGCGCCCATGTATTTGTCAATGTTTGCCGGTATGGCGGTTCTTATTACGGCGATAGTGTGTGCTGTCGTCGCGGGGACGTTGGATGGTTTGGGGCTAAACGGCGGGCTTATAGCTGGCGCGATATTTTGGGTGCTTACGATTGCCGCGGCGGTTGTCGCATTCATATTTTTGGACTTGCGGAGCGCGCCGAAAACCATAAGCCTCTTCGACCAAATAGAAGAGAACGCCGTATCCGTAATCCCGCTAAAAAAATTCGCACGTAAAAACAAGGGCGGTTTTCTAGGATAACTTTTGTTCCAGCGTATAAAACAGTTGCGGGTTATTAGGGTAACTTATTCCCCAAAAACAAAGTTTAATGGGAGCGGGTTAAAGTTTAATGGGAGCGGGTTATTTAGAATCTTTCCCCAATGGGTGAGGGTTCTCCCGACTGTCACCTTGAGCGGCGCGCGGCATGCCGCGCAAAGTCGAACCGAGCCTATAAATTGCGAATGCAATTTACACACTTATCGGAGGTTAGCGGAGATAAGTGCAGAGAGGCGAGGTCGAGCCGATAAATTGCGAATGCAATTTACCCGACCTACCGCGGTAGGTCGCAGAGAGGCGAGGTCGAGCCGCATAAAGCGATCCCTCAATCAAGGAGTGCGTATTACACAATTGCCCCCAATGGGAGCCAAAAAAGGAGAAAAAATCTTGCGTAAAATAGGATTAGACATAGGCAACGTCAGAATAGGCGTAGCGGTAAGCGACTTAATGGGCATAATAGCCAATGCGCGCGAAACATATACGAGGAAGTCAGAGGAAGCGGATATAGCCTACTTTACCGAATACGCAAGGGCGAACGAAGCAGATACCTTTGTTTTGGGGCTGCCCGTAAACATGGACGGCACCGACGGCGAAAGAGTACGCCTCACACGCGAATTTGGCGATTTGCTAAAAGCTGCGTCCGGACTTCCTGTGGTATATAAGGACGAGCGCCTTACAACGGTTCAGGCGGAACGCTTGCTAATAGAAGCGGACATGCGCCGCGACAAACGCAAAAAAGTAATCGACAAGGTGGCGGCGTGCATAATTTTGCAGTCCTATCTAGACGGTAAACACTAAATCAAAGCAACCAAAAGATGGCGGCGTGCATAATTTTGTAGCCCTATCTAGACGGTAAACACTAAATCAAAGCAACCAAAAGATGGCGGCGTGCAT
>JAITPR010000045.1 GCA_031289315.1 Clostridiaceae bacterium | reverse complement strand
CGGTATTTTGTGGATAAGAACGCCGCAAGCAACGACCCGCTCGACATTATACTTAATCGCGCCGTAGACAAGGCAGGGAGGTAAACGGACTATGAAATTACCGAAAGGAACAAGATACGTTCAGGAAAAAGCCGACAACGCCGTCAACTTCATAAACGGCTTGTGCCACGTTCACGGCGAATGGGCGGGCAAGCCGTTCAACCTTATGAAATGGCAAGAGAAAATTGTGCGGGACATATTCGGCACGGTCAAGGCGGACGGCAATCGGCAATACAATACGGCGTTCATTTTCACGCCAAAGAAAAATGCGAAATCGGAGCTTGCGGCGGCGGTCGCGTTATATCTGCTTTGCGCGGACGGTGAGTACGGAGCGGAGATTTACGGGTGCGCGGCGGACAAAAACCAAGCGGGGATTATATTCAAAACAGCCTCGCAAATGGTGCGGTTAAAGCCCGCGCTTGCTAAACGAATAAAGGTCAACGACGCGACGAAGCGGCTTGTGTATCCGATGATGAATTCCTTCTATCAGGTCATGAGCGCGGACGTTCCGAGCAAGCACGGAATCAACGCGCACGGTGTAATATTCGACGAGCTACTGGCGCAACCGAACCGCGAGCTTTACGACGTAATGACCAAGGGCGCGGGCGACGCGAGGCGGCAACCGTTGACCTTTGTGCTTTCGACGGCGGGTACGGATAAACGCAGTATTTGCTACGAGGTTTACCAAAAGGCGCGGGACATTTTAGAGGGACGGCGAAATGACCCGACATTCTATCCCGTGATTTACGGAGCGGAACAAGGTGATGACTGGGAGAGCGAGGAAACGTGGAAAAGAGCGAACCCGTCGCTCGGCGTGTCGATAACGGCGGACAAGCTCCGACAAGCCTATGAGAGCGCAAAGGGCAACCCGATAGAGGAAAAGTTGTTTCGGCAACTGCGGCTGAATATTTGGAGCGAAGATACGGCGCGGTGGCTTCCCATAGAAACGTGGCACGAATTAGCGGAGGGCTACGACGAATACGATTTGCGCGGTAAGGCTTGCTACGGCGGGCTTGACCTATCGAACACCACGGACATTACGGCGTTCGTACTCATATTCCCGCCCGATAAGCAACGTGACGTTGCATCCAATACGGCTTCGCCGCAAGATAACCGATACAAAATACTTCCGTATTTTTGGATACCCGAGGCGAACATGGAAAAGCGGATAAAGCGCGACCATGTAAGATACGATGCATGGCAAACCAACGGCTACATAATGACGACGGAGGGGAGCGTGGTGCATTACGAGGCGGTGGAGAATTTCATAAAGGACTTAGGGCAAAGGTTTGAAATCCGCCAAATCGCAATGGACAGGTGGAACGGCACGGCGACGGCGCAGAGGTTAGAGCGGGCGGGCTTTACCATGATTGAATTCGGGCAGGGCTTCCGCAGTATGACGTACCCGACAAAGGAACTCATGCGGCTTATACTCGATAAGAAAATATCACATAACGGCAACGACGCATTGAACTGGATGCTTGAGAATATGGTGGTAAAAACCGACGAGGCAGGCAACGTCAAGCCCGACAAGGTAAAGTCCGCCGAGAAAATTGACGGCGCGGTCGCTTTAATTATGGCGTTGGATATTGCGCTAAAAGGCGGCGGCGAACCGACGGGAAGCGTCTATGACCACCGCGATTTATTGATAATTTAGGAGGAGGAATTTATGCCAAACGGAATGTGGAAACAATGCAAGGTTAGCGGTTGTGCGGGGCTGACGAAAGGCAAATATTGCGAACAGCACGCGCATTTGGAGGAACGGGAAAAGCAGGAGCGGCAAGCTTACTACAACAGAACCGCCCGCGACGCGGATGCGCAAAGGCTGTACGAAAGCCCCGCATGGCGACGGCTTCGGGCGTTGCACATAAAGCGAAACCCGCTTTGTGAAAAGTGCTTTGCAAGCGGGAGAATAACGCCCGCCGCCATAGTAGACCATAAGGTTGAAATTAAGGACGGCGGCGGCAGGCTCGACGCGGAGAATCTAACCTCGCTTTGCCGTGCTTGCCATAACCAAAAGACGGCGCAGGAACGCGCCAAAAGAAACAAAAACGGAGGTAACGGCAATGATTAAAAGGGCTAAGGGCGGGTGTCCGAACGCGTGTGAAAAGTTCCCTAAACTTCTTTTGAATTCTACGCAAATTACCCTTGACTTAAACCGAAAAAAGCAGTACTGTCTGTCCTGCCGAGCGGCAAAACGCCCTACGGCAAAGGAGATAAACGAAATGGAATACAGCAAACGCGAGCAAGAGCTTTTATCGCACCGGGGAGCGGTCGTGGATAACGACGGCAAAGCATTACCGAAACTGCTCGGCATAAAGAACGGCGAGCGGTTCTGGCACGTCAGAGATTTTGCGTTCAAGGCGCGGTTATCGCTCGGTTTAGACATAACAATCATAACCGAACCCGCCGACCCGACCGACGAGGACTACAAGCAAATTCGCATAGTTATGATTAACATTTCAAGCCCCGAATATAACGGGTGGAGGAGCAAAAAATGAGCGATGACAAAACAACGGTAACAATATCGAGCGCGGGGAGCGGCGGCAACATTTACGCGATACTCGCCGCCGTGCGGGCAGAAATGCGTAAACGGCGGTTGATACAGGCGTACAACGACCTTTACTTCGACTGTCTAAACAGCGAGAGCTACGAGGCGGCGATTAAACGCATTCGCGAAACGGTCAAATTGATTGATACGGACGGGAGGGTCTGAATATGAAAAAACTGCACATAACATACAAAATACTTCGCGGGGGCAAAGTCGCGGAGGACGCAACCATGGATTTGCCTATAAGCGAAACGCGCTATGCCGAGCTTGCAAAAGGCTTAACGCCCAACAACAAAGCGTGGCAAGAGGTGCGAACCGCGATTGAGGACTTAGCCGTTTTACAGGGCGGGAACTTAGGCGCGGGGAGCATTGAATTAGAAATAAACGGAGGAAACGACAATGACTAAACTTAGAACCAAACTCATAAACCTGCGACTGAATAACGGCGGGTACATACCGACGAGCCGTAAGTTCGGCACACTCGATATTCACGATTTCGGCTTTACGAAAAAAGGCGAGAGCGACTTCGTGTATATCGAATACACGGGCGGTGATTTCGAGCTTGTCCGCTACGACGGCAAAGCAAAAAAGTGGCTGATACTCACGTTCCCGAAAGACGGACTGGTCGACGGCGTGGGCATAGTTTTAACGGAAATCCCCGCGTCGGCGGCGGCATAGGAGGAAAGCAAAATGGAATTAGAACAAGCAAAACCGAGGGCAGTCCTGCTTTACAGGGCTTCGAGCAAAAAGCAAACCGACAGCGAAAACGACATACCGCTTCAAAGGAATATACTCAAACCGTGGGCGGAGCGCAACGGATGGGTTTTTGTATGCGAAAAAGTCGAGGGAGGCGTTTCCGGCTTCAAGGTTTCGGCAAACGACCGCGACAAAATACAGGAAATCAAGGCGATGGCGGAGCGGCGGGAGTTCGATATCCTCGGAATCTATATGAGTGACCGCCTCGGTAGAATTGCGGAGGAAACACCGTTAATTGTTTCATATCTAAACGCTCGCGGGATAAAAGTAATAAGTTACCGCGAGGGCGAAATTACCACCAACACACATACGGACAAACTGATGACGTATATCCGCTACTGGCAGGCGCAGGGGGAGAGCATGAAAACCTCGGCGCGTTGTTGCGACGCTTTAATCGACAACGTGAGAAACGGACGCTGGCGCGGAGGGATGCCGCCGTTCGGATATAAAAGCATTTCACGCGGCACTTTGAATTACAAGGGCAAACCCATTCTCGACGTGGAAATCGATACCGAGGCAAGCGAAGCGGTAAAGTTGATGTTCAGCCTTTACGGAAAGGAACACTACGGCACGCGCTTAATCGCAAAACACCTGAACGACAAAGGAATTGAAACGCCGCAGAAAACCTTGTGGAACGCAAGCCTTGTCAGCAAGGTGCTTCGTTGCAAAACCTATATAGGAATTTACCAATTGCATAAGCAAGTAAAAAGCAAGCCGCTTGTCGAATCGCCGAGAATGGAGCATTTGCGGATAATATCCGACGAGGAATTCTACGAGGTACAACGCCTACTTCGAGTGAACAACAACAATCCCGACCGCGAGTATTCGCCGACGCGGCACGGGCAATTGTTGCTTACGGGGCTATTGTATTGCGGGCAGTGCGGGGAGAAAATAACGAGCTTTTACAATATAAAAGCGACGGAGCGGAACAAGCCCGAGGGCGAACGGCAAAAAACATATTTATATCGTTGCAGGGGTTACATGAAACCTTTGAGTTCGCGCCCGAATTGCAAGCCGTCTATGTGGACGGCAGAAATCGTAGACCAAGCGGTGATTGCCGACGCAAAGAATTTCATACTCACGATTGATAGGGAAAAACTGTTAAGCGGCTACGAAACCACCGCAAAGGAACGCCTAAAAGCCGCGAGCGACAAAATGAAAAAGGCAGAGGCGCAAGCCGTTCAAATTGAGAAAGAGGTTAAAAAACTGAAAGACGAGATTATGAAAACCATACTCGGCGAAAGTAAGTTCTCGCAAGATTTGCTGAATGAAATGCTTGCGAATAAGACGGCAGAGTGGAGCGGGGCGACGGAAGCGAGGGCAAGCGCAGAGTTAGAGCTTCACGCCGCAGAGGAGGAAATCGCACGCCAAAAGACGGTGTGTGCGGAACTCGACACATGGAGCGAGAAATTCGAGCGGCAGGAGCAAAGCGGCAAAAAGGCAATGTTACTAAACATAATAGACCGCGTGACCATTCGCGCCGACCGCATAGAGATTTCCTATAAGATAAAACTCGACGAACTAACGGCAACCAAGCCCACGCGCCAAAGCCTTATATTCGACGACGTAGACACAACCCCGATTGATTGCCCCGAATTGCAACAACAAGGTGTAAAAAGGTATGCGTTACCACGTTTACGAACGCCTACGTGCCGAATTTTCAAACTTCACCGTAAAAAAGCATTCGGTGCAGTTTTGTTCAAACGCCTATCGAAGGAGGTTTGCGGAAAATGCGTTGCCGCCACAAATCTAACCCTCTTGCGGGGCTTAGCGATGTTAGCGTGTCCCAATCGAATTCACCCTATCAGGGTGCGGCGCACAAATGCTTTGTTTTGCTTCTTGCGTTTCCGCACTCGAACGCCGCCTAAAACTATGTCGCGCCGACATTTAGAACATTTTATCCGTACAAAGTCCGTTTTCTTGCAATCGCCCAGCCGTCGATAGCAAACAGGATAAAACACCTCTGATACACCTGCTAATTTTTGCTCCGATTTCTTCCGATTTCCGAAAATTTAAAGGAATGTTGATCTTGCGACAACGTTGTAAATCCCAAACTAGACACTTAAATCAAAGTGACGGAGCAAGCGAATTATAGCTTGCTGCTAGGATCGACAGAAATCAGCATCGTCACACCGCCTCGTCTCCATTCTCGGCTCATTTTTCCATATCTTAGAATGAGATTATTATATTCGAGTAAATCCGAAATTTTTAAAGAAGCTGATATGTCATGTGTCCTCCAAGCAGTGCTAGTAATATTGCCATCAACTGATTCCCAATTGCTCTGAACGTAATACAATTGTTTTAAACTTCCATCAATAGGTTTTTGCCCCATAATCCAAATTTTGTGCATTGGCGTATCATCTCCATAATAACTTTGTAATGTTATTCTTACGACAACTTTGGCATAACCAGCCTTTTCCCAAGAGTTAAGTTTTGCAATGTCAATTTGTTTTGCAGGTCCTGCAATGTAGCTATCCGAGTTACAATTTATCTGCTGACTATCGCCCGAATTATGAAATACTATTTCCATCGGAGTAGTATCTACTTGTTCTACTGGGGGAGTATAGTGGCGTTCATATTTCGACAAAAACTCGCTATATGATGACTCGGCTGTTTCCCGAAAATAGTCGCCGAGTATTTTTTTAGCAACTGCATATTCTTGTGGAAGTAAATCCCATATAGCCGCTAAACTTCTTGGTGGTAATCCCACTATCACGCTATGTTCCACATCCGGCGTATTCATTGACGTTACCCACTCGTTATAATGGGCGAGAAAAGCCTCTTCATCTAATGCGGAAAAATTTGCTCCCCCCATAGCGGTTGCCCAAAACTTGCCAAAAGCGTTTGTACTATCTGCACCAATTTTTGTTTTAATTAAAAAATTAGTTTCACTATTAGCACCTCCTAAGTCTTTAATAGCGGTCCCAATTTTATTTCTATAGGACAACTCCGAATCAGTATCCCACTTTTCGTCGGTATTTCTAAGGTAATAATAACAATCTATTCTACCGCCATAGTAACCGGCTAGAACTGCGTGCGTACCATATTTACTGACAAAACTTGAAGCAGCCATTGTATCATTCTGAACTCTTTCAACATCTTCCAATACTTTCGCGGATAATACCGATTGAAATTGCTCAAGATCATAGTACTCGTCAATTTCTATTAAATTAGCAGCATAGCTTTGGGACGAATTAAAATATATTTCATTAGCGGTGTTTTCATAGCTAACGCTAGCGGAAAACCCAAATTGTCTTTCTGCACCGGCTTTAAAAATTCCAAGATCAACACTTGCTCCTGTTGTATTCTTAAACTCTGTACTAACATCTAGCATAAAAGACTTCATTGAGTTCCCAGAAGCTGATGAAGCCTCCATTTTTCCTATGTAAGTTCTATGCCAGTTCAAATCAGCCAACTTATCCGCATCGAATATTTTGGCGTAACCAGACGTAACAGTCACATATTCATTGGTAATGACATTAAGTGTGCGTCCCACACCATAATATGAGTCAGAACCAGTTTTAGCTTCTTGACCATAGTTGCCATCAATAACCGCTTTCTTCTCTGCATTTGATAAAATCGATTTTTGTGTCTGACTTTCTTCCGGCAAATTACAACCTGTCAGCAAAAACAACATGATAGATGCTAGAATAATTGCAATAATTGTGGTCGACCATACTTTTGCCTTTGTGCGTTTCATATTTAAGCTCCTTTTTGATATAAAAGACCCGACAAGTAAACAATGCCGAGTAAGTTACAAGATATTGATTGCAACAAGAAAGATTGACGAGTAGCAGAGCCTATTTCGCCATTATCGTCCTGAATTCCCGAAGCAAGTATTGTGCATATAAACTTCATATTGGATATAATACTCCTGCCCCATTTGATTGTCAAGCATTTTGCAATGATTTAACAAATAATATTGCCATATTGTAGATTGTAAAATAAGGGGCTACGAAAACATTTTATTTATAAAGTATTTGCATTTTTTTTTCGTATAATGTATAATACTTAAAATAGGAGGGCATTTCTTATGCTTAAAGAATTTAACTGGAAGGAATTTGTCGCGGAGTTTTGCGGCACACTCGTACTCGTGCTTTTGGGTTGCGGCGTCGCCGTGGTTTCGGGAGTCAACCTTGTCGCAACGGCGTTGGCTTTCGGGCTTGTCATAGTCGCCATGGCTTATACAATCGGACCGATTTCCGGCTGCCACATCAACCCTGCGGTTTCCTTGGCTATGGCTATAAACGGCAGAATTAGTTGGGGCAAATTCGCGTGGTATGTGCTTGCTCAAATTACCGGCGCGATTGTCGGCGCAGGCTTGCTGTATGCGATTATCCTCGCTACCGGCAACGATGTGGCGGGCATTGCCGGCACCGGTCTTGGTCAAAACGGCTTTGCGGCACAGCATCCGTCCGACATAAAAGTATGGGGCGCGTTACTCGTAGAAATATTGTTGACGTTCATCTTTGTCGCAACGATTATGGTGTCCACAAGCAAAACTAAAGGCGCGAATAAGAAAGCGGGACTCATCATAGGTCTTACGCTAACCCTCGTGCATTTGTTCGGAATCGGTCTTACCGGAACCTCCGTCAACCCCGCGAGAAGCTTCGGCCCCGCGCTCCTGTTGCTCGGCGAACCCATCAAACAGGTGTGGGTATTTATCGTCGCTCCTCTCATCGGCGGCGCGCTTGCCGCTCTGTTTACTAAGTTCGTAATCGGCTCCGAGGACGCTCCGAAAATCTCCGAAGACGCTCCGAAAATCACGGAAACACCCACTGAGGAGCTTTCCGAAGAATAGTTTAAAAAAACAATAACAACCATATAAAAAAGGACGGCTCACCGTCCTTTTTTTGTTTATGTGTTTTAATCTCCTCCGTTTTTCTTTTTACTCTCTAAGCGTTTTTGAACGTCCCTTAGCGTTTCCAAATATTCACGCTCTTAAAACTCATTTTTATTGACCATATAATGTTTATATAGCATAACACAATGATAGCCTCATTTGTCAATATGCAAATTTCATTTTTTTTATTTAGTATATTCGCACATTTCAATCCGCACATAAAAGAACTCTCATCTATGTCGCTAGCATCGTACTAACGACCTGTCGCAACAATCGGCACGCCCCCGTTCTCCGCTTTAACCGTGCCGCCCGGCGTAATGTCATTTTTTAGAAGGTTGATTCTTTGGCACTCAAACGTTTGTCGCAACGGTAATGGCGATTATGGCGGCAAGCATTATGCCTATAGTAACCGCCATTGCCGTTCTGCGACGTTTTTTTAGTTTTTCGTCGGGGAAGCTTCCTTTTTCAAGGACGGTGAAGGCTTCGCCGTTTATAAGATAGGCTTCGCAACCCACGCCGTCCTGCTCCTTAAAGATAACGTTTAATTCCGTATCCGCCGTATCCGAAAGCTCTACGACGCATTCCAAAACCGCGGTTTTTACGCGGTCGTTATCCATATCCGGCGATAACCACTCGCCGCTGAAAACAGAAACCCGCCTATTTTTCCGGCGGTTTTCATGCCGGAAGACCACGGCGAACCCGACTCTATGCGAAAAGTATGCCGCCCAACTCAAGCTCCTCTTCCGCGCGGATAACGCCGCCTGCGGCAACCTTACACTTCTCAAGCTTGCCGTCGATAAAAATACGGAATTTGCAGCTTACTCCGTCCGGATTAAAATTCAAGCATAATTTTGACATATTTCGCTTACGCGCCGCGTTTTTTGGCTTTTTTGATGATTTGTTACCTTCTTTCATTTATATTTTCGCAAACACAAGTCTTTGAAATCGGGAATACCGTTCAATGTGACAAGGGGCGCGAAATTAATCCGAAAGAATGAGGATTTACACTAATAAATTTAAAAAACGCGGTTGCCGCTAAGGATTTATCCTGCGGCAACCGCGTTTTTCAAGTAATCAGTGTCAAGCTTCAAGCTTGCGGGTTTTGCGTTACTTTTGGGCGCCCAAAAGTAACTATATAATAAATCCCTCAACAAAAACCGCTTACGCGCCGCGTTTTTTTGCTTCCTCAATGATTTTTGGTGCCATGCTGAACGGAACCTCGTCATAGCGCAGGAACTTAACGGTGAATTTGCCGCGCCCTTGCGTCATGCTACGGAGGTCAGTAGCGTAACGGGATATTTCCGCCTTAGGCACTTCCGCGGTAAGAATTTGTTTATTACCCGCAAGGTCGGTACCCAAAATACGCCCACGCCGCTTGTTCATGTCACCCATTATATCTCCCAAATAGTTGTCGGGAATGGTGATTTTAACCTCCACAATAGGCTCTAGAAAGCACGGTGTCGCCTTAGCCACGCCCTCGTCGTAGGACAGCTTAGCGGCGGTTACGAACGCGATTTCTTTGGAGTCGACGGGGTGGTATTTACCGTCGTACAAGGTAGCTTTCAGGTTGACCATGGGATAGCCCGCAAGCACGCCCTTTTTAATTGATTCGCGCAAGCCCTTTTCTACGGCGGGAATAAACTGACGTGGAACCGCGCCGCCCACGATTGCGTCTACGAACTCAAATATGCCGTCCGCCGCGCCCGGCTCAAAGCGGATAAACACGTCGCCGTACTGCCCCGCGCCGCCGGACTGCTTTTTATGCTTTCCTTCGGCTTCGGCAGTACCCTTTACGGTTTCGCGGTAGGCGATCTTCGGGTCGGATAGCTTGGCTTCGACGCCGAACTTGTTTTTGACGCGCTTACACATAATCTCAAGCTGCGCTTCGCCCAAACCGCTCACGAGTACATCGCCGGTTTCTACGTCCTTGCGCACCTTAAAGGTATTGTCTTCCTCCTGCATCTTGATAAGCCCCTGTATAACCTTCTCTTCGTCGCCGTCCTTTGCGGCGCCCGCGGCAAAGGAAATTACCGGGTCGGGGAACTGAATATCGCCGTACTTAATCTTAAAGGAGGACGACACCAACGTGTCCCCCGTGTTTGTGTACGAAAGCTTGGCAAGCGCGCCTATGTCGCCGGCTTCAATCTCGGTTACGGTTTCCTGCTTTTTGCCCTTCAAGACGTAAAGCGCACCGGCTTTTTCCGGCTTTTCCGCCGTCATGTTCAGTAGCGCATCACCGACGGAAATTTTACCCGTGATAACCTTAAATAACAACAGCTTGCCGACAAACGGATCCGCAACGCTCTTAAACACCTGCGCGGAAAACGGTTTGGTCTTGTCGGCGGCGGTCTTAATCTCCGCTCCGTCCGCGTCGCCCGTGAACACGCGCCCCTCGAACGGCGACGGCATCAGCTCTATTATTTTATCCATGAGAGCGGTTACGCCTGCGTTGGTCTTGGCGTCGCCCGCCATAACCGGAATAAGTAAATCCGTATCAACGGCTTTTTTCAAGCCGACGTTTATTTCCTCGTCGCTGAAGCTTTCGCCGGAGAAAAATTTCTCCATAAGTACGTCGTCCGTTTCGGCTATAAGCTCCGTTAGCTTGGCGGTCGCGTCCGCAGCGGCGGAAACTAACACGGCAGGCACAGCCGTCTCCTTACCGTTAAGATCAACAGCTTTGCCGGTAACCACGTTGACCGCGCCCACCATCTTGCCTTCCGTAATAATCGGTATCTCCAACGGAACCACCTTGTCACCGTACTTCGCGGTTATCGCCGCAACCGTGCCGGCATAGTCGGCGTTTTCCTTGTTTACGGCGTTGACAAATATGAACGCCGGCGTGTTCTTCTCGGCGCAGAAATCTAACGCCTTTTCCGTGCCTACGGACAACTGCCCCGTCGCTGACGTAACTATTATCGCGGCGTCCGCCACGTGTAAGGCGGAGATCAATTCACCCTCAAAATCGAAAAAACCCGGGACGTCTATTAGATTGATTTTGCAATCCTTCCAAACTGCGTACGCCGCGGAAAGGCTGATGGAAATTTTACGGCTTATTTCCTCCGGGTCATAGTCCATCGCGGACGTGCCGTCGTCAACCTTGCCTAAACGGTCGACGCTTTTCGCGTTAAATAGAATAGCTTCCGCAAGAGAGGTCTTGCCCTCGCCGCTATGCCCTATAAGAGCTACGTTGCGGATATACTCCGTCGCATAAGTTTTCATGTTCACACCCTTTGTAAACGCGACACGTCCGTACGACGCCGGCACCGTCACCGCTTACTTCATCATATTTTTACCGCTCCCTATGTAAGAAACACGGATACTAAAATTATATACGAAATCTCCGCCATTTTCAAGACCTAATTTACTTTTTTTTTATGTTTAGCAATTTTTTCTTTTTGTCTTCCCTTTGCCCGCATAGCAAAAGAACAGAGGTCGTTCTTTCTTGCGTGTGCAAGAAAGAACAGCTGCTCAAGCGTCAAGCTTGTGATTTTTCGGTTCCTTTTAGGCACCAAAAAGGAACAAGGGGCCTACCTGCCGTCTTTTTCGGACTTATCGGCAAGCATTTTGCCGCCTAATAGACCGGTTATACCGGCAAGAACGCTTTTCACGTCGATACCGGTAGCGTCCTGTATACCCTTAAAGAGTTTGACTTGAGAGGTTGTAATATCCTCCGTGAGTTTAGCAGAGTTACCCTCGCCGTACATGGTGATGGAGTCAATTTGTGCAAGCGCGCTAGACATGGGACGAGCCATAGCCTCCACGACTTGTGGGAGGACGTTGGAGTTAAGCAGCAATTCAAGCACGGAGGCATCGCCCATTTTCTTTTGGGCTTCGGCGCGTTTTTCGATTGCTTCGGCTTCGGCGTTACCTACCGCTAAGATACCGGCGGCTTCTTGTTCGCGCGCTATTCTTTGAGCTTCGGCTTGTTTTTGTATTGCAAGCGCCTCTTGTTCGACCTTATAACGCGCGGCTTCGGCGTTGATTTTCAAAATCTCCGCCTGTTGTTGTTCCTCGTACTTACGCGCTTCGGACGCCTTGCTACGCTTAAACAACTCCGCTTCGGCGTACTTTTCTTGCGCGTACTTATCCGCGTCCGCCTTTTTCTTTATGGTCGCTTCCAGCGTCTTTTCTTGTATGGAAACCTCTTGAATACGAAGCGCTACTTCGCGTTCTTTCTTTGCGATTTCCGCGTCGACCGCCGCCGTATTTATATCAAGCTGTTTAGTTTGGCGCTGTATGTCGTATGCGGCGTCCGCGTTTGCCATTTGCGTATCCGTCTGTATTTTGAGTTCGGATTTTTTCAAGTCAAGGTTGACGTTTTGTTCGACGATTTTCGTATCCGCATCAACGCGCGCCTTGTTGGCTTCTTCTTTGGCTTTAGAGGTAGCTATTGCTACGTCGCGGTCGGCGTTGGCTTTGGCTATCTGCGCGTCCTTTCGTATCACGGACACCTTGTCAATACCTAAGTTTTCAATCACGCCATCGCGGTCGGAGAAGTTCTGAATGGTGAAGTTGACGATTTCTAAACCCATGCGTTTCATGTCCTTAGACGCCGATTCCGACACTTTAGAAGCGAATTCGTCGCGGTTATGAACCAAATCCGTCAGCCTCATCTGTCCGATAATTTCACGCATGTTGCCGTCCAAAACTTCTTTGACGATTTTCGTCATGCCCTCAATAGACTCTTTTAGGAAGATTTGCGCCGCGCGCTCAAGCATTTCCGGGTCGGTGGAAATTTTGACATTGGCAACGCCGTCCACGTTGATGTTGATGAACTCGTTGGTAGGAACGGGCGAACTCGTTTTAATATCCACCTTCATGAGGTTCAAGGGAACCTTGTCCAGCCTTTCGAAGAAGGGTATCTGCAACGCCGATTTCCCTATGAGTATGCGCTTTTTCCGAAAACCGGTTATGATAAACGCGGTATCGGGCGGCGCTTTCTTGTATGACAATACGACCACCAAAATTAACAAAAAGGCAATCGAGCCTAAGATAATTCCTATAATTGCTCCGACATTCATATGTACCTCCGTTTGAGGAAGTCCCTTTTGGAACCGCCCCGTTGAAATCTTGAACGCCCGCTTTCCGCGTACGCCCCACGACTTCTATCATATGTTAAGTTATATATTATATGTTAACAAATAACACAAGCATAGTCAAGATAAATCTAGATGTGATAGGTATTCGCGGTGACAAAATCTTTTAAGACCATTTTTAAGGATAAAGCGGATTGTCCACGCCATAAATTTAATGTGTATGTGTAGGAAAAACGCATTTCCATGCATAAGCCTTGGGATGTATGGAAAATTTATTTGTGGCATTGGTTGATTTTTCTCATTCTGATGTGCGGAACTCCCTCACCTATAAAAATATCACCGCATGCCTCGTAGCCTTGTTTTTCATAGAAGCCTCGTGTCCGTATTTGCGCACTTATTTCTATTATTAGTCCGCCGCAATTTGAAATTTCTTTTTCTGCCAAACCGATTATACGCGCTCCGTAGCCTTTGCCGCGAAATTCACGCAGAACGGAGACACGCCCGATATGCGCTATCCCGCCCTCTAAAAAACACCGCGCATAGGCAACAAGCACATCACCTTCATACAAGCAACAATGCGTGGACTTATCCTCATTGCTATCATATTCATTCTCCGGCAAAAAACCTTGTTCTTTTATAAAGACCGTTTCGCGAATGGCACGAATATCGTCGGTGATATTAGGGTATTTGATGAACCTACTCATCTTTAATAAGCGCCTTGCCGGTCGCTTCCTCATAGCATATTACGTTATGGTTGAGCCAACCTCCGTCAACAGGAATGTTCGCACCGTTGATAAAAGAGGCTTCCTCCGTGGTTAAAAAATATACGACGTCGGCTATTTCGGTCGTTTTCGCATTGCGTCCCATGGCGGTCAGAAGTGCCGCCTTGCTACCTGCCGAACCTGCCTCAACTGCCATACCTCCCGTACTTTCCGGGTCAACCCAACCGGGTGAAACGGCATTCACGCGAATTTTTTTAAAAGGATAGAACGAATTAGATAGGCTTTGTGTTAAGTTGATAAGCGCTGCCTTGCTCGTAGAATACGAAAGTGTCGCATACGATGCCCTCATGCCGCCGCCGCTTGCGATGTTGACGATTGAGCCGTTCTCGTTAATGTTCTCTTTCAGTTCAAGGCATATCCGTAGCGGTGCATAGAAATTGCAGTTTATTACCGCCTCGTAATCATCAATATTGAAATCGTTAAATTCATTGACAATTGCTCCGTCTTTTTTAAGGTTTAATATTCCGGCATTGTTTACAATGACATCAAATGCATGTCTCTTCAATTTGGCGATTAGCTTAGTGATGTCATTTTTATAACGAAAATCCGCCGTAAAAAAAGTAAAGTTTTTTTCCGTCTTTTTTATTGCCTGCGCTTCCGGCTTAGTTATAGACCTACAAATCCCTACAACAAAGTACCCTTGTTGCAAGAACTTTTTGCATATACTTTTTCCTATGTTACGGGATATGCCCGTCACTAAAACGTACTTCATATTATTAACTATTAATATTTACCTGCTTGCGCATTTCTTTGTGTGGGATACCCACCTCAAGAAAAATTTCACCGTACGAAACATAACCTTGTTTTTCATAAAAACCTTGAGCTTGCATTTGTGCGTTCAATTCTGCAACGTTCGCGCCGCTTTGAAATATTTCTTTTTCGGTTAATGCAAGTATTCTGCTTCCGAGTCCCGTGCTACGATATTCGCGCAATACCGCTACTCGTCCGATATGTGCGGCTTCGCCTTTTATTGAAAATCGGACATACGCGACAAGCTTTTCTCCGTCGTAAAGGCAACAATGAACAAAGTTGTCTTCTCTAAGATCGCTAAACTCATCCTCGTAGGATTCACCCTGCTCGTCTATAAAGACAATCTTTCGGATAGTCCTAATATCATCATTAATATCTAACAACTTAACATATTTCATTTTGCTTACCTACTATAAGCTGTTCACATTTGTAGGATAGCTTCTTGTTAGCTAGCGGAGTCAATGACTTATCGACTTTCTCTTTCCAATATAACGCCGCCTTTTCATAGCGCTCTAGTTGTGTTTTATCAACCTTAATTGGTCTATAAAAGAGTTCCTCACAGCACGTTATATCACATCCCATAAATGAATAATAACCTTTAATGCTTCCTCCACCTCCTATAGGATTGCGATAAAAAATAATATCGATAGTACCGGGTGGCATAAAATTAAAAAGGTCGTCGGTTATGTAATAAAGATTACCTGTAAACCCTTTTCGTACATTCTCCGCATCATTTTTCAACATGCTCGTTATTATATCTACCGACTTTTTCAGCCAGTAGATTGCCCCCAGCGCAGTTTCGTCATGAGGCAAAATATAATAATAATCCACACCGTGCAATAAATTTTCATAAATTTTACGTATTATATTTCCTCTTGCCTCTTCTTGCGTGTCGTTAGTGATGAGCCATATTTCACTCTCCTCACTACTTCTAACAAACTTATCCTCATCACTCGTAACATCATTGTACGACTCTAAATCTTTGAACATTTCTAGTCCCGCGCTGATCTTAGTATGCTCATCCTTTCTTATGGAATGGGATAAACGTGATGCTTCAATTATTTCTTGCGACGCTTTATTTATCAACTCTTCCTTGTCAAACTTTGACAGTATGGAATGCAAGGTACGAAAGAATGTCAAAACTTCTGCAACAACAAGTGCAATTCTCACTTCTAGCCACCATCCGTTGATGAAACTAGCAAACATAATCGCTCCCTCAACTAAAGTAATTCCAATAAAAATTATTTCCCTTTTTTGTATTCGTTTTATTTTGTTTTTCATATTATTATTCTCCTTACGGGTGCAGATATTTATACGGTTCACAAGTGCCGATTTCTTTAAGTAAGCGTTTTATCGCCGCACATTGAATAGGTTTTTGCCCGTCAAGTTCTCCTGTTTCGTTCACTATTTCACCCAAACAATAGCCGCCACAATGTAGCCGTGCTTCGCAGTTTTTGCAGTGAGCTATATTATCCGAACTTCTGGCTCGCAATGCCGCAACCTTTGCCGCGTCTATATCAAATATCCGCTTTTGCGAATTCCATTTGCCATAGATTAGCTTTTCCATATGATATGCTTCGGTACCCATCAACACCATATCGCAAGCCGACAGATAGCCGTCCGGCGTTAGGTGCGGCGCACCCATGGGCGTACAGGCGCGACAGTGATACGCCGATTCGCCGTCGAAGTTAACGGTTAAGAAACTGCCCCAAAACAAGCCCTTTTCCTTTGCATACCGATAAGCGGCAATGTAATTATCAAGGTACTTGTCCATATCAAATGAGAATAACTTACGCTTTACTTTATCGTCGCAAACTGGGATTTTATCTACCGAATAAAAGAGCGGGTTTGTCCACACATAGCGGATTCCAAGGTCATAAAAATAATTCACCATCTCTTTTTGGCGGTCAATGTTCTTATCGGTGATCGTGACACGCGCCCCGACCATTAGATTTCTATCGTTCGTGTTTTGGATAAGCCACCGGACATTCTCCTCCAAAACCTGCGCCGAAGTACGTCCGCCAAAAGCTGCTTGATACTTTGGATTTAACGGGCGGTTATAGTCTTGAATGTCACGCATTCCGTCAAATGACATCCACACAATATTAAGGTTATCAAGCACCCACGCACGAACCTCTTCCGTAAAAACACCGTTCGTCTGTATCTCGGTCGTTACGCGCTCACCGCCGTTTTTTGAGGCTTTGGCGTAAGCGGTTATAGCTTTCAGCTTGTCGAACTCCTGCGTCGGCTCACCGGGTCCGTAGAAACGTATGTGCCGGCTGTCGTTGCCCGCAAAATACCAGTCGATGCCCGCCTTGGCAATCTCCAGCGGCAAGGTCTGTTCTTTTATTTGCGCCCTTTCGTGTGCATTATAGCAATATCTACAACACAAATTGCACTTTGTTGTCAGAAAAAACGAAATCATTTGTTTATTGCAATGCGGCATCAGTGTTTACGCTCCAAACGCTTTATCAAAATACCCCTTTATCTTATAGCGACATCGCCCGAAGTACATTTAAAGCTTGAATATCTATTAGGTGAACTGTACCGCGTATATCAATTGATTGCATTCCGCTTATCAGTTTATCGTTATTCATTATATATTAAGCCATTGCCGTTGTCAACATTGTTGTGAAGGTTTTTTTCAACAATTAAGGGGCAATTGGGCAATGGACGGGCAATGCGCCGTCACGGCTAAAGCGGCAAATTATAAATACTTCTTTTACGGGTCTTTGATAAAGAAATCTCTGAGATATATCTCCGCGTAAATGCGGGAAAACTGCGGCACCTTAGCAAGTTAAGTGCGGTAAATTGCACCCGGAGTATCGCGGCGGGCGCTCTGAAAATTAAATACGGGGAATTTAATAGTTGTACTGAAAAATTTATATGAAACGCTTAATGGGTTTTGGGGCAAGGCAGCTTCTATAAAACTAAGCTTCCTTTGAAAATGCTAATTCTGCTTGCCTAGTGTTGGGACAAGGCAATTTTTATAAAACCAGCTTGACAAACAAGCCGTCGCAACCGCCGTCGGGTTTTGGACAAGGCAACTTCTATAAAACGCCTGAATACTTAACCGCTTAACGGTTTTTTATGTCGTAGTGAACAAATTCGTATCTTATTCCGAAAGGGTCGCGAAAGAATACCGCGTAGTAGTCGGGAGAATATTGCTTGTAAAATTTCGGCGGAATTATTTCTTTGGCTCCGGTTCCGTTTAGCTCTGAATAAAAATCGTCAACGGATTTATTGCTTTCGGCTCTGAACGCCAGATGATGCAGTGACCCGGGACTTTGGTAATCCGCAGGTATATTTTTTGCTCTCTCCGCGGCTTGAACCACACTGAAAATCAAATTTTTGTGTACGTATTCTATTTGGCGATAGTCGTCCTCCGCCTCGTAGCTTTCCCTCTTGTCTTTAAGCTCAAACCCTAAAAGCGGCAATAAATTGTCGTAGAATTTTCCCGCTGACACAAGGTCGTTTACGGTGATGTCTATGTGGTCGATAATCGGTTCCATTTTATTCTCGTGGAGTTTAGTTTTCACCTAAACGCCTTTCGCGGTCTTGACACCGTTGCCCGTGCAGTTTTCATTTGAATGCCTTTCGCGGTCTTGACACCGTTGCTCGTGCGGTTTTTATCTAAACGCCTTTCGCGGTCTTGACCTTGTAGATTTCTTCAAGTGCGGTGACAAACCGTGCAGGGGCGCGGCTCTCGTCAAAGCGGAAGTGATAGATGTTTTTATCGTCGTACATATCTATTCCCAACCCGGGCTGACACGCGACGGTATATAAAAAGTCTGTGGCAAACATCAATGTTTTTTTCTCTCCGTCCACGGTTCCCTCGTACGTCAAGGCCTTATAGTCAAGCCTAAGCGTACCGTCGCCCGCAAACCGTATCTTTTTCGCTTGGCTATCCGCGGTCATAATTTTCACGTTTTCCGTCAAAGAGAACTCCGTGGACGCCTCAACCTCACGACGAACGCACTCTCTCTGCCATGCAGCCCAACGGTCTATACGGTCGGGAACGGAAAACGCGTCTTCGGAATTTATTAAGTCGGGAGCGGGAGCCGCGTCTTCGGACTTGATGAAAGCCGTGTCTACAGCCTTGGCGGCGTTAGACGCATTCAGCGGTAAAAGCCTACCGTCATGCATATATTTTACTTCCAACCCGCAGTTACCGCATTTAACGATGTTCTTTTTGCTTGTAAAGGTATAGTATTCGCCGCATGTCGGGCATTTATAGAATATCTTTTCCAACCCCACCGCGAACTTCGACGAATAGAATTTCAGACCGTTCTCTTGTTGCCATTCGTGGTCGTTATGTTTAATCGCGTTCACGACGCGCTCGTATACCTCGTCCGACGACAACGACTTTACTTCCTCCGCAGTCATTATGTCCTTGATTTCCGTTTCGATTCTACCGCGACGGTTGCGCTTCGCCGCCCATTTCGGGTCGGATATGCCTGCCCCCTTTATCTTTATCGCCGCCACGGGACAGCCTAACCATTTTATGAGCTTCACCGTAGATTTCGGCGGCGCAACGGCTACGCCGTCGTTCGCAACCTTGCCCTCCGGAAATAAAATCACGTCCACGCCCGCCTCTATTTGATTTTTAATGTTTCGTACACATGAAAAATCCGGCAAAAACTGCTTCTTAGTTATGACGCCGCCGCGCTGTAAAAACCACGCGAACAACTTGTGATAATACATGTTTTCCGCAACGACAAAGGACCCGTGGCGCGGCCACATAGCTTGACAAACAAATATAAAATCAATCGGCGAAGCATGGTTCACCAAAATCAGCTTAGGTGTGCGGTCCTTTAAATAAGCCTTACGCGCCGCTTTGTCGGTACGCGCACCAAAAATCAACCGCGTCGCTTGCACTAAAAGTCCTATTACGCTATACCACAACTTGCGGTGATATTTTAACGGTTTAACGCCTCCACCGTTGTCTTTACACGGGCTTTCTCCCTGCTTTTTCATGTTTCTCGATGCCCCTTCTTTATAAATCCGGCACATTCACCCGCGCTTGTGATTTTTTTTCTTCCACACCCCAAACGCAAGCGCGCGGCGTTTGCCCAGTTAAAACCGTCTATAATGATAACACGAAAAAGGCACCCGTGTAAATACTAACGCCGAAATTTTTACAACTTTGTGTCAAATTATAAGGAATGAAATCCTCGCAGACGATTTTAGACCCCAAAAAGCCGCTAGGATTTTCTTAACAGGCAAGTCGTCACCATGGATTATCCACATCCAAAAATAGGATTTGTTCTTTTGGCGGCACTCTTTGAAGAAGCCCGTACATAGTATACAGCATAGGGGAAAACAGCTTATGAGCCGGGTTTGGTTTGACGACTCCGACAACAGAGTGCGCATTTTAAAAAAACTTTTAGAAGGTAAGTCCGTATCCGCGCCGAACGGCGCGCCCGTCTATATTTTCGCGCCTAACAAAAAACTTTCGCCGTCCGCCGCCGCGGAAATGGCTCCGGGCGCTTTCGTATTCGCCGGCTCGGCGGAAACGGGTGCAGAGGAAACCGTACGCGCCGGCGGAGGGCGACTCTGCCTTTTTTCGGAGGACGAATGCTTCGTGTCGGAGAACGCGTGGCTGACGGCGGAGGGTGCGCTTTCCTTGCTTATATCAAAGACGGCATGCTCCGTTTCGGAGCTCTGCATACTAATAATCGGCTTCGGCAGGGTGGGACGCGCCGTCACCCGTACTCTCCGCAACAACCACGCGGACATAACCGTCGCCACAAGCTCTAAGGCGCACGAAGCGGCACACATCGCCAAAACCGTCGTTACCGGCGAATGGGCGCTTCCCCGCTACGACACGGTGATAAACACCGCGCCTGCACGCTTGTTTTTTGAAAGCGACTATGCCGCGCTTGCCGATATGCGGCTTTATATGGAGCTTGCCTCGCCTCCGTACGGCATAGATATAACGGCGGCGCGTGCGGCGGGCGTAAACGTCGCATTGGAAACGGCTATTCCGGCGCGGTTATCGCCGGAGTCCGCGGCAAAGCTTATGGAGCGCTCTATGACGGCGGTTCTAGACATAGATTGATGGAAAGTTTGAAAAGACTTGCCTTACGGGGGTCACGGGGGCTTGCCCCCTGGTGTCGGGCGGGGAATGAATGCGGAGTTCACGACGCAGAAACCGCACGACTTATATTGAACGGGGGTCCCCATATCGCCCTTTCAAACGTAAAATTTTAATGAACTATTTGTGCGCTGAAAGGCGTAT
>JAITPR010000043.1 GCA_031289315.1 Clostridiaceae bacterium | reverse complement strand
GCGCGGCACACCGCATGGGAGCGGGTTTTCCCCCGATGTCACCTTGAGCCGCCTACATAGCGGGTTCCGCTATGTAGGCGTGTCGAAAGGTCCCCGGAATAGGTGCGCAAACTCTTCCGACACTTCTCCATGCAACGCGCGTAAAGTGTTCCGCCGAATGCGGTGGCTTCTACATTTCCGTATGCGTTGATACCCCTATGGGAGTGGGTTATTTTGACTGTCACCTTGAGCGGAGCGCGGCACACCGTATAGGGAAGGGTTCCTCCGACTGTCACCTTGAGCGGAGCGCGGCACACCGCATGGGAGCGGGTTTTCCCCCCGATGTCACCTTGAGCCGCCTCCATAGCGGGTTCCGCTATGGAGGCGTGTCGAAAGGTCCCCGGAATAGGTGCGTAAACTCTTCCGACACTTCTCCATGCAACGCGCGTAAAGTGTTCCGCCAAAAGTGGGGGCAGGGGACTTCGCCAATGAGGCTCGGTCAGCGCCACATCGGAAAAGGCGCTTGTGTGCTTTCTTTTGGCGACTTTTCTTTTGTCACACCGGCAAAGAAAAGTAAAGGCTTCGCTCCCGCGAACAGCGGAAATCCGCTTTTTTAAAAGCCGTGCGGTTTCCCGCACTTACCCATGCAACGCGCATAAAATCGGAAAAAGTTTTTAATTTGTGACGGAAAAAAATCAACAAGTGCATATTTTAAGCACGGATAGTAAAAAATAGTTTCCGACGGGGTTCTTTACCTATTAGAAAGAATTTCTTTTTTGCAAGGATAAGCCATGAGATAAATTCTTATCCGGCTACAATCTTACACCGTAAAAAAGAATTTCTTCTTCGAAAGGGCAAACCCGCAAACGGAGGAAGCCAAATGAAACATCTTATCTGCCGCACTTCAAGCTGTGAGCATAATTTAAAGTCGCGTTGTGTCGCGGGAGTTATTTCCGTGAACGAAAACGCCAAATGCGTTTCAAAAATGCGCCGCGAAGGCGGTGTGCTTGCACAAGCGTTCGCCGACGTCGAAGCTGGAGCGGATTACGATATAATGACCCCGAACGACAGCATAGTTCGCTGTGACGCAAGATGCGTGTTCAACGGCGACGGAGTTTGCTCCGCAGAGCATATCGTGGTTGACGACGCCTTGCTCCTTACTAAGTGCCGCACCCGCCGCCGCGAATAAGCGTATTTCAATGCCGTGGCTGTCGCCGCAAACAGAAAAGGCATACGGCTCCGCGATAAGGGACTTTTTTCCCAATCGGTGGTTTCGCCGCAGACGGAAGAGTTTTCGCCTTCGGGAAGGCGCCAGTTTGCGCGGAACAGTCCCCACCCACCCCACAGACTGCGCTGCTATCAACGGGCTTTTAAAGAAAAATAAACTTTTTATTTACTCTGTGGTATTCTGTTGTCAAGGATAAGCGGGAGGGATAAATAGCAATGCAGTTGCGGGTTATGCTCACGCCCTTGACAAGAAATGCTTTTGTATAATTGCCGTTAGGCGGACGGCAGAATTCGCCGTCCGCCCTTTTTTAGGACAAACAAAGCGGAGGTTTAGGGCAAACTTTAGGGGGCTTTACTTTATGCGGATTGCATTGGGGCGTAGAGTAAGGGTTTGCGCACCCATTCCGGGGAGCTTTTCCTCGCCTCTCTGCACTTATCTACGCTAATGCTCCGATAAGTGTGTAAATTGCATTGGCAATTTAGCGGCTCGACCTCGCCTCTCTGCACTTATCTCCGCTAACGCTCCGATAAGTGAGTAAATTGCATTCGCAATTTAGCGGCTCGACCTCGCCTCTCTGCACTTTTTCCGTTTACGCTTCAAAAGTGAGTAAATTGCTTTCGCAATTTAGCGGTTCGGTCAAGCGCCGCCTCTAGATGAGGGCGCTTGTGAGTTTTCTTTTATCGACTTTTCTTTGCCTCACTTGCAAAGAAAAGTAAAATCTTCGCTCCCGCGAACAGCGGAAATCTGCTTTTTTAAAAGCACAGCGGTTTTCACGCACTCCCGTATGCAACGGAGTACCTCTTACATCTGCAAAGAAAACATCATGCAACTCCGCACCGCTTTCCGGCGTTCATGTGTGCGCTCACACTTAAAATTCATTCATGAAATGGCGATATTTTTTAGGCAAGAATTGCCTTTGAAGTTTAAGATTTTTTCTGTCGGCGATAGCGACGGAATTGTGATAAATCTTCCACAGGTCTTGGAAGAATAATTCGCGTTCGGACAGTTCGACCTCAAGCTTTTCCGGGGCAAGGAGAAATGCCGTGTCGGAGCCGTCGTACACCGCCATTTTGCGGCGGGTATAGTCGTGCAATATGAATGGCTGCGTGTTATAGGTCTGCGTAAAGTGGGGGACAATCCGCTCCAAAATATCGTTGTCGGAGGTATAAAACGCGTAGTAAGCGCCGTTGGACATCTCGTTGAACCGAACAAACATATGCATGCGGTGAATTTCGTTTACCACCTTTTTCAAAACGTCGTTGAAATCGGTCACGGCACCCTCTCCGAACATCAGATTGGCGTTCGCGCCGTGCTTAAACAATAGCTTTAAAAATTCGAAAATTATATTTTCCTTATCCGGATTACAACTGCGGTAGGCATCGCAAACATCCTCATAAGACGCCGTTCCTCCCTTGCTTATTATGCCGCCGCGCACCTTTGAAGCGATGTCCGCGTTCTCGTCCACTTCAATGTATTCGTCCATTAAATTTCGCGCATAATTTTCCGAAACGACAAGTTGAGCGTCTTTTTCGTCGTAATAAAAGGCGTGTATTGCGGATAGGAACCCTACCAAATTAGGTTGACAGACAAGTACTTTCATAGCGGTTTTGCGGTTTAAGAGTGTATTTTTTTGGTTTGGACGGTGTGCGAATCAACGATATTTTTCGCGGTGGTAAGGATCCCGTGTACGGTTGCTTTTGCCGAAAGCGCGTATCTCAATCACGTTGAAATACACGCGAATAGCATCACTCGGGTGAATTAACGTTAGCCCCGAAACGGCGTCAATCACATTTGGAATACGCGCGTATAGCATCACTGCAAGGTGGTTTTAGAACTCTCCGTAGATGATACTCACGGAGGTGTCGAACATACTTATTTGCTCATAGCGTGCGGTCTTAGCCTCCAAAAGAAGCTTATCGCCGTCGGTGAGGCAGGCACGGATTTTCTCGGCGTCGTCCGCGAAAAGCCCTTGATATTCGCCGTTCGCGGTGATGAAATATTTAGCGCGGGGCAAAACGACGCGCATTTTTTTAAGCGAATCAAAGGTGAGCGTGGAGAACTTGCGCGCCTGCATAATGCGGTAGGCGTTGCGCACTCCTATGCCGGGTACGCGCAATAGGGCTTCGTACGGCGCGGAGTTGATTTCCACGGGGAACTTATCCAAATTCATAAGCGCCCAACCGGTTTTCGGGTCGATGTCCAAAGCAAAATCGTTTTCGGTGGGCAGGAGTTCCTCGGCTTTAAAGTTGTAAAAGCGGAGCAGCCAATCCGCCTGATAGAGGCGGTTTTCCCGTCTTAAATCTGGCGGCAGCGCGGGCAATGACGTATTCAAATTGACGGGAGTATATGCGGAATAATAGACGCGCTTCATCTTGAAACCGCCGTACAGCGCCTGCGACAGCCGTATTATTTGCCCGTCGGTATCGGGCGTAGCGCCGATAATCATTTGCGTGGTTTGCCCTGCCGGGATTTTCACCGCCGGGCGACCCGGTTCGCGCGCGTCGGTCATAACGGCGAGCTGTTTCATAGGCGCGGTAATAGCCTCACGTTTTTTCTGCGGGGCAAGCAATTTCAAGCTATTTTCGCTAGGAAGCTCGATATTTACGCTCATTCTGTCGGCATATCGCGCGGCGGCGTCTATCAGGTGTGCGCTTGCTCCGGGAATGGTCTTCACGTGTATATAGCCGCGGTATTTGTATTCCGTGCGCAACAGTATCAGCGTTTCCAAAAGCCGTTGCATGGTATAATCGGGGCTTTTTTCCACCGCGCTGGATAAAAAAAGACCCTCTATATAGTTGCGCCGATAGAAGTTTTCCACAAGCTCACATATTTCTCTAGGCTCCAAACGCGCGCGCGGAATGTCGTTACTCCGGCGGTTGACGCAGTAAACGCAGTCGTACTCGCAGTAGTTGGTCATCAGCAATTTAAGCAGGGAAACGCACCGCCCGTCACTTGTAAAGGAATGGCAAATTCCGGCAATGTTGCACTTGCCTAAGAACCCTTTTTTTGCGCCTCTGTCGCTGCCCGAGGACGAGCAAGAGACGTCGTATTTCGCTCCGTCCGCAAGCACCGCAAGGCGTTCCGAAACGGTTAACGATTTTCCCAATTCCATACTTAAATATACCTTTTTCTAGCAATAAACGTCATTTTTAGACAAACAGCCGATGTTTTTACAAGTTGGTTTTAAGGACGCGAAGCCCTTATTTCGCCGCATTTTAGCCACGCCGTCCGCGCCCAAAATCTGACAAAAGCCGTCATTTTTCGGCAATATAATCCATTCTCTTACAAGTCGATTGTAAAGGGATAGACTTCCTTTTTCGATATGCCGCGGTCGGCGGCGGTTTGTTTCGCGGCGTCCATTTTGGAAAAGCCCAACGAAACGTAATGTGCGGCGTGGTCACGAACGGAGAGGCTGTTCAGCGGGTTGGAAAACTCCGCGCCGTCCACGATAAGCACGAATTCGCCGCGCAGGTCCGACGGTATAAATTCGCCCAAGAAGCCTTCCTCCTCCGTTTCATGAATTTTGGTGATTTCCTTTACCGTGCGCACCCGTCTTTTGCCGTACGCCGCATGCAGCGCTTTCAAGTCGGATTGCACGTCGTGCGGAGCGGAGTAGAATATAAGCGGCAAGTCAAAAGACTTATACTTTTCTAAAAACGCTGTTTTATCTGATGTTTTATCCGGTATAAACCCCAAAAACATGAAACCGTGTTCGGTAAGCCCAACAAGCGCCGCCGCCGCCGTAACCGCGGACGGACCGGGTATGACGCTTATTTTTATATTCTGTTTTCGCGCTTCATTCACCAAAACTGCGCCGGGGTCCGATATGCAGGGCATGCCGGCGTCGGTAATCAGCGCGGCTGTTTTGTCGCCCGCAAGCAGCTCCGTTATTTCCGCCGCGCGTTCTCTTTCGTTGTGCATGTGGTAGGATACCAACGGTTTTTCTATGCCGTACGCATCCAGTAAAATCCGTGAGTGTCGCGTGTCTTCGCATAAGATAAAATCGGCGCTCTTTAAAGCGTCTAATGCTCTTAGGCTGATGTCCTTTAAGTTTCCTATCGGTGTCCCGACTATTAACAGTTCGCCCATAACCCAATTATACAACCCCCAACGATTTTACGCAAGATAAAAGGAGGTTGTGCGGTTGTTTTATTTAGAGTTCCTTTTGGACTCCAAAAGGAACCGAAAAACCGCAAGCTTCAAGCTTGAGCCCTTGTTCTTTCTTGCACGCGCAAGAAAGAACCCAAGAAGCGCGCAAGCTTGAAGCTTGACACTGATTGCTTGAAAAGCGCGGAACACGCAAGGTAACCCTTGCCGCATTCCGCGCTTTTAAATTTATTAGCGCCAAATCATCAGGCTGGCATTCCTTATTTTCTTTTTTCTCCCGTTTTTCCGGCGTCTTTTTCCCGTTTATGCTCCTTGCCGTTCTTTCGTTTTCTTTCCCCCCTCCCTTTTTTCCGCCTTTCTGCCGCCGGTAAAAAAAGGACGCCCTCCGGGCAAACAAAACGCCCTCTACGAATGTTTAATTTGAGCCGGGAAAATATTCTTAAAATAAAGTGCGGTTGGCTATTGACATAATACGCGCGCCCGTGATAGAATTTAAAAGGCTATTTATATTACGCGCGTATTTTCGCGCGTGTACGCATATACGGCTGCAAGATAATACCGTTCCTCCGGCTTACCCCGGACGGAGCGGGCGGTAAGGCTAAAAGGCTTTAAAAACAACAATGCGCCGCGTTTCTTCGGTTGACCCCGGACGGAGCGGGCGGTAAAGGCTAAAAAGGCTTTAGCAACCAACGATTATTAGTGTCTATACAAGCGCCCCCGAATCTTTTTAGGAAGAGGAGGGCGTTGAGGCGCGAAAGCGCCCGGAGGTCA
This sequence comes from Clostridiaceae bacterium, assembly GCA_031289315.1. Classification (GTDB taxonomy): domain Bacteria; phylum Bacillota; class Clostridia; order Christensenellales; family CAG-917; genus JAITEJ01. The sequence continues at coordinate 17,100 of JAITPR010000043.1, read as the reverse complement.
TACAATGTTAAAACGGTTCGGTAAATTCGGCAGACTCATATTAGCGGTAGCGCTTGCGGCGGTTATGCTTGCGGCGTTTGCGTCCTGCATAGATGCGGACAGCTCTCCCGTACGCAATTTTTCGGTTGAAGGACCGGAGCCGTACTACATAGACGACGGGTTTTTCTATAACGAATTCACGTTGCACGCCGTTCGGGAAAACGGTAAGGAATTCACCGTGCCCTTAGAGGCGTCCATGATTTCCGAGACCGAACGTGAGCTTCTTAAGGAAGCCGGCACTCATTCGGTTACGATAAGCTACGGCGGGGTCGAGGTCAAGTACACGTTCGACTTGCGAAAGAGGACGGCGGAGTACTATACGATTACGTTCAACGAGAACGGCGGCAAAAAAATTCCCGCTAAGACCTACGCGTTAGGCAGTCGTTTTGAGTCGTTCACAGAAATTCCGGCTACGGAGCGTCCCTATCATACGTTGGTAGGTTGGCGTGTACAGGACGTGAACGGTGTTCTTTTGTCCTTAACAAGCGGTTTTGACACGGCGTTTTTGATTAACAAGGACTTCACCTTTATAGCGGAGTGGGTGCGTAATACGGTTGCCGTCAATTTTGACATAGCGCTTTATCCGGGCGAGACCTCCATTGCGGCGCCCGCGACGCAGACCATAGAAACGAGCGTCGGCAAGGTTGTCCAGCCGTCCGGTGCGGCGATAGCGCGCGTCGGGTATAGCTTAGATGGCTGGTATACGGCGCGTACGGAGGTTTCGTCAAGCGAATACGGCTTCGACATGCAGGACTTCTACAACTTCAACATACCCGTCGGCGACAGCAACTTTACGCTTTACGCGAAGTGGTCCTTGAAGAAGCATTCGATAACCTTAGTACCCGACAACGGCGTATCCTCTTACGTTCCGGACGGTTGCAAGGACATAGGCTACGCCGCGGACATTTCCGCCCTCAAGCCGGCGAACCCGACTAAAGCCAATTACGCATTTGTCGACTGGTTTGAAAACCGCGACTTTTCCGGCGACCCGTTCGAGTTCGACAACATGCCGGACAGGAACTTAACGCTGTACGCGCGTTGGAACCCCGACCTTGCGTACATATTTGATTTTGAACTTTTGGTTAACAAGACCTTGCGCATAACCGGCACAAAGGACAAGAGCTTCACGCACATCACCATACCCGCAACAGCGGAGTACGAGGGTATCACGTACCCGATAAGTGAGATAGGGGAGAAGGCATTTTGGCAGTGCGCCAAGCTAGTGGAGGTCACCTTCCCGGCGAACAGCGCGATGAAGCGGATAGGTGCGCAGGCTTTCGCGTATGCAAACGCGCTTAGGTCGTTTGCGTTTTTAGGCGCCGAGCCGGCGGTAGAATATGTTGGGCGCGACGCGTTCTTAGGGACGGCGTGGTTTAACGGCTTCGTTTCGGCGGACGATGCGGGCTACGTCACCTTAGGCAACGTTTTGGTTGCGTACGTCGGCGCCAGCGATATGCTTATAATGAACTCCGGCAGTGTCGGCGCGCTTGCCACACCGCTGCCCGCCAACATAACCGCGATTGCGACGGGGGCGTTCAACGGTTTGGCGCACCTTGCCTACATAGAAATTGCCGACTCCATAGAAATGATCGAAACCGACGCGTTTATCAATTGCGACGCTTTAGACGCCCTTATTTTCACCGTAAACAGCAATTTAGTGAAAATGAACCCCGGTTCCGTAAACAAGACCCCGTGGTATATGAACTCTAGATGGTCGGATAAGGACTACATGGTCATTTGCGGCGGCGTTCTGTATGCATACAAGGGCGACACCGCCACCACGTCGGTTACGGTACCCGGCACGGTAAACAGAATAGAAGCCAACGCCTTCTACGGTTACCGCAGGTTGGCTTCCGTTGTGTTCGAAAACGAGAGCGCTATAATCGGCATAGGCGAAAACGCGTTTGACGGCGAATCGCCGTTCATACTTAACGCGGGCGCGTTTGCCTCCGTGAACGGCATCATAATAAAAGCCAACTCATCGGAGCAGGTCATACGCGTACCTTCCACCTACGGTGCGGTTGCCGCCGGCGCGTTCAAGACGACGGTTCGGCACATCGTATTCGAGGGCGACATAAAGCTTTACGCGAACGTGTTCAGCGCCGTACACAGCACGTTCACGGTGTCCTTCATAAACGACGGAAACCTTGATTTATCGAACCCCGCACCGGGCTCCGTCATAGAGGAGGGAGCGTTTGCGTTGGCATCCGGCGCCTCCGTGGGCGTATACGTACCGGCTCACAAATACGCGGGCTATATTGCCGCCCCGGTTTGGAACTTCTATACTCCGATTTTGACGTCGCTCACGGTAGATGCGATAAGCGTGGCGGACGGGACGCTTAGAAACCGCTTCCCGAACGATATTACGTTGGTGCTTGCGACTGAAATAGACGGCGCGACCTTGCGGCTGTTAAGGAACGACGGCGTGACTTACGACGTACCGCTCCTTCCCAAAAATTTCTACGATTACGACGTGGACGTGGCGACGACTATAGACTTCGGCACTCCCGGTGCCGGCACGGCGGTAATCTCGTACAAGGACATGACGCGCGGCAATGAAGCCACCGCCCCTTACGTTTCGTTATCCTTCGCGTACATCATAGACGCCAAGCTTACCGGCGCGGTTATAGGCGTGACGGAGACGTTCAATACGCTTAAGACGGCGGCGTTCGTTGAGATAGGCGGCGTTTACTATGTATACGACGCGGGCAATCCCGAGCACGCTAGCGAAACGGTATACTATTCCACCCTGCGTGATAAATATTTCCCGAATGCGGCGATTGAATTATCCGGTCTTGTGTTGCACCTATCCTTTAACGGCGGTGAGCCGCAGACGTTGGTTCTCACGCGTTACGAGTCGGCGACCGGCGTGGCGACCTTTGAGGAGCGCACGGCGGGCGGTCAGGTGATAGGCACGGTAAGTGCGCGTTTAGCGGTTGTTTCCAACGTGCATAACGGCACGGCGGTTCCGGGCGGCGGATTTAACGCCGTCGCGGTCGGCGGCTACGCATATACGCTAAGGCTCACCTTAAGCAACGGCGACAGAGCCGACGTTGCCCTTCCCGACGGGAACGCGGCGCTTACTTACGTCGTCAAGGTACCGGAGGTTTACGCCGTACAAATCAGAAACGTCAAGACGCGTTACAACGTCGGCGAAACCATTAACTTCGCTTACGGCGCGGCGTTCGCGATAGTGAGAGAGGACGGCACTACGTCGCAGGTTTCCACTGCCAGCCCGAATTTGACGATACCTACGGGCGACACAACATATCCGATTTTAAATAACGGCGTCTTCAATTTCGCGTCGCTCAACAGCGTTTTAGGCGAAAGCGAATACGTGGACGGACAGGGCGTACTGCACAGAAAAGCCGTGTTCGCATATAACGACAGCGGGCGCATCGTGTATACGGTGTTCGACTACGAGGTAGTGTTCACCACGCACGCCGCCTTGTTTACCGCGTCGGTAAAATCCGGCTACGCCGTAATAACCGGCACGGTAGACAGCGCCAACGTATCCATAGACGGCAGAACGACGGCGGTTCTTTTGCCGAATACGCTTGTCATTCCGGAAACGATTGTGATTAACGGCAACACCTATACGGTTAAAGAAATTGCCGAAAACGCGTTCAGAGGCAAGAACACGGTTAACTTTATTTACGTGCCTTACACGGTGGAAGCCGTAGGCGCCGAAGCCTTTGCAAATACGACGGCGCTCAAGCGCGTGTTGTTCGCTTCAAAATTAAAGGAAACCGGCGGCGCTTTCCTTGCGGAGCTTGATTTAAGCGCGTCCTTACTCAAGGCAATTTCCGACAGAACGTTTATGAATGCGGCGGCGCTTGACACAACCGTACTTCCCGTAGGCGCGACCGCGCTTGGCGAGAGGTCGTTTGAGAACACCGTATCGCTTCAACTGTTTGAGGTGCCGGCGGGCAGTCTCCTTACCGCGCTTAAAGCGGGGGCGTTCAAGGGGAGCGGTCTTGAGCAATTGAACCTCACAAATGCAAGCATTGACGTCGTCGGGGATTCGCTGTTTATGAACGGCAAAATCCGCACGGTCGTGTTCGGAAGCACCTCGTTTACCAAAATACCCAACGACATGTTCAGAAACGCGTCGCTGTTCGGAGGGTTTACGACCTTCCCGGCTAGCGTAACGGAGATAGCCGACTACGCCTTTGCCAACAGCGGCAACGCTTTAGCCGGTACGTCCGCGAACGGACAGAGCTTCGTCATATCCGCACAAATTACTACGATAGGCGCGCACGCGTTCGATAACACAAAAGCGCTTTACAGCCTTGATTTATCCGGTGCGGCGGGTCTTACGTCGATAGGGGCGTACGCCTTCTACCAGTCGGGTTCGGCTGATTTAGGCAGCGTTGCCTTCCCGGCGTACTTGCAAACGATAGGCGCCTACGCCTTTGCGGGTTCCGCATTAAAGGCCTTCACGTTGTCCGGTACCACTCCGCTTACGATAGGCGCTTACGCCTTCGCCGACAGCGGAATAATAGGGGCGATAACCTTGACAAATAACATAGTCGCATTGGGACAAGGTATATTCGCGGGCAGCGTAAAGCTTGCCGGCGTCACCTTTGCCGCACCCTATTACGAAACCGGCTTCAAGATAACCGCCAACGCGGCGGTTAGCACGGGCGGTTTATACACCGTTACCAACAACGTCGTTATGATACCCGCGTACATGTTCGACGGCTGCGTGAGCCTAACCTCCGTCGTCGTCACCGGCGGGGTTACCGTGGCGGCGGTAGGCGACTACGCGTTCAACAACGCCAAGGTGTTAAACGTACCGTCGCTTCCGGTGTTTGCTGATATTACGTATATAGGCGCGCGCGCGTTTGCCGGCACGGCTTCCGTAAACATTCCCGCGCTCCACGCGGACGCCGTCATAGGCGACCGCGCCTTTGCGGACAACAAAAATTTAACCTCATTGTCGCTCTTGTCCGGCATATCCGGCGGCAGATACGGCATAGCGCCGTTTGCCGGCTGCACCGGCATAGCCACGCTTTATTCCGACGGCGGCATTTCCGAAACCTACAAGCTGTTCGCTACGTCGTATACCGACGTGCCGGCTTCGCTTAAGAAGTTGATACTCCGTCCGCGCGCGGGCAAGGAGAGCGACCAGCTTGTCATTACTCACGACGCGTTCAGAAATATGATATTCATAACCGAAATCGACTTCAGCGAATTTGTGACCTATTACATGGCGGCGAAAATTCACATAAACAGCGGTGCGTTTAACGGCATGAGTTCAATTACGGAGCTTACGCTTCCCGTGAACGTGGAGTCCGTAGGCGGAACCGATTATACCGCGGCAGCCGCGGCGGCGGCAAAGGGCGAAACCTATGTTCCGGCGGCGGACGCGACTAACGGCGCGTTTACGGGGGCTAAGAACCTGCGCGCGCTCAATCTTCCCGCGCACATACGCTTCATGGATTTGTTCTTTACCGAGCTTGACTTTGACGCCGTTGAGAGCAATGAGAAGGAAGTCGCGACCTTGCAGGCGGAGGTTACCCGGCTGGCAAACGACGCTTCCGCAACCACCTCCGCAAAGGAAGCCGCTCAAAGGGCATACGATGCGTCTAAGGCGAAGCTGGACAAGTATACCAACGGTATCAAGCTGTTGCCGGGCAACCTCAACCACGTTGACATTACATTAGGTAGCACCGCTACCGAAAAAACCGTCGCCGGAGAAAGCTTCCGCGGCGCGAAAACGATTTTAAGCGTGACCCTGCCGGATGGACTGTTGGAGATAGGCGAGGGCGCGTTTACCGATTGTACCTCTATTACCGCCATAGTAATCCCCGAAAGCGTCACGGTGTATAACCCGGCGTTCGGCGGTTGCACCGCGCTTACGACGCTCACCTTTAAGAGTACCGCGGCGCTCAATTTCTCCGATTTGTTCCCGGCGACGGAAGCCTCTTCCGCTAACGACGTCAAGGGATTTAGGCACGTAGGTGCGCCCGCGTCGCTTTCGCGTGTAATTCTCTCCGGCAACTCAACGGCGATTTCCGAATACGGCTTCGGGTTTGCGTCCGACGTAGAGGTACGCATAGATATTCCGTCCTCCGTCACGACGATACACCCGCAAGCGTTTATAGGCACGCCGGTTTCGTCCTTCAGAATTTACGAGGTCGGAACCGACAAGAAGCCGGTTTTAGACGTCGACGGCACGTGGAAATTCAACCCAGTGACATCGCCGTTCAAGTCGGAAGCCAGTTCACTTTACAACCAAGCGGGCGACACGCTGCTTGCCTACGCGACGGCGCTTCCCAACCACAACTTCACCTTGCAGGCTAACGTTAACGACATTACACCGGGCGCGTTCGCCTACGCCAAGCACCTTACAAGCTTCGCGGTTGCCGAGCGTACGGACAAGAAATTCTCCGTCGACACTTCCGGCGGACGTTCCTTACTTTTCTATCCGCAACCGGATGCGCCTCTCGATACCGATAAGCGCAAGCACCAAATAATAGCTTATGCGGCTGCTTCGGGCGGACTGGAATACAGCGTCACGTTCAGCGATACCAAGATTTGGGATTACGCGTTTGCCGGTACGTCGGGTCTTAAGACGGTCATTTTCAGTTCCGGCATACCCATGGAGATAGGAAGGTTCGCATTTGCGGATACCGGCATAACCGGTACCTTCACGTTGCCGGCGGCGACCTATAAAATAGGCGATTACGCGTTTATGAACATGAAATCGATCACCTCTGCGGAAATAAGGGACTTCTCTGTGGCGGGCGAAACCATGAATCTAGAAACCGGTTCCGGTGTGTTCTTCGGCACAAGGCTTAACCATATCACATTGCCGTTCTTAGGCAATAACAAAGTCGGCTCCGCTTCCGCCTCCTTGAATTATACATTCGGCGGGCTTAATAGCTACGTGCCGTCCACGCTTACCTCCGTCAAGATAAACGGCGGTACAATCGGCGGCTCCGCATTTAACGGGCTTAACAAAATAACGTCGCTGGAAATCGGTAGCGATACGGTTGTCAACGCCGGGGCTTTGGCACCCTTGACCGGCTTAACGCGCTTGACTTTGGGCAGGCTTACCACAAACGTCGGGCAGCTGTTTAGTGCTTCCGCTACCGTGGACAATCAAAACGGTTTCGTACCCGCGAGCCTTGGTTATGTCGGAGTGCTTAATGGCACCGTGTCTGGAAGCGCGTTCAAAGGGCTTACGAATCTTAAGGAAGTCTATCTCGGCAACGAGGTTACGTATATAGGCGAGCGCGCGTTTGCCGGCACCACGGGCTTGACGTCGCTGTACATAGGCGACAAGGTAACCACCATAGGCACCGAAGCCTTCTCCGGTTGTGCGGGGCTGATGCTGATATACATTCCGGCATCCGTCACTACCATAGGCGCCAACGCGTTTGCCGGCTTGACGATAAATTCCTCCATCCGTTGCGCGGCGGCTTCACAACCGGTAGGCTGGGCTACCGGCTGGAACGGTAGCGCCTTAGTCACATACGGTCAAGGTCGTTAAATGGTGCCTACCCGCATACGGTCAAGGTCGTTAAACGGTGACTGTCCGCATACGGTCAAGGTCGTTAAAGCTAACGTATTCTTGAATAGGAGCGAATTATTTTAGACTGTCATCTTGAGCGGAGTGAAACGTAGTCGAAAGATCCCCTAATGGGTGCCTACCCTCATACGTCACATTTCCATGCAACGCGCATAAAGCATTCCGTCAAAACGTCCAATGCAACGCGCATAAAGCGTTCCACCCCAAATAACACATTACCGTTTAAACGCGGTTAAAACAGGAGTTATAATGAAACATTTATCAACTGAAACCAAATCAAACGCCACGCCTAAAAAATGCGGCGTAAGCCTTTTATTGACGATAATATTACTGCTTATTGCCATGCTTTCGCTTGCCGCGTGCGGCGCCGGCGAAGAGAGCGACGGCGTTCTTACCTACGGGGAGATAGGCGGCGAATTACTAGTCACAGGTCTTAAAGCGGACCTTGACCCCATCACCTCATCCAACATCATAATTCCCGCAACGTATAACGACAAGAAGGTCGCCGGCATTTACAAGGAGGCGTTTAAAGACAGCCTTTGGATTTCATCGGTAGTTTTTTCCTCCGGTGCGGTTTCGATAGGCAACAAAGCCTTTCAGGGCTGTACCTCTTTGGGAAGCGTGGTTCTTCCCGACACATTGGAGCTAATATCGGCGGAAGCATTTATGGGCTGTACCAATTTGACATACGTCGATATGCCCGCCTTAAATGCTTTGGGCGACTACGCCTTTGCGGCTTGCAAATCGCTTGCGGAAATCAACCTGCCCGCGTCACTTAAAACCTTAGGTTCCTACGTGTTCGAAGGCGACGAGAAGCTTGCCGCCGTAAACGCCGCAGCCGGTACCGCGTTCGAAAGCGCGGACGGAGTGCTTTACAACGCCAGGAAAACCAAACTCGTTTATTATCCGGAGGGCAGGACTAATTCCGAATTCACCGTTCCCGCAACCGTGGAGAGCATAGGAGTTTCCGCATTTCAACACGCCCAAGTAACCTCCGTCACATTGTCGCAGGCGCTCGTCGCAATAGAGGGCTTTGCGTTCTACGGGAGCAGCGTGCTTTCCTTAATAATCACCGCCAACGTAATAGCAATAGCGCCCTCCGCGCTTACCGCAAACGGGTCTACCCGGTTTAGCGTGGAGCAAGGGAACACCGTTTTCACTGCGGACGGCGACGGCTTACTGTATAAGGACGGCTGGAAAACACTGGTTAAGGTGCCGACGACCATTTCGGTTTCCGTGCCGGCATCCGTTACGGAAATCGGCGCATATGCCTTTTACGGTTGCGTAAACATCGGCACCGTTAATATACCGTCCGGCGTCACCAAAATCGGTGCGTTGGCGTTCACCACCTCTCATATAACGGGAGTAACCATTCCCGACTCCGTTGTCACGTTGGAGGGCTACGCGTTTTCCGGATGTACAAGGTTGCAAACCGTCACAATCGGTTCCGGGCTGAAGAATATTCCGGAAGCCGCCTTCATAAACTGTGAAGCCTTGACGTCGGTGACTTTTTCGGAGGGGCTGGAAACCTTGGGGAAAGCCGCGTTCAGCTTGTGTCCTTCAATAGAGTCCGTGGTGTTGCCCTCCACCGTCACAAGGCTTGACGAAATGGTCTTTTACCCCGGTGAAAAGTTGATCTCAGTGACGCTTTTAAGCACCACGCCGCCTATGCTTGCCTTCAGCGTCTTTAGCAACCTAAATCCCGACTTCGTTATAACCGTGCCGGCGCAATCGGTAGAGGCATACCGTACCGCCACCAACTGGAGCGCTTTTGCTTCGCGCATAGCAGCGGCATCTGTCGCCTAAGTAGTGGTACCTACCGCATTAGCGGCACAGACCACAGACTTAAGTAAGCGGTTCTGCCGCAAGCTAAGCGGGCGAAACCTGCGCAGACAAGCGCAAAGCACCGCTATAATAAGTAGCTGTTTCACTTCCCCAACAGCACTCTATTGTCAAGGAGAAGCGGGAGGGATAAAAGCGAAGCGGCTTTATGCTCACGCCCTTGACAACAACGCCTTTGTATAGTTGCCGTTAGGCGGACGGCAGAATTCGCCGTCCGCCCTTTTTAGGACAAACAAAGCGAAGGACTTAGGGTAAACTATCTTTTTCCTAATAGCAAAACCTATACGACCTTCATTCCCTCTCTTTCCATTCCAAACGTGAGGGACTAACGTGCACTTATATGCGTCTTACCATTTTTGGGGAGGGGCGGAGTTGCGGCTCCCTCGCCTCTCTGCACTTATCTCCGCTAACGCTCCGATAAGTGAGTAAATTGCATTCGCAATTTATCGGCTCGGTCGACACGGAACCCTTTCGGTTATCACCTCAATGGTTCCGGCTCAAGGTGACAGTCTACGCGAAATACGGTTCCGGCTCAAGGTGACAGTCTAAAGAACCCGCTCCCATTGTGGGGTGACAGTCGGCGACAGCCTGCCGCATTCGGCGGAACGCTATTGCCGCGTAAGCGGCAAAAAAAAGTTGGAGAAATTAAGACATGGAGGAAAAGAAAAAGTCGGAGCTGACGGTGATAACAAAGGCAAAGGACTTAACAAACTACGTATTCACCGTTACGGCGAAATCGCCTAAGCACTTTAGGTTTTCGCTTGTGGATCGAATCAACAACCTTTGTCTTGACGTAATCGAAAAGCTTTTCTGTGCCAACGGTGTTTCGGTGGTCGGCGACAAAAAAGCGGAAGCCCATGAAAAGCGGCTTAAATATCAATCCGAAGCAATGCAGGCGCTTGACCTAATCGACTATTTGGCGCAACTTTCGTTTGAGCAAGGGTGCATATTGTTTAAGCAATTTGAGCAAATCGGCAAGGGCGCGGTCGAGTGCAAACGCCTACTTGGCGCATGGATTAACAGCGACAAGAGAAGGTTTGGGGCTTAAGGGTGTGCAGACACATCTAAAACGGTATATCGTCCGCAAGGACTAAGTATATAGGCAGCGGTTGAAACTTGTGTGTGCTTTTGGCGGCGGTGGTGGGCGCTTTGCGGCGTACGTTAACAACAACGGAAACATCAACGACGACAACGACTACGACAACGTAAACAACGACAATAACGGCGTGCGCCCTTGCGTTCGCGTGCGGATTGACCCCGAAAATGTGAAGTATTGCCTAAGCAGGCATACCGGAATCCGGGGTAAAACGAACCGTGAGCCTTGTCGCACCAAAAGGTGCGGCAGAATTCAGCCGACCCCTCCGCGTACGGGAAGCTTTTCGCAGAGAACAAGGGTCGGCTTTTTTTAAAAGTGAGGAGGATTTTGTGTCCGAATTCGATAGTATATCTTCATACGAATCATTATACAAAGCGCACCGCGCCGCAAGGCTGGGTAAGCGTGATAAATCCGATGTAATCAAATTTGAAATGCGGTTATCGGAGAACCTATACAAGCTTAAAGACGCCTTGGAGAGCGAAACGTACGTGGTGTCCGGATACCACAATTTTTTGGTTTTTGACCCGAAAACACGTGAAATTCAGGCGCTCCGCTATCACGATAGGGTGGTGCAACACGCCGTGTGTGACGGCGTGCTGTCACCGTACTTTGAACGGCGCTTGATATACGATAACGCCGCATGCCGCAAAGGAAAGGGTACACACTTCGCAATGGATAGATTAAACGGCTTTTTGTGCGCTCACTACGCTAAACACGGGCTGCGCGGGTATGCCTTGAAGTGCGATATCAGCAAGTATTTTGATAATATAGACCATACCGTGTTGAAACTTATGTTGAGCAAATGCGGCTTCGAACCTAAGGTGGAACGATTGCTTTTTAACATCATCGACAGCTACGAAAAGACCGCCGATAAGGGCTTACCTATAGGCAATCAAACAAGCCAGTATTTCGCGCTGTTCTACCTTGACTCCGTAGATAGGCTTATTAAGGAACGGTTGCAGATTAAACACTACACCCGTTATATGGACGATTTCATTCTCATTCATCACGATAAAAAATATTTGCAAGCTTGCCTTGCGGAAATTAAAAATATGTGTGAGGGAACATTAGGCTTAAATCTAAATCCGAAAACGCAGATTTTTCCGCTTGTCAAAGGCGTGCCGTACCTCGGGTTCAGATTTCACCTGTCGGAGAGCGGCAAGCCGTTACGTATTTTAGAACGCAAGAAAAAAATTAAACTACGCCGTATGGTAAAATGCCTGCTGCTTTTGCCTCCGGAAAATAATGAGTATGTCGCCATAAGATTATGCTCCGCCCGCGCCCATCTTGCGCACGGCAACGAATACAAGCTTTCCGCCGCCCTCTTCCCCCCACCCCCCATGCAACGCGCATAAAGCTGTACACCCCCCATGCAACGCGCATAAAGCTGTACACCCCCCCATGCAACGCGCATAAAGCGGACAAACACCCCCCGCAATTCATGCATTTGCCCACTCCACGTAAAAAATGATTGACGAATGCAGTACCTACAATATATAATATATAATGATAATAGGGAAAAGCGTTTTTATCTTTGGTAGCGGGAAATTTTTTCACGCGATTTTTGTCGAAGATAAAAGGCTTTTTTTTTGCGGTCGGGGCAATGTGGCGCTTGAGTTACGCTTAAATGCGGCGCATGGCTATGCTTAAAAGCGACGACCGCGCGGAAAGGCGTTTATTAAAAACGCCTCCGCTCCCGGAGATTACTGTATGTTAAAAGAAGGTCAAATAAGAATTCCGTCCGGTTGCGCCATATCCGGCGTATTCAACCGCGACGGCAAGCGCGTCAACGGAAGCGACATCATAACGTCGATTTCCGTTATGCACGACCGTTCCAACGGTTTGGGCGGCGGTTTTGCGGGGTACGGAATTTACCCAGAATACAAGGATTTTTTTGCGTTTCATGTTTTTTTCGATTCCAAGGAGAGCCGCGCCGAGTGCGAAAAGTACTTAGACGGGCGTTTCGATGTATACGAGAAGGGTGAGATACCCACGCGCAAACACAAAAATATTTCCGGCGCGCCGGGCATTTGGCGTTACTTCATAAAGCCGCGCGCGGGCATACTGGACGCCGCCATGCTTGACGAGCGGGAATTTGTGGCGCGCACCGTATTTTTTATGAATACGGAAATTAAGGGCGCGTACGTGTTTTCCAGCGGCAAAAACATGGGCATTTTCAAAGCGGTGGGCTATCCGGAGGACGTAGGGGAGTACTACCGTTTGGAGGACTACCGCGGCTATTCGTGGACGGCGCACGGGCGTTATCCTACAAATACGCCCGGTTGGTGGGGCGGCGCGCACCCGTTCGGGCTGTTGGATTTATCCGTCGTCCACAACGGGGAAATTTCCTCCTACGACGCCAACCGCCGGCACATGGAGATGTTTGGTTACAAGTGTACGCTTTTAACCGACACGGAGGTCATCACCTACATACTGGACTACCTTGTACGCAAGCGCGGGCTTACCTTGACGGAGGCTTCCAACGTCATAGCGGCGCCATTTTGGGGAACAATAGAAAAAATGGACGCCGAACGCAAGGGCTATTACAGCTATCTGCGGCAGGCGTTCCCGGAGATGCTTATCACCGGACCGTTTTCCATTTTGGCGGGGTTTGAGGGCGGCATGCTTGCCCTGAACGACCGCTTGAAGCTACGCTCCATGGTCACGGCGGAAAAGGATAAAACCACCTATTTTGCAAGCGAAGAGTGCGCGATAAGGATTATAAGCCCGGAGATAGACAGCATCCGTGCGCCGAAGGGCGGCGAGCCGGTGATAGTCACTTTGGAAAATGGTGCTGACAACCCGCAGTGACGACTTGTTGCTCAAGAAAATCTTTTGTCACCGCGAATTGTCCCACCCATGGAAAAAGAAACCGTTTAAACGGTACATAACGACAGAAATAAGTGCCTATTCGGCACGGAGAAACCATGCCACTTAATTATTTTTACCCGGATTACGAAATAGACCGCAACTTTATGCGGTGCATTAATTGCCGCGCGTGTGAAAGGCAGTGTGCCAACGAGGTACACTCCTACAGCGAGGAAAAGCGCCTCATGGATTGCGACAGCTCAAAATGTGTGAACTGCCAACGTTGTGTTTCGCTTTGCCCCACGCGCGCATTACGCATAGTCAAGACCGTGAATACGTTCAAACAGAACTATTCGTGGACGCAGGACAAAATAGGCGATATATACCGTCAGGCAGATGCGGGCGGAGTCCTTCTCTCCTCTATGGGAAATCCGCAACAGTATCCCGTCTATTGGGACAAGATACTGATAAACGCGTCGCAGGTTACCAACCCGTCCATAGACCCGTTGCGCGAGCCTATGGAAACAACGGTGTTCTTAGGCAAAAAGCCCAAACAAATCGAGCGCGACGAAAACGGAAAATTGAAAAACAATCTTCCGGTTCACCTTGCCTTAAAGCTTCCCATAATGTTTTCCGCGATGTCGTACGGCTCCATAAGCTACAACGCGCACGAAAGCTTGGCGCGTGCCGCGGAGGCAATGGGTACATATTATAATACGGGTGAGGGCGGTCTTCACGAGGATTTTTATAAGTACCAAAACAGTACGATAGTGCAGGTGGCGTCCGGGCGTTTCGGCGTCTATAAAAAATATCTGGAGGCCGGCGCGGCTATAGAGATAAAAATGGGACAGGGCGCAAAGCCCGGCATAGGCGGACACCTCCCCGGGATGAAAATTATCGGCGATATAAGCCGTACGCGTATGATACCGGAGGGGACGGACGCCATTTCTCCCGCACCTCACCACGACATCTATTCCATTGAGGACTTGCGTCAGCTTGTCTACTCCTTAAAAGAGGTTACGGAATTTAAAAAGCCGGTCATAGTAAAGGTCGCGGCGGTGCACAACATTGCGGCGATAGCCAGCGGCGTGGCAAGAAGCGGCGCGGACATCATAGCCATAGACGGCTTCAGAGGCGGCACAGGTGCGGCTCCCTCCGCGATACGCGACAACGTTGGCATTCCCATAGAGCTGGCGCTTGCTGGCGTGGACGCGCGCTTGCGTGAGGAAGGCATACGTGACGAGGTTTCGTTGGTCATAGGCGGCAGCGTGAGAAGCAGCGCGGATATAGTTAAGGCGATTGCGTTAGGCGCGGACGCCGTTTACATAGCCACGAGCGCGCTCATAGCGCTTGGGTGCCACCTTTGCCGTAGCTGTCACGCGGGGCGTTGCAATTGGGGGATAGCCGCTCAAAGAGAAGATTTGGTGCGCCGTCTTAACCCCGACATAGGTTATAAACGCCTCTGCAACCTCCTGAATGCGTGGAACCACGAGATTAAGGAGATGATGGGCGGCATGGGAATAAACTCAATAGAAGCCCTCAAGGGGAACCGCTTAATGTTGCGCGGCATAGGGCTTACCGACGCGGAGCTTAAGGTTTTGGGTATTCAACACGCGGGAGAGTGAGAAAAATTTTCCCGCTATCGGCTTAAAACAAATAAATTCGGCATTTGGGTCGGGCAGGCGGATTTCCGTCCTCCGGCTTAAAACAAATAAATTCGGTGACTGTAATGAAAAGAGTGTACGTAGACGAAAAATGGTGCTTAGGCTGTCATCTTTGCGAGTACTATTGCGCCTTCGCCAATTCCGGCAAGAGCGACATGGTGGACGCATTCAAAAATATGAAGCTTAGTCCGCGCATAAGGATAGAAGAGGGCAGAGAGGGCGCAAAGGCTATAAGCTTCGCCGTAAGCTGCCGTCATTGCGACGAGCCTTTCTGCGTTAAAAGCTGTATTGCCGGCGCAATAAGACAAGAGGACGGCATAGTCGTAATCGACAGCGAAAAATGCGTGGGGTGCTGTACGTGCATTTTGGTATGCCCGTTCGGCGCGTTGTCACCCTCCCAAAACGGCACCATGCTGAAATGCGAGCTTTGCATCAACAACGCGGGCGGTGTGCCGGCGTGTGTTAAGGGGTGTATAAACCGCGCAATAGTTTTTGAAGAACGGTGACGGTGTAGGCGGGCGTGATACTTCGTCAGAGTTACACCCGCCTTGTTCGCGTACTACGTTGTACGGCTCTCTGCGGCGTGAATAACTCTTCCTCGTCTGACGCACGCCTACGTCGTCACCTCCTAGCGCTAGACGGGCGTGATACTTCGTCAGAGTTACACCGCACTACGTAAAACAGTGTGGCTAGTCCGGCGGCAAAGTGCATTAAAAAAGGAATATACTTCATCTTATATAAGAAGGATAGTTAGAATATGAAAAACTACATACTAATCGGAAATTCCGCGGCGGCGGTCGGTTGCGCGGAGGGAATAAGAAGTCTTGACGGTGTCGATAAAATTACTTTTATCAGCGACGAGCTTCATCACACATATTCGCGTCCGCTCATCTCGTACATGCTTCAAGGCAAGATTCGGCGCGAGAAAATGACTTATCGTGACGCGGACTTTTACAAGGTGTCCAACGCGGAGTTCATTGCCGGCGTACGTGTTGAAAGGATACTACCTAATGAAAACGAAATTCTGCTTTCAAACGGCAAAACGCTTTCCTATGACGATTTACTGGTGGCTACCGGAAGCCGCGCTTTCGTGCCGCCCATAGACGGGTTGGACACGGTAAAGGATAAGTTCACATTCATGTCGCTTGACGACGCGCTTTCCCTAGAAGCCGTGCTTTCCAAGGAAAAAACCGTACTCATTGTCGGCGCCGGTCTAATCGGGTTGAAGTGCGCGGAAGGCGTTGCGGAGCGTGTGGGACAGGTTGTCGTCACCGACATAGCCGAAAGAGTTCTTCCCAGTATTTTGGATAAGAACAGCTCCGAAACGGTTAAAAAGCATTTAGAGCAGAACAAGGTCAAGTTTATTTTAAACGACCAAATAAGGTTGCTTGAGGCAAACAAGGCGTACTTCAAGGGCGGCGCGGAGGTCGGCTTTGACATTCTCGTCGTGGCGTCCGGCGTGCGTCCCAACACGGAACTCGTGTCGGCGGCGGGCGGCGCGGTAGAGCGCGGAATAGTCGTCGACGATTACATGAAAACCACTCTTCCGCACGTGTACGCGGCGGGCGATTGTACGCTTTCCTACGACATTTCCGCCGGGCAAAAGAAGATTTTGGCGCTACTCCCCAACGCGTACATGCAGGGCTTCGTAGCCGGGCTTAACATGTCGGGCGGCGAAAAGAAATACGAAAACGCCATACCGATGAACTCAATCGGCTTCTTCGGTTTACACATAGTTTCCGCCGGCAGCTACACGGGAGAGGAACACGTTGTGAAAACTCCGCACGGCAGTAAACGCTTTTACGTCAAGGACAACCTCCTCAAAGGCTATATAAACATAGGCGATATTGAGCGCTCCGGCATATATACCGCGCTGATAAGAGAAACCGTGCCGCTTGATACCATAGACTTTGAAATGATTAAGCAAAGACCGCAGCTCATGGCTTTTGACAGACAAAGACGCGCGTCATTGCTTTCAGGAAGATAAAACTCTTCGCTTCGCTTCCTCACACAATAAAAAATCAAGATTTTTTATTGTGTTCGGTTTGAGGGGGACACACGCTCCGCTAGCGCTTCGCCGAGTTTCCCCCTCTGCCCTAAAGGGCATTCAC
>JAITPR010000038.1 GCA_031289315.1 Clostridiaceae bacterium | reverse complement strand
GTTACGGTGGGAAGATATCCCAACGGAACCGTGATTGATATTGGATAAAGGGTGCCACTGACAACAGAACCGCCTGCGGTTATAGACGCACCGGCTACCGAATCAATCGAAGTGGTTACGGTGTAGTCCGCAGCGCTTGCAGTCCCTATATCAGCGCTCCCGTCTCCTAATATGGAGTCGGTGGGCGAAGCCAACCAAGCAACGGAAAAGACCGCCGCGAAAAGGATACAAAGTAACGCCGCGAGAAGTGCGACTTTCACCGTTGAGTTCCTTTTGCTTTTGAGTTGGGGTATGTACCCTGCCACAATGTTTTTATTGTTTGCAATCATAAAAAAATCCTCCCTGCATAACAGATTTCTTTTGTTATTAAACTAAGCCGAAAACCACCGCTATCGTTAGATTTTTCAACGATATAATGGGAAGCCGCATGTTAGTTTAAACATCATTATAAGCCATCTTTATTATAAACTATCTTTTCATTTTTTGCAATACTTTTTTAATTTGTGTTGCGAAAAATTGAAACCACATTTACCCATTCCGCCTATCCGGAATAGGTAAATCTCTCAACTCTCATAATATGCTGTTTTTACCCCATCCCAACATTTGAAATTGAGCCGGTAATATGTAGGTTTTTTACCCAACTCCGGCATTTGGTGTTGAGCCATTTTAAAATTGTTGTTACAATCAAGACCGCATTTTTTTGTCCACAACATTTGACGTTGAGCCGGAAAATCCTAAGGTTTCCGCAAGTAAGTCTAAATATAAAAAGCCCCTCCTTCATGCGAAGGAGGGGCTTTTCGATTAAGCATCGATTGCTCTAGTTAGTTTGGTTCTTATGCCTTGTCAGCTTCAGACTTTTTCTTTTTCTTGAATGCTATTCCGAAGCCTAATGAAGCTAAGCCCAGTGTGCCAACTACGCCCGCTGCTATCGCGGCGGCAAGCATGGCGTCCGTAAGAGCGGAGTCTCCGTCGGCGACGGTGTTGGTAAGGTTGGCGTGGTTTGACTTGTAGGCGTTGGTTGCCTCGGTGAAGTTTGTCGCGGCGTCTATAGCTGCGATTGCTGCTTCATATTGAGCGTCCAAAGCTACGTTGCCGCCTTGTGCTTTCAAAGAGTCGTACAAGTTGGTCAGGTTTGATTTAAGATATGTGCCGTAGTCGCCGAGAGCCTCAATGGGATCCGTACCATTTTCCATATTGTCTATCAGTTCGCCCAATTTGCCATCTAACTCGTTGTCGTTAGCTGAAGACTTTGCACTCTTCGCATCTGCCAATAAGGCGCTTACAAATTCTATTGTGAGACTGTAGTCCTTTTTGACGTTGTTGAACACCAGTGTATATGTTCCGTCAGCGTGCTCGACAAGGTTGCTATAATTTCCGCCGGTGACAACTACTCCGCCGAAGATATAACCGGAGGCGGGAGTTATGAGGATTTCAACGGTTCCGCCGGACGCAACTGTGAGCGGCGTGAGGGCTGTGAAGGTGCCGCCTATTCCGGCTAACACCGTCATGGTGAAGGTTTTAATCGTTTGCACGAACTCGACTGATATGTCGTGGTCGGCGGTGATATAGTTAAAGGTGTAACCGCTTGCTATTGCTACGGCGATTTCGCCGGCGCTAAGAGCGATGTTGTCCACTGTGATGCCGGCTACGATATAGCCCGCATTGGGTGCGAACAAGATAGTCTTGTCGGAACCGTACAATACTGTTTCAGAAGCGCTTATTGTTCCGAGACCGCTTGATACTGTGGCGGTGATTTCAAAGGTTATTGCCTCGAAGGTAACAACCACGTAGCTGTCAGCTTTTACTGCGGTGAGTCTAAGCTCATAGCCGTTAGCAATTTCTACTAAGTTGGCGTAATAAACATCGCGCCAGTCGCTTCCGTTTATGGTAACAGATGTTAACCTGTAACCGACGTCCGGAACGATTAGAATCGTTGCATCGGTGTTGTATGTTACATATAATTCCTCGGGTGAGACATGACCGTTAAGGGTACCGCTGGAGGAGATTTTGTTTAGTTTGTCCTCATATATAATAGACACAATCGAGTCTTTTCTAAAGTTTGATATTACAAGGGTTTTATCTCCATTGGCGTCATCCGTTAATGTGAGGGTAACTTTATCCGAAGAGAATAGGTTGATATCAATACCATCAATCGTAACACTCGTAAGTTGCAATCCGGATAAGCTGGGGATGGCTATCGTTATAGTACTGCCATAACGATAACGCTTGCTATATATCGAGCAGAGATTTGCCGGATCGTTGGATGACACCGTAAGTTCAAACGTAGCCCAATTAGCGGCTATGCTAATAGTCGTATCGGCGGCTATTTCTACAAAGTCATAATAGGTCGCGGTGGGGGGCACAATGTTTCCATCAATATTTACAGCAGTTATTTTGAAACTTTCATGTGCGTAATAAATACGCGGATTGCTATATTTTGTTACAGTATGAGTGGCAAAGAGTTCATTGTTGTTTATAAGGATTGTAATATCGACAAAGCCGACATATTCGAACGTCACTTCCACGTCACTATTTTCAGTGGGGGCGAAGACGTAAGCGCTGTTTGCTCTAGCGTCGGTAAGATCCTGACCGGTTATGCCTTGTGAAGTGGAGGTAGTGACACCGTTCACTGTGATAGACAGTATCCGATAGCCGTCATCCGGAACTATTGAGATAGTAGCGTTATCGCCAAAGGCAACGTCCTGTGAGGTGGGTGTAACCGAGCCTTTTGATGCATCCACACCGGTCGCCGAAGCGGTTACGGTATAGATGATAGCTTCGAACTCAACCTCAACCGTATGATTGGCGGTTATGCTATTGAAGAGATATGAAGCGGGAGCTTCGGGGTTTACAATCGTCACATTTATTGTGCCGTCTACAACTAAACTCGTTATCTTAAGACCCGATAGGGGTGTACCGACAATGGTTACAGTTGAGCCGTAGTCATAGGTGAACGTACCGCTAGCAGTAAGAGCAGTATTTACGCCGTCCGCAACCGAACCGTTACCGATAATGGTTACGTCGATGTCGAAGGTTTGGATTTCAAAGGTAACCACCACGGAGAGGTTTTCTAAGATATCAACGATTGAGAGGCTGTTGCCCGTCAACGTGGCGTCAAAGTTGGTTTCATCTGTGCCGGTAGCCAAATTAATGGGGGTACCGTTAATGGTTATGCTAGCTATCTTATAAGCGGTATCGGGGGTGATAGTGATCGTCGTACTTCCGTTGTAATCGACCGTAACGGGAGCGGTAGGAACGGAGCCGTTCAAACCGGACACGCTTGCCGTCACCGTATAGGTTATGGCTTGCAGTATAAATTCGATTGAGTGATTTCCGGTGATGTTTTCGAAGGTATAAGTTCCGCCCTTGACCTCGTTGTAGGTCGGGGTAGATAAACCGTCGAGGGTTGCGCCGTCAATCTTCGCGCCGATTATTTCGAAACCGGCGGCAAGGGTAACAGTAATTGTCTTATCGTCGCCATAGATAAGCGTAGCGTCCGTGGAGGTGATGATTGTCCCGCCGTAAACACCGCTCAAGCTAGTGGATATGGTATATTTGATATTCTCGAACTCAATAGCAACGTTAATGCTAGCCTTGATATCCGACACGGTTATTGTATTAGCGGACGATACGGCGCTGAACAAGGTTTCGGTTAAGGAACCGTCTAAAGTCAGCGTGTAGCCGTTTACTTTGATGGCTTTTATTTTCTGACCTGCTACGGGAGAAACGAGTACCGTAGCGCCCGTGCCGTAGGGTACGGCGGTGGGGTCGGCGGGAGCGGTTACTTGCGCGCTACCGTTTGCGGCGTTGTCGACGGAGGCGGTTACCGCAAAGGTAATCACTTCGTACTCAACAACTATGGTATAATCTTTGGTTACGCTTGAGTATGAGAGTCCGAGTTTTGCCGATGAAAGCTTGGGGTCTGACTCCGGCGCGTCGGAAAGAGCAGTTTCGTTGATGGTAATACCCTTTATTTGGTAGCCTTCCGAGGGGGTGAACGCAATGCTCAAGCTGTCGCCGTGGGTTACCGTAGTTGAGGGTGTAATGCTACCGCCGACGCCGTTCTTTACGCTTGTATTAATGCGATATTCATTAAGAGTGAAATGCAATGTTATATCGACATCAGACGTTATACTGAGTGAATACTCTCCGTCTACGTCACCTAAGGCTTCGGGGCCTATACTAGTTCCGCTAAGTCGTATATCGCTTAAATGCAAACTCTCGTTTGGTTCGATGTAGACTTTTATAACGTCGCCGTATTCAACGGTAAACGGCTGAGAAGGATCCTCTGTAATTAGGACGCTATTTATCGTGATGTCTCCGTAAGTACCTCCACCGTGTGTTTCTATAGATACCGTATACTTTATCTTAGAGAAAGTAACAATAATAGAGTGTGTCGCTTTTACGTCTTCGAACGTGTAGCCGGCTTTCATTGCACTGGTAAGCGTACCGTTGCTAGCGGCATAAATCGTACCGTCGATTTCGACCTGTGTCACCTCGCGACCCGTGGAGGGTATAAAGGTAAACGATTTGTTGTCATCGTAATTAACGTAGGGGTTAGCGGGGTCAATCGTTCCTGCTTCACCTGTCGCAACCGTGGTAGTAATCTTAAACGTTTTTATATTGATAGTAACTACTATACTCTTAGCTTCCGTTATATTAGTGAACTCATAGGAACCGGCGGATATCGTGTTGGAAAGAGTCAAACCGCTAAGAGGAGTTCCGTTAATACTGATACCGGTAATTTCATACGCAACGCTGATTACACTAAAATATACGGTGAAATCCGCATACGCATTGACTGTTGTTGTGTCGGTGATTGTGCCGTAACCGGTGCCATTCCCGTTCAAACTAGTTGTGACGGTAAATGTTGCCAACTCAAACTCAACCGATATGGTTTGAGCACTGGTGACAGCGGCAAAGGTGTATGAGTTACTGCTTATGGCATTCGTAAGTGCGGTGCTGGAAAGGGGTGTTCCGTTAATATTTACGGCTTTCACCTTATACGTAGAGTCCGGCGTAAAGTTGAATGTCGGAGTGGCGTCGTGGTCAACATTTTGAACTGCACTAGGCGAGATTGCACCGTGACCGTTGACCACTGACGGAGTTATCTGATACTTTTTAATCGCATAAGTGGCGGTAATCGTATAATTTTTGCGGATGTTAGATATTGTATAGCTAGAACCCGTAGTAGCAACAGCACCGTCAACAAGTATATTAGTTAGATTATGGCTACTCGCCAGTGCCACGCTAATGGCTGAAGAGTCACCCGTATAAGCGGTGTAGCTGACCGTCTTACCGCCCGCCGTTATTGTACCGCCTGTAACTTGGTTAATAGTAATAGTATAAGCTACTCTTGCAAACGTTACAGCAATATTATTGGCTGCGGTAACATTCGAAAACGTATAATAACCGTTCGCTTTCGCATTGTTAAATACCGCACCGCTTGTATAATCAGTGGTGCCTATTCTAATTTTAGTCAACTCATACTTTGAGGGGTCGGTGGGGGTGAAGGTAAACTTTTGATCATTGCCGTGTTGTACTGACGTAGTACCGGACGGAGAGATCGTGCCGCTTGTCGCGGACGAGGTTATATTATACGATTTAAGCGTATAAACTGCGGTAATGGTGTGAGCTTCACGTACGTTAGTTATCGTGTAGCTAGTCCCCCTATTAACACCGTCAACGGATAAATAGTACGAGTCATAGCCATCCGCTGCCGCTACCGCCGCGCTAATGCTTACGGAATCTCCCGTATAAGCGGTGTAGCTGAGCGTATTACCGCCCGCCGTTATTGTACCGCCTGTAACTTGGTTAATAGTAATAGCATAAGCTACTCTTGCAAACGTTACGGTAATGGAAGTATTAGCCGTAACATTCGAAAACGTATAAGAACCGTTCGCTTTCGCATTGTTAAATACCGTACCGCTTGTATAATTAGTGGTGCCTATTTTAATTGCAGTCAACTCATACTTTGAGGAGTCGGTGGGGGAGAAGTCAAACTTTTGACCACTGCCGGATGTTATTTGCGTGTTACCGGACGGAGAGATCGAGCCGTTTGTCGCGGACGCGGCTATCGTTACCATTGGAATTGTATCGAATGTAACAGTTATATTGTGGTTACTACTAGAGTACAAAGTAACGGAATAATCGTAGTAATTATTGCTTTTTACGGTATTCAAAGCCGTGCCACTAAACGCCGTGCCGTCAATATTCAACGCAGATACCTGATAGCCGGAGTCCGGAGTAAAGTAGAATTTTATTACATTGCCGGGTTGTTGACTTAAAAGGGTTCCGCCATATTTGTTGGTTAAAGTATAACTGCTGGATGAGGTAGAAATACCTCCGTGTCCGGAAGATCCATTAGTTACGGATGCACTTATATCGACTGGATATGCACCAAAGTTTGCCCTTAAATATAAAGGTCCGTCACCTATAGAATCCTGTCCTCCATTATACGTTACGCCGTATCCGTAAGAATCAACGTTCATACCTACTAGACCGTTCCGAAGACCGAGTTGCCCCTTTAATGAAGCATTGGGATGCTGTGTTACGCTAGATGAACTGGTACCTTGCCAAGTCGACACCAAATAATAGTTATAATTATTATTTTCATAACCGTTGGGATAAAAATAAACCCTAACCGCCGAATGCTTGGTAACGGTGTAACTGCCGCTCGTCACAGTGCTTGAGGTTAACCACGGGACTGTATCCGCGCCACTGTACTGATAATCATACCCTTGTTTGGCTCTCATCGAACCCTGACCGATTGCGTCAAACGTAATAGTCGTCGTACCTACGTAGGTCAATGTAACCACGACATCTAAACTAGTTGTATTCGGGAAGTGGTAATAGAGAGCTCCACGCAACGCAACCGCCCCAGTACTGATAGTACTATGCTCCCCCCCGTTTTGAGCTACACTTACAGTAGGAATGTATCCCATTGGAACCGTGATTGATATTGGATAGTTACCGCCAGTACCAGTCCCGCCTGCGGTTATCGACGCACCGCTCACGTTAGTAATCGAAGTGTTTACGGTCCCCGCATCAGCAGTCCCTATATCAGCGCTTCCGCCTCCCAAAATAGGATCGGTGGGCGGAGCAAACCACGCAGCGGAAAAGACCGCCGCGAAAAGGATACAAAGCAACGCCGCGAGAAGTATGGCTTTCACTATTGAATTCCTTTTGCTCTTGAGCTGGGGTATGTACCCTGCCACAATGTTTTTATTGTTTGCAATCATAAGAAAATCCTCCTTGCATAACAGATTTCTTTTGTTATTAAGCTAAGCCGGCGATCACCGTTTCATTGTGTTGTTCAACGATAAACGGAGAAGCCACGTTTAGTTTCAACATCATTATAAACGATGATTTCATTTTTTGCAACTGGTTTTTTCACATTTGACGAGATTATTTTTTTATAGTATAATAGGAGCATAGAAAAATATCTTACGGGGGTGCGCGCACATGCAACTTTCAACTCTGACAACAACTCAAAATATGACGACTTCTTCGGTGACTGACACGGGGAAACCGGTATCTCTTTTAGGCTTCGGGATAATGCGAATGCCCAAGAAGAATGCCGTCACTCAAAGAATCGACCGCAAGACGGCGGCGGAGATGATAGACTTCGCAATCGCAAACGGCGTCAATTATTTTGATACCGCTTACATCTATCACTTAGGCGACTCCGAAAGCTTCATCGGGGAGGCGCTTAAGAAGTATCCTCGTGAAAGCTTCAATTTGGCGACCAAGCTTCCGACATGGCTTGTCAAGAGCGAGCGCGACGTGGAGAAGTTTTTTAACCGTCAACTGGAAAAGTGTCAAACGGATTACTTTGACTTCTATTTGGTACACTCATTAAACAATGATAACCGCAAAAAAATTGACAAATATAATATATACGAAATATTGAGTCGCAAAAAGGCGGAGGGGAAGATTAAAAATTTAGGCTTTTCCTTCCACGACAAGCCCCCCGTTCTAAAGGAGATAGCCTGTGGCTATGATTGGGACTTCGCTCAGATACAGCTTAATTATCTCGATTGGGAGCTTCAGGACGCCCGCACTCAATATCAAATTCTCCGCGACCGGGGCATTCACGTTATCGTCATGGAGCCGGTGCGCGGCGGTACGCTTGCCACGCTCAACCCGAAATCCGCGGCGATTTTAAAGGAAGCCGCCCCGGATAAAAGTCTTGCCTCGTGGGCTATCCGTTACGCCGCCTCACTGCCCGGCGTGTTGACTGTTTTAAGCGGTATGTCCAATTTGGAGCAGGTCAAGGATAACCTTAACACCATGTCGCCCTTAATTCCCTTCTCCGAAGCCGAATACAAGACGGTCACAAACGCCCTTGCCGCCTATAAAAAATCCGCCGTGATACCGTGTACGGCTTGCCGCTATTGCATGCCTTGCCCCATGGGCGTGGATATTCCGGGGGTCTTCGCCGCGTATAACCTCTTTTGCACCGGCGGCAACAAGTTTTCCTTCTCCGGAGATTACGACCTCTTAGGCAACGAGCATAAAGCCGCCCAGTGCGTAAACTGCGGCAAATGCACCTCCCACTGCCCCCAAAGTATCAAAATCCCCGACTGGTTAGGCAAAATCAACACCTTCGCCAACAGCGAGGAATAAAAGTAGAGCGGGGAGGGTTTCCCCCACGTGTCACCTTGAGCGGAGCGTAAGCGAAGTCGAAAGGTCCCCGGAATAGGTGCGAAAACTCTTACGTCACTTGACTAAGCAACGCGCATAAAGCCTTCCGCCAAAGAGGGGGTTTCCCCCACGTGTCACCTTGAGCGGAGTCGAAAGGTCTCCGGAATAGGTGCGCAAACTCTTACGTCACTTGACTAAGCAACGCGCATAAAGCCTTCCGCCAAAGCGGGGGCTGTCGCCGGGGACGTATTTGTTTTCATCTCCGGATATAACCATAATCATTCGCATTTCACTTCCCGCCCGGCTTTCTATTGTCAAGGATAAGCGGGAGGGATAACGCGCACTTATAAAAGCACTTTTCTTTGCCTCACTTGCAAAGAAAAGTAAATTTCCATTCCGGAAACGCGGAAAAACGCTTTTAAAGCAATATTGTTACGTTACGACAATTCCGTAATAATATGACTTGCAATTACCTCACAACTTTGGTATAATACATGTATTATGACCTCCAAACAAAAAGTATATGGGCGCAGCGCGCGCTTGACAAAAAATTTAGTGCTTACCGCCGTGTTTGTTGCGGTGGGCGTCGTGTTGCCCGCTATCTGCCACATGTTCGGCATGGTCGGCACAGTCATATTGCCTATGCACATTCCGGTGCTTGCGGCGGGGCTGTTGTTGCCGCTTCCGTACGCGCTTGCCGTCGCGGTTTTGTCGCCGATTATCGGGACGTTCGCCACGGGTATGCCGGCGCTGTTTCCGGTTTTGCCGCTCATGCTGGCGGAGCTTTGCGGATACGCCTTTTTCACTTGCTTCTTCAAACGTATATTGCTGTTCACCGGTGTAAAGCGTAAAGCGACCGTGTTCTTGTCTTTGATTTTGGCGATGTTTTTCGGGCGCGCGGTGCTTGCCGCCGCATGCTTCATAATGGACGCGGCTGTAGGCACCTTCTCCGGCGCGGCTTATTTGGAAAAAGCCCTGATAAGCGGTATTCCCGGCATGGTTTTACAGCTTTTCGTCATACCGCCTTTGGTCGACGCGTTGCGCAATAAATCGGCAATCGACGCGCGGTAAAAATTCGCGTGTCACGGCGTTATCGTGGATAACTCCCGACTACGGAAGTCGCTGCCGCCTGCGCCGTTTATGTGAATAACTCCGTTTGCTTGCGGAGCCGGTGAACGGTATCCCCCGTGCAATTCGGGAACAAAAATTCAAGGATAAATGACATGAATATGCGCGCACGGTGGATTGAGGATATAAACGCAGGAAAGGCTTCCTGCATTTTTTCTTTACCGGATGCGGCAATCCGTTCCGAAACCGGGCGCGGCATAGCGCCTCTTGTAAAGCTAGATTTTGACGGCAAACCGGACTTAGCCGGTGAGGTAATTCTCTCCGAAACCGGGCGCGGCATAGCGCCTCTTGCAAAGCTCTACATTAACAATAAATCGGACTTAGCCGGTGCAAAATGTTATGATAAAGTTGTCGGAAGTGCGGCGGCGGCGTTACTTTGCGACATAGGCGTGGTTTATGTGTACGCCGCGATAATGAGCGAAAAGGCGCGCGACATGCTTGCTTCCGCCGGCATCGCCGTCGAATACGGGCAGCTTGTCCCGGCAGTACTAAACGGCAAACGTCAAGGGCTTTGTCCTCTTGAAGCGCGTGTCATTGGTCTTTCACAAGCTGACGCCGTGTGCGAAACCCTGTCGTTTTACGCCGAAGTTTCCACCCGCTTGTCACCTTGAGCGGAACGCGGCACGCGCAAAGGGCGCATTCGCCGCCTGCAATGCGGACAAAGCCCCCCCAATGGGAGCGGGGTTATTTAGACTGTCACATTGAGCAAAAAAGCGGACAAAGGAATACATGTTTCCCCTGCATTGAAGCAAAATAACCTCGTGGTAAAAGCGGCTCTGAATGGGTTAATAAGATATTTCCGTTACTGCTTAGCGGCGGCAAGCGTCATATACCTTGCCGTGCTGGCGGTTTTGTATATTGTCGGCGGGGGAGTAGCCGCGTTAATCGAAAAGTCGGACGCCGATTTCTTCAATACGGTTTTCGCCTATTTTGCCGAAAGCTTTGAGAACATCAGTTGGCAGGCGGTGTTCCGTCAAGACTTTTTCAAGGACTTCTTCAAGGGGCTTCCCGACATTTTCGCCGACGCGCCGGAGTCCGCCACGCGCTCCGTTCTCGTGCGGCTTGCGGCAAGCGGGGCATTTGTCGTTGCGTCGGTTAAGCTGGCGGGTTGGCTTGCCCGGCGATACATGCGCAAGGAACTTAAAGCCGCCGACACGGTAAAGGGCTTCTTCACCTTTTTGATACGCACGGCGGGTTCGATAGCGGGTTGGGCGGTCTTTTTCGTGGTAAGCGCCGTTTGGATTTATGCGATTTTCCTGCTTCCGGTACTGTCGTTCTTGATAGGCATAGTGCGTAATTTAATAGAAACCAAACTGATATACTTTAAAAAGTCCCCTCTAAAATCAATACTAAATTTGAAAAATTTCCTACTCTTAGGGCTTGCCACCTTGTTGCTTCACGCCATAGCGCTTGCCGTCGCCGTCGTCCTCTATTTCACCGCCGGCATCTTCTTTGCCGCCCTCATAGGGATACCCCTTTTCGTCTATACCGGCGCCGTCGCCGACGTCGTTTGTGTCCGCCATATGCGCCACAAACTAGGCATGACCCCCCCCGCACTCTGTCAATGCGTCCCCCCCGCCTCCAATGCGGACAAAACCCTATCCTGCAATGCGGACAAAGCCCCATCTTCCGCACCAACTGTCACTTGATACGGCGTAACCCTCCCGCTTGTCACATTGAGCAAAAAGCGCATAAAGCCCCCCCAATGGGAGCGGGGTTATTTAGACTGTCACCTTGAGCGGAGCGCGGCGCACCGTATGTCGTCGCTCAAGGATATGCCGCGCACGCCGCCGCTGTCACCTTGAGCGGAGCGCGGCGCACCGTATAGGGGAGGGTTTCCCCCACGTGTCACCTTGAGCGAAGCGTAAGCGAAGTCGAAAGGTCCCCGGAATAGGTGCGCAAACTCTTACGTCACTTGACTAAGCAACGCGCATAAAGCCTTCCAAAGTCGGCGGCATTCGCCGCCTGCAATGCGGACAAAGCCCCATCTTCCGCACCAACTGTCACTTGATACGGCATAACCCTCCCGCTTGTCACATTGAGCAAAAAAGCGGACAAAGCCCCCCTCCTAAATGGGAGCGGGTTATTTAGATTGTCACCTTGAGCCGACACGTAGTGTCGTGTCGAAAGGTCCCCGGAATGGGTGCGAAAACTCTTACGTCACGTCCCCATGCAACGCGCATAAAGCCTTCCGCGCAAATCCGCGCCGCGCATAATGCCCTCCATCCACTAGAAATACAAATAAGCAACCGTCGGTTGCAAAAAAGAGGTACCGTATGAAAAAACCTATTTTGACGCTTGAAAAGGCGCGGGAAATAATCAAAACTTACCCGACGCCGTTCTATGTTTACGACGAAAAAGCCATTCGCCAAAACATCCGCGAATACCGCGACGCGTGGTCATGGAACAAGGGCTTCAAGGAATATTTCGCCGTAAAAGCCAATCCGAACCCCGTTTTAATCAAGATTTTGCAAGAAGAAGGCTGCGGCACGGACTGCTCCTCCTACACGGAACTCATGCTGTCGGAGGCGTTGGGCTTCAAAAACAAGGACATTTTCTTCTCCTCAAACGAAACGCCCGCGGCAGAATTTAAGTACGCCAAAAAATTGGGCGCGCGCATAAATTTAGACGACTTCACGCATATCAAGTTTTTGGAGGAGTGCGCCGGCTTGCCGGAGGAAATCTGTTTGCGCTTCAACCCCGGTGACAACTTCAAAATCAGCACGGCAATCATGGATCACCCGGAGGACGCCAAATACGGATTTACCTTCCAACAGCTTGTGGACGGCTTCAAAATTTTGAAATCCAAAGGCGTAAAAAGGTTCGGTATACACTCGTTTTTGGCAAGCAACTGCTTGAATGAAAACTACTATCCGTCGCTTGCGGGCTTGTTGTTCAAGGTCGCGGTGGAACTAAAGGAAAGCCACGGCGTGGAAGTTTCTTTCTTCAACCTCTCCGGCGGCATAGGGATTCCGTACCGCCCCGAAGACAAAAAAGCCGACGTCTATAAAATCAGCGCCGGCGTAAAAAAGGCTTACGAGGAAATTTTGCTACCCGCCGGTATGAAGGACATTCAAATTTGCACGGAGCTGGGGCGCTACATAACCGGTCCCTACGGTGAGCTTGTCGTGACGGCAATCCACGAAAAAAACATCTATAAAAACTATATCGGCGTCGACGCTTGCGCGGTAAATTTGATGCGTCCCGCCATGTATCGCGCCTATCACCACGTGTCGGTTTTGGGCAAGGAAACCGCGCCCGCAGACCGCATTTACGACGTGGTTGGCTCCCTCTGCGAAAACAACGACAAGTTTGCAATCGACAGAAGCCTGCCTAAAATAAATATCGGCGATATACTTGTTTTGCACGACGCCGGCGCGCACGGCTACGCCATGGGCTACAACTACAACGGCAAGTTGAAGTGCGCGGAGCTTCTCTTAAAGGAGAACGGCGATGTGGAACTTATCCGCCGCAAGGAGACCCCGCAAGATTATTTTGCGACTATAGACTTCCTAAACGTCTTCAAAAAGTAAGCAGTCGCTTAAAAAGTAAGCAGTCGCTTAAAAAAGTAAGCTAGAAACCGCTTCAAAAAACAAGGCGAAAACCGCATGGACTTTTGTTTTAAAATCAAACCGCGCTAAGCCCGCGAGAAAGGCTCTAAAATCGCGTCTACACCATGGGAAACATAATTGTTCAACCCGGCGTGTGCCGTCGCCCCACAGTCTTCCTACGCCCGCTAAAAACCCCTTCTCAACCGCGCCGCGTACCTAAACACCCGCGCCGCATATCCGGGATACACTCTCGTGATAAGTTTTCAACACCGTGCGCTTCGTTGCTCTGCAATCTGCGCCGCGTATCCGGAACACAGCCACCGCGCCGCGTACCTAAACAAAAATATGCTCATAAAAAAAATAGTCGAGCTTAAAGCCGACCCTAAACACCGCCTAGTCATTTTTGAGGACGAGGTAAAATTTTTTTGCCCGACGTCCGTACTAAAGGAACGAGGTCTGCTAGAGGGCGCTCACGCCGACCCCGACGAACTTAAAGAAGCCGCGGGTGAGGGCGAAAAAAAACTTGCTGAGGAAATTGCCGTCCGCAAGCTTGCCCATGCGCCGCGCTCCGAAAAGGAGTTGAGGAAAAGCATGTCGGAAAGCCGCATTCCCGTTGAAGCCGCCGACGCGACCATAGAAAAAATGGAGCGCTATAAATATCTTGACGACGAAAGGCTGGTGCGCGATTACATAGCCTATCATGGGCAGAAATTCGGACGCAAGCGGCTTGAGTATGAGTTGGTGTCGGTTAAGGGTATCGACAAGGACACGGTAAGGGAAATTTTAGAGGAGCTTACGTCCGACGAAGCGGAACTGGAAAAAGCCTTTAAGGCGGCGGAAAAGTTTTGCAGCACCCGCGTCATGTCCTCAAAAAATCCGAAAGCCAAACTACTAAACCATTTAGGATATCGCGGTTTCGACGCAAAAACCGCTTTTGCCGTCGCCAACGAAATATTTAAACACGGCAGACAAATAAACGCCCTATCCGAAACGGACAGCGACGAAACGGATAGCGACGAGGGCGGTGGGGACTTATAAACCCACTCCCTCCGCACCCCCGCGCCCCCGCAACCACATAACCCCGCAACCCAGCGTGCGTCAAGCGCGCCAAACAAAATAACCACTTATCCGAAACGGATAGCGACGAGGACTTATAACCGGTGTGTGTTAAAAAAGGATTTCTTGAAGACTTTAAAATAGGTCATGTAACCGATGTCGAAAACGGCACCGGCGTTACCGTTATAGTCGCGGAAAAAGGCGCTACGGGCGGCGCAAGCATTTTGGGCGCCTCTCCCGCCACGCGTGAAACGGACCTACTTAAAGACGGCAAAACCGTTCAAGAAATAAACGCAGTGGTGCTGTCCGGCGGAAGCGCGTTCGGTTTGGAGGCGTCCTGCGGCGTCATGGAATGGCTGTTTAAACG
Organism: Clostridiaceae bacterium; assembly: GCA_031289315.1. Classification (GTDB taxonomy): domain Bacteria; phylum Bacillota; class Clostridia; order Christensenellales; family CAG-917; genus JAITEJ01. Next base: position 5,205 of record JAITPR010000038.1, on the reverse strand, counting down.
CGGCTACGGCTATCGCGCCGGAAAATACCGCGTTCCGATAGTTGTCGGCGCGTCGCTCTTCGACCTTGAATACAAAAATTTTGCCTACCCCAAAAAGGAAGACGGCTACCGCGCGGCAAGCGTGGCGTGCGCCGAAAACTTCGCCACGGGCAGTATCGGAGCCGGGACGGGCGCCACCGTCGGTAAAATTTTAGGCAACGCACGCGCAATGAAAGGCGGCTTAGGCACCGCGACCTACCTTTCCGAGGAGGACGGCTTGCAAGCGGCTTTCATCGTCGCCGTCAACGCCGTTGGCGATATAATCGGCACGGACGGCAAAATTATAGCCGGCGCGCGTATAGCCGGTAAATTTGTCAACAGTAAATTTATCTACGATAAAATGCTCCCCAAGTCCCTCAAAAATAAAAATACTCCCACCGTCGAAAACGCCGCGTCCCCCGAAAACGCCGCATCCCCCGAAAACGCCGCGTCCCCCGAAAACGCCGCATCCGTCGAAAAATATGGCGCGTTTTCCGAAAATAAAAATATTGCGTCCCTCAAAAATAAAAATACCACTATAGGTTGTCTGATAACAAATGCCAAGCTTACCCGTGCCGAAGCAAACGAAATTGCCGAAGCGGCACACAAAGGCTACGCTGCGGTTACCTCTCCCGACCATACGCCTTTCGACGGCGACGCCGTTTTTACCATGGCTTCCGGCGACATACGCGGTGCCTTTGACAAATTAAAACAGTTAGCCTCCACCCTTGCCGCCCAAGCGATATTATCCGTTTTTAAATAGGCACGGCAAAAATTTTTAAGCGTATATAATAGAAATTCGGCAATAAAAATTTATATATTTGATGTGTACGACCATCACCTAAGCCTTAATATGAAAAAGAAATAAGAACTCATATTGATGTTTTTGCCCATATACTTTTGTTGCCTAAGCCTTAATATGAAAAAGAAATAAGAACTCATATTGATGTTTTGCCCTTATCTTTTTGTTGCCTAAGCCTCTAAAATAAAATCCGACAAAAAAAGTAAGAAATATTCAAAGAAAATGCTTGACAGCAACGCTGAAAAAGGTTTACACTAAAGTCAACCTGAATCGATGCGTAAGCGGCAGCCGCTTACCCGGAGAAGAAGCACCTATCTTTAAATTGCGGCGTGAAAAGGCTTCAAAGCTTTTAGCGGCTACGCAAACCGGTTTTTAAAATTGTCGTGAAAAATGCACTAAGCTTTTCGCTCTGTGTAGGTAAAAGTCTTTAAAGCTTTTAGCGGCTACGCAAAGCAAAATGCTCAAAGCTTTTAGCAGCTACGCAAACCGGTTTTACCCCTTCGGATTTTATCCGCGGCGGTTAATTTTTAAGGATTTAAGTTTTTCGCCTCCCCGATTTTCGGGCGGGGCGTTTTTTATTTTCTTAGAAAACGACAAAGAAAGCTAAAAATCGACAAAGAAAATCGCATTCGGTAAGAGGGCGGTAAAAGCGGTAAAATCGCGCAAACAAAAAACGGAGGTTAAAAAAGTGAAAAGATTGGGCGTAATAGGCATCATAATAAAGGGCGACAGAAGCGTGTCTATCAAAATGCAGGAGTTGCTAAATGAACACTCCGAAATAATAGTCGGGCGGTTGGGCGTACCCTTGCGCGACAAGGGCATTTCCGCAATCAGCTTGATAGTGGAGGCGACCAACGAGGAGCTGTCCGCGCTTACCGGAAAGCTCGGCAGACTGGAAAGCGTCAGCATAAAATCCGCGTTACTTGCCGTCGATGTGTAATAAAAAAGCCGTTACTTGCCGTCGATATATAAAAACCTATATCAAAAAAATCGGTAAAAAACGGTAAAAACCCGCTAAAACCTGAAAAAAGCGGTGTTAAAAAATCGCTTAAAAACGGCAAAAAACCGCTTAAAAACCGTAAAAAAATAAACGGCAAAAAATTGGAAATACACCGGCAATAAGTCGGAATGGACCGATAATAAAATTAAAAACCCAAAAAACTAAAACCCAACGGAGGTTAAAAAACATGAAAAAAATAGTAACCAAAAGAAAAATTTTCAGCTTAATCGCGGTAGTTTTGCTACTTGCGGTATCGGCGGTATTCATTACCGCTTGCGACGACGAGGATAAAGTGCCCGAAGGAAGCATCCAAATCGGCGGCAGAACGGTAATTCCGGAAATAGTGGCGGAAACTCAAATCAGTTCCGAAATGGCGTCGGAAAACGCGGATATAATTATTATGCCTACCAACGCCGCCGCAACTCTCTACAACAAAGAGGGCGGTAAAAAATATAAACTCGTATCGTCCGTGACTATGGGGATACTCTATATCATAGGCAAAGGGGACGCAACCTTGACCGCGGAAGACCTAAAAGGTAAGCGGCTTGTGAGCATAGGCGCGGGCAACGTACCGCAAAAAGTGCTGGAAAAAGTGCTTACGGCAAAGGATATTGCCTTTGAAAGCGCTACCGGCGGCGGCTCTGCGGCGGAAGACTCCGTTAAAATAACCTACGTGGCGAACGGCGTAGCGGTGCGTGCGGCGTTGGACGCGGGGGAAGCCGATTACGGACTTTTGGGCGAACCGGCGGTGACGGCGTTCTCATCGGTGTATCCCGCAAGACTTAGCCTGCAAGACCTCTGGATGGAGGTTACCGGCGACGACAGTTATCCTCAAGCATCACTTTTCATGAAGGCAAGTCTGCTTGAAAGCGACCCCGGCTTTGTCGCGGTGTTCATTGAAGAAATGCGCTTAAACCTTACGTGGATTGAGGAAAATAAAACTGAAATAACGGCGATTTTACAGGCTAAGGGAAGCGCTACTACCTTCCCGCCGGCAAGCATAGCCCGTTGCAATTTGCAAATTAACAGCGCGGCGGACATTAAGGACGCAGTGAAAAACTTCCTCACCGTGGTAAGCGGCGCGGCAAGCGTTCCCGACGACGGCTTCTTCTATGTCCCGGTAGGCACCACCCCCGCGATTAAGGGAATCGGTGCAAATTTGAGGTTCGTATTCCCCGACGGCGCCCCCGCGCTTGCCGCCGGTAAAATCCTTGCGGCAGCGTAAAAACGGTGTAAAACAGTGTAAAAACCTTAGCTTGCCGTATGAAAAAAATCGTGCGGTAGCGTAAAAAAACTTAATTTTGCCGCCGGTCAAATTCTTGCGACAGAGTAAAAAACGGCATAAAAACATTAGCTTGTCAAAGCGGAAATTTTTTTGGCAAGTTAAAAAACCTCAATAAAAAAAGAGAGAAAAGGCGGAGATAATTTTTTACAGGGCAGTAGAAAATTATCTCCGATAACTCACGGTATACCCGTATGAAGATTAAGAACGACAAATTAAAAAGGCTGTTACACGGCGCTGTCAACAATATTTTATTTCCGTTGGCGGCGTTCGGTGTAATTACGGCGGTGTGGGCAATTGCCTCCGTAGCCGTTGATAAGCCGATTATATTTCCGCAAGCCGACGCGATTTTCCGTGAGTTTTTCAAACTTTTGGCGGACGGCGCGTTTTATAAAGCCGTTTCGGGTACGCTTGGGCGCGCGCTTTTAAGTTATGTTCTTTCGTTTGCGGTAGCGCTTCTTTTTGCCGCCGCAGGGACGGCTTTCAAGCCCGTTCACAAAATTTTAAACCCCCTTGTAACAGTCCTTCGAGCCGCGCCCACAATGGCTATAATCCTGCTTGCCGTGCTGTGGTTGGACTATTCGCAGTCGCCGGTGTTGATAGGATTTTTAATCTCATTTCCGCTGTTGTACTCGGCAATTTATTCCGCGTTGTCCGCAACCGATAAGGATTTACTTTCCATGGCGTCGGCGTTTAAAATGCGCAAAATCGACATATTCACGGGAATTTATATGCCCTCCGTCACTCCCGCCGTGTTCGACGCGGTAAAGAGTACGGTTTCGCTGAATGTCAAGGTGGTTATTGCCGCAGAGGTGATAGCTTTGACGCGCGGCGGCATGGGGCTTGAGATGTACAAAAACAACCTGCTTTTCGACATACCGCGTCTGCTTGCGTGGACGGTCGCGGCAATCGCCTTAAGCTTCTTGCTGGAAATTGCGGTGACGAGCTTAAAAAAAATACTGCTTTCACGCAAGCTTCAAGCGCGGCTTTTCAATCTTCAAACACGCCTCGCGGAAAGAAAAAACGAGAATTTGGACGCACAAAAAACTAAAGAAAATACGCTTCAAAAACGCCTCGCGGAAAGAAAAAACGCGGAAAATTTACGCACAAAAAAACCGGAAGAGAACACGCCTGAAGCTGCCGTGTATAATGCCGCCGCTCCTGATAAAAGTGCGCCCGAAGCCGCCGTTACAACGGAAACATGCCCCGGAATCACTCTGAAAATTATAAGCAAAGCGTACGGGGATTTAAAGATATTCGACGGGTTTTCCTACGAGTTCGGGCGCGGTATTACGTGCGTGCTAGGCGCGTCGGGAAGCGGCAAAACGACCTTATTAAACATAATTTCCGGGATGACGGATTACGTCGGGGAGAACGATGTGTCCGGCGGTGATTTTTCCTATATATTTCAAAATGATAGGTTAATAGAAAATATAACGGTGTATAAAAACCTTGATTTAGTGCTTCGCTCCAAAATAAAGGACAAGCTTGAGCGTCGGGCGCGGATTGCGGATGCGCTGAAGCTTGTCGAGCTTTCCGGCGCGGCGGGGAAGCTACCGCGTGAGCTTTCCGGCGGGCAAGGGCAACGTGTCGCTATGGCGCGTGCGTTTATTTATCCGGCGCCCGTGCTGCTCATGGACGAGCCGTTTAAGGCTCTTGACGTCGCGCTTAAGGAGAGGCTTGCCGCCGTGTTTCTCCGTCTGTTTAACTCAGCCGAAAGAACCGTTGTTTTTGTCACGCACGATATTTTCGAAGCCGTTAAGCTGGCGGATAAGGCAATCGTGATAGGCGGTACCCCCGCACGTATCGTTTTTGAAACCGCAATCGCCGTTCCTAAAACTGAACGCAACGCCTTCGCCGCCGGTATGGAAGACCTTAAATCCTCCCTTTATACCGCCCTAACATTAGGGGGAGAGGATTGAGTATAATTCCTTTTGGACGCCCAAAAGGAACCGAAAAACCACAAGCTTGAAGCTTGAGCCGATGTTCTTTCTTGCGTGTGCAAGAAAGAACCAAAGAAAACGCAAGCTTCGCTTGTTCTTTTTGACACACGTCAAAAAGAACCAAAAAACGTGCAAGCTTGAAGCTTGACACTGATTACTT
>JAITPR010000028.1 GCA_031289315.1 Clostridiaceae bacterium | reverse complement strand
TGTGTCCTTGTTGAGTATCCGCCACTTTATGGGTGTATAACTGCCCTTATTGCTTAACGCGCTCCACGCGTCCTGCGAAAATGAACCCATGTGAATGTATCCGCTTTTCGCCTCTTTTATCCGTGCCAATAACGGCTCATGTCTTTCGTCTTGCATTATAAATTTCTCCTTTGTTAAGCCGTTCGTTTGAATGCGCGCTTAACATGAATACACAAATTATATAGTATGCTTGATATAAAATCAATAGCAAAATGTAAATTTGTGTGAAAAAAAATTTTAATGCGGTTTACTTTATCGCATATCGCTCCCAAATAAAGACTCCTTTGTGGTTCTTCGCCGGATAACGCAACCGGCGCAACGTCATATGACAATTGCGCCGGTTGCTTTTGAACATTACATTATAATACCATGATTTTTTTGCGTACTAGGCGGGCGGCAAACCGCGCGGTACTTTAAAAATTCGCCGTGTTTTCATGCCGCTGAATACGGTATAAGCTTGACTTGCGACGGCGAATAATCGGTTTCGTCGACTATCGTTGAGATAATTTGCATTTTGTGGTCATCCGTGAACTCGTCTATGCTGACCACTATGTTGATGTTGTTAGCCGTCATGGACACCACCACATCGGAAAAGCCCTTAGCTTTAATTAGCCTTTCCAATTGAAATTCAGCTTCCATTTCTTCTATGATTTTGAATTTCAAGGCTTCCGCGGCAGCTTTAGCTTCCGCGCTTGTGTCGGGAGACGCTATAATTGAGTCGAGATAAAGATATTGCTCATCTCTTAGCGCCGCGCGGTCGCTCCTATAGGCGGAAAAAAAGGTTTCCGTTGCGGGCGGATTGACGTTCGTCGGGTCGGCGGGGTCGCCGGTCGGCTTGGTGGCAAGGTACCAGTTGAGCACGCCGGTGACTACCAACAGTACCACCATCGAACAAAGAACTATAATTTTTTTGGTTTTAGCTTTCATATATGACCTCCAAAAGTTTCTTAAATCAAGGCGCGGTTTACCCGTGCCGTTATTTCCGGGTTTGCTCGTCAAGCGGTTATGCGCCGCCGTTTCGGGTTGCAAGCAAGCGGTTTTACACGCTGTATTTTGATGGGTGCCCAAACCCTTACTCTACGCCCCAATGCAATCCGCATAAATTCGACACGCCGTAAACGGCGGCTCAAGGTGACAGTCTGCGCGACAGCTCCCGCTATCAATTTGATTGTGTCGTCGTATTCTTAACGACCGCACTTCAAGCCGAAGCATAGATTTCCACCGCGCTCCCCGGCAAGCTTAGCGCCGTTTCCACGGCTTCCAAAAGCTTCAGCTTTATGCCCGGATTTTTGGCTCCCTCCGCCACGACTACCGCGCTTATCGGCTTGCCGTCGTCGGATTTTGAAATCATCACCGTGACCTTGCCGACGCCCTCTATGCGGGACAACACCGCCGCAAGACGCGTTTCCTCAACCGTCATTTCGCTAGCCGCAGTATTGACGGAATCGGGTTCTGCAGTATCCTTAGCGGGGGCGCTCTTTATGCCGGCATAAATCAACAGCGCGACGGCGATAACAACCAAACTCACTATAAGCTCGATATTTTTAATGCCCTTAATTTTTTTGACTAGCGCCGATAACTTGGTTTTTGATGCCGACACGGACAACCCTGCGGCTTCACCGTCCTTTGATGCGGACGGAGCGGCGGTTATGTCGTCTTCCTTTAAATCGGTATTTTCCATGCTCCCTCCCTATTGTCGTACGCGCCTGCGGGGCTACCTTATCGGTCTGCCGTCTGCGCCTTTTATATGCGCCTACGGTTGCCGTATTGGTTTATACCGGTTGCGCCTTTTGCCGCGTTCGCGGCTATCTCTGCGCCTTTCGTATGAACGTATGTGAGTTCGTGTTAAGCGGCTTTGAAACATAACAGCGGCTTTACGCGTCATATATCGTCATTTAACGCTTTGACGGCGGTTATTGCCCTCAAAGTCGTTCTTCGGTTTCACGCGTTCCATATAGTCGTTTAACCAGTGCGTTCCACTACCAGCTTTTCTTCTATTGAAAGCCGCCGTGCCGTCAACTCTCGAATTTCATTCATATGTATATGCACGTTGTCGTTAGACATTCCTCCGTCGACCGAAAAAATATAAACTTTTTCAATGTTTGTGTAAATTCCCTCCGGTGCGACTATTTCCGCACCCACCTTGAACCCGTTTGCGGCAAGATAATCGGCAAGTACCTTTTCGGTTCGTTTGCGCTCCGATTGGTAAAATTCTTCTAGAAACCGCCCGTCAGTTTCTATCTCCGCCGCTCCGTCGCCGCCGAAGCCGGATAGCCCCGCGCGGTAGTCCTTGCCGATGAACGCCGGCAACGGCGATATTATGACAAATATGGTCACCACAGAGCATATGCCCTTCACGTACTTGTTCATCTGCCCTTCCGGAAGCAAAATATCAAGCAATACGGTAAGCGTAATTACTCCGGCAACACTAAGCACCCACGCGCCTATTTCCGCACTCATAATTTTTCCTCCATAAATTCATAAACGTAGACAACCCGTGTGACGACTTGCCTGTCAAAAAAATCTTTTGTCACCGCGAATTGTCCACATTCAAACTCATATTTCAAGGCGGCAAGTCTTCGCGCGCTTACGCGGAACAAAGAAGTATAAGTGTGTATTAGACATTCCAGCTTTTCTGCAAGTCTTCGCGCACTCACGCGGAACAAAGAAGCAACATTATCACTATGAAAAACATAAAACCCGTGCCGGCGACCGCCGTTATCAACAAGCGCAGATTTTTTGCCACGGATGTGAGAAATTTTGATATGCGCTCCCCTCCTAGCGGTTCCGTCACCGCCGCGCCCAGCCTAAGCGCCAACATCTGAACCGCCAAAAGTATAATCGGATATATGACTACGGAGCCTAATGCCAGTACTCCCGTATACCCCAGTGCGTTTTTAATAAGCACACAGCTAGCGTAAACTAAGTCGAAGCCGTCCGATAGGTAACCGCCCAATATCGGCACGTAGCTAGACAGCGCGAACTTAGCCGCGCTTACCGTTATGCGATCCGCCGCCGCCCCTACTATGCCCTGCACGGTTATAAACGCTATAAACACGCCGAACACCGCCATGAGCGTCCACTCCGCGACGTTTCGCGTCAGCTTAGTAAGGTTTTCCAGTTTGACGTTTCCGGACAAGTTGCCTATCGCCGAAAAGACAATCGTCGCTATAAATACCGGCAAAACAAAGTTTGAAATAAGCCCGATTACCCCCGCGGACGCCGCCGCCAACAGCGGTTGATACGCGGCGGTCATGGTTCTTCCGCCGAGCGCGCTCATTAACGTGAGCAATGGCGGAAACAGATATTCGGAAAATTTTTTTAGGTTGCCGACGGTTTCGGCGGTTACGGATATGGCGGTTACGATTTCGGACAGGATTATGAGCGTGGACGCCGCATAACACACAAAATGGATTATTTCCGATGTCGACTGTTGTTTAAATCCGGAGGTAAGCCCGGTAAGCATGCTTTCGGCAATGCAGATTATTATCACGGTGAGCGCCGCCGGAAGCGCGCTTAAAAACACCGCGAAAAATAAATTTTTAATTTCACCGGCAAACTCGTCCACACCTCCCAGTTCGCCGACAAGCGTCCGTTTTATCACCGACGACACGCCGTCGCGTAGGAGAATGCGGCGTTTAGCGTCCAACGAATTTACAAATTCCTGAAATTCGCGTATATCTAAATTGCCCAATCCGCTTTCGATTTCGTCTTCCAACGCCTTTTCCAAGTCCTCCTGTTCGCGCGTTTCCGCAGAAGCCACGTTTTCCGCCGCGACAAATATAAGAAATCCCGACAACAACAGCGCGCCAAAAGCCAGAACCGCCGTCAACAAATATCTTACGGCGGACGGTCTGTATAAGGATTTTAAAAATGGGTGTAAGGATTTCATTTTTCGCCTTTACCTCCCCGCGCGGTCTTTGGGTTAACGGTAATTATTTTTTTGGACGTGGGTAATCCTTGAAGGCTTACCTCCGGCAATGCGGCTTGCCCGCCTCCTACGCGCCCGCAAGACGGACGGGGCACTTGTCGCCCACCCTACGTCAAGCAGCTTCCTAGACATTCAAATTCACAATGGTTTCTATTACGCCTATCAGCGCGGTTATTATGGATACGCTCATCAGAAAGATGGTAACCTTGCCGGCTATGTTGATTTTAGCGGCAATGAAGCCACACCCCGAATCAGTGCATATGTTGGCGGCAAATTCCGTCAGATAGCCTATGCCGATTATCTTCAGAACTCCCTCAAAAAGCGCGTCGTCAATCCCGCTTTTTTCTATAATCGCATTGAACGCGCCCACCGCCTTTGTTATGGAACTGAGCAATGAAATTACGATTACCATGCCGGTGGCTATCGTCGCGAAAACGGCGAATTCCGGCTTTGCCGTCTTCAGCAAACCGGTAATTATCGCGCCCAATATTCCCAGCATAACGATTTTCAAAATGTCCACGTAACCGCACCTCTAAAGCCCGAATATAGATTTTACGGTGTCGAAAAGCCCGCCTACCATATCCACCACCAACAGCAAAACTATGATTAAACCGGCAAGCGTCGCGAACGTGGCAATCTCGTCCTTGTCACTTTTTTTTAGGATAATACTGACGATTGCGGTCAATATTCCTATTCCGGCAATCTTCAAAACGATGCTGATACCCATAAACACCTCTAACTTATAACCGTTAGGCTACTATTATCAACGCGACGCTTAAGGAAGCGTCACTTGCAATCTTCAAAACGAGCCGATACTCAACCTCTAACTTATAACCGTTAAGCGACTATTATCATCAACGCGACACCTAAAAGCGTCAACAGCTTGAAGTACATTCCGCCCAAGCGTTTTGCCTCCTCCTCTTTTTTGACAAGGGTGCGCCCGAATGACTCTCGGTAAACGCTTAAATCCTTTAGCGTACGCGCGTAGTCATTCTTTCCCAAAAGGTTTAGAAAGGTTTCAATCTCCTCCGCTTCCTCACGGCGTACATACTTACTTTCAATTTTTAAGCGGTTTCCCTTTCTTAAGCACTCTCCGTGTGTTTTGAGTATCCGCGCAAATTCGGAGTTGTGCGCACCGTGCGCGGATATAAACTTATCAATTATATCTTTTAACGGCGTTTTCAAGAAAGATATTTCCTTTTCTGCGACCTCCGCGAATTCGCAAACATCCGCGTAAAACCGCGCGCGTTCGGAATAAATCCGCTTCGCCGCAAGTCCCGACGCGGCGCCCGCAACCGCTAACAGTCCGCCCGCCGCCAATCTCAACGCATCGGTTAAAAGCATATCAGCGCCTCTTATAAATTTCCTTTACCGTGCCGGGAAAGGGTACCTTTGAAAGTGTTACAAATCGGTCAAATACGGAGAGAAGCGGACGGAATACGCGGCTACGCTCTATATCAGCCAGCCCCTCCGCGTGTACGGAAGCAAATACCCCTACTCCGCTACGCGCTATGTCACATACCGCGTCGCATTCGTCGCTCCTAAAAAGCTCGTCGGTTACGATTAAATCCGGGCTCATGGCGCGTATGGTGTTTTCATATGCGGCAAGCTTGCTAACCCCTCCTATAACGTCGGTATTGTCGCCTAAATCCATGGACGGAATTCCCCCTTCCGACGCCGCCAACTCGTAGCGCTCGTCTATTACCAATACGTTGTACCCCGCAAGCGACGCCCGCCGCGCCAGTTCTCGTAACATCGTGGTCTTGCCGCCTCCTGGAGGTGATAAAACTAGCGTGTTTTTTATGCCGCCGTCCGTCAATATCTCCCCTATAAAACGGTCTGCCGCTCCCTTTATTTCGTGCGGGACGCGTATCAGCATGCCGGAAATTTCCTTAAGCGTTATCAAACGGTTGCCGTCCGAAACGCCGTCCCCCGTCACGCCTATCCGTATGCCGCCCCCGTAATGCAAGTACCCCTTTATCAACGTGTCGTTCACCGCGTAGACGGAAAAACCGCTAGCCACCCCCAGTGCGAACTCTAAATCCGCCTTTTCCGCAATATACGCCCCGCCGTCCGCCGCTTTAAGCGGAAAAATGCGCCCTCGCAAGCTCACCATAACGGGTTTCGATAACCTGAAACGCACCTCCGTGATTTCGCTTAAATCAAAGCCGGCTTTAAGCCGCCGGTATATGTCCTCTCTTAATAAATCACCCAGCATCCAACTCCAACCTTATTAGAACAACCCGGATTGCTCCGCATGCCGCCATAGCGAATAAATCGCTCGGCATACTAAAACCTATGTGCCGCGCACGCCCTTAATTCCTAGACGCGCTTTTACGACAAAAAAAGCGCGTTTGTTCGGGGTTTCAACGTAGACGAAAATGTATGCGTCTACGACACATTTAACCTTTCGCACCGGAGGTTGCGCGAATGCGCCCTTTGCGCGTGCCGCGCTCCGCTCAAGGTGACACGTGGGGCCCCCTCTCCCATTGGATGACAGTCCCAAGAACCCGTTCCCCTAAGGAAGGACAGTCCAAAGAACCCGTTCCCCTAAGGAGGGACAGCTTAAAAAATTGCTCCCATGGAGGGACAGTTGATACGACTCACAGTTAGTGAAATCCGCTTTACGCGCTTTTCTTTTCTGTCCCTCCTAGACGGGAGGGACTGGCACACACTTATAAAAGCACTATCCTTTAAAGGGAGGGGCGGGGTTTGCGGCTCCCTCGCCTCTCTGCACTTATTTCCGCTAACGCTCCGATAAGTGAGTAAATTGCATTCGCGATTTATCGCTCTGCGGTTGAAATCCATAAGGGGCAACGGCGCAAAATTCAATTTTGCTGGTTGCTTTGCT
>JAITPR010000018.1 GCA_031289315.1 Clostridiaceae bacterium | reverse complement strand
CGGTGACGTTATAATCTACAAATAAATTGGTAAAAAAACGGTTGCAAGCGTTCATTTGCCGCAAAGACAATATAAACGGCAAATAAATTGGTAAAAAGCCTTAAATTTGAGATAAAAACGGCGTGTTTTCTATAAGGTGGTTCCATTTTCGTGATGTTGTGGTATTATTAGCTTGCTCCATTCTTAGTGACCGCCTCGTGTGTTTTGTTTTGCAACCTTATTCTACACGTTTTCCTAAGAATGGAGTTCTTTTTTTATGCGACACTTTATTCTAAATCTACAACAGCAACAAGCTTTTATTTTTCACATTAAAAAGACTTGAAATCTATCACAAAGCATGATAAAATAAATAATATTGCACCGTTTGATTGGCACAATCAATCAAGGGAATATTCCAACCGTAGAAAGGAGAGTGTGTGATTAATAAAATAAAGGATTCGTTGAAATCCGTCAATTATAAGCTTTTTGCGGCATTACTCCTTATTGGGTTGATTCCGGCTATATATACGACCGTAAGAATCTTTTTCATTGGACAAATGCCCGACAGCTACAGTTTTAGTATCGCGGCACAACTGCAATGGGTTAACCTTATTTACGAGATAATCCAAGAGGCATTTATTCTGCCGTTATATTTTTTTATCGGCAAAGCGTTTGTCGATAAGAAACAAGCCTTATCAGGCGTGATAACGGATGAAGCGGAGATAGAGCACAAACGGTCGGAGCTTACCAACCGTGTACGTACTGGATTACTCGTCGTATTCGGCGTTTATACTTTATTGTCGGTCATTATCATGGTGGCGGCGGAACCGCTCATTCGCTTCATGGCGCAAGATCCGGCGGTCATTGCAGAAACTGCCACATATATAAGGCTAGAAACGATCGCGAATATTTTTGCTACACTCGTCAAGTTTTCGATGGTGGTGTTGGTTACGATAAAAAAAGATAGATATTTATATTTTGTTTTGGGTCTGCAAGTGGTGTTGACTATCTTGCTTGATGTATTCCTCATATCCAGTTTTTCAGTATCTGCAAAGCTAGGGGTAAATGGCATCGCAATTACCAATATTATTGTGAACATTATGCTCCTCGTGCTTACGGTCATTGTATTACACAGAGAGGATATTAAGGTCTTCGGCAAAGGCAAGCTTTCTTTTGCGTGGGCAAAGGAGTGGACTAAGGTCGGCGGCATATCAGGCATAGAGTCATTCGTCCGAAATATTGCGTTCATGCTGATGATAGTTCGTATGGTGAATATGGTAGGAGAGCAAGGGACATTTTGGGTGGCAAATAATTTTATTTGGGGTTGGTTGCTTTTGCCCGTCATTCAGCTAGGCGAGCTCGTGAAGCGTGATTGCGGAGAAAACAATCGGGAAGCGATACGGCAAAAAACGCTCGGCTACTTTGTGCTCACAACAATATTCGTCGTGTTGTGGTTCATCTCAATACCGTTGTGGCAACCGTTCATGCGCGGAGTGTTGCAACTTGACAATTACAAGGATATTTTCTTTGTCGTTATAATAAGCATAGGGTTTTACGTCTTGTTTGCCTATAACAATGTTATCGACAGCATTTTTTACGGTATTGGAAAAACGAACTATATGCTATTCCAATCGCTTGTTATTAACATAGTTGTGTACGGCGGCGCGTTCATTTTTTACATCGCTGGCATTTACCATCCGACGCTTGTAAGTATCGCATTAATGTTTGCAATCGGCACGGCGCTTGATAGTATACTTACCTACGGTATGTTCGTTTGGATGCTCAAAAAGGAGCGATTAAAGATATGGTAATTAACCATGCTCAAGAAACCGTAGAAAATAACAACGATGTAATTGGCATAGGTGAGCATGATCAAGCCATCAAAAAATCCGTTAAAGCGCTGTTGCTAATAATCTGCGAACTGATAGTACTCGTGCTTTGGCTTGTTTTGACTGCCGTGACGATAGTGCTATCAATCGGAGCATTTAAAAATGACCGCGTGGTTAAACTTAACAACAAAAGAGAGGCTAAAATAACGGATATAACGTATTTTGATAACGCTGCCATAAAAGATAGAGAAAGCGCCCGCTATTTAGTTTGGTATTCGTATCTAGATGAAAACGGAAAAGAATATCAAGGGAATATTGAGATTAACGGTGAAGAAAAAGCTAATTCAATGCTAAATCAAGTAGTTATTATCTATATAGATGGGGAGGGTTATTCTATATATGAGGGTAGTTATGACAAAAAAGCCAGTACAAGAGGTCCTATTATTGCAAGTGCGTGTTTAATATTGACGATAGGAACGGCATTGCTGCTCATTATAACTGCTCGGCGATATAAGTATGGAAAGCGTTAGAGGTTTACCGCATAGGTGTAAAAATACGTTATTACATAATAAAGATGAGCGCCTTGCCTTTTGTTGCGGGGAACACAAAATCCGATATCCCGTCTTTAGGGAACAGTTTCAATCATTCCCGGTCGCTAGCGGTGACGGACTACGAACTCGTCATAGAAGCTTTAGCGGACGTAGTTGCTTTAACAACAAGCGAGCCTTTGCTTCCGCCGACATTGTCGTAATATGTTCCTGCGGAAAGCAGACAGTTACAGCTACTATCTATGATACTATTTTTGTTGTTTATTTTTCCGCTGATTATCTATCTCTCATATAAAATAAACCGTAAAAAGAAATTCAAAACGGAGTTGGAGATTTGTAAATCCACCTATTTACGTCCCAGTCAAGAAATGGCGGAGATTTGTAGCAAGAGTAGAGTCAACTTCTTCGGCAGACAAAAGGCGTAATTTTCTACGCGGGCAGAACCAAATTTTTCGACATACGAAAGACTTAGAGTTATAATCTGATTTAGTCCTTTTTTATGCCATACATTCTTCCGTATATAAAAGAGTGGATCATATTTGATTTAGAGCATGGTAGACTGCTCATGGCATGGTTGAAGAATTTAAGTTTTTTAACGTCTGTTTGCGTCGATTTTTCCTTGTCTTAATTTTTTTATATTACACTTTATTCTGCAACTTAAACTTAAAACAATTTAAAAAAATATATTTATGGGTTTCAATAGTTTGTCACAGCTAACTACATGTGATATAATCATATGGTAAGTTGATTAGAGATTTCTATACTCTATGGATTTATGTAAGGCGACGGTGGGTCGTGTTTTTTTGCCGCAATGGTTAGTTATGGCTAACTTGAAAATTAGGCAATAGAAAAAAGTCGAAGACACCAACCCGAAGAAGCAAACCCAGAAGCGTGAAAACCCAGAAGTGTGAAAAGAAACGCAGACACAAATACGTCGCGCAAACCCATAGTAGCAGACTGTAACAGCAGACTGTAGTAGTAGCAATCTGAAAAAGAGGAAACTTTTCGCCTGTCGGACGGGAAGCTTGTCCCCATGACCGGAACAAAAAGTGCAAAAAAAGAATAAAAAATTTTATCCGTGAATCGGGGCGTATTAAAGGCTTAGCAGTCCGCACACACCGGTATCGGATAATTAAAAAGTTGCTTTATAGGAGGATAATACTATGGCGGCGAATGTGGAATTTAAAAACGTATCGAAGCGTTACGGAGAGGGTGAAGGGGCGACGTTTGCATTGAACGACGTATCGTTTTGCATTGAAAAGGGCGAATTTGTAGTCATATTGGGTCCTAGCGGCGCGGGGAAGTCGACGCTTCTGAACCTTTTGGGAGGTACGGACGGTCCCACGGGCGGCGAAATTACGGTTGACGGAGAACGTATTGACGGATACACGGAAAAGCAGTTGACGCGTTTCCGCGCCGCGAACGTAGGGTTTGTATTTCAATTTTATAGCCTTATTCCCACGTTGACGGTTTACGAAAATGTCGCATTAATCAGGGAAATTACTTCCGAGACCGTAGATGTGGACGGTATCTTAGACGATGTGGGTTTGACGGCGCACCGGAACAAGTTTTCGTCGCAGCTTTCGGGCGGCGAACAACAAAGGGTTTCGATTGCCAGAGCGATTGTGAAAAACCCTAAGCTTTTGCTTTGCGACGAGCCGACGGGGGCGCTTGATACCGTGACGGGTGTAAAGATTTTGGCTTTGCTTCAAGAAACCGCGCGGGCAGGACGCACCGTACTAATCGTTACGCATAACGCGGCGCTTAAGGACGCGGCAGACAAGGTTATATATGTGAAAAATGGAAAGATAGGTGAAATTGTCAAGAATGAAAATCCGATAAGCGTCGAGGAGGTTAATTGGTGATGTTAAACCGAAAAATGCTTAGGGATATGAAGGGCAATCTTGCACAATTTATTTCTATTTTTGTCATGGTATTTTTGTCTGTCTTCTTCTTTTCAGGTATAAGCGGAGAGTGGCGCGGACTGCAAAAAGCCGCCGCCGATTTTTACGACGCCGCTAATCTTGCCGATGTGTGGGTATTTTCCGAAAGCGGAATTTCCGTTGACGATGCCGACGCGGTGGAAGCAATTGCCGGCGTTTCGGCGGTAGAGCGCAGAACAATGCTTAAAACCGCCGCGGCGCTTGAGAACAATCCGGGAATCGAATTATATTATACGGAGGAAAATGCAATCTCCATTCCCGTGATAAGGAGCGGTGAGGAGTTCTCCGCCGATAAGGACGGGCTGTGGTTGGACGAACGCTTTGCGAACGCGCGTGGGCTTAAGGTTGGCGAACCGCTTACCTTGACCTTTAACGGACGGAGCCTTACAAAGACGGTAAAGGGTTTAGTGATGAGTCCCGAATACGTCTATATGCCGTCGGAATCCATGACGCCGGAATTCCGAAACAAGGGATTTGCTTTTGTTTCGGCAAGGTTTATAGGGGAGGAGAACCCGTTTTATTCGCAGCTTTTAATCAAGACCTCCGTCAAGGATTACGACGCGTTGGAGATTGCGGTTTCGGAGGCGCTTAACGAAAAATACGGAGCGTTTTTAACGCGGGATAACCAAGCGGGTTACAGCCAATTTAAGGATGAAACCGCACAACACCGTTCGATGGGAGAGGTGTTTCCGCCCGTGTTTGTACTCGTCGCCATGCTTACGATGATTACCACTATGACAAGGCTTGTCGACAATCAACGGACGCAAATAGGGACGCTTAAGGCGTTGGGCTTTTCTAGCCGAAAAATAACGTTAAGCTATTTAGGATATGCGTTTTACCCCTCGTTTGCGGCAAGTGTCCTAGGAGTGATTTTAGGACCAATTTTGTTGCCGCCTCTGTTTTACCCATCGATGTCGGCTTTTTATACCGTGCCGACGTGGGCGCCAGCATATCATTATTCGTTCTATCTTATGGCGGCGGGAACGGTCGTTATTGCCTGTCTTGCCGCATATTTTGCGACGCGGAAAACCTTGAAATTATCCGCCGCTGAAGCTTTGCGCGCAAGAAGCCCTAAGGCGCTTAAACAAAAAGCCGTCAAAAATACAAAGCTTTGGCAAAGGCTGGGCTTCAATCTACAGTGGAATTTTCGCGATATTTCCCGCAACAAAATTCGTTCGGCTATGGCGGTCGTCGGCGCGTTGGGCTGTTCCGCTCTCCTTATCTGCGCATTCTCCATGAACGGCGATATGCGCGACTTAAAAACGTGGCAGTACGGAGAAATTAACCGCTTCGAAACCAAACTGATTTTAGAAGAGGACGCGACGGAGGACGACTTGCAAGCCTTGCTTGTCGCCGTAAACGGCGAAACGATTATGGAAGAGGCTGTTGAAATCAGGGCGAACGGCGGCAAGTATTCCGCTTCTTTAACCGTGACCGACGGCGGAACCCTGCTTGCCGCAACCGACAAAAACCGCAAGCCTATCACCTTGCCGTCGGACGGCATGAGCTTGAGCTACAAGGTTGCCGATACGTTGAACGTCAAGGTCGGCGATACCGTCGAATGGCATATTTTCGGCAAGGAAACGTGGATTGCCTGTCGGATAGCGGCAATTTACCGCACGCCTACGGGGCAAGGCTTGCGGACGGAAAAAGCCTTTTTAGAGGCGTTGGGCGTCGAATATAAGCCGACCGCCGTTCTGTCCGCAACCCTTGCCGACGCGGATTTTATCGGCGTTTCTTCCGTACTTCACACCGATGATTTAACGCGCGGCTGGGACTCTATGACGGAGGCTATGCTGTTGATGATTGTCATTTTGATTGCTTCCGCGGTAACCTTAGCGGTTACGGTACTTTATAATTTAGGAATTTTGTCGTTTACCGAAATGCGGCATGAGATTGCCGCCCTAAAGGTAATCGGCTTTTCGTCGCGAAAAATAAACGGCTTATTGCTGTCGCAAAATCTTCTTCTGACGGCTTTAGGCTTTGTCGTGGGTATTCCCTTAGGCATCCTGTTGGTAAGGGTTATGACGGCGACGATGGGCGACGGCTTTGATATGATTGCCGCGTTGCATGTTACGGATGTGGTTTTTTCCGCGCTAATAATCTTAGGCGCCGCGTTTGCCGTCAATCTGCTGTTTTACAAACGGATTACAAAAATTGATTTAGTTTCCTCTTTAAAGGGAAACGAATGAGACGGGATTACGGTGAGCCCTACACACAGGGTGGACGTATTCCACCTCAATCACAACTTCATTGTGGACGTGATTTCAATTCACGTCCACACATGTAGGGTGTACGTATGTGACAATGTTTACAACCCGCTTGTTCCGTGCTTTTAATCCGCTCTCGCACCGAAAGGTGGTTCCATTTTTGTGATATGATTAGCCTGCTCCATTCTTAGTGACCCTCGTGTGTTTTTGTTTCGCAACCTATATTCCACATATTTTCCTAAGAATGAGTTCTTTTTTATGCGACAATTTATTTTACAATCTACAAAAGGAACGATAAGATATAAATTGCCTATTAAACGGTTGCGATTTTAGGGAGAAGCCGTTACAATAAAGGGGTGAGAATGGATGATATTGAAGGATTGTTAGCCGGTGCGTCCGGGAAATATTTTAATTACCTTGCGGAAACGGGCAAGGGGTTGATTTTGTTTAATGTGTTGCAAGTCGAAAAGATGACGGACGGGTCGGACAAGAAGGTTTTGTATCGTCTTAGATTGGAAAAGAAGCTCAATAACACGGATATGCTTCAAGTTATGGTTCGGGATAAAATTTATTTGCCCAATCAAGTCAAGATTATTCTTTGGGACGAGTTGAAAAAGGACTTATTCATTCAGATTGTAAGCAAACAGGCTAAGGGTGAATTTGAGGGGATAGAAAATTTTGCCGTTGAAGATGTAAAGGTTGTTATCGACTTAAAATTTTTGGTCAAGCGTGTGGAGAATTGGTTCGAAGAGCGCAATGCAAGATTGCCCGTAAAATTCGGAGCCAAGATTGATGTTAAAAACTACAACGGTTGCTCCGGCGGGCAAATGCAAGCGGTGAAATTCGCATTAGACGAGCCGTTTTCATACATTTGGGGCGCGCCCGGCACGGGAAAGACAAAGTATGTGTTAGGAAACGCCGTTTTAAATTGCTTCAAAACCGGCAAAAAGGTGATAATAACGGCGCCGACAAATAACGCGATAGAACAGGCTTTAAGGTGTGTAATAGCGTTGTTTGATAAATACGGAATAGACAGAAAAAATATATTGCGCTTAGGTATGCCGAGCAAGGGCTTCGTCGACGAATTTCCGGAGGTTTGCGGTATAAGCGGCGTATCGCAAAGGTTGATTGAAATCCGGAAACAGCGTGCGCGGCTTAACGAGATTAAGCAGTTCAAAAAAGACGAAAGCATTATCGAGGAAATAAAAAAAGAGCTTGCCGAAAACAAAGGCGACGGTGCGTATACCGCCGTTAAGGCTATCTTGAAAAATTTAGAGAAGGACTCCGCCGCGAAGAGTAAGTTATTTGCCGAATATGAGGATGATGAAGCGGAGAATATAGAGGTGGAAATCGCCCGGCTTGATGCCGAAATCGCCGAGCAGGAAAATTCGGTGTCCGACGCGCGGATAAAAAAGCTGAAAGTGATAGGAGCGACGGTTGACGGCTATATCGGTTATTGCGCGCCGCTTGACGGAGAGCCGAAGGAATTTTTCGCCGACCGCATTTTTCTAGACGAGGCGGGTTATTGCAACCTTGCAAAAGCCGCGACATTGTTTAGTAGCGGCGCGCCCGTGACCTTTCTAGGCGACCATTTTCAGCTACCGCCGGTATGCGAAGCCGATAATGATTTTATTGAAACGGAAGAAAATAGTGAAATATTTGTTTGGGCGCAATCCGCACTTTATCTTGCCGAATTGCTTACTAACGGGGTTAGAACCGCATACGACAAATATTTTCGCAATTTACCGCCGTCATTTGACGCGATGCCTAAAATAAATCTTGACACCACATATCGGTTCGGGCAAAATCTTTTAGATGTGTTGTCCGATAAGGTTTACGGAACGCCTATGAAAAGCGGCGGTACGGATAACATAGTTATTGAGGTAGTCGACGCGCCGCGGCGGACGCCGGCGGAGAAAAAACGTGAAAACGCCGACGAGGTAAGGGCTATAAAAAATTATCTGCAGACGCACCTCAAGGAGCTTGGAAATACGGCGGTGCTAAGTCCGTATAAAAATCAGGTGGCGGCAATCCGTAAGCAATGCTTCAGATATTTGAATGAGAACCTTTTTACCGTTCACGGTTCGCAAGGCAGGGAATTTGACACCGTGATTTTGAGCGTTTCGGACACTTATGACAAATATTTTACCGATTCAAACAATCAACGTAGCAACGGCAGATTGATAATCAACACCGCCGTAAGCCGCGTAAAAAAGAGGCTTGTTATCGTATGCGACAAAGCCTATTGGCTCACGCAAAAAGGGCAGCTGCTGTATGAAATTATTAAAAACGCAAATGAGGAATAAAAATTTTCGACATAAGGATATTGTGGATTGTCCACGCCCAAACTTACACCCGCATGTCCTAAGTGCGGGAACGGATAGAAAGTGATATGGTAAAAAGATTTGGCGTTATCTGTTTATTAGCCTTACTTTTGCTTGCATTTGCGGCTTGCGGGTCGGGAGAGAAGAAAGCAAAGGTAATAGCTATAGAAGAAATCGACGATGTTGTCTTAATCGACGGCGGCGTCGATTTGCCGTATATAAAAGTTACAATGTCCGACGGGACGACGGAGCCGGCGGAGTATGCTTCATTTTGGTTTTCGGCGGAGTATGTGTTTGTTCAAAGCGGGCGGCTGTTGGCAAAGGAGGATGCTCCGCAGGAGTTTGCGGATGTTTTGACGGTAACATTGAAGGACGATATAAATATAAAGCAAACCGTAAATATAGAGAAGCCTTTTATTCCCTTAAAATCCGTTGATATTTTGGGGCAGGGCGGAAAGTCGTATTGTATTGCCGGAGAAAACTTGGTTTTAGAGCTTGTTTTTAAGCCCGCCAACACATCCGTAAAAAATATTAATCTTATTACAAGTTTTGACAATGCGTCGGTTGAAGACGGTATTTTATATTTGCCGAACGATTTTCCCGACGACGAAAAAATAATTGTTACCGCGCAATCGGACGGCGTAGCTTATGGCACAACGGAGATTTTTTCACGAAAGCGGATAGAGATTTCCAATGCCGTACAGCTTGCGGATATGGCCGATAATCCCGACGGCGATTACGCTCTTACGGCGGACATCGCCGACTTTTCGGGGTCTGTAGAGCATTTTCCCATTCCCCGCTTTAGCGGTACTCTGAACGGAAACGGACACACGGTATTTAATTTTTCTTTAACCGTTTCCGACCGGAACTTCGATGATGAACAGAACATCGGGCTATTCGGCATCTTATCGGGTGAGGTTTACAATTTGTCCTTAGCGGACGTCAATATAGACTGCGGAAAATATCAAGGCGGCGCGGTGGTAAATGTCGGCGCGGTGGCGGGTAAATTAATCGGCGGAGAGGTGCGCGGAGTTTCCGTGAGCGGACGGTTGCGTTCTGAAAGGTATCTTTCGCGTATTGGCGGCATTGTCGGTTATGCGGGCGGCGGATTAATTGACGGCTGCTATGTTAGCGCGGAAATACTTGCAAGCGGCGACGTCGGGGGAGTAGCCGGATATGCCCAAAATTCGGTGATAAAGGATGCGTTGATAAACGGCGGAATAATACGGCTTTATGCGGTAATTATCAATGGAACCGTAGGCGGAATTGTCGGGAGCGCCGTGAACTCAACAATAAATAATGCAACCGCGAACGGCGTGTTAATTAAGCTTGAAGCTTGTGAAAATATAGCGCCGTCAAAGGTGCAGCTCGTTATCGGTATTTTAGCGGGGCTGTTAAATTCTAGCAATATTACCGATTTTTCCGCTATCGGCAGTATCGTCGATTCGGCTATTGAAACAGACTTTTTAGCCGGCTATAATCAAGGCATCGAATATACCGATCAACTCGTTTTTGTCGGTAGCGGACAAAATAAATGTTACGGCAAAAGCATTAATAATTCCATGGTTTTAACCGACAAAACGTCCGTCACGGTACATGTTTATGATGGTGATTCGATAAGGAGCGACGATAGCAGATATAGCGGACACAGGCACACTAAAGAGTATGCAGTAGGTTTGGATATAGATAAATTAAAGGAGAAAGGATTTAGAGCCGTTAAGGTGACCATGACGTTTGAAATACGCGCGCAGAATATGGGTGAAGGAAGAAGCCTGTGGCTTGACTTAGACAAGAGGTGTATTTTCAAACGAAGCAACATTAATGTGGACAAAATGAATTGGTACAAGGTCACTTATACCGTGACGGTATCAATTGACGACATAAGCACTGCAAGCAAATTCCGGATAGGGCTAGAAACGAAGGCGTCGGCGTTTTCCGATGCGATTTGGTATTTTAACACGGCAAATATTACATTTGAAGCAGTTAAATAAGTAAAACTGCCGAAAGAAGGGAGTGTACAATCCGCGGTGACAAAAGAAAGTCTTCCTTGACATCTTTATGAAATTATAATATAATATAGCTAATGTTGGAATTGCGCAATATAACAAAAACATACCATTCCAAGTACGGCGGTGAGAGCCGTGCTTTAAACGAGATATCCCTTGTTTTACCGGACAAGGGACTTGTTTTTATTTGCGGTAAAAGCGGGAGCGGCAAAAGTACGTTGCTCAATATCGCAAGCGGCATGGACGCTTCGGACGGCGGTGAGCTGATAATTGACGGAAAGTCGAGCGTTGAATTTAAACAGAGTGATTTTGACGTTTATCGCAGTACCTATGCAGGGTACATCTTCCAAAATTTCGGTTTAATTGACGAGTTAAGCGTTAGGGAAAATGTTTCGTTGTCGGTTGAGCTTCAGGGCAAAATTCCGTCAAGTGAGCAAATTGAGGCGGCACTATCGTCCGTCGGGTTAGAGGACTACGGCGAACGCAAGTCGTTTGAATTATCCGGCGGGCAATGTCAGCGGGTGTCTATTGCAAGAGCCTTGATAAAGAACCCTAAAATAGTATTTGCAGATGAGCCGACGGGGAGCCTTGACGCCGCCACCGGTAGGCAAATTTTCGAATTGTTTAAGGAATTATCTAAGTCACGGCTGGTGATTATTATAAGCCATGATACGGACAGCGCAATTTATTACGGCGACAGAGTTGTGACGCTTGCCGACGGAGAGGTTTTATCCGACTTGACCAAAACGAGCGAGGTTGACGTGGCGGCGGCAAGGGCGGAGTATCAAAGCAAAATTGATAAGGCGTTCAGCGAAACCGCATTTGAAAAGCTTGAGGCGGTCGATAGCTTCGAAAGTACAACGACGAAATTTTCGTTTGCGAGAGCGCTGAAAATCGGCATATCAAATTTTAAAACTCAAAAAATCCGTTTTATTTTCATGTGTTTTTTAACGGTTATTGCACTTACCGTCTTTTGCCTTGCCGACACGATGCGTAATTATAATTACCACACCGCATCCGTAAATACATATGAAAAGCTAAATATAAATACGCTTTTACTAATTAATAACCGTACCGATATAACCGACGACGGCAACGAAGTAAATATCCCGGCGGAATTTGATGCGGCGGCGATACAGCAAATAGCCGACGCGTGCGGAGAACCTTACCCGGCGTACGTGTGCGATATAAGGCTTTCCCCATATCAACCGATTGACGAAAAAGCGTTGTCGGCAAGTGAAAAAATATTGGAAAGCCGTATCGGAGAGATCGTCGAAGCGTCGGAGGAATTTGACGAAAAAACGCTTAAAAGCTTCTATAATTCCACTTTAGAATTAGGACGGTATCCCCAAAAAAGCGCGGATGCGGTGGAAATTTTGATTTCGGATTATCTTGCGGACAGCCTTATGTGTTACGGCGCAAGGTCGGCAAGCGGTGAGATTATACCCAATAGCGGATATGAAAATGTCTTAAATTTTTATTTTGATTATAACGGCATAGCGCTAAAAATAGTCGGGATTTTCGGTACGGATTATAAGCGGACGGCGTATGACGAGGAACGCAGTTTTGAGTACGCATTTAATTCCGCCAATATTTATACCGCCGCTTTAACGACTAAAAGGGCGCTTTATAATCACGCGGCTAAAAACATTGCCATTCCCACGTTGGGTTATTTTGACGCGGACGGCAACGCGGAAGACGTGGCGGAAGACATAATTTATGAGTTGAATGTTCTAGGTGCGGTAAACGCCGCGACAGTGCTGTCGCTTTTGGGCATGCCGATTTCGATTGTTTACGGAAGCGGTTACGGTCCCGGTACGGCGTTAAAGGACGATGAAATTATCATATCTAAAAGCCTACTCGACGCGTTGCTGCAAAAATATGAGTTAGACGCAAATTATGAACCCGTCTATAGCTTCGACAAAGTTCAAGCCGCCGATTTTGAGGATTGCCGCTTTCGGTTAACGTTGCTTGACACGTCGCGCCCTCCGTCGTTTACGGCACTTAAAATCGTCGGAGTTTTTGACGACGCGGTAGATTTTGACGCCGCCATGAACGCCGCAACCTTAGATGTGAGCTTGCGCGGAGTAGTTTTGGCGAACCCTACAACAAAAAATTTGTTTTTAGAAAAAAGCCTCGTTGCAACCAACGCGTATTTGCCGCTAACGCAAAGTAAAGGCGAACAAAAAAAACTTCTTAAAATATTGGACGGTCAAAATATCGACTATTTAACATATGCCGCCACCGAGCTTGAAACCATGAACCTGCTGTTTAAAATGCTGTCGCAAATTTTAGGCGGCATCAGCTTAGTACTGTTTCTTTTTGTGATGCTGTTGATGTTAAATTTCATATCCGCGTCGGTTTCATCTAAACAAAAGGAAATCGGAATATTACGGGCAATGGGCGCACGCGGCGTGGACACCGCGAAAATATTTATAATAGAGGGGGCGGCGGTATTTTTAATCAGTCTTGTTTTGTCGATAGCGCTATCCTTTGTCGGCATAGTCATTTTAAACGCGCAACTGACAAAAATGTTCGTTAATACCATAAGCGTTTTGTCGCCGATAGCGTCAACCTTCATAATCGCCGCCGTAGGCAACGCTTTAATTATCACCGTAGGCAGTCTAATTCCGTTGGTAAAAATAATAAAAATGAAACCGATAGACGCGGTCAAATCAATAAATTGAGCCGAGTAAATAATACTACTTGTTGGATTTCTCCAATAAATTTGCCCATGCTTTGGAACTATTGGTAACCTTATGCCAATTGATATAGTTTTCGAGTATAAAAAAGCCTTTTAAAATTTTCCATAGGTAGAGCTAAATAAAAATTCAAATAAATGCATTGACGCGGGGCGGTGTGGCGGTGTAAAATAAAAAACACGGAAAGTTTGAGGAAGCTAAACGATAACCGTCATATTTTATATGTCGTTTAAAAAAAGGGGATATTATGAAAAAGCTTTTGAAGCGGTTGTTTATCACAATCGGAATTGTGTTGGTGCTTGCTATTGCTAGCTTTTTATTCGTGGGGTTGTCGGCGTTTTCGTTTTCCAACGACAAGGTTACCGAGGCGGATTACAGCGGGATAATGAAGGACAACATTACGGGGAACCCGCGGGTTGTGGACATTGCCATGTTGGGGGCGCACGACGCTTTTAGCAATCAAATTTCGCCGAAAAACGCCGTTGACCCGCAGGGCGACCAAGGCATACTTAACAACGCCGCCGTACAGCTTGTCGGCAACGGCATGATTTCGCGGCTAGAAAAGGCGCAGAAGTCGGGCGCGTACGATTTGCTGAAGCGCGGCGTGCGCTATTTCGACGTACGCATTACGCTTTTGGACGGCGAATGGTACACGGTACACGGGCATATTTCCGGCAGGCTAGACGGGTACATAACCGAAACCGTCAAATTCCTTAGCGAAAATCCCGGTGAATTTGTGGTTTTTGACATGCAGCATGTTAAAACCGGCGATAAAACCTTTGCCGATGTATTTGACTATATCGAATCGGTTAAGTACGAGGGGGTAAGCTTGTTCGATTTTGTGAGGTTTGACCCTGCCGCGATATTTTTGGGCGAGTTGACGTACGACGACGTTGTTTCCGGTGGCGCGGGGGCGGTTATACTTGCCAATACCGAGCAGTATGCCGGCGGTTTTCACTATGAATACGATGCGTCGATGAGGAGTGTTTGGCATCAGCATAACTCCTCCGATGTGATGTTGGAACGGATTGATGCCGAATACAACGCGCTCAAAAACGCCCCGGCGCTTGACAGGGATAAATTCCGCGTTAATCAGGCGCAGAAAACCAGTCTTTTGACGGGCGACGGCATAGTCGGGACCATATTCGGTTGGTCGCTCCTCGATATGGCGAACAGCTTCAATCCGAAGCTTGTGGAGCATAAGGACTTTGAAAATTGGCTTACGGTTATGCCTATATTTATGGTGGACTATGCCGATTCCATGAAAGGCGGATTTAACGATAAGGTAATCGAAAAGATAAACGCCTTCAATCGAGCGTAATGAAACACCGTGCGGCTTTTTGACGGGTCTTATTCGCATCCGATTTCCGGGCTAAAACGGTCACATAACGTTGCTACGCTCCCGTTCTATCCCAAAAAACGAACACGAAAATTCCCCTCTTTGCTTCGTGACAACTCTAATGCAAAAAGCGGAACGGTCTTATATTAAGGCGGAAATGAATTGTTCCAAGAGGTTGCAACCCCTGCAGGGGTTGCAACCTCGGTTTTATTATCCCCTCAAAATATCTTAAGTTCAGGTTAAGCTTTGACGAAACGGACAAAAAGCGTCCCGAATATATAATGTAGGAAGAAAAAATACAATACAAACGCATGTTTTTAAAAAAATTTTTAATAATGAATTGACGAGAGGCGGTGTTGCGGTGTAAAATAAAGAGTACCGGATGAATTTTCGGATAGGATAGGGAGATAAAATTTATGGAAGAGGTTTTACAATCGGAACAAAACGATTCGGTTTGTCATGCGGAGAAGGGTTTACAGGTTGTAAGACTTCAACGAACTTGCGTACATGACGGACCGGGCTTGAGGACAACGGTGTTTTTCAGAGGGTGCGGACTTAGCTGCGTATGGTGTCAAAATCCGGAAGCGTTGTCGTTCACTCCGGCGGAGGGCGACCTTGCCTCGGCGGAGGACAAGCTAATTGAGGAGATAACCCGCGACAAGCGGTATTATTTTTCTACGGGCGGCGGCGTAACGCTGTCCGGCGGCGAACCGTTTTTGCAGAACAAGGACGCGCTGTTGCGGCTGTTGACGAGGTTAAAGTCTGTCGGTATCGCCCTTACGGCGGAAACCACCTTAAACGCCCCGTGGGAAACGGTGGAGGCGTGCATACCCTTTATAGATTTGTTTTTCGTCGACATCAAGGCGGCGGACGCGGTATTGCACAAAAAGCTGACGGGCAAGGACAACGCGCTGATTATTGAAAACTTGCAGAAGCTGCTTGCGTCGGGCGCGAAAATAAAGTTGCGTTCGGTGGTGGTGCCGGGCTTGAACGACGGCGCGGAAAACCTGACGGCGCTTAAGGATTTTGCTTTAAAATTCGGATTTGAAGAGATTGAGCTTTTAAAATATCACAACATGTACGAGGACAAGGCAAAGCGGTTGGGTCTTGACGTTAAGCCGTTGGGCATTTCTCCGGAGAAAAGCGCGCAAGCGCTTACCGACGCGATAAAGCTTTTGAACGGCGGCGGTTTTAAGGCGTGGAATCAGGAATTGCAAGCCGCTCCCAAGCCCGCCGAATTCACCAAACGCGTTTTAGACATTCGCGACGACATACATGCCGCAAAGCGTTCGCTTTCCATGGAGGTCGCCAACCTCAAAACCAAGTATTACAAAAAGAATAAGGGTTGGAAGAAGCCTACCGCTATACACCGTGCCGAACGCTTGAAATACGTTCTTGAAAACAAAACCGTAAAGATTTATCCGCAGGAATTGCTTGTCGGAAACTTCACGGAAAAGCGCGTGGCGGGTCAGCTTTGGGAGGAGCAGTACGGAGTTTTGTACGCATCGTTTCTGCCCAACATCAACAAGCAGAAGCCGGTCGCCTTCCAATGCTCCGGCAAGGAAATGCTGGATTTCTACTTTAAGATAATGCCGCATTGGATTAAACACAGCATTTTAGTAAAATACCATAAAAGTATTTCCGATTTCATACTCACAATCGCAAGAACTTCGGATATGCGCGTGGGCTTTAACAACAACTTCGCCGCAATCGCGCACTATATAGTCAACTTTGACAGACTGCTTTCATTGGGTACGTCCGGCATGATCGCGGAAATAAAGAAGTTAAAGGTGGAAAAACCGCAGAATAACCAAGACGAATACGACGGCATGATACTCTGTTTGGAGGGCTTAGAGAACTTCGCGGCGCGCTACGGGCAACTGCTTGTTGCGGAAGCCGAAAAGGAGCTTAAGCCGGAACGCCGTGCCGAACTGCTTTCCATGGCGGAAATATGCGCGCACGTGCCGAAAAATCCCGCACGCACCTTCCGCGAGGCATTGCAATCCGCGCTGTTTTTGCAAATCGGACTGTGCTTAGAAGCGTACGAAAACGCCATAAGCTACGGACGTTTGGATCAGGTTCTCTATCCGTATTACAAAAAGGATGCCGAGGCAGGCATAATCACCTATGACGAGGCAAAGGAGCTTCTTGCGCTGTTCGTGCTTAAAATCGACGAGTGCATAATCGTCAACGACGGCAACGGTTTGCTGTCGCTTAGCCGCAACTTTGAAACGCTTTCCATAGACCAATCCCTAACGTTCGGCGGTTTGGGCTTAGACGGCGAGGACGCCACAAACGACGTTACGTATATGCTTGTGGACATCTGTGAGCTTCAACCGCTTGCCGTCAACATGACCGCGCGTATACACAAGAACAGCCCGGAAAAATATCTTCGCAGGCTTGCCGAAATCTACGTGAACGGCTGTCCCATGCCGGAGCTCTTCAGCGATGAGCTTTACGTTGAGTCACTCATGCGCCGTTATCCGGACACCGGCATAGAAAACGCACGCAATTATTCCATAGTCGGCTGTGTGGAGCCGGTTGCCTCTAACGACCACTTCGGCAACACCGACAGCGCGAATATGAATTTGGCATTGCCCTTCCTGCAAGCCTTAACCGGGCAGGAATACGAGCTTTGGAATATTTCCAAGCGTCAGCAGTACGAAAAAATTTACACGCGTGTTCACTATCACATGCACAAAACCGCCAAACCCGAACACAAAGCCGCCGCGCTTGAACGTCGCGCACGTATATTGGATAAGCGCGAGGAAAAACGCGGAAGATACATATACAACGCCCCCAAGAGCATGGAAGAGCTTCTCGACCGCTTCCAAAAACGGCTGAACAAGCTTGCGGGCGACATACTTGCCGATCAACAGCGCATAGAAAAGGTGCTTGAAAAGGATTTCATCACCCCGCTTGCCTCCTCTCTATATCCCGGCTGTCTTGAAACCGGCAAGGACGTCTACGAGGGCGGCACAAAATACAACTCCAGCGGCATTCAGGCGGTCGGCATAACCGACGTAGCCGACTCTCTCTTTGCCTTAAACGAGGTGGTTTTTAAAAACAAGCTGTTCACCGTTGAAGAGGTTTTGGACGCTCTGCGCGCCAACTTCACCGGCGAACTTGGCGAACGCGTGTATGCGGCGGTTAACGCCGTCCCCAAGTTCGGTGACGATGCCTCCGCGGAAGCCTCCGAATGGGTCACCCTCACCATGGAAATCTACAACAAGGCGCTTGCCTCCGTTACCAACACCGCGCGAGGCGGCAACTGCCGCTATACGGCGGGCTACTACGCGCTTAACGTAAGCGACCTCTACGGCAACGCCACCGGTGCGCTTCCCTCCGGACGCAAAAAGGGTGTCCCCTTCGCCAACAGCGTCACTCCTCACTACGGTATGCAGGAAGCCGACCTCCTCTCCGCGCTCAATTCCATGTCCCGCGTGAACTTCATCGACTTCGCTCCCAACGGCACAACCGCCACCCTTACCATAGACGCCGCACTCTTCCCCGGCGCCGACGGCGTGCATAACCTTGCCTCTATCTTCCAAACCTACCTCTGCGAAAGCGGCGGCATGCAACTGCAACCCAACGTCGTCAGCCGTGAGCTTCTCATAGACGCCTATAATAATCCCGAAAAACATAAGTACCTCATGGTTCGCGTGGCAGGATATTGCGCCTACTTTCAAGAACTCTCCGATGAACTCAAAAAAATCATCATCAACCGTACCTGCTACGCATGAGCGCCCTTATACTTTCTTGCATGCGCAAGAAAGTAAGCCCTTGTTATTTTTGCTGTGCGGCAAAAAGAACCAAAGAAGCGCGCAAGCTTGAAGCTTGACACTGATTACTTAAAAAACGCGGTTGACGCAGGATTATATCCTTAGCGTCAACCGCGTTTTTAAATTTATTAGTGTTAATTCTCCACTCTTTCGTATTTATAGGTGCCTCCCCATCCTCTTGCACCAAAAGGCTACATTAGCACTAGCATGCTTTTAAAATTCCCGCGGCTAACTGTTGCGAACGCGGAAAAAACTTTACACGGTGGGTTCCGCGATGAGTGCGAGCGCGGGTTCTGCCAAAAGAACTGCGGTGTCCTCACCGGAGATTTCGCGTTTGACGTGTCCATGTACGGCATAGTAGGCGATTATCAGGTAGATAGCCGTCGCGACCCACGTCATGGACGCGCTTAAGCATATGCCTATATAGCCCCAGTATTTCATAGAGAGCAACGAAAGTGCCGTGCGTACCACCAACTCCACTAGTCCGGCGATAAGCACGAGTATGCTCCGGCTAACGCCTTGCAGGGCGTTGCGGTAGACTCCTAGCAAACCCAAAACAAAATAGAACATACCGTTGAACATGAGATATGTGCGCGACAAAGCGTAAATCTCCTCCTTGCCGCCTCCCACAAAAAGCATGGTAAGCGGTTTTGCCAACACGGTCACGAGAATTCCGAAAATGATTGAACCGACAACGGAAAGGAATATGCACGCGCGCACGCCCTCTTTAATACGGGCGTAGTTTTTAGCGCCGTAGTTTTGCCCTACGTACACCGCCATAGCCGTACCGGTGGAAAGCATGAACTGACACGCTATGATGTCGATTTTGCTGGCGGCGGTAAACGCTATCACATACACGTTACCCAATATATTTAGTGTACTCTGCACAAATAGCAAGCCTACGGATATGAGCGAAAACTGGAATGCCATGGGAAGCCCTAAATACAGTTCTTTTTTCAGTATAGCCCAATTAGGTTTCAAGTCTGATAGTTTAAACTTCAGAACCGGATATTTGTGGAAGGTATAGATGGCGCACGCCACGGCGGAAAGCCCTTGCGATATAACCGTAGCGTAGCCGGCTCCCGCCACGCCCATATGGAATTGCATGATAAAAAGCAAGTCCAAACCCACGTTAAAAACGGACGCCATTATGAGAAAATAAAGAGGTGTTTTCGAGTCGCCTATTGCGCGTAATATGTTCGAAAACAGGTTATAAAACATGGACGCGCCCAGCCCGCCGTATATCACCATTATGTAATTGTACGCGTACGGAAAAATTTCGTCGCTGGTTTTCATCAGCTGCAAGAGCGGTTTTGCGCTGAACAAAGCCGTCACCGTAAGGCATACCGTGAACACTACGGCAAGTAAAATGCCTTGCGCTACGGAGCGCCGTACTCCCTCCGCGTCGCCTGCGCCGTACCGTTGCGCAGTGTATACGGAAAATCCTGCCGTCAAGCCGAACGCGAAGCTGATTATCAAAAAAGATACCGACCCGGTCGCCCCAACGCCGCCCAACGCCACGTCTGAAATTGTGTTGCCCACTATCACCGCGTCTGCCATGCTGTAAAGCTGCTGAAATACGTTGCCTATCAATATAGGTAACATGAATCTAAATATTGTTTTAAGAGGTTTCCCTCTTGTTAAATCCCAAGTTTTTATCATTATCTTTAACGGCTTCCTCGCTAATACCGTCGCCTAGTTGCTCCTGCTTTAAGTCCTACGCTTTTATCGTTGTTCTTAGGCGGTTCCCGATACCGTCGCCTTGTTCTCGTTTTAAGTCGCAAGTTACGTTGTAGTTCTTAGACGGCTCACACTGCCGCCGTCCTCGTGTTTCCTTTTGTTGCCACGTATACTAGCACAATCTTACTACAATTGCAAACGGTTTTGCCTTATATTCTCTAGAGAATATTTTCCTACACGTATTCCGCATAAAAAGCGGGGGTTGTCGCCGCAGTCAGAAATTGTCTTAATCTCCGATCTATATAAAAATCCGCTTGGAATTAATTCTGCTTTCGCCCTTCTTCTATCAACAAAATATTCTCTGAAACAAAAAATTTCGTCTAAAGCAACTTTTAGCATTGACATAATGCCGTTCACACGATAGACTATTATGTAATATGGGAGTGAACAATCCTCGGTGGCAAAAGATTTTCTTGCTCGGCAAGTCGTAACCGCGAATTGTCTACACCCTGTAATACACGGTCTTTAAGCTATGGCGGAAAGCGATACGGATAAGACGAAAAAACGAGGCATTATGAAAGCGATAATACAGCGGGTGGGAAAAACCACACTTAGTGTGGAAAACAAGCTTGTTTCGGAGATACCGGGCGGGCTTACGGTGTTTTTAGGCGTGGAGCGCGGGGACACGGAGGAGCAGGCGAAGACGCTTGCCGCCAAGCTTGTAAAGCTGCGGATTTTTGCCGACGACGCAGGCAAGATAAACCTATCCGTTGCGGACAAGGGACTGGAAATTCTGCTTGTTTCGCAGTTTTCGCTTGTGGCGCGCATGGGCAAGGGACACGGAAACCGTCCCGATTTAGGCAATGCGGAGGCGCCCGACCGCGCTTACACGTTGTATCGGTTGGTAGGTGAAACGGCGGCGAGTGCGGGCATACCGGTGAAATACGGGCAATTCGGCGCGCACATGCAAATCCAACAATTCAACGACGGTCCTTTAACTATCATATACGACTCCAAACCGAAAGAATGAGCTTAGAGGTCAAGGGACGCTCTCTTTCGGGCGGGAAGGGCATATTCCGTGCAAACTGTCCCTAAGAGGCTTTTACGTACGTCTACAGCGAAGCCCCCGCTCAAGGTGACAGGATAAGGGAGTGGACAATCCGCGGTGACGACTTTTGGCTAAGAAAATTTTTTCGACTCTTTTTAGTCTAAAACCGTCTAAAATGCTCGTCCGTAGCGGTGCTACGCCCTGTGCTTTCAGACAATTTTATCCTTAAAAATAGCCTGAAAATATTTTATCCCCTCGAAT
>JAITPR010000060.1 GCA_031289315.1 Clostridiaceae bacterium | reverse complement strand
TTATTGAGCGTAGCGGAAGCGAAGAAGTATTTAGGCGGAGAAAACAAGCAGGTTAAGGGAGTATGGCGCACAGACGAGAGGTGTGCGCAGGGGACGGAGTTTGCGAAGAGCAAGGAGAAGGTATACGACGGTGGGGGAGTTAAGCTATGGAATTGGGAAAAACCTGATAAAGGATATGAATGGGCAAAAGGCAACTCACAGTGGTGGTTGAGAACCCCCGTTGGCGGCGGTGGTGGGCGCTTTGCGGCGTACGTTGACTTCCACGGCTACTTCTACGACGGCGACGTCTACGACTTCGTTTTCAGCGACTGTCGCGGCGTGCGCCCTTGCGTTCGCGTGCGGTTTTAATCTAGACCCGCAAACGGTATCCGCGCAGACCGCGGCGTGCCGACCTATCACCCATATGGGAGCGGGGTTATTTAGACTGTCACCTTGAGCAGACCGCGAATGCGGTCGTCGTCGAAAGGTCCCCTTATGGGAGCCTAGCCATTTACGACACGCCCCCATGCAACGCGCATAAAGCTGTACATGTCGCCAATGGGAGCGGGGTTATTTAGACTGTCACCTTGAGCAGACCGCGAATGCGGTCGTCGTCGAAAGGTCCCCTTATGGGAGCCTAGCCTTTTACGACATGCCTCCATGCAACGCGCATAAAGCTGTACATGCTCCCAATGGAAGCGGTTTCTTTAACCTGTTCCATGGGAGCGGTTACCTCCCACGTGTCATCTTGAGCGTAGCGCGGCACGCGCGCAGTCGAAAGATCCCCGGAATAGGTGCGCAAACTCTTATGCCACATCACCATGCAACGCGCATAAAGCTGTACAAGGTCGGCGGCATTCGCCGCCTCCAATGCGGGGGCTGTCGCCGCAGACGTAAAAGTTCGCGTCTTTGTCTTAGGGGATATTTCGACACGGAACCGCTTCGGTTGTCACCTCAACGCTTCCGGCTCAATATGACAGTCTACGCGGAAGCAGTGACGAATATGGTGGCATAGGGGCTTCTAAAGCAACATTGACGCAAAACCGCATAAAGGTGACACCCCCAATAGGAGCGGGAATTTATTCCCACGTGACACCCTAATAGGAGCGGAATTTATTCCCACGTGACACCCCAATAGGAGCGGGAATTTATTCCCACGTGTCACCTTGAGCAGACCGCGAATGCGGTCGTCGTCGAAAGGTCCCCTAATGGGAGCAAAAACTCTTACGCCACGCTCACATGCAACGCGCATAAAGCGTTCCGCATAATAAGGCACACCGGTGCGCGTGGTGACACGCTCACAGGCAACGCGCATAAAGCGTTCCGCATAATATGCACACCGGTGCGCGTGGTGACACGCTCACATGCAACGCGCATAAAGCGTTCCGCATAATAAGGCACACTGGTGCGCGTGGTGACACGCTCACAGGCAACGCGCATAAAGCGTTCCGCCGAAAGGCAGTCAATTTAAAATTGACATACATACTACATAAGATAATATCCATGAGGAGTACGACAAGTACAATTCGCGGTGTATTAAAATTTTTTTCCATTCGGCGTGCAAGCGCGGAACGGAACTAAAAATGGGGGTGAAATCCAGTAAAAACCTTGATATGCAGGATTACTAATCCAACAAAAACCTTGTATATATAGGATGACCAAACAACAGCAAACAGATATGCGACCAGCTTTACATCGCGTATTCGGGAGCCGTTGAGAGGAAATCCGTATAAAGAAAATAGAAAGCTAATGCGAACGTATTTTAATTTCACGCAACTTTGATATTAAAATCCTTAAGACTTTTAAGGACTTAGAGAAAAGATGCGAAGCCAAGGAAAATTTAACCGCTAATCGGATAGCGGGATATGATCCTTGTCACCTTGAATTTAAGCGGGATAATTAGATGTCACCCAAATGGGAGCGGGGTTCACCCCCCGCATGTTCCCAAAATGGGAGCGCTTAACGAAAGAGTGTTTGCAGACTGCCCCCAATGGGAGCGTTAAAATACACTTGCAGAAGCAGAAATTTTCTTTATTATAAAGTTATCTAGGGCGTTTCGCCGAAAGCACAACCCCGCAAGGAGGTTGTGCCAAGGCGGTTCCACCCGAAATGTACCAACCGGCGCAAGCGGGGTTTCCCCGGCGTCACTCTAAGGCGGCGTGCCAAACACACAAAGCCCCGGGGGATTCCCCAAACGGGTATAAAGGTCTGTCCGATACGACTTACCCGAAAATATCAACCTGCGCCACACGGTAAACAACTTTATAATAGTTTATCTGATAGCAACAGACATAAAGTCAAAACATCGAAAAGGAGACAAAAATGAAAAACACAAACATTAAACGCCAAACGAAAAGCTTATTTGTGACGACGCTTATAATTGCCATTATGTTAGTCGCCGCATTATCCACCGCAACCTTTGCGTGGTTCAGTGCAAACACCACGGTATCGGTTACAACAACAACGGTTACTGCGGCAAAATCTGACAACGCGAACATCGGTATCGGTTGGACGCTTGACGAAGCAAACAATGGAAAAACCATCACATTTGATTCGACTGCATTAGATGCGGTCGGACCTAAAGTTCCGACAACTATGCCCGTTAAAAAGGGTCAAAACTTGGCGACGGAGATTGCGACACACAAATACATAACCACAAAGAATTTACTCGTAGCCAATCAATTTAAGGCAAATGCTTTGCCCGGAACCGCCAATAAATTAAATATAAAATTTATATCTAATGAGGATATTTCAACTTCGTTGCAACCGGACGAAATTTCTTTTTATAATGGCGGTAACGCAAGTGACGGTTACGATGTAGGCGGTAAAAAGGTTGTGGATATAACTAAGATTACCTCTACCGCAACCGATTATTTTGACGACGCAATTGTAGGTACGGATTATTACAGAATTGCGGTACGCACTAACTATTATTACTTAGGCGATATAACTTCAATATGGGATGTTCAAGATATTACCTTATCTTCTGAGGCAGCAGCGAAAATCAGCAGCTTTAACGACGGCGGTGTGATTTTAACAATAGGTTCGGTGACATCTGGAGCTACAATCACCAACGCTGACGCAAATGTCATATTCCCCGGCTATTCGTTCAACAACGATATTACCAGAATTTATAAGATTAACGAACCGATTTTGATTCCTGAAAGCTATACGACTCTCCCCTCTAGGGTTGTTGCGCTCGGCGTTATTAACGGACTTGGCGGTTTCGCCGATTATGTGTATATAACGACAACCAAAGGCTATATCAACACAGGCGATATTACCGATGCTGAAGCGGCATCGGTATATGGTGTTGTCGTTGACGCCGGCGATAGGTATCTCTACGAAAAAACCAATGATGTAAAAGATGATCAAGCTGCAAGTGGTACCAAAATTGCCCCGACTAGCCAATTGGCATTCGGCACCTCTCCTATCGACACGGACGGACGTTTCACAACTCCGGCTAACGGCGGCATATCCTATGCAAAACAAGTATCTACAAGCCAAGAGTATTTCTATATCAAGAATAATTCGTCTTCAACTACCGCGATAGATATCTACATCGGCGGAGAAATTACCGGAACAAATGCAAGCTTGCTTAGAATAGCAGTATTTGTCAACGACACTTACATTGATACGTTAGCTACAACTGCGGCAAATACCTATTACGGTGCTATTTTGGCAACCGCTAACGGTACTCGTTCTCTTTCTACGTATAGTGCCACGGCAATAAATATAGCACCTGCGCTTAAAATTACGGAAAGTGGCGTTACCACCATAATTGGTGGTCAGTCCTTAAAGATTGCAGTGGTCGTATGGTTTGACGGCGTAGGCTTAATTGAAAGCGGAGCCGGTTTGGATGCACAATTCACGCTCTCATTTGACACTCACTAAAAAATAGCGCGGGGGATTTCCTCCTTGCACAATGCTTGCGAAAGGAATTTCTGTTAAAATGGAAACCTGATGCTAGTGACAAATAAAACTTAATTAATGCGCTTCCCGCTGGCATCAGAAATGATGTCGGCGGGAAAACCGTGTTAATTTCCCTATAGTTACCAAACAATAAGAACAAGACAGAAGCAAATTCGCAACATTTTCATTACCGTAGGAGTGCCTACGATAACGAAAATATTGTGTGAGAGGTTATTGCGCACAATAAAGTTAATACATCACCGCCGAAGCAAAGAAGCCGAAGCGAGTAAGGGAAGTAGGAAGCATGAGAGAGAAAAAAGCGTCAAAACTGACGCCGGAGCAGCAGAAAATTATCAGCATTATAGTCACTGTGTTGCAGGTGGTGGTTGTTATTTTGGCAATAACACTGTCTGCAATCGTGTTGGCCAATCCGAACATCAACAACAACGAGGTCGGTAGCGGTTCGGTCAAGCTTTTGCCCGTGTTGACGGACTCCATGAAAGGACCGGACGGCTTTGAAGCGGGGGATCTTGTCATTGCGGGAGACCCGAAAAATTACGATGTTAACAACCTTGAAGTGGGTACGGTTATCACATTTGTGACGACTATCAACGGCGTTGACCGCTTGAATACTCACAGAATTATAAAATCGGAAATCGTAGACGCAACCGGAGAGCGCGCCTACTATACGCAAGGTGATGCGATTACCTCACAAGACCCCGGTTTTGTGCTTGCAAGCGACGTTTTGGCGGTTTACAAGTTCCACCTAAAGGGCATAGGCAAGGCAATTGCATGGTTGCAAGAACCTACCCACTTCCTGTTGGTGATAGTCTTGCCGCTCATTGCCTTGTTTATCTATAACATCATAATCTTAATTCGTATGATTATGACGGCAAAAATGGCTAAGGTCGAGGAAGAAAAAGAAAAACTTATCGCCGAAAAGGAAAGCCTTTCCCTAGACGAAGAGGAAATCAAACGCCGCGCCATTGAGGAATTCCTCAAGTCCCGCGACGCCGCCCCCGAAACAGACCCCGCCCCCGGAATAGACCCCGCCCCCGAAATAGATGTCGCCACGGACACCGACCCGGAATAACAATGCGGACTGTCACCTAATAGGAGCGGAATTTATTCCCACGTGTCACCTTGAGCAGACCGCGAATGCGGTCGTCGTCGAAAGGTCCCCTAATGGGAGCAAAAACTCTTGCGCCACGCTCACATGCAACGCGCATAAAGCTGTACAAGGTCGGCGGCATTCGCCGCCTCCAATGCGGACAAAGCTTTTGTCCTCCGCACAAGCCGTCACTTGATACTGGCGCGGTTCCCCGCACATGTCACCTTGAGAATAGTGCGCATTCGCGCAATCTTTAGGTGCGCAGATTACCTAATCGGAGATGTAACATCACGTCGTCTACGGCGACAGCCCCCGCATTGTCGGCGGCGAATGCCGCCGCATTCGGCGATAGCCAACTATACAAGCTAACATAAGGTACATTTATGATAGGAAACTTTTTTAAAGAATTTTTTGGCGTTTTTTTCGGAGGAGTGTTAGGCTTCTTCTTCGCCGGACCGTCCGTAGGCAACTACGGTGGCATTTTTGGTGCGCTCTATCAGATGTTCAACATTCCGGCATACATAGAGATTTTCCAAAGCTACAGCGACAAATTAAATGCCGGCTCGTGGGTTTTGGCTGCGCTGTGTATACTGCTGGTCATTGCCGCGTTTGTCGCGATTATTTGGCTTGCGATACATTTTGGTAAGCGTTTCTTCAAACGCATCTTCGGTGATAAAGTCTTAAATCAAGACTTGATGGACGAAATCAATAACTTAAAACGTGAATTAATTAAAACTACCCGTGAAAAAGACAGAATTTTAGGTCTTAAAATAGCCTATCAGGGCTACGACGTTACGGAGGGCGAAGAGGGCGAAGACGTTTCAACCGCAAAGAAAGAGGGCGAAAGCCGCTTTTATAAGCTTACGGAGGTTGACGCACGCTATAATGCGGAGGAGTACTCGGAACCGGAATTCGATAGGGAAATTTCCTTACAGGATCTCTGCACCCGTTTCAGAAACTACGCCTCAAACAACCCCGACCGCCCGTGGCGTAAATTGTATTACGACCCTAAAGTCGTACGCTTGTTTTTCGCGTCCATGGCTACCACGAGGTTGATTATCTTGCAGGGTATATCCGGTACCGGTAAAACCTCCTTGCCGGAGTGCATAGGGCATTTCCTCTTTAACCCGACCACAATAGCGTCCGTTCAGCCGTCATGGCGCGATAGAACGGAGCTTTTTGGCTACTTCAACGAATTTACTAAGCGTTTCAACGAAACCGAAGTTCTCAAAGCCATGTATGACGCCACCTACAACGAAAGCGTGTACATAACGGTTTTGGACGAAATGAACATTGCGCGTGTCGAGTATTACTTTGCGGAAATGTTGTCCATTTTGGAAATGCCGTCCCGCGATCAGTGGGTGGTGGACTTAGTTCCCAGCGGCTGGCCCAGTGACCCCAAACACGTCCATAAAGGGCGCTTCCGCTTGCCGGAAAATATGTGGTTCGTCGGCACGGCGAACAACGACGACAGCACGTTCGCCATTTCCGATAAGGTTTACGACCGCGGCATGCCGATTAACATAAAC
Organism: Clostridiaceae bacterium; assembly: GCA_031289315.1. Taxonomy (GTDB): domain Bacteria; phylum Bacillota; class Clostridia; order Christensenellales; family CAG-917; genus JAITEJ01. The sequence goes on along the minus strand of JAITPR010000060.1, from coordinate 51,155 downwards.
TCCAAAGCCGAGCCTTTTGACGCGCCGGTGACGGAGGGCGTCAGCCTTTCCTACAAGCACCTTGAGGGCATGTTTAAGGAAGCTCAAGAAAAATACCGCGTCAGCGACGAAAACCTTAAAAAGTTTGAAGCAATGGACAACTACGTAATAGAGCATTTCCGTCTTGCGTTTGGTAACCGTATTGTGAAGCAGTTGCGTGAGTTCGTTCCCGTTTACGTCGCTTGCGGCGGCACGGAAATAGACGGTCTTGACTACGTGCTTTGTAATAAGATTTTAAGAAAGTTTGAATCGTTGAACCTAGCGTACATACGCGACGAGGTCGATGACTACATTCAATATCTTGACGACACCTTCGGCAGCGAAAACATGGGCGAATGTAAGGAATACCTCAACAGACTTAAGAAACTGTTCTAATAACGGGAGCGCTTTGCACGCGTGTAGAATGCATTCCGCGAAAAGTGGAGCGGAATTTATTCCCATGTGTCATCTTGAGCGAAGCAGGTGTCCCCCTCAAACCGAACACGATAAAAAATTAAAAATTTTTTATCTCGTGAGGAAGCGAAGCGATATGAGTAAAGAAGCATATGAAGGCTTAATATATCAAATTAACTCGCTGTTGAAGCAGTGGGACATCTATCCTAAATATATGGATAGCATTTCCGGCGGAAAAAATAATTTCAATATATCTCAAACATACACTAAAAAAAATTACGATACCGCGTGGATTGAAACCATTGAGGAATGTCTTGTTCCGCTTGATACCATAGTGCGTAACCCAAGAAAATTTATCGTCATCGAAGAAGATATTGTCGATATAAGCTTAGCGCGTTCCGTTTCCGTTGAGTCCGTCAAGCATTTGGCACAGCATACCAACCTAATCAGCAGCGTTACCAAAGACGGCATGGTTATCCCGGCGAAAATTCTCAATACTAGCAAGGAAGAAAGCTTCGAAATTTACGAAAACCGCTTTATATATACCTTGCTTTTAAAGGTGCGCGACTTTATAGACCGTCGTTTCGAAATCATCAAAAATGCGCTTTTGCAAAGCGGCGATTTGGGCGTGGACATCAAGAGCGAATTCCAGTTGGACGGCAATAAGGTTCAATATCAGCTTGACGCCGCGGCATCATTCCCGTTTACGGAGGTCGTCCGTAAAAAGGGCGGAGCCGTTACCGACATCGAAAGAATTACGCGCATGAAGAGCATTATTTCCGACTTTTTGTCGAGTGCATTCGCGCGCGAAATGCGCACCTGCGCCCCCGTCCGTCCCCCCATTCAGCGTACCAACGTAATATTGAAAGACCCCAACTTCAAAAAAGCGCTCCTTCTTTGGCAGTTCGTCGAGACCTCCGAAAGCATGGAATTCAAGGTCGAAAATATGACGGAAACGGCGGAGCTTTCGCAGTCGCTTAGTGAGAAATTCCGCGGACTTATATTCTTAAATACCGTCTTAATGCAAAGCATAGCCTCCACGCGTGAGGCGGGCGAGTCCATAGAGGAGTCCTTGAAAAAGGACGACGTTATAGCCGACGAATACGTGACTAAAAACATCGACGACTATGTGCCGGACGACTTCCCGCAGCTCAAAATGGAGCTTTCGGAAATCCGCCGCATATACCAAAAGATGCCGTTTTCCAAAACCCTGTCACAATCGGAGGTTTCTAAAATAAACGGCGCAATCGACCGCGTTTTACGGCAAATCCGCATCAATAAGGCAAAAGCGGACAGCGAACTTCAACAAAAACTGATTGAAAAACAGTTTGAAGACGAGAAACACGCCAAAAAACTTGCCCTACGCGAAGCACGCGATTTGGAGCGCAAGCGCCGCCATGACGAGGCTTTGCACCGCTTAGAGCGCAAAATTCTTGAAAGAGAACGCGAAGCGGAGGAACGCCGCGCCGAAGAAGAGCGCGTCGCAGATGAACGCCGCAAGGAAGTCATGCGCGCGGAGGAGCTTCGCCGCATAGAGGACGCACGCATACGCGCCGCCGCCGCCGTCAAGCTTTTAGAGGAACAGGCACAACGCGCCGAGGAGCAACGCAAGGAAGCGTTGGAATACGCCGAAGCGCGCCGCGCGGAAGCCGAAGCCCACCGCGCTAAAGCGACGGAAATCGAACGACTTCACCTTGAAGTGGTCGAACGCGAAAAGAAAAAGGCTCAAACCGAAATCGACGCCTTGATAGAAAAACAGCGCCGTGAGGAGGACTCCCGCCGCGCCTACGAAACCGCAATTGCTAAGGAAGAATCCGACAAATTGAACGCGGAAGAGGAAGCCGCCCTTAAAATACGGCTTACCGAAGCGCATAAGCAGGAATATGAGGACGTAAAAGCCGAACAAATTTCTACGATAGACCGCCTAAAGGCGCAAGCGGAAAAGAACTGGATTGCCGAACGCGAATTGGCGTTTGAGTTGTTCGTTAAGGCGAACCGCGAAAACCTCACCAAAGAGGAGGACGCCCGATTCAAGGAAATCCAACGCAGCAGACAGGAACGCTTTACGGCGGTCGCGCTCATCGAAAAGGTTTTGGGCGACGTAATCGAATTAGAACATATGGAAAATGTAGAGAAGATTTTGGAGGAAGCGCGCCAATACCGCACGCCGGAGGAAATCGACGACCTTATTATATCCATAGAGCGCTCCTACCGCAAGCGTTCGCGCCATATCCGCTACGACAAATTTAAAAAGAGATTGCAGCTCGACAAACGCTAAACTGGGTGAGTGAATTTTAATGAAGCAAGCGCTTGATAAAAATACCCAAACGGATGCCGCCGCCGAAAAATCGGAAAAATCCACGTTGCGCGACGACAACGCCAAAACGGAAAAAGCCGAAAAAGCCGCCGTATGCGACGACAACGCCAAATCGGAAAAATCGGAAAAATCCAAAGCCCGCCGCGTTATAAACAAAATCACCTACGCGTTGACGATAACGGTGTTTCTTGCCGTTGTCGCGGTAGTTATTTCCGTTGCCGTGCAGTATTTCAAGGGCGAAAAGCCCAGTCTTTTCGGATACCGCTTCCTATATATCCAAACCGACAGCATGACGCCGGAATTACAAGTAGGCGACGTGATTTTGTCTAAGGTGTTGCAAACGCCCGACGATGTTACAGCCAACGTAAAAGAGGGCGACGTAATAACCTATATCGCGGAGTACGGCGAATTGAAAGGGCTTTCGATAACCCACAAGGTGGTTGAAGCGGCGCATTACGACGAAAAATACTCGCGCTACACCGTGACCACTCGCGGCGTAAAACAAGGCGCTATGACCGACCCTCCCGTTCCTCTGGAAAATGTGGAAGCGGTAATGGTGAAAAATATCAAGGTTTTCGGTGCTTTTTACCGATTTATTTCAAGTATGGAAGGTCTTTTAATCGTCATAATCCTGCCATTCGGGCTGATGCTAGGGATGCTGGTTTACCGTTTGGTAATCATCATAAAAAAACCCGCGCGCAGAAAGGTTTCGCCGGAACGCGCCGCGGAAATTAAAGCCGAAATAGAAAGGCTTGCCGTAGAGGAATTCTTAGCCGCGGAGCGCCGCCAAACCGAAGATGCTGAGCGCCAAACTGAAATAGAAAGGCTTGCCGTAGAGGAATTCTTAGCCGCGGAGCGTCGCCAAACCGAAGACGCTGAGCGCAAAACTGAAGATGCTGAGCGTAAAACCGCCGCTCAAAATTCCGACACACATCAAGAAGACACTCCTTAACCTAAGGCAAAATCCTTTTAATTTAAGTGAATTAACACGGTATATGCAATGCGTATGCCGTGTTTCATATTTAGCGGGGCAACCGCATAGATTGTCCCCATAAACAGGGCGAACACATTAATTATGTTCGCCCTAAAATCTATGCTTGATTATTTGTTCCGACTTTGTTATAATATTACGTACTATATATAAAAATTTATACGAACGCTTTTACCGGCGTTTGTCAAGGGAGGTTTTTATGAGCTACGACGTAGAGGAAGTCGAAATTATAATGATGGAGTTGGAGGAGGGCGCGGAGAAAACCATTTCCGCCTACAAAACGGAATTGCAAAATATCCGCGCGGGACGCGCCAATCCGCACATACTCGACAAGCTTTCCGTAGATTATTACGGTACGCCCAGCCCGATAAATCAAATGGCAACGGTTACCGTCGCCGAAGCGCGCGTACTTGTGATAAGCGCGTGGGATAAGTCCATGCTAAAGCCCATAGAAAAGGCGATTTTGGCGGCAAATATCGGCATAAATCCGAATAACGACGGCGTTGTAATCCGCCTTATTTTTCCCGAACTCACGGAGGAAAGGAGAAAGGATTTGGTGAAAGATATTAAAAAATCCGGCGAAAGCAGCAAGGTAGCGTTGAGAAATCACCGCCGCGATGCTATCGACGCCTTGAAAAAGTTGGAGAAGTCTTCCGGTATAACCGAGGACGACTTAGAACGTCTTACCGCCGACGTGGAAAAAAAGCTTTCCTCCGCGGTTGAGAGCGTAGAAAAAATGATGAAGGATAAGGAAGCGGAGATAATGTCCGTTTAATCTGCGCCGGCAAAATGAACAACACTTGTAAACACATCGGTTTTATAATGGACGGCAACGGCAGATGGGCGCAAATGCGCGGAAAGCCGCGTCTTTACGGGCATCGCGAGGGCGTCAAGGCAATGAAGCGCGTGGTTTCCGCGTGTGCGGATGCCGGTGTGGAATGCGTCAGCGTGTTTGCGTTCTCCACCGAGAATTGGAAGCGCTCTAAGACGGAGGTCGACGGGTTGTTTAAGCTGGTGCGGGAGTTCGCTTCCGGCAAGCTCAAGGACGTAAGGCTGTTTTATACCGGCGACATAGCCGCCCTTCCGGAGCCGGTGCGTGAAGCCGTGTGCGAGTCGCGTTTGAAGACGCAGGGCAACGGCGGCATAATCTTAAATATCGCCTTAAACTACGGCGGGCAGGACGAAATAGTGTCCGCTTGCAAGAGGCTTGCCGAGGCGCGCCCGCGTGAGTTCACCAAAGCCGAATTCGAAAAATACCTCTATTCGGCGAAGCTTCCGCCGCTTGACTGCATAGTCCGTACGGGCGGAGAACGGCGTCTAAGCAACTTTATGCTGTACCAAGCCGCCTATGCGGAGTTGATGTTTTTGGACATGCTGTGGCCCGACATGGACGCGGAAAGGGTTTCGGAAATACTTGCCGACTTCAACGGACGTAACAGAAAATTCGGCGCGGTGCGGTAAATTTTCGACGCCTGCGCGGTAACGCTCAAACGCGCTGAAATGGTGAAATATTGCGCTTGCGCAAACGCAAAAAAAGGCATATTTTGCCCTCGAAAACCGTTTTTTTCTGTGGGCGCGGTAACGCTCAAACGCGCCGAAATGGTGAAATATTGCGCCTGCGTGAACGCAAAAAAAAGGCATATTTTGCCCTCAAAAACCGTTTTTTTGGTCGCGTATGCGTGCCATAAATTAAAGGCTTAGAAAAATAAACCGCCGGAGAACCCTTTTCGGTATTGACGGCGGTTTCTCAATAATACTCCTAATAAACTTGTTTATTAAAGGATTGGCAAAAGGGGTATAAGACAATCCTCTGTGACGACTTGCCTGCCAAGAAAATATTTTGTCGCCGTGAATTGTCCACACCCACAAAAGGAGAGCATATGAAAGGGTTTCTCACTAGAACCGTAACCGCGTTGATTTTGATAGGAATAGTAGTTTTTTTCATTTGGTTGTCGGTGGCGTATAATCCCATTGCAATAGACAGTCTTATGCTGTTGTTCGCGATCATGGCGGCTTGCGAAATGCTGTCCGCATTTAAAAAAAGCGGACACTATCCTTTCCGATTACCCGTCATTCTTTTCGGGCTTGCGGCGTACCCATTATATTATTTTTTCGATGTAAGAGGTCTGATTTTAGCATTTATGGCGGCAGTGATAATGACGCTGGTAATGTTTACCTTTTCGGAAACGGCGGCGCCAAAAAACGGCGCCGAATACAATCCCTTTGACACCGACGCTAGAAATCCTAAGGTGAAAACCGTCGGCGATTTGGGAATAACCGTGTTCACCATGGTGTATCCGTTGTTATTCGTCATATCGGCGGCAATGCTCACGAAGCACTATAATCCTGCCGTAATGCTTATCATGGCGGTGTCCTTCCCGATTGCGGCGGATACGCTTGCTTACTATGTCGGAAGCCTTTTAAAGGGTCCGAAGCTTTGCCCCAAGGTCAGTCCTAAAAAGACGATTTCCGGCGCAATCGGCTCTTTATTCGGCGGAATACTGGCGGCAATGGTGGTGTTTTTGGTTTTTGACCGTTTCAACCTCCTCAATGTTGGGTGGGTTCCTTTCACGGAGAGTCATGTTTTAAACGGGATTATTTTTGGCGTACTGGGTGCATTATCCGCCGTAGTAGGGTTGCTTGGCGACCTTGCCGGGAGCAAGCTTAAGCGTGCCTTAGGTATCAAGGATTTTGGCACAATATTCCCGGGACATGGAGGAATAATTGACAGGATAGACAGCATAATGTTTACCATTGTGTTTTTAAATATTGCGATACCTATCGCGTACCTATTGTAATATGTCTATCGATTGCGATGCGCCGCGCGCTAAAAATGCGGTTATAGGGTCTATCGGTTGCGATATGCCGCACGCTAAAAATGCGGTCATAATCGGGTCTACCGGTTCAATTGGCGGACAAGCGTTAGAGGTGATAAGGGACGGTGTGGACGTCGACGTTTTTGCGTTGTCCTGCGGCGGCAATTTGGAGCTTTTTAAGCGGCAGATTGAAGAGTTTTCGCCGCGCTACATATACGCGGAGGCGTTGGCTTCTGACGCTAAGGCGCGTAAAAATTTTCTGTCCTCACTAAGGACGGCTAACGGTGCAAGGTCGCCGGAGTTTGCAGCTTCCAACGCGGAGCTTGCGGCGATTGACGGTGCGGACACGGTTTTACTGGCGTCTGCGGGGCTTGCCGGCATAGAACCCGCTATAGCCGCCTTAAAAAGCGGAAAAACGTTGGCGCTAGCAAGCAAAGAAGCGCTTGTATCCGCAGGAGAATTTTTACTTCTTGAAGCGGAGCGCTCCGGCGGAAAAATAATTCCGGTGGACAGCGAGCATTCGGCGATTTTCCAGTGCTTAGAGGGCGCTTGCGGCAATCCGATAAAGCGCATAATTTTAACCGCCAGCGGCGGCGCTTTCCGCGATTATCCGCTTGAACGGATGAAAACGGTAACGCCGGAGGAGGCGCTTGCGCACCCCGTATGGCGCATGGGCAAAAAGGTCACAATAGACAGCGCCAGCCTTATGAACAAGGGCTTAGAATTTATTGAGGCGATGCGGTTGTTTTCCGTGTCGCCGGATAAAATAGAGGTGGTAATCCACCGCGAAAGCATAGTGCATTCCGCCGTGGAATTTTACGATAACGCGGTCATTGCCATGCTTGCCCCGCCGGACATGCGGATACCTATACGGTATGCGCTTACATATCCTAAGCGTGTGCAGGGGCTTCCCGATGCGTTGGATTTTGCGGCGCTCCAAACACTTACTTTCGGCAAACCCGACCTCATACGCTTTCCGTGTTTGGGGCTAGCTATCTCGGCGGCAAAGGAAGGCGGCGCGGCGCCGGCAGTTTTATGCGCCGCCGATAACGCCGCGGTCGCGCTGTTTTTGCAAAAGAAAATCGGCTTTACGGACATACCGCGTTTAACGGAAGGCGCGTTAAACCGATATTCCCGTGAGAAATATGCAGGAGTAGAGGATTTGATTCGCATTATAAACGCCGCGGAGAAATATACTTATACGGAGGCGTGCGTTTGAGGTGTGGCAATCCGTAGTGACGACTTTTGGCTAAGAAAATATTTTAGGCTCTTTTGGGTTTAAAACCGTCTTGAATGCGAATTGTCCACACTCTGCGTGTGACGCTCACAAAAAAATTTTTTAAGCGGAAAGCGTCCGCCTAAATCGGAGATACGATGTCGTTTATTATTTCGGCTACGTTTGCAAGCGTAATGACAAATATCGGCTATATCATAGTCGCCATTATCGGTTTGATGATTATGATAGTCATTCATGAATTGGGGCATTATCTTGCGGGCAAGGCTTTAGGTTTTAAAATTGATGAATTCGCCATAGGCTTCGGTCCGCGGATTTTCAAGCACACATCTAAAAAAACGGGGGAGATTTTTTCCATTCGTCCCCTTCCATTGGGTGGTTTTTGCGCGTTTCACGGCGAGGACGACGACATAAACGACCCCGGCGCGTTCAACAACCAAAAGCCGTGGAAGCGTTTAATCGTTCAAGCGGCGGGAGCGGTTTTCAACTTTTTGTCGGGCATATTTATAATCACGCTGTTTTTCAGCATATACGGACAGCCGCTTCCCGTAATAGTCGCCATACACGAGGACGGCGCGGCGTACGCGGAAAACACCTTTCAGTTCGGTGACGCGGTGCTGTCCATAGACGGCAAGCTGACGCAAATTTTGATGCCGGAGGACGTGGCGGCGGCATTCGCAAAGGCGGGCGATACCGCGCGGTTTAAGGTTTTACGGCATACTTTCGACGCGGACGGCAACATAACCTCCGCGAAGGTCGTGGAGTTCACGGCGCACAAATCGGATTTTTCCTTTGAAAAAATAATTTACGACGAGGACGGCGTAACGGAGATAGGCAGAGAAACTCAAACCGCTTACGGGTTCGGCATAAGTCAAGGCTTGGCTTACGTCAAGCTCCCGTTTTTCAAGGCGTTGGGGCGTTCCTTCCCGTACGCGTTCTTTTTAGTATTTAAAATTTTGGCTATGTTGGGCGCGTTGGTTACCGGAAAGACGGCGTTGTCCGGAGCCGGAGGCACTATAACGGCGGTGCGTACGGTAGCGGAGGTTTCCAAGGTCGGTTTCCACGGCTTTATGTGGGCGCTGTGCATACTTTCCGCCAACCTTGCCGTCATGAACCTATTGCCGTTCCCCGCGCTTGACGGCTCAAGAATGGTGTTTACGCTGATAGAAATGATATTTAAAAAACCCGTTCCGCGAAAGGTGGAGGCGGCGATACACACGGTGGGGCTGGTAGTTCTCATATTGCTGGTCGTATTTTTGGATGTTTTCAATCTAGTGAGTTCGGCTTAAGCGGTCGCGTAACCGGGGCAATATTAGGGTATGACAATCCTCGGTGACGAATTGTCCACACCCGCAATAACACGGACGAAACAATCTCTTTAAGGCGTACGGAACCGCCCGAAAATATTTTTTCGGCGGTTTAGGAGGGCTTGAAGGCGCAAAAAAACCTCTTGACGGGGCGGATAAAAGCCTTTATTTTTAAGCATGACAAGACAGATTACGGTAGGAAAGCTGAAAATCGGCGGCGGCGCCGCGGTAAGCGTGCAAAGCATGACCAATACTCCCACATGCGGTATCGACGCTACCGTGGCTCAAATTGACGCGCTTAAAGCGGCGGGGGCGGACGTCGTAAGACTTGCCGTACCCGATATGAGATCTGCGGAAGCCCTAAAGGAAATCCGCCGGCAAACCACGGCGGTGATTGTCGCCGACATTCATTTTGATTATAAGCTTGCCGTGAAGGCGGCGGATTACGTGGATAAAATCCGCATAAATCCCGGAAATATCGGCGACGCGGCTAAGGTTAAATTTGTCGCGGACGCACTTAAGGAACGCCGCGTTCCCATAAGAATAGGCGTCAACTCCGGCTCACTGGACGGCAAAATGAAGCTGAAAAGGCTTCCTCTTCCGGCGGCGCTTGCGGAAAGCGCGCTTACGCACGCAAGACTTTTAGAGGAGGCGGATTTTTACGACATAGTGCTGTCCGTCAAGTCATCCGACGTACGCGTGACGCTAGAGGCGAACCGCATACTTGCGGAGCGCTCAAGCTATCCTTTGCACTTAGGCGTTACGGAGGCGGGCATAGCCGTTCCCGGGCTTATCAAGTCGGCGGCGTGCATAGGCTCGTTGCTACTAAGCGGCATAGGCGACACAATAAGAATATCTCTATCCGGCGACCCTGTCAAAGAGGTTGAGGCGGGGCGGTTGCTGTTAAATTCGTTGGGACTTAGGCGCGACATGCCGGAGGTTATCTCTTGTCCCACGTGCGGCAGAACGGAAATCGACGTCGCGGCGTTGGCGGAAAAGGTATACGACGCGGTCAAGAATAAGAAAAAGTACTTAAAAATTGCCGTTATGGGTTGCGCCGTAAACGGCATAGGCGAGTCGGAACACGCGGATTTAGGCGTTTGCGGCGGCAAAGAGCACTCCATTTTGTTTGCGCACGGCGAAAAAATAAAAACGGTCGACAACAAGGACGTGTTGCAAGAGCTTTTGAAGCTTACGGAAGCGTTCATCTCAGAAAACTAAGCTCGATGACGGCGGAAGCGTTCATCTCAGAAAACTAAGCGTGAGATAGCGGAAGCGCTTCGCGCAATATTTCTTCGATTAGCGGAACGCCGATAAAAAACCAAAAAAATAAGGACAACCTAAGATGGCGGAATTTATAAAAAAACTTAACGAAAAAACCGGGAACAGATATGCCTTTTTGAGGCTCAATTCGGCGTATTATATTTCCGCGGAAAGGCTTCTTAAGGTCAATTTTTTGTTTCCGTCCGACGAAAGCGACTTAAAAAAAATAGCCGGCACGCCGCTTGCTAAGGGTGCAAAGCAGCCAGCAGTTTCCGCGTCAAAGCCGGGCGACGTCATAGACGAGGCGGGTAAACGAGAGGTAGAAGCCGCGATAAAGGAGCTATATCCGGAAATAATTTGCGAAATAAAATTTACGCGCTCGTATGCCGACGCGGAGGTGGTAAAAAATAAGGTTATAGAGTACCTCAACGACAACCACAAGGCGGTGCTTGCGGAGCTTGTTGGCGACGACATCGCGGTGGAAACGGGAAGCGGCTTTACTAAAATAAAAATTTCCGCATTTACGCCCGTACATAAAATATTTATTGCCGCCGACACGGAGAAACGCTTGACGCGCTACATAGAGAAGTGCTTCTGTTTAGACTGCTTTGTGGAGCTTTCGGAGCGTAGCGGGTTCAAGTCGGATACCTCCGCTCCGGGCTTGGACAGAGGTACCGTATCGGTCATAGGCGACTCCTTCGTAAAGCCTAATGGCATCGGCGCTGTGATTTTCGGAAGCAAGGCAAAGCGTGCCTCTGGCTTGAATTTTTTCCCCTTGCAAATAAAAACCGTGTCGCAACCGACGGAACGCGGAGCGACAATATCCGTCTCCGGCACAGTCGGGAGTTTTCAAAAGAACTCGTTTAGAAATGCGGAATATAACCCGGAAGTGCCGGTTAAGAAAAAAGTAGGAAAATTTGAGATTGAAGTAAAGGAATTTACATATGTTTATAAGTGGACCTTGGACGACACCACCGATACCATAGAATGCGTGCTTTACCGCGACAATCCGGATTTAGACATCGAAAAATTAAAGGACGGCGAAATAATAGCCGTTACGGGCGTGGCGTACAATCGTTCGCGCGACGGAGTGCTTACCTTCCGTCCGGACGCCGCGTGGTATGCTGACATAGATTTTTCCGCCGTTGCGCCGCGCCGCAAAATAAAGAGTGAAAGCAAAAACTACGCGCTCATAAAGCCGGAGAGATACGAGGATTATTCGCAAAGTAGCTTGTTTGACGAGGTATTCGTTTCGGAAACGCCGGCATATCTTGCCGGGAAAACCTTCGTCGTATTCGATTTTGAAACCACCGGCGTAGATGCAAGCGATGCTCCGGTACAGCTAGGCGCGTGTAAAATGGTGGACGGAAAAATAGTCGAAACCTTTCAAACGCTTATAAATCCGGGACGCAAAATTCCCATTGAAACAAGCAGAATTCACGGTATTTACGACAAGGATGTGGTTGATGCACCCTCCATAAAGGAGGTGCTGCCAGACTTCTTCAAGTTCACGCGGGAGGCGGTTTTGGCGGCTCACAATGCGCCGTTCGATATGGGATTTTTAAAGCGTGCCGCGGAGCCGGAGGGCTATGTTTTTGACAACATGATAACGGATACCTGCCAACTGGCAAGGCAACATGTAAAGGGCGCGCCGAATAACAAGCTAGGCACGCTTTGTGAATTCTTTAAAATAGAATTAAATTGCGCGCACAACGCCATTTACGACGCCGTCGCGACGGCAAAGCTCTTAAAGGAGATAGCCAAACTTATAGTCTGATTGGGGTTGCAACTCGCCCGAAGTCCACTTAGTTTTGTTCTTTTAATTTGCTTGCGTCCGCAACCTGCGGCTAAAATATTTGTTTTAATTTGCTTTTTGTAACCTGTGCCATAGTTCCCGTACCGTTATTTTAATGCGGTATGATGTTACATTCTTAAATATTTGCCTTTAATTTTTCTAAAATTTTGCCCTCTAAACGTGAAATTTGCACTTGCGACACGCCCATGAGGCGGGCGACCTCCGTCTGCGTCTTGTCGCGAAAATAGCGAAGTATTATTATGGTACGCTCACGTTCCGGCAGTCCGTCGATTATTTCTTTTATCTGCATTTTATCTATGATGTCGTCGTCGTTTGACGCAAGGCGATCAAGAATGGAAAGCTCGTCCGAATCCGGCGGGGGAGTAAGGGACAGTGGATAACGCGAGCTGTCCATGGCGAAAACGGCTTCTGCGGGTTCTACGCCCGTGGCGGCGGCGATTTCCTCTAGAGTCGGGTCGCGGTCGAAGCGCTTCTTAAAGTCGTCGGAAAACTGTGCTATGCTTTGCGAAAGAGCCTTCAGCGCGCGCGAAACCTTTACCGACCCGTCGTCGCGCAAAAAACGTTTGATTTCTCCGGCAATCATGGGCACGGCGTAGGTGGAAAAGCGGACGCCGAAATCGGTATTAAAGTTATTTATAGCCTTAATAAGCCCCAGTGAACCCAACTGAATCAAGTCGTCGTATTCTATCATGCGCCCGATGTAGCGCTTTACGATAGACTTAATCAGGGGCATGTTGTGTTCCACTAGCAAGCCCTTTGCGTTCCCGTCTCCGGTTTGCGCTTTTTTTATTAGTATAAGCGTTTCTTCATGCTCAAGCATTTTTTGCCCCGATAAATTTAATCATACGAACCGCCGTCCCCGCTCCGGGCGCACTTGTGACCGTCAACCCATCCGTGAACGACTGCATGAGAGTAAAGCCCATTCCGCTTCTCTCGTCGTCCTCTTTCGTGGTGAAAAAGGGTTGCAGAGCCGCTTCAACGTCGGCTATTCCCACGCCCTCGTCGCGTACCGTAACGGTAAGCGCGTTGCCGCAAAGGTCGGCTTCGATATGTATTTCCGGCGGCGCGTCGAAATCCTTTTGCGGGTAGGCATGGACTACGGCGTTTGTCACCGCCTCCGAAACCGCCGTTTTCAAATCCTCGGTTTCTTCGACGGTGGGGTTTGCGCGTACGGCAAAAGCGGCGACGGCGTTCCGCGCAAAGCTTTCGTTTTCGGACAGCGCGGGGAATGTCAGCTTCAAATAATTTTTCATTAACGGTTACTCCTTATCGGCGGCAAGCGGTTATTTATGGGTGTGGGTATGGCATTTTAAGGCGTAGCTACGAGTGCGAGCAAATCACTGGCAGGTGAAGCGTATACGGCAAAACGTATGCGCCGCCGTTCTGCGTTTTTGCCGTTTTCGTCCGGCATTTTCCTCGTGCAAGACTAAAAATCGGCTTCATATGCGTGTTATCACTTGATAAAGCCCGCTCATACGTAAAATCTTGTCTACTACGGGCGTAGGTGCTTCTACGTAAAACGGTATGTTTTTTGAGCGTAACAGCTTGTATCTTCCCAACAGTACGCCTATGCCCGTGCTGTCCATGAAGCTTACGCGCGACATGTTCATCACAAATGAGTTGAACCTCTCCGACCTAAATTCATGGTCGAGCGCCTCCCTAAGCGAGTGCGAACTGCATTCGTCAAGCTCTCCGTCGGGGTATGCGATGAGGGTGTTGTGCTTGTTTTCAAACGCGATTTTCATGTTAAACACTATAACTCAATCCGCACCGCGAAAAATAGAAAGCTTTGTCGCCGAACGTCGAAAAAGCGCTATTGCCTTACATACGACGGTTTCTTTGTTATGTGGTAAAAACGCTGTATTAAGGGTGTGGACAATCCTCGTTGACGACTTGCTATGCAAGAAAATCTTTTGTCACTGCGAATTGTCCACGCCTATAAAAATACGCTTGCATATACGTGAGAAATATTATAGAATATAAAATATCAGCGCTCCTCCGCCACTGTACCCGGGGGCGCGTATAACTCAAGGAAAACATGCAATTTTTCACGTTACTGTTAATAGCCGCCGGACTTTCCATGGACGCGTTTGCGGTTTCCGTTTGTAACGGACTCGCCAACCGTAGCATGAAAAAACGTAAATATTTTGTAATAGCTGCCGTTTTCGGAATCTTTCAAGGAATCATGCCCTTAATCGGCTATTATTTGGGCAGTTTATTTTTACGCTATATAGAAAACTATTTGAAGTATGCTTCGTTTGTAATCCTACTTATAATAGGCGCGAAGATGATTGTAGACGGCATAAAACAGGTTAAATCCTACGGCAAAACGCTCCAAAATAAAATATCTAAAAAAGCCGCGCACCCGTCTGAAAAAGAAATTTTGCAAACCGTCGCCGAAAAGTCAAGTGATTTTGCCGTGCAAGCACCGGAAGGCTACGCAACCGAAAACGCTTTGACGGTCGAGGCGACGCCGACGGAAGATGAAATAACGGTAAAAGATGCGCCAAATGAAGAAAATTTTGCGGCTGATAAAACCGTCGGCGAAGACATATCGGAGGAAAAGGAACTTAAATTCGGCGGCATTTTAGTGCAGGGCATAGCCACTAGCATAGACGCGCTTGCCGTAGGCGTGTCCCTGCTGTCTTTTTCTATAGGAATTCATATATCCGCTCCGGTAATAGCCGCGATTACCTTTTTGATTTGCTTAAGCGGCGTGCTGTTGGGTGCAAAATTCGGCAAGCTGATAAAGGGTAGACAAGGGATTGCCTCAATCGTCGGCGGCGCCGTCCTCGTTTTAATAGGAATAAATTTTCTCATGCCTTGGTCTTGAGTATACGGCAACCGCCGCTTACCGATATAAAGCAAGGGGGCATTTTATTTAAGGCAATTCCGAAAATTTCTTAAAGAAAATTTACACTTATCGGAAAGTGAAATTGAGCCAAATAGTTTAATTATATAAAGCAAGACAGTTATCTATTTAAGATAATTACAATTTAGGGCGTGTTCACGTAACAGAAAACGAGCGGATTTTAGGGAAAATATATTGTTTGTGAGCTTACGTGAACACGCTTTGTTATATAAAATTTTTTTTCACACGCCGGAACGGGTTTTATTTGCGGGGATACCTACAGACATAAAATTTTTTTTATTCATGAAAAACCCTTGACAAAATAAAATAATGTGTTATTATATAATCAATAATAGGAATCATTACTGATAATATGAGATACTCAAAACAACGTGAAGTTATAAAGCGGATACTCTGCGAAACCAAAAGCCACCCGACCGCCGAATGGATATACCGTCAAGCGCGGGAGGTTATGCCGTCAATCAGCATGGGTACCGTGTACAGAAACCTAAAGCTTTTGGGCGACACCGGCGAAGCGCAGATAATCGACACCGACGGAGGAGTTGCGCGCTATGACGGAGATGTTTCTCTGCACACGCACTTCGTTTGCTTGTCTTGCGGGCGGGTAATCGACGCGGAGGCTCCTTTGGTGGACTGCTCCGCGATGGAGTCAAAGGGCTTTAGAGTGATAAGCCAAAAAAACATACTTTTTGGCGTGTGTGAGAAATGCGGCAAAAGCGGTAAGGACTGAAAAGCCTAGAGAAATTTTTTTTCTGCTTAAGGCAGATTGAAAGCTAGAAAAAAATCCGATTAAGGCGGATGGGAAAACCGCAAAAAAAGAAAACTCTCTCCGCTTAGGCGGGGTGAAAATATAGATAAAAAAAGGAGATTTAAAGATGAAGAAATTTGTATGCAGCGTATGCGGATACGTACACGAGGGGAACGAGGCACCCGAAAAATGCCCCGTATGCAAGGCGCCGGCGGCGAAGTTTAACGAGCAGTCCGGGGAAAGAACGTGGGCGGCGGAGCACGTAATCGGAGTTGCCGCTAACGTGCGGGAGGACATAGTAAAGGACTTGCGCGCTCATTTTGAGGGCGAATGCTGTGAGGTAGGCATGTATCTTGCCATGTCGCGCGCCGCGCACCGAGAGGGTTATCCGGAGGTGGGGCTTTACTACGAGAAAGCCGCGTGGGAGGAAGCGGAACACGCCGCCAAATTCGCAGAGCTTTTAGGCGAGGTGGTTTCACCCTCCACAAAAATCAATCTTACGAAACGCGTAGACGCGGAAAACGGCGCGACGGCTGGCAAGCTTGATATTGCCAAACGTGCCAAAGAGTTGGGTTTGGATGCCATTCACGATACGGTTCACGAAATGGCGCGTGACGAAGCACGGCACGGAAAAGCTTTTTTAGGAATGCTTAACCGCTATTTTAAATAAAGTTTTAACGCCAGTAAAACACATAAGCGGAAAATCTGCTTTGCGATATTGCAAAAAACCTATGCAGAAAAATCCGCTCTGTCAATTGACTGTCAAAAAATAAAAGCGGACTTTTCCGGTTTGTGATACTTGACCTATAACGACGCCTCTTTTTAAGGGGCGTTGTTGTTTATATCGGTTTTTGAAGTACGGATATATACGGATTAAGAAACCGCACAATCTACGCCGTCCAAAAACTAATCTATACCGCCGTAAAAGCCAACCGGCACCGTAAAAAAACAATTGATGCCGTATAAAAACAATTTGCGCCCACTGAAAAAATGTTCTTGACCGCGGGCGTAAAATGGTATACAATAATCTTATTATTTTTACAAGGGGACAAATATGAAACGAGTTAAAATGATAATAGCGGTAGTGGTTACGTTGGTTTTAGGACTGGCGCTTCTCACCGCTTGCGGCAAAAAGGATTTGGATATAAGCAAATATGCCTATCCGGATTTGTCGGCGGAGGGCTGGGCTGTTACCATGGACGTTGACTTCGCCACCATAAGCAACATGGAGGAGCTAAACGACAATTATTGGTTTCCTTCAAAGCACGGCTTGCGTAGTTATGAATACTGGTGTCCCGACATGATTGAATTCAGAACTGGCGAGGCACTGGTAATCAATTCTATAAAGTCCGCCGACCATGTGTGTTCAACGGGTATTTGCCCTGAAAACGGGGTGTTCACTAGCGGCATTGAAACGCGCCGCGAAACCGCCGACGGTTACGATAACGTCTTTGAGCAAGCGTACGGCTTTTTCGAGGCGGAGGTGCAGGTTCCTACCGGAACGGGAATGTGGTCGGCGTTTTGGCTTCAGAGCGACGGCACCAATAAGGTTGGAAATTACGGTCGTGACGGCAGTGAAATAGACATTTACGAGTCGTCCTTCTTACAAGACCGCAATCGTCGGTTGGCTGAGAACGACTTAAGCTCTTGCACGGGACACGCAATTCACTACGACGCCGGCAAAACCTATGAATCGGCTTTCTACCGTTCGTACGGTAAGGTTCCTACTCTTAAGGGCATTGATCTTTATTCGGGTTATCACAAGTACGCCTTGCTTTGGACGCCGAACGAGTACGTGTTCTTCGTTGACGGCATTCCGACGTGGGCGACGTCGTACGGTGGCGTTTCGCAGGTTGCGGAGGTGTTACGTCTTACCGTTGAAATCCGTACCGGAGTTAAGGGACCCTACGGACAGGACATCGGTGAGTTTGAAAACCGTGATGACGGTAGCAACGAATTTAAAATTAAATCCGTACGCATTTGGCAATCTTCAAACTATTGAGAAAACCCGAACACGCACGACGACTGCAATTATTGATAAAACCCGCCGGGCGCTCAAGATGACAACGCTGTGGTTTTGCTCACTATGGCAACCATAGGTGTTGCTTAAAAGTAACGTTGCCAAAGAAGCGACTAAAGACACGTAAGTCTTGATAATTTGATACTAATAAATTTAAAAGCGCGGAATACAAGTAAAATTTTTTTACTGCATTCCGCGCTTTTCAAGTAATCAGTGTCAAGCTTGCGCGTTTTTTGTGGTTTTTTGCCGCGTAGCAAAAAGAATAAGGGCTTTATTTCTTGACGAACCGGAGTTTACATACATCGCTACCACGGGCAATCGTTTCGGGAAGCTCAAGCTCCGCGCCAAACGCCCTTGCTATTGCGGCATCTCCGCACATAGCGCAGTCGCATAGAAATGAGATAGTTGCATCGTCCGCGCCCGACTCTTTCCATGCGTCGACTAGAGGGCAATAATGGAAGTCGATAGTCAGCAGGTCGTCGCGGCACTCCGTAACCTCCATTTCAAACATCCATTGCGCCGCCTTTGAAAACAACTTCTTTTTAAGCGATTTAAGGCTTTTTTCCGTGCCGTTCACGCTTAGGTGCGTTCCGTGAAAGTTTCCGCAACGCGTTATTGCCGCGGGGGCGAAGCTTTTCGGGTCAAGCCCTTGCTTTTCGGCTTCGTCGCACAAGTAATACAACCACTCCGCGCGGTGTCCCAATTGCTCCCGCACCTTTTTGACGATGGGATTTTTTATTTTAGCTTCATTTTTTATTGCGCTCATACCGCTCCTTCTGCTTCCTTTGTTTTTCGGTTTATTGTATACAACCGCTTATTGTTTAGGATTATATAAATATATACACAATCGCACCAAAAAGCAAGTTATTTAGCGTTCCGCATCGAAAATTTTTATTAAGTACACTTACCGTTTGTCGATATGGTAGACTAAAAAGCACGTATGTGATAAAATATTTATAATTAAGTATGTAAATAACTTGAAGAATTTCTTTGAGGGAGGGTCGTATTAATGAGCAATCTGCTTGTTGCTATTCAAAATATCCGTGGTAATTTAACGCATACCGTTAAGGACT
This sequence comes from Clostridiaceae bacterium, assembly GCA_031289315.1. GTDB lineage: Bacteria > Bacillota > Clostridia > Christensenellales > CAG-917 > JAITEJ01. The sequence goes on along the minus strand of JAITPR010000060.1, from coordinate 32,266 downwards.
ATACAAATAGCCGCAACAGAATGAATAATACGGGAGAAGCCTTTGAATTATTCATAAAGGATTCATTTTGCAATTCATATAAAGAAGATACGGCTTCGGCATTTACAAAATATTCTGAAACATTAATTCTAATAACCCGGCAATCCTCAAACGTGTTAAGTTAATTCGGTTTGGAGACAGAAATTTATGAGGTTGATTAGTCTTTTTTCCGGTGCCGGCGGTTTAGATTTGGGCTTTGAGCAAGCAGGATTTGACATTATATTTGCGAACGAGTACGATGAAACTATTTGGGAAACATATATAAAAAATCATTCCGCACATCTCAATACGTGTGATATAAGAAAGGTGTTGTCTTCCGAAGTTCCCGATTGTGACGGAATTATAGGCGGTCCGCCGTGTCAATCTTGGTCTGAGGCAGGTTCTCTTCGCGGAATAAACGATGAGAGAGGGCAACTGTTTTATGAATATATAAGGATGTTAGAGGATAAAAAACCGAAGTTTTTTCTTGCGGAAAATGTGGCCGGAATGCTTGCGGCACGCCATATGGATGCTGTTGAGAATATCAAAGAAATGTTCATCAAATCCGGTTACGAACTGACGGTGACCCTAGTTAATGTGGCAGATTACGGAATTCCTCAAGACCGTAGGCGCGTGTTTTATATAGGTATCCGTAAAGATTTGGGCTTTAAATTTGTTTTTCCCGAAAGCCTAAACGAAAGGACGGTTCTTAAGGATGCGATTTTAGATTTAAAGAATACGGCAGTTCCCGCACTTGCGAAAAATGAAACAAATCCATTGGTTTTAGTTGCTAATCATGAATATTTTACAGGTGGGTTTTCAACTATTTTTATGAGTCGCAACCGTGTCCGGAACTGGAACGACGTAGGTTTTACGGTACAAGCGTCCGGGCGGCAAGCGCAACTTCACCCGCAGGCTCCGTATATGCCGTGCGTGGGGATTAATCAACATGTTTTTAAGCAAGAAGTTGAGCATTTATATCGTCGTATGACAATACGGGAATGTGCGCGGTTACAAACATTCCCCGATAGTTTCATATTTTATTACACGAAACTGGAAAACGGATATAAAATGGTGGGAAATGCGGTTCCGGTTGGGATGGCAAAGATTATTGCAACTGCAATTAAAGAGCAATTTATCAAGCATGGATATTTATTTGACGCCTCGTCGGATTGCGGTTCTTTTTTAGTATCCGGCAAATAAATTAGCCGGCTGATAAAAAATTAGTTTCTGATATAATATTAGTGTCAATACGCCACGGCAGTTTCAATATTCAAGTAAAATATTTTACTCTTAATCTTCACTTTTAAGCGGCGGTAAGTTTTCTATCTCAATAACCGATTTCAATATTCAAGTAAAATATTTTTCTTTTACATTATTAAATTTTTATAAGATGCGCACGTTTATCTTTTATAAAATGTTGACACCGGCGTTTGGGGTGATATAATATACCTAAGTATACGCGGCAATACCGCTGACAAAACAAACTAAAGGAGTTTTTTCGCTATGTCAAAAGACAAAAAAAGTAATCCGATAAAGAGGTTTCTTTCGGATTTTAAAGCGTTCGTGATGAAGGGCAACATTCTTGAACTGGCAATCGCCGTTATTATAGGCGGTGCGTTCGGCGCAATTGTGACAAGCCTTGTCAACGATATAATTATGCCGCTGGTTACCTTGGCCGTCGGAGGCGTTTCCGTCGCGGACTGGAAATGGGTTATTACTCCGGAAACGGTGGATGCCGCTACCGGCGCCGTAGTTAAAGCCGAGGCCGCTTTGCGTTACGGCAATTTCATTCAAACTATCGTCAACTTTCTGATAATAGCTTTCTGTTTGTTTGCCGCCATCCGCGTAGCCATGAAAACCACCGGACTGTTTAAGCGCGATTCCCTACTCACTAAAGAGGAGAAAAAAGCCCTTAAAACCGACCTTAAAGCCGAAGGAAAAAATATTATCGAAATACGCGTCGCAATAGCCGCCGCCGAAAAGGAAAAAGCCGCACGCGTTAAAGCCGAAGCTGAAGCCGCCGCCGCTGCCGTCGTTCCCCCCGAAACAACCGACGATATTCTCAAAGATATTCGCGACCTCCTTCGCACTCAAGCCGCTACCAAAGACGTCGAAAAAACAGAAGAATAATATTGTCACCGCGGATTGTCCACTCCCATGTCTTTTATTATAGTTCCTTTTTGGGTACCCAAAAAGGAACGCCCTTGTTCTTTTTGCTGTGCGGCAAAAAGAACCAAAAGTTGGTGCGCCTTACGAACCTCACAAAGACTTAAAGCCTTTCCTCGTTGTTCGCGCAACGCACAGCAAGCTTGAAGCTTGACACTGATTACTTAAAAAACGCGGTTGCCGCAGGATAATATCCTTGGCGTCAACCGCGTTTTTAAATTCATTAGTGTAAGTCATCAAGATTTATGTGGTTTAAATTTCTTCTCATGCCGTCCATCTAAATAATCACGTTAACGCCGTCGGAGTAGGGTATGGCGTTGGCAAGCTTTATGTGAGAGGAAGCGTCGGCGGTATTGGTGAGCTTCAACCCGAACGAGGTTAACGCCGCGCAATCTACCGTGTATATTTTCTGTCCAAAGCGATTTAGGTCGGCGGGGGAGAAGTCCGCAACGGGTATTTCATTGCCGTTAACGACGACGGAGAGCGCAAAGTTATACGGCGCGGCGAAGCCGAAATTCGTCAACATAAAGGATATTTTTCCGTCGGCATACGCGAAGTTGCTCACCGCCAACTGATAGCCTAAGTGATACCTAACGTACTCGTAGACGCTTATTCTGCCATCCGTGAGTAGGTTGGGATTGAACGGAAGCGCCGCGTCGCGCAATTCGGTTTCCGTCACGTACACGCTTTTCCACCGCTCCAAATGATACGAGCTGCCGTCCTCCTTATAGTTGTGAGTGGCGCTAAGGGTGGTTAATCCGAAGTCGGATATTTGCCGCAAGAAGTCAAAATGGCTGATGTTCGGGAATGTAGTATCGCGTCCCCACGGCATTTCACCGTCGCAAACGCCTAAATATTCTATGCTTTTTAATATCCCGTATTTGGGGTCGTCAAAGCCTATTCCCAAACTCCATTCGTGTCCGGGACTGCCGACAATAAAGTCGTCGTGTATAGTAAGGCGGTGCTTAAGTTCTTCCGGAGCGCGCATATAAATGTCGGCGGTGCGTACCATTACGGTATAACGGCTAGGCGTCATATCGCACACGGCTTTTATGACGCGCGTGAAATCGTGGCTTTTAATTGCCCCGTGACCCTCTCCCCAAAGCCCGACGAAACCAAGCTGTACGGCGTGAAGCGTGCGCGCAATCAAGGTTTCATTGTCGGCAAAGAAGGCTTTTAACTGCTTGCAATGTTTTTCAATAGTGTCGTCGGTAGGTCCGCGCTTATCTCCTTCGGTATATTCGTATGCAAAGCGCAACAACATTTTAACGCTGCTGTTTTGGAGTTTTTCAAAGTAGGCTTTCAATTCGGCAAGAGCGTCGTCGGGCAAATCACGGTCGTAGTATTCGGTTAGGTATACGTATACTTGCGCTACCTGTGGCTTGTCGGGCGCGTAAAGAGCCGATTGACTTTCCAGCCGTTGATAGGCGGTTTCATCTGCGGACGACGGATAAGAACGGTTTGCGCCCAACGTTATATAGAGCTCCGTACGCAAGCCTCTTCCGGGGTTCTCCAAAAGAGCGGTATCCAACTCTGAAAACGGCACGGAGCCGTCCAGCTCGTAGGCGTAGGAGGAGGGTATTTCAATAACATCACCCTCCAACGGGATGGGTTTATTGCAAGCCGTAAGCAACGTCGTCGCGACGGCAAGTATAACCGCCGCCGCACTTAATAATTTTATTTTTCGTTTCATTTTTATTTTTCCTTAAATCAAAATTGGGTGGCAAGGTTCGTAACAAACCCTCGCCGCATTTATTAGGGTGTGGGCAATCCGCGGTTATGACTTGACTGCTAAGCTAAGTAAATCTTCTCGACTCTTTTTATTCTAAAACCGTCTGAAATGCCTGTTAAGTAGCGGTGCTACGCCCTGCGCTTTCAGACAATTTTATCCTTAAAATAGCCTGAAAATATTTTGTCACCGCGGATTGTTCCCCTCGGTAAAACGATAGGAAATTTTTTGAAGTTTTCCGCTTAAATTACCCATGGTACCGCAATTTTACAGTTTCACAACCCAGTTTCTTTTATTGAACAACGCTTCGAAGCCTATAAAAATTCCGATTGCGGCTACGGACACGATTATGCCCGCGCCGACAAGACCGGCGCGCCAAAGGAAGGCGTTGTACAGTATTTGGAAGAGCGCGGCTATGGGATAGCGCGCCACAAAGTAGAAAAGCAGGTTTCTGCCCATGCGCCCTATGAGCGGTATCATTTGAGAAGTGGAATGTTTGAATACATATTTTTCAAACAGCGCGGCAAAGCCCTTGTGCAACAAATAATAGATTATAAACAGTATCGTCACGGCGCAGTATGTGACCGCGAAAAAGGTAAAATTATATGGATAGCAGGTGGGCGGCACCGTCCCATAAATTGTTATTGTGACCGCCAAAATCGGCAAAAAACCCATCAAAAACAGTATGAAATTTATACGGTAGAGGTCGAAAAGCACCGTCGTTATGAGGAAAAATCCGGCGTACATCAGGCATACCGCAAAGCCGCCGTCCGACGAAAAGTTAGGCGTATTTAAAAACTTATATACGTACTGTGAAAACACGTCGTGCAAGGTTATAAAAGCCGCTCCGGAAACAGCCCTCCACACCGGCTTCAAGCCCAAAAATAACATCGTAAGAAGACCCGTGAAACCTATTGAATGCAAGGGTCCCCATGCTCCTGGCGTTTCCGACTGAGAAGCTATGCCGGCAATGAGATACATGACCGCACCGATACCGATAAGACCGATATTCCGGGTGAATAAGTGCGAACGCGCCGAGCCTTTTCCGTCCCTTACCATACGTTTTTTGTATGAGGGAACCGCGACCATAGCGCCTATGAAGTAGAAAAAAATCATTCCCAAATCGACCGGAGTAAAGGGACTTCCTCCGATACCGATAGGCAAGCCGCGCGCATGGTCGAAAACCCACGCGGGTAGGTTCGCCGCGTCGTTATAGCGGTAAATGCCGCCTAGTACGGCAAGCATGACGAATACGAATATCAGTATTCCTCTAAAATTGTCAAACAAAGCGTTTCTGTTGCTAATCAAAGCATTTTTGCTTGTGGTTGTCATCAATTCACTCCAAAACCGTTTATTAGGAAAATATTATAGCACACATATAAAAATAAAACCACAATTTCCGACCGACTTAAAAGCCGTTAGAAAATTGAAATAATTTACCTGCCGGAATAATTTGTTTTGCGGCATACGCGCTAAATACGGCTATCTGTTTATTTTATAAACGGATTTTTATTTGTTCGGGGTTAAATCATACGCGTTAAATACGGGTGCCTTAGTCTATGCGGATTTATTTAGATGGAATTCCCGAATGAATTTTATTTTCGCGGATTCGGCACTTTTCAGAAAAAGCGAATATTATGTACAGTGAGGTACAACAAAGGAAACATTGAAATGGGTGTGGACAATTAGTGGCGACAAAATATTTTTGTGTAGCAAGTCGTCACGTCGGATTGTCCATATACTTGAAATACATAACAAATTTCGGGAGGCTTTTAATATGATTAATTGCTGTAATAACAACTGTCGTCACGATGAAAACAGAGATTGCATTCTCCGCACTCCGGCGTATATTCCGCTTGCCGGACCTCAAGGACCCGCCGGGCAACGCGGCGAAACAGGACCTCGCGGGGAAAGAGGTTTGCCCGGTCCGGCAGGACCCGCCGGAGCAACCGGTCCGGCAGGCACAACCGGACCTCAAGGACCCGTAGGACCTCAAGGTCCGGAGGGTGCGCAAGGTCCCACAGGACCGACCGGCGCACAAGGACCGATAGGTCCCCAAGGTCCGCAAGGCGCGGAAGGTCCTCAAGGTCCCACCGGGGCGCAGGGCGCGGAGGGCGCACAAGGACCCGTAGGTCCTCAAGGTCTGCAAGGCGCGGAAGGTCCTCAAGGTCCCACCGGGGCGCAGGGCGCGGAGGGCGCACAAGGACCCGTAGGTCCCCAAGGACCCGCGGGTGCGGAAGGTCCTACCGGTCCTCAAGGTCCCACCGGGGCGCAGGGTGCGGAGGGCGCACAAGGTCCTCAAGGTCCCACAGGAGCGCAGGGCGCGGAAGGTCCTCAAGGTCCTGCGGGTGCGGAAGGTCCTACCGGTCCGCAAGGACCCGCGGGTGCGGACGGTCCTACCGGTCCGCAAGGTCCTTCGGGGTCTGAAGGTCCGCAAGGTCCCGCCGGAGTTGCGGCAACAATAACCATAGGTACCGTAACAATAGGCGGACCCGACGAGGCGTCCGTAACAAACGTAGGGACGGCTACCAATGCAATATTAAACTTCGTCATACCTTCCGCGACCGCGTAAGTCGTTGAAAAAAAATTGTTTAGGTTGAAAAAGACGACGTAAGTCGTTGAAAAAATTATTCCGATTGAAAAAAATGAACCACGCCTCCGCAATTTTCTTGCGGAGGCGTGGTTTTATGGTCAATAGTCGATGGCGTTGCCGTGTCCGGAAATGTGGCTTACCTCTTAGCTAAAATCAGCGGGGCGGGCGGATTTTCTTTGGCGGCTTCGGTATCGGCGGCGGTGATGCCTAAGTAGGCGGAAACGCAGATACGCTTAAGGCTTGCCATGGTATAGCGTTTAGTTTTAACTGAGGTTAAAAGTTCGTTTAAATTTTCCGCTTGCGGTATAAATTTTTTAAACCTATTTTCTAAGCCTTCCTTGACGCCGGCGGTTAGGGTAAGGTCGGCTTTTGATATATCGCGCATGCGCTCAAATATTTTGTATTCGGCGGCGCTTATGTCATCCTTAGAATATGCCGCCCAAAGGCTTTCAGCGACATATTGCGGGACATACGACGTTATATCCTCTCCGGTTTTTAGGAGTTCGCGGACGGCGGCGGCGGAGGCAAAGCTTCCGTCTATTTTATCGGAGTTAAAATTATCCTCGCGCGCCACGGTATGCAGCTTGACGCCGCCGATTTTCTCCGCCGCCTTTAGGTATTCCAGAGCCAGTATATTGTTAGGCTTTAAGAGTATGGGGGCAAGGTCTGGATAAAGCGAGGAGAAAGCCTCTCCTCTTGCTCGCGGATAGCTTTTCCCGTCCTTTAGATTTTGTTTTATTAGCAGAGATAAACCACTGTTTTCGTTGTTTAGAATATCAGAAACGCGCTTTAAAACGGTTATATCGCCACATTCACTCCCAAATGACAACGTAAAGCCGGGAAAGTTGCGCGACAGCGTTTTCATGGCTCCGTAGGCGAAGTTTTCCGCAGACGACACGGCAAACACGGGAGGAAGCTCAAAAACGACGTCGGCTCCGGCGCATACCGCCCAACGCGCGCGGATTTCCTTGCGGCACACGGCGCAGTCCCCTCGTTCGGTAAAATCTCCACTCATTATAACTACCAACATGTCCGGCATCGTTTCGCGCAAGGTTCGTTCGATATGGTGGGCATGCCCGTTGTGGAACGGGTTATATTCGGCAATTATGCAAGTGACCTTAGGGCTTGTTTTCATATTAAAAATTATAGCAGAAAAAATGCCGTTTGTCCACAATGGGCGATGATATATAAACCTTTGCAATGAGGCTTTCGTATAGGTGATATATAAAGCTTATGCGTCAGCCAAACCACATTAAAAATAACGGACGTGGACAGTCCGAGGCGATGATTTGCCTGCCAAGAAAATATTTTGTCACTGCAAATTGTTCTCACCCAAAGCAACCTAATCTTTGAAACTAAAAAAAATAAAAAAACGGAAAAAACCGACCAATTCATCTTAAAGTCTTGCTTGTGCGCAATAAGTATCGTATAATATGTACGTAAGTAAGCGGAAGAGTTTTTTAAATCGATACAAAGGGAGAGGATTGCGATATGTCAAAAAAGGATAATTTAAGCGGGCGTGAAAAGGTGAGAGAGGAAGACGTGTGGCATCCTACATGCTCCGCTTGCGGAGGGGAAACGACTTACGTGTCTAGCGGCAAATATAGATGCGGATTTTGCAAGCATGAGGATATTTTTGAAGCAAGCTACTTTAGAACCGCCGCCGAAGCCGGCAACGCGGATGCGCAATGCGGATTAGGCAGATGCTATTATTTTGCTTTAGGAGTGACAGAGGACTACACGGCTGCGGTGCAGTTATTTGAGAAAGCCGCAAATCAGGGAAATGCGCCCGCGCAGAACAGCTTAGGCGCGTGTTACGAAAACGGCGACGGCGTGGATAAGGACATAAATACGGCGGTGCAATTGTACCAAAAAGCCGCCGGGCAAGGAAATGCGTCCGCGCGGCACAATTTAGGTGTGTGCTACGAAAACGGCAGAGGCGTGGAGGAGAACTTAGCGACAGCCGTGCAATTCTACAAGGAAGCCGCCGGACAGGGAGAGGCGTATGCGCAGTACAATTTGGCCGGTTGTTACTATAACGGCGATGGAGTGGATCAAGACTACGCGGCTGCGGTGTATTGGTATAAGAAATCCGCCGAGCAAGGAGATTCGGACGCACAGTTCAATTTAGGTGTGTGTTTCGAAAACGGCAGAGGCGTGGAGGAGAACTTAGCGGAGGCAGTGTACTGGTGGAAAAAAGCCGCCGAGCAAGGTGAAGAGAACGCGCAGTACAATTTGGGCAATAGTTATTATAACGGTGAGGGTGTGGACGAGGACAGTGCGACGGCAGTGTATTGGTGGAAAAAAGCCGCCGAGCAAGGACACGCCGGCGCACAAAATAAGATGGGATTTTGTTACTATAACGGAAAGGGTACGGATAAGGACTATGCGGCGGCGGCGTATTGGTTTAGGGAAGCCGCCGAACAAGGAGATTCGGACGGGCAGTACCATTTAGGCAACGGCTACTATAACGGTGAGGGCGTGGACAAGGATTTCGTGGCGGCGGCGTACTGGTATAATAAAGCCGCAAAACAGGGGGATGCGTACGCGCAGTACAATTTAGGCGTATGTTATGAAAACGGCAACGGCGTGGAAAAGGACTTAATTAAGACCGCGTATTGGTTTAAGAAAGCCGCAAAGCAGGGTGATGCGGATGCACAGAACGGTTTAGGCGGTTGCTACTACAAGGGCGAGGGCGTGGACGAGGACTACGCGAAGGCGGTGTATTGGTATAAAAAAGCCGCAGAGCAAGGGCATACTAACGCGCAGAACAAATTGGGATTTTGTTATTGTAACGGCTTGGGCGTGGATAAAAACATAAAAAAAGCCGTGCATTGGTACAACAAAGCCGCCGAGCAGGGTGATAGGTACGCGCAGTATAACTTAGGCGTATGCTACGAAAACGGAGAGGGCGTGACAAGGGACTATGCGTCGGTCGTGTACTGGTACAAAAAAGCCGCTAAGCAGGGCGATACGGACGCGCAGGAAGCACTAAAGAGGTTAAAAAAGTCTTGATTAAAAAATTTGGAAATTTTTTTCGATTTGTCGGCGTTATTTGTTGTGCGTAAAATGAAAAAGTGATATTATTATTGCCGACGTGTTTAATTACGTTAATTAAAATTTATTATCTTTAGATAGGGAGAGGTCAACATGTCAGACTTTTTAACTCACTTATATGCCCGCGCGGGCAAGCTCAACAAGACCGTAGCTTTGGCGGAAGCCTTTGACGGACGGGTTGTAAAGGCGGGAGAGATTGCCGCCAACAACAAAATTGCCAACATCGTTTTAATCGGCGACGAGGCGGCGACAAAGGCGAAGTTCCCGGAAATAGACTACACAAACATTAAATTCGCCAATCCGAACAAGCACCCGAAGCTTGCCGAATACACCAAGCTTTTATTCGAACTCCGCAAATCTAAGGGCATGACGGAGGCGCAAGCCGCGGAAATCATAAAGCAACCGCTTTATTTTGGCGCTATTATGCTTAAGGCGGGCGATGTGGACGGTATGGTCGGCGGCGCGGTGTACTCGTCCGGCGACGTACTGCGTGCGGCATTGCAGGTGATAAAGGGCGCTCCCGGCATCAATACGGTATCCAGTTGTTTCGTAATGGTACCGCCGGACGGCTTTAAATATTGCGACGCTCCGGCTATGATATTTTCCGATTGCGCGGTCGTGCCGTACCCGTCGGCGGAGCAGCTTGCCGACATCGTGTCGGCGTCATACATGAGTGCTAAGAGCATTGTTCAGATTACGCCGAAAATCGCCATGCTGTCCTTCTCAACGAAGGGTAGTGCAAAGCACGAGAGCATAGATAAAGTTACAGCAGCGTACAATCTCGTGAAGCAAAGTCATCCGGACTACCTTGTGGACGGTGAGCTTCAGTTGGACGCGGCTATAGTACCCTCCGTGGGCAGTCAGAAGGCACCGGGAAGCGGCGTAGCGGGTAACGCTAACGTGTTGATATTCCCCAACCTTGACGCGGGTAATATCGGCTACAAGCTGGCGCAGCGCTTTGGCGGTTGTATGGCCATAGGACCCATAATGCAGGGCTTAGATAAGCCGGTAAACGACCTTTCGCGCGGATGCGTGGCGGAAGACGTAGTGGCGGCTATCGGTATCACCGTGTTGCAGTCGGTAAAGTAAAAAGTAATCGGTGCGGGCAATCCGCGGTGACCAAGGATTTTCTTAGCAGGCAAATCGTCACCGCAAATCGTCCACACCCGAAAATAAAAATACGGTATTTTAAGATAACGGAATTATAAAAGGTACGATATGAAAATTCTTGTAATAAACGCGGGTAGCTCGTCGATTAAGTATCAGCTAATCGACATGAAAACCGAAAAGGCAATCGCAAAGGGTCTTGCCGAAAGAATAGGCGGGGACGGCAGCGTCTTGAAACAGAAAACCGCGGACGACAGAGCCGTGACTATAGAACAGCCCATGCCGACACATAAAGAGGCTATGCAGTTCGTTTTGCAGGCGCTCATGGACAAAGAAAACGGCGTCATAAAAAAGGTGTCGGACATAGCGGCTGTGGGGCATAGAATGCTCCACAGCGCGGAGGACTTCCACGGCTCCATAATGGCGACGGCGGAAAATATCGCGACCTGCCGCAAAAACAGCGACTTAGGACCGCTTCACATGCCGCCCATGTTGGATTGCTTGGACAGCTGCCGTGAGGTTATGAAGGACACCCCGATGACAATAGTTTTCGATACCACCTTCCATTCCACCATGGAGCCGGTAGCCTATCTATACGGAGTACCCTATGAGCTTTACGAAAAGTACAAGGTACGCCGCTACGGCTTCCACGGTACGTCGCATAAGTTCGTTTCCGAGGAGGCGGCGAAAATCGTCGGCGGCAAAAGCAAAATCATAGTGTGCCATTTGGGCAACGGTTCCTCCATATCCGCCGTAAAGAACGGTAAGTGCGTGGACACGTCTATGGGCTTTACGCCGCTTGAGGGGCTTATGATGGGTACTAGAAGCGGTGATATAGACCCCGCCGCAGTGGATTATATAGCGTCGAAGCTTAACTATACCTTGCCGCAAATGGTGCAATACCTCAATAAGAAGAGCGGAATGCTAGGAATAAGCGGCTTTTCGGCGGATTGCCGCGACCTCACCGAAGCAGCGGAAAAGGGCAACGAACGCGCAAGGCTTGCCATTGAGATGACTGCGTACCGCATAAAGAAGTACGTCGGCTCCTACGCGGCGGCGTTGGGTGGCGTGGACCTAATAGCCTTTACGGGCGGTATCGGAGAAAACTCCGCGATTATACGCGGTCTTGTCATGGAAGGCACGGAGTACATGGGCGTCGATTTCGACTTTGCCAAAAACAAGGTTCGCACTCCCGGCGTGACGGAGCTTTCCAAACCCGGAAGCCGCGTCAAGGTTTATATCATACCCACCAACGAGGAGCTTTCCATAGCGCGCGAAACCGCGCAACTATTGAAGGCGTAAGCGTAGTAATCTCCGCCGGCGAAGAACTTCCATCGCGCACAACGCAGTGCAACTCCTGAAAAAGTATAATCGGTCGGGAAAAGTATTTCAAAAACAGAAACCGCACGACTTTGGACGGAAGTTCCAAAAATCAATGAGGTAATTATTATGGGCTTATTCAAACCCGCATGGCAAAACAAAAACGTAGAGAAAGCAAAGGCGGCGGTAAATAAAATTAAAACTCAGGAAGAGGTTGCGCGGGCGGCAAGAGAAGCCGAAAGCGTCGATGTTCGGTGGACGGCGGTAATGCGCTTACTCGACGACAAGGTAAGAGCGGAGATTGCCAAAAACGACAGCTCGGAAAGGGTTCGTGAAATTGCGACATTGTTCCTAAAGGATCAAGCGGTTTTAACCGAGATAGCAAGGAATGACACGGATCGCAGTGTTCGCATTGCGGCGGTGAGGCATATTGCAGATCAAGAGGTTTTAGTCGAGATTGCTAAAAATGACGCGGATAGCCAAGTTCGCATTGCGGCGGTGTGGAAGATAACCGACCATGCGGTTTTAGCGGAGATAGCTAGAAATGACGAATATTGGCTAATTTGTTGCACGGCAACGGAGAAGCTTACCGATCAAACGGTATTGTTTGATATATTGAAAAATCATGGCGACCATCTTGTTCGCGTTGCCGCGGCAAGGCATTTTACCGATAAAGAGATATTGATAAATATGTCGCGAAACGATGAGAACATGTTTTTTCGCGCGAATGTAGCGGAGATTTTGGGGGATTACGCGTTTTTGGCGGAGATGGCGCAAAACGATAGTGACTCATACGGACGCATGTGCGCGATAGGTTGCTTAACCGATCAAGCGTTGCTGACGCATATAGCTAGAAGCGATCGGGACGCTGATGTTCGTGAAGTGGCGGCGGAACGCATTGCCGAGCTTAACTGCGACGATAAATAACGGCGGCGGCAAGAATCAAAAGATACGGATTTTAGATACGGCGGCGGCAACCGAAAAACGCGAATTAAAATTCCGCAAAAAATAACGGCGGCGGCTTTTGCGGCGACATGACCCGAAAGCGTTAGGCTCAAGGCGACCCACGGAAATTGCCTTTAAGGCGACAGAGTCGTGGAATTTGCGCTTCGGCGCATATCAAAATGTCGATTTAAGCGATTTATTAAAAATTCGCTTGACAAGAGCATTATAAATAAATATAATATATCAAGTCGATAAAATGTGTTAAACATATCGTGCGCGTAAAATCGCACGGGCAACAAAAGCTAAAATGTGTTGAGCATATCGTACATGTTAAAAATATGTACAATCAAATAATCATGCGTAAGCAGAAAGGAGGATAGTTTATGGCAGTCCCCAAGAGAAAAACATCAAAGGCGAGAAAGCACTCCCGCTCCGCGAATTGGAAGCTGGAAGCCGTTAACCTTGTCGAATGTCCGCAATGCCACGAGCAAAAACAGAGTCATCAAGTTTGCCCGAAGTGCGGTTATTACGACGGTAGGCAAGTCGTAGCCAAAGCCGGCGACGCAAAATAGTTAAAATCCTAAAAGGACGGGCAGACGAAAACGCCCGTTTTTTTATTTTTCAACCGTTAGGAGAGGCGATTTTCCACTTTTAACTCAAGCGTGAGTATTGTGGCAATTCACCGCTTATTTCAATCGTGAGGTATATACGGCGGCGGTTGCCAACTCTTAACCAAACCATTAGTTATTACGGAAATTCACCGCTTAACTCCACCGTGAGTGTTACGATGTGGCGGTTGCCAACTCTTAACTCCACTATGAGTATATTATAAGGAGTATTACATGAAAATAATACTTGATTGCTTCGGCGGCGACAACGCCCCGGAGGAGATTGTAAAGGGCGCGCTCCTTGCGCTTAAAGCCGACGAAAAATTAACGCTTGTGTTAAGCGGCGACGAGGGCAAGCTTTTGCCGTTGCTTAACGGTGCGGAGGCGTTTCTGCCGCGCATAGAAATCATGAATGCTCCGGAGATTATATCCAACGAGGAAATCCCCACCGCCGCGGTCAGGAATAAACGCGAAAGCTCTCTTGTAAAGGGCTTGCAACGGCTGTCCGACGACGCGGAAACGGACGGGTTCGTTTCCGCGGGCAGTACCGGCGCGGTGCTTGCGGGTGCGTTCATGTTCGTGGGGCGCATTAAGAACGTCTCCAGACCGGCTCTAGCCCCCGTATTACCCACCGTGAACGGCGGTAACGTAGTACTTGTGGATTGCGGCGCCAACGTCGATTGTCGCCCCGTACAGTTGGGACAGTTCGCCATGATGGGCGCGGCGTACGCGGAGGCGGCGGGCATTAAAAACCCCGCGGTAGGGCTTTTAAACAACGGCGCGGAGGCGGGCAAGGGCAACGAGCTTACCAAGGAAGCGTACGAGGTTTTAGCCGGCTTGAACATAAATTTTGCCGGCAATATTGAGGGACGCGACCTCATTTCCGGTGCCGTACAAGTTGTGGTGAGCGACGGCTTCGCTGGCAACATAGCCCTTAAAACGGCGGAAGGCATAGCGAATTCGATTTTCGCGCTCATAAAACAAGGCGTGTCGGCGGGCGGTTTGCGCGCCAAAATCGGCGCGGCATTGCTGTTGCCCACGCTGAAAGGCTTAAAAAAGAAGCTTGATTACAACGAGAACGGCGGCGCGTGTTTGCTTGGACTTAAAAAGGTGGTTATCAAATCACACGGCGCGTCCAAAGCCTCTTCTATATGCGCGTCGATTCTGCAAGCGCGCGACATTGCCGCCGGCGGGTTGATTAAAAAAATCGAACAAGGGCTTTCGCAGTTTTAAGCGAACCTTAACAGATACGTCCGCCGCATGCAGAAACCTTAATCTCCGCTTTGCCGCCCTTTTTTGTGTCAAGCTTGCGCGAAAGCGCCCCGAATTTAAGGTAAAAAATAAAAAAAATCCGCTCCGGTTATATGCCCCTTACATATGGAAGAAATCAAAATAAAAGAGATTGAAAACATCATCGGATACGTCTTTAAAAATAAGGCGTTGCTTGTACGCGCGTTCACGCACAACTCTTACGCCAACCAATTTAAAAAGGAAAGCTATCAGTTGTTGGAATTCTTAGGCGACAGTATCGTAGGGTTTATCATAGCCGAATACTTTGTTAAACGCAGCATTTCACAAAAATGTTGCGGACGACATAAAACTTCGGAGGGCGATTGTTCAAAGAGGAAGTCTTCCGTAGTCAGCAATCCGTCGCTTGCAAGGGTGATAAAGGATGCCGGGCTTAACGGATATTTGTTGTTGGGCGGGGGGGAAACTAAGGACGGCGTAAATCAAAACGAGTCCGTCTGTTCAGACCTATTCGAAGCGATTGCCGCCGCCGTTTATCTGGACGCGTCCGACGGCGTGCAAGGCTGCGCACATACCGCCGCCACCACCGACCCGAACCATGCAAAGACAAACGCCGCGCAAACAGCCTATGAAAAATCGAACTCAATAGGAACAGCCGCTCCGAAGACAACCGACTCGCAAACCGACGAAGCACAAAAAAATAGCACGGACACACAAACGACCGGCACGGATGCGGACGACTGTATTTATAATATTGTATCCTCTGCGGACGGGATTAGTGCGGCGCGTGCGTTCGTATTGAAGTTTTTAGGGAGTTCGGTTAGTGTTGTATCGGGGGAGAAGCCTAACAAGGACGACAAGACGGCGCTCAACGAGTTTGCGGCGAAGCGTAGTTCGGCGGTTAAGTACGAATGTGTACGGAACGACGGACCCGACCATGAAAAGGAGTTCGAGTACCGCGTGCTTTTAGACGGACAGGAAAAGGGGCGCGGTTGCGGCAAGACCAAAAAGGAAGCCGAACAAAACGCCGCCCGCACCGCCCTTGACGGGTTGGATTAAGTGCAGTTACTTTTGGGCGTCCAAAAGGAACTATACTCAATCCTCAATATCATCAAGTTTAGCGGCGCGACGGTCGCGACGGGTAGTAATTTTTTTGCAGAGGGCGGACATAGGTTTAGTGCGCATGATTTTGACGAAGAGGGTTTTCTCATCGAAGGCATCGGGGTTATCGGCGTAGGAAGAGATTTTGGGGAAGAGATTAAGGAGTTTAACGGCTAAAAATATAACCGTCATAACGATAAATATACCCAACATACCTTGCCACAAAATCATAGCGGCTTGCCGAATGTTTTCGGTGTTGACGGCGCTTAATAATAAATTCATAGATAGACCCTCCGGAGATTAAAGTAGCCCGGGAACGATAGACAATATGATACCGCCCGCCACGACGGAGGCAATTTGTCCGGACACGTTTGCGCCGACGGCGTGCATGAGCAGGTGATTAGAGCGGTCGGCTTCAAGCCCCATTTTTTGTATTACCCTTGCGGACATCGGGAACGCCGATATACCGGCGGCGCCGACCATCGGATTTATTTTTTTGCCTTCTTTGAGGAAGAGATTAAGGAATTTTGCGAACAGAACGCCGCCAATGCTGTCGAAAACGAAAGCGAATAGTCCCAAGCCCATGATGGCGATTGTTTCCCATTTGATGAAGGCTTCGGCAGTCATGGACGCGGCTATGGTAATACCGAGTAGAAGTGTGACGAGGTTAGCAAGGGTAGTTTGTGCGGTTTCGGAGAGATTGTCGAGCACGCCGCATTCGCGTATCAGGTTGCCGAACATCAGCATGCCGACGAGCGCTACGGAGGCGGGAGCCACCAGCCCGGCTATTACGGTAACGATGATGGGGAACAGGATTTTTGTCAGTTTGGAGACGGATTCGGGGCGGTACGCCATTTTTATTGCGCGTTCCTTTTTAGTAGTTACGAGTTTGATTGCGGCGGGCTGGATTATGGGTACTAAAGCCATATAGGAGTACGCCGCCACGGCTATTGCCGGCATGTACTTGCTTTGCAGCACTTGCGAAACTAAAATTGCGGTGGGACCGTCCGCCGCGCCTATGATGCTTGCGGACGCGGCGTCTTTAAGCTCAAAGCCTATGAGCGTCGCCAGTATAAAGGTTATAAATATTCCGACTTGAGCGGCGGCGCCGAAGAAGAACAGCTTCGGGTTTGAAAGCAGCGGTCCAAAGTCAATCATGGCGCCTATGCCGATAAACAGAAGAAGCGGCATGGCTTCGGACGCGTTTATGCCCACGGAGAACAGCCAGTCAAGTATGCCTTGCGTACCCTCCTGAAAGCCTACCGCGCCGGATAAGGGCAGGTTGACGAGTATCGCGCCGAAGCCCATGGGAAGCAGTAATGCCGGCTCCAATTTTTTCTTGATGGCAAGAAAAATGAGAACGCCGCCTATAAGCCACATTACGGCTTGCTCCCATGTAATGTGTTTTAGTCCTTCCGTAAGAAAATCCATATATTATTCTTAACCTCCGTGAAAACAGAAATTATTATAAACTCTTAAAGCAATAAAGGCAAACGATTAATATGAAGTCGGAATTAAACGATAGAAATAATTTAATTTGTTTTTTTAGGTTGAGGTGATATAATTGTTTGAGAGGCTTCCGCTTATGAAAAAACTATTAAATTACTGTCCGCTATCATACTGCTTTTAGGCATTATAGTAGGTTCAGCCGCTTGCGGAAACGGTAGCATCGACGAGAGTACAACCGATAGCACTGTGTATATCCGCAATTTCCGACGACAAAACAAAAGCCTATATAAGCACTCCGGAATTAGAACCGCTTCAAAGCGCGCAGGTGGACATAATAGGGTTGAGTAACGTGGGCGGTCACCGCTATCGGTTGGAAAATTCGTTTGAATTTATCGACGCCGGAGGAGAATGGTATTACGATAAAGGAACCGGCTATTTGTATTACAAGGCGCGCTCAAACGATGTACCCGTAAGCGTATGTCGATATGGGCGACAGCTATATAGGCGGCTCGGTACACGGTTCAACGGTTTGATTTCCGCCGTAGGACTATGCCGATATTTACGCTGCGATTGCCGACATCGTAGCAAACGCCGGGCTTACCCCAGAGTATGCGGCAAAAATAGTGTTTTGATATTGGGTGCATAAGGTAACTTGATTACAAGAGTGAGCGGCTAGCTTAGACAATTCGCACACCCGATTAATAGGTGTGATAAAAAGATAACTCCTTGAAGTGAGGTGAATTATGATTTTTTATACGGCAGATTTACATTTTGGGCATGAGAATGTAATTAAGTATTGCAACCGTCCGTTTCCAAATATTGAGGAAATGAACGAAACGCTCATAAAAAACTGGAACAGCGTGGTTACGACTGACGATACCGTATATGTCGTCGGTGATTTTTGCTACCGTTCGGCGTTTTCCATGAAACCCGTGCTTTTAAGATTGAAAGGAACCAAGCATTTGATAATGGGAAACCACGACCATGTGTGGATAAAAAATATTAAGCCGGAGGATTTTTTTGCTTCGGTTTCGCCGCTTACTGAAATAGTTGACGACGGCACAACCGTTGTGCTTTGCCATTATCCGATGCTCAGCTGGAACAGGGCGCAGCATGGCTCAATTCATGTACACGGTCATATCCATAATAGCACATATAGAGATGAAAATGGGAATTGTTTTTCTATTTTGCAGGATATGTATGCGTATAACGCCGGAGTAGACGTGAATGGATTTTTACCGGTAACGCTTGCGCAGTTAAAGGAAAACAAGGAAAAGTTTTATAAAGAACACGGAAAATCTATCAAGCGTAGGGGCGGCATATAAGCCTTAATGTACGGTTGGGCGTATTGCAATCCATAAAATGGCATTCGTCAAAAAAACCAAGTGCAAAATGCGCGAAAATTCGCGTTAAAAAAAACGTGGCAATACGCTTGAAATTGTTTGAATATTTTTGCTATATATGCTATAGTAAATACATTGTATCCAAAGAAGTATCCGAGTGTACACGCCATAAGCCAAAGGATAAAAAATTCGGTTTGCGCTTGTTCGTGCAAAATGAGGATAAGACCTTTTCGGAAAGATAAATTTCGCGTGTCGCACGGGAGCCTTGAAAAAGGTGAGTGTAACCGCGTGTCCTTGAGGAGAACCCATTATGTAGCGGCTTCAAAATTGCATTGAAGTGTTAGGGAAAGGTGAGGAAATATTAACCACTGTCGGCGGTATCTTAGGGTACGCCGATAACCGCATACCCAAAATACGCGTTTTTGCTTTAAAAGGCGTACGCGTTTAAACCGAACGGGTTTAGAATGCAGTTGCGTGAGCGCGTCGTCAAAGACAAGAGTATGGACGCGTCGTAAGGGTATTGCGCGGACTTTTAAATATATGAGGAAGTATGCTGAATTTTAAGAAGATAGAAATATACGGCTTCAAGTCCTTTGCGGACAAGACCGTTATCAATTTTACCGGCGATATAACGTCGATAGTCGGTCCCAACGGTTGCGGCAAGAGCAACGTTGCGGACGCTATCAGATGGGTTTTGGGCGAAGGCAGCGCTAGACAACTCCGAAGCCCCGTCATGAGAGACGTTATATTTAGCGGAACGGAAACGAGGAAATCACAGTCATATTGCGAGGTGTCGTTGCATTTCGACAATGCCGACCGCATTTTTACTATTGATTTTGACGAGCTTATTTTTACGCGCAAAATGGATAAGTCGGGCGAAAGCGACTATTTTATAAACCGCAACCCTTGCAAGCGCCGCGACATCATCAACCTGTTGTACAACACGGGCTTAGGCAAGGAAGGCTATTCCATAATAGGGCAGAACAAGGGGGATGAAATCCTCTCCGCGAAGCCCTCCGAACGTCGGCTTATTTTTGAAGAGGCGGCGGGGATTTCCAAATTCAAAAACGACAAAGAGGACATTGAAAAGGAATTAGGCGTAACTAAGAGCAATTTGGAGCGCATCGAAATCGTGCTTGACGGTATGGAGCGCCGGTTGCGTCCGCTGGAGAAGCAGGTCGAGATAAAAAGACGCTACGACGAGATTTACGCGCAGTTGAAGTCCTTAGAGGCAAACAGATTTTTATTCAAGTACGAATCGGGAGCGGCGGAGCGTGAGCGTATAACCGACAAGCTTATCGAATCGAAGACGTCGATACTGGAAAAGGAAAGCACGCTTGCCACCGTTTGGCGCGAATACGAAAGCGCAAAGGCGAAGTATACGGCGGCGGACGAGAGCATAATCGAGCACATGGAAAGCTTAGGTGAGTTGCGCGTTTACTATGAAAAGACGGCGGGTGAGGTTAAGGAATTCGCCGTTCGTTTGGATAACGCGCGCGAACAGGAGTCGCGTCTTAAGGGTGAACTGGGCGCGTACAGGGATAGAGCCGCGCAAAACGTCCGCGACACCAACGAGATTAAGAACGCCCGCGAGGTAAAGGCGGAGGAGTTGTCGGAAAGGCAAGCGGAACTTGAGGAGATTTCATCTAAAAGCGCGGCGCTAGACGGCATACTGTCCGTCGGTGAGTCCGACATAAAGGACGCCGCAAAAATGGTTTCGCTGTCGTTCGAAGAGCTTGCCGCCCTAAAACAGAATTTAGGTTCGCTCATAACCTTGCGCGACCTAAATGCCGAAAGGTTGGAGCATGTTAAGCAGGAGCAGGAAAAAACTCAGACCTCCTACGACGCGGAAAAGACCGAATTCGCCGTTCAGGACGGCAACCTGACAAGCTTTACCTTTAAGAAAAAGAAAGCGGCGGACGCATACAGCGAAGCCGTTGAGGAAAAAAAGGACGCGGAGAATTCCGCGCGAGAATACGCGGACAGCGTAATGAAGCTTATACCCTTAAAGGCGTCCGTGGATGCCAGACTTAAGACGTACGAGGACTCTAAAAACAACTACAACGCCTACAACGACACCATAAGGATGTTAATGAGGGACGCCAAACGCGACCCTGAATTGGCTTCCAAAATTTTGGGTACCGTCGCGGAAATCATAAAGGTTCCAACGGAGTACGCCGTGGCAATCGACGTATCGTTGGGCGCGTCGCTGCAAAATATCGTCACCGAAAACGACGATGACGCGAAGTTCTTAATAGGATACCTAAAGCGTAAGCAGTACCATGCCATGACGTTTCTTCCCTTGCGCTCCATACAGCCGCGCGAACTGGGATACAACCTTGCTCCGATTTTAAGAGAGCAGGGCGTGTTGGGTACCGCCGCGGACATAATCACCTGCGAAGAGCGGTTCCGTCCGGTATTAAGACATCTTTTGGGCAACACCGTCGTTACGACAAACTACGACATAGCGGTGGACTTGAGCCGCAAGTACAACAAGCAGGTTAAAATCGTATCGCTGGATGGAAGCGTCGTGCATGCGGGCGGCGCGATGACGGGCGGTTCTAGAAATACCGCCGGTTCATCCATCCTCCAGTTGGAAAAGGAGATCGTCGACTTAAAGGCAAAGAGTGTCGAACTGGAAAAGAAGCTTTCCATAATAGAGCGCGCAAAGGCGGCGGCGGAAGCGTCGCTTGCCGGGCTTACCGAAAGCATACAGACCTATGCGGAAGAGGTGAGCAAGCTTAACACGGCTATAGACCTTGCGCGGCAAAAGCGCGACGCGGCGAAGTCGTTGGCGGATACCTTAGAGGTACAGCTTGTCGAAAAGAATAAGGAGCTTGAAGAGCTTACTAGGTCCGTTAAGGACGCCTCCGACAAGATAGATTTAATCGACCGTACGGAAGCGCAGCTACGGAGCCGCAAGGACAAATCCGCGGCTAAGTCGGAGCAGACCCAGACGGAGCTTGACGAGGCTAAGCGCAATAAGGCGAAGTACGAAACTCAAAAAACCGGCTTGATGATAGCCGTTACGGAGTTGAAAAATACCATCGGCAAGTTTGACGAGGACTTGCTACGCCTACACGTCGAACTAAAGCACAACGAGCAAATTTCCGCGGAAACCGAGGCTAATTTGAAATCGATTACCGCGCTTATCGACCAGCACGAGGTAAACCTGAAGAAGAAAGAGCTTTCTCCGGAGGAACGCGAAAAACTCAAGTTTCTTGAAGAAAAGCTTGACCGTGCCAACACCGAAAAGAAACAGCTTAGTGAGGTTATGACCGGGTTGGAAAACCACCGCAATCTCCTTATGAACGAGATAAGCGAACTGAAACAGTCGACGACCCGGTTGGAAGCCACCTACGAGCGTTTGGAAAACGAAATCAAAAACCTTTCCGAATACATATTTGAGGAGTACGGCTTGAACTACGAGGGTGCGCTCAGATGGAAGTCGGAGGAATATGTACACTCCGGAGCGGACGCGGAAATAAAACGGCTTAAAACCGAAAGAACAAAGTTAGGCGACGTAAATCACAACGCGCTTGAGGAATACGAGGAGCTTGTAACCGTCTATAATCACGACAAGGCGCAACACGACGACCTTGTGCTTGCGGAGGAGAAGCTGACCAACAGCCTCAACACACTCATAACCAAAATGACCGACCAGTTCGAAAGGGCGTTCAACAAAATCAACGAAAACTTTAAGATTTTGTTTAAGGAGCTTTTTGAAGGCGGCAAGGCGGACATGCGGTTGGAAATCCCAGAAGGCAAGGAAACCCTGCTAGACGCGGAAATAATCATAAAGGCAAGCCCTCCGGGAAAGAAAATAGAACACTTATCACAGCTGTCCGGCGGCGAACGCGCCATGCTGGTGATAGCCATCCTCCTTGCGATTTTGCGTACAAAGCCCATGCCGTTCTGCGTGCTAGACGAAATTGAAGCGCCGCTTGACGAGTCGAACTGCCGCATATTCGGGCAATGCTTACAGGGCTTTACCGACCAGACGCAGTTTATCGTTATCACCCACAAGAAGCCGACCATGGAAGTCGCGAACTCACTCTACGGCGTAACCATGGAGGAGAAGGGCGTTTCTAAGGTGGTATCCGTCGCGCTTGCGGAGGCGGTTAAGCATTCAATCGACGACAGCAACAACGACGACGCCAACGGTAACAAAAAACCTTAATAAACCTAAGATAGGTTCGGTGAATTACCTCATGCGGGGTTCACACACCCAATTAAAAAAATATGCGCGCGCATTTATATTTTAAGTATAGTGCGCGCGTTTAACAATATATCAATAACGGAAAAACTAATGGGGATTTTTCGTTGTTTAGGAGAAAAGTATATGGGATTTTTTCAGAAAATAAAGGAAGGATTGCAGAAAACGCGCGACAGTATATCAAAAAAACTGTTTGAGGTTTTTTCGGCAAAGAAGCTTGACGAGGATTTTTATCAGGAGCTTGAAGCCGCATTGATTTCCGCGGACATAGGCACGGTTACGGCGGAGCGCGTTACGGAGGAATTGCGGGAGGCTGTTTTCAGACACAAGGTAAAGGAGCCGGCAGGCGCGCGTGAGCTGTTGAAAGAGATTATGAAAGCGGAGATTGACTATGAGCTGGAGGAGTATTCCTATCCGTTGGTCTTGCTTGTGTCCGGCGTTAACGGCGTGGGAAAAACCACCGCCATAGGGAAGCTTGCTAAGCTGTTCAAGACGCAGGGTAAAAGCGTTACGGTTGCGGCGGCGGATACTTTCCGTGCGGCGGCTTCGGAGCAACTGGAGATTTGGGCGGAGCGCGCGGATGTGAGAATTGTTAAGCACTCCGAGGGTAGCGACCCCGCTGCCGTTGTGTTCGACGCCATTTCCTCCGCCAAAGCAAAAGGTACCGACGTGGTTCTCATTGATACCGCCGGGCGGCTTCACAATAAAAAGAATTTAATGGAAGAATTAAAGAAGATAAACCGTGTCGTTTTGCGTGAGATGCCCGACGCGGATTATCGGAAGTTTATCGTTCTTGACGCTACCACCGGACAAAACGCCGTTGCGCAAGCGGACGTTTTCAGCGAAGCTATCGACATCGACGGCATAATTTTGACTAAGCTTGACGGTACAGCTAAGGGCGGCGTCGTGTTTACCATCGCCGGCGAAAAGGAAATTCCCGTTGTTTACGTCGGTGTCGGCGAAAAAATAGACGACCTAATTCCGTTCTCCCCCTCCGAATTCATCGCGGCATTGTTTTAAGTTTGTGTTCTTTTGACATGCGTCAAAAGAACGCGCTTGTTCTTTTTGCTATGCGGCAAAAAGAACCAAAAAACGCGCAAGCGTGACGCTTGACCCTGATTACTTGAAAAACGCGGTTGACACAGGATAAATCCTTAATGTCAACCGCGTTTTTAAATTTATTCAGCGTTAACCCCTCACTTATTCCACCCACGGCAACAGCCCGCATATTAAATACGCTTTGTGCCAACTATTGAATGTCCAGCCCTAAAATGTAATCGGCTGAAACGTCCAAAACCTTGCACAATTGCGCAAACGTGTCCAGTCGCGGAAACTTTTTTGTGTTGCAATACTGCGCTATGATGGAAACGGAAAGCCCAAGAGCCGCGGCAATTTCTGTCATGCTCAATCCCGAAGTCTTAATTGCTTCGGTCAATCTCCGCTTGATTATTTTTTGAATAACAATTGTCATATAATTTATTATGAACCAATGGTACAAAAACACTTGACTTTGAACCACTGGTTCATTATAATACAGATATTAATATTTTTCGGAGGAAAATATGGACGAACGCGAAAGAGTAGCAAAAGCATCTATAGGATTTATATCAATTATTCCGACAATTTTAACGATTGTGGATTTCATTTTATATGCTAGACATTGGGAGTCTGTGCATTTTGACCGTTATAAAATTGCAGTTATCATCATCGACTCACTTCTTGCTTTGTCTATCTTGTTGATGTTTACGGATAGAAGTGTAAGACCGCGCATAATTTTTACTCCGTTTATTTCGGCAATAACGATGTTAGTTGGGGCTGTTCTGATTTTTATGGGCGTCATTAATATTGCCGCTTGAGAGAGTATGAAAAAGTTATCTGTTTTGAGAATATTATTCTTCGTTTCTATTGTTGCAGAAATAACAATGATAATTACAGTGTTTTTTGTGCGTACGCCGGGATTTTTGATTGCGTTTTGGTGTGTTTTGGGCGTAGGCGCGCTCATAGCTATTGCGAACTTTGTGCAAATCATGCGGTATAATAAGCGTTCATCGTCCGGGAATTATCCTAATTATGAAAAGCGTTACGACGAAGCAATTTCAAAGGCAAAAGGCGGAGATTTTGCGGGGGCGTTGGAAATACTGAATGAATGCGTCAAACGTATGCCATACTATGACGCGTGCGCAATTGCCAACATTATACTTTGCCGTGATGTACTTAGCGGAAAGCTTTCTGAAACAGCCGGACGCTTCGCCGCAGCCGGAGATTGGGAAAATACGGTTGCGTCGGCACCCGATTACTGGATAGGTTATTACAATTTGGGTTGCGATGCCGGAAAGGTCGGGAATAGTGAGGAGGCGCTCCGATATTTAAAAACGGCGCAAGAATGCGCTCCCGCAAATTCTTTTGTTTTAACGGCGTTGGGTACATGGACGGCAATATTTGAACGCGATATAGTTTTGGCGCATAAATACTTTAAGCAGGCAGTAGACTCCGATCCTGATAATAAAATTGCCCGTAAGTATTTACGCAAAAGCACCTCCGATCTTAACCAACGCTAAAAGCCGACAGTTTGAGCTGTTATAGCCTATTAATCTTTAAAAAACATAGTTTCGGTAACGGGACATAAAAAACATGGCTTTGTAAATGGGACATAAAGAAAATGAAAGACGATAAGTGGGGGATTAACACTTAATAAATTTAAAAACGCGGTTGACGCCAAGGATTTATTCTGAGTCAACCGCGTTTTTCAAGTGATCAGTGTCAAGCTTGCGCGTTTTTTGGTTCTTTTTGCCGCGCAGCAAAAAGAACAGAGGCTCAAGCTTCAAGCTTGCGGTTTTTCGGTTCCTTTTGGACGCCCAAAAGGAACGCTAATTCACTACCTCATCTTATAATAATTTCGCCGGAGGATAGGTTTTCGGTGGAGCCGTCCGGTTTCAAAACGACAAGCCGACCGATTTTATCAATACCGCGCACTTCGGCGGTGAATTCGGTTCCGGCTTTGGAGATAATAACGGTTTTACCAAGCAACAACATGCGTTCGCGGTACAAATCAAGCGCGGCGTTAAAGGTGAATTCCGGATACGCACCGCAAAAAATATTGATAAGCTCTGCGGCAAGCCGGTTCCGTACTGCTCCGACATCAATAGGCGCGGAGAGTGTTTCGGGTGCGGAGTAAATTGCGCCGGCGACGGAGTTTATGTTATCGGGGAAGTTTGCGGTGGATATGTTGATTCCTATGCCCAAAATAATCCGTTCAATGGAGCCGGTTTCGAGATCGGAAACGGCTTCGGTAAGAATTCCGCATATTTTTTTGCCGTTAAAAAACACGTCGTTGACCCATTTTATGCCGCATTCTACGCCGCAAACGGTTTTTATTGCGCGACAAACCGCGCCCGCGGCATAGATTGTTACGGAGTTAACGAGGGGAAGCTCCAAAGCGGACGGCGACAGAATGAAGCTGATATAAAGCCCCGTACCGGGTGGAGAATAAAAGGGTCTGCCCAGTCGTCCGTGTCCGTCGGTTTGCGTGTCGGCGACTATAACGGAGGTTTCGTCGCCGTTTGCGGAAAGCTCCTTAGCGGTTTTGTTGGTGGACGCTAAGGACGGAAACACGCGGATACGTTCTTTGACGGAGGGTATCAAAAGGTGCGGATAAATAGCCTCCGCGCTCAAAATATTGTTTCCGTCGGTAAGCGTATAACCGCGATTTTGCACGCCGGAAACGTTGTAACCATCCCGCTTTAAAGCGACGACGGCTTTCCAAACCGCGGCGCGGGTAATCCCAAGCGCCGAAGCGATACTTTCGCCGGACAGACTTTTACCTCTGCCGGCTTCCAGTAGTTCAAGTAATTTACTTTTCGTATTCATCGTATATATTTTAGCATACACGCGCCGACGACACAACAAAAAATTATCCATACTCCAATAAAATAAAGCCGCCTCGTGTGAATAAAATGCACCGGAGGACACAATAATTAAACCACAAGCCGCTAAACGGAAAACGTATGTGTACATAACTTAAATAAAGGAGTATGAACATGAAACTGTTAAACAGTAAAACCTACCTCAATTTGGCGAAAGCCTACGCCGGCGAAACACAAGCGCGCACCCGTTATGAATTTATCGAATATGGCGCGCGCATGCAAGGCTTAAAGGCGCTTGCCGACCTCATCCAAAAGGTTACCATGAACGAGTTCAACCACGCCAGAATGCTGTATTCGTTCATTCAGACCGCCGACACGGGTATTATAGCAAACATCGACATCGCGTCCGGCTATCCGTTTAAGGAAAAGTGGAACCTTTTGGACAACCTCAAACTTGCCGCAGAGGATGAAACGGAAGAGGAAAAAAGGATTTATCCGGAGTACGGCAAAATTGCCAAACAGGAGGGTTTTGACGACATTGAGGGACTTTTCGACAACCTTGTGCAGGTGGAGAGCTGTCACCGCAAGCTGTTCACGCAGTTATACGAGCAGATGCGCGACGGGACGATGTACAAAAAACCGAAGTCGGTAAAATGGAAATGCGGCGATTGCGGCTTTGAGCACGAGGGGAAGGAGGCGTTTGCGGAGTGTCCGCTTTGCCACGCCAAGCAGGGAGTATTCCTCTTAAAAATCAACGACGAATAAAAAAACGGACGCGGCGGACTAAATGCAGAAGCGCTTCTCTTTAAAGGAGGAGCGTTTTTACGTACCTGCAAACATAAAAATTCTTTTAAGAAATATGCGGTTTTATTGCCGTTCGGCGCGGCTTTATTATATGGGTTCCGTTGACGGCAGAGTAGAAAAGAAGAGGGCGTTTACCTATCGGACCTTGCCGGCGTTTCTATGTGGTTTTATTCCGTTTGACGCGGGTTTTAAAGCTGTTTGTAAGGTATTCGACTTACCTCTAGAAAGCAAAAGCCCTATGCACACTACAGTTTTAAAGCTGTTTGTAAAGGTGTTTAACGGGTTACATATTTAATTGAATCGGCGGTAAAATAATGGGTGTGGACAATTCGCGGTGACAAAATATTTTTTTGGAAGGCAAGTCGTAACCGAGGATTGTCCACCCCCGAAATAATACGGATAATAACTTATCGGAGGTCCTTTGTCTATGACGGCTTTAAGAAGAGCCTTATTTGCCGCGCTTACGGCGGCGACCCTTTTGGCGGTTGCCGTTACGGCTACGGCGTGCGGCACAAACCCCGGTAAATCGCAGAACGATATAATTGAAGACATCAAAGCGCGCAATTATATATGTGTTTCGGTTAAAATCAATGTGCCGAACTTTTCAGTTTTGACCAATCCGTCCGTACCCGTATACGAGGGCTTCGAGATAGATTTAGCCTATATAATTGCCGCCGACATCTTTTCGATTACGCCGGAGGAGGCAAAGCTTCGGCGCGCGGCGCGTTTCGTCAATCTGGATGAAAGTCGCCGTGAGGTTTCATTAGAGAACGGAAACGTCGACATGATTATATCCTCGTACACAATAAACGACGACAGGAAACGGCGCATGCTTTTTTCACAACCGTATTATACTGATGTGTTGGGTATTTTGACGGACGCGGACGGCGATATAAAATCCTTTGCCGACTTAGACCAAAAAAAGGTGGGCGTTTTAAAGGACAGCACGTCGGAGGAGAACACCAAGCTTTATATCAACGAGAACGGCAGAATTGAACGTATCGAATTCGTGGAGTTCGCGCAGGAAAGTATCTCCGAATGGTTTACCGACAACGACTCCTTCTTAAACAAGAATGTGGATGCTTTTATATCGGATAAATGCATCTTAAAGGGGTTAAAAAATAACAATCCGGCGGTCACGGTTTTGCCCGATGAGTTCGGCACGGAAAGCTTCGGCGTAGCCTTTAAAATGTCGCACGAAGTGCTTAAAAAGCGTATAGACGCGCTTCTTGATACCATGAAGGAGGACGGAAGTCTGCAAGCCCTAAAGGACAAGTGGAAAATATAGCCATACCTACCGTCGGCATGGTTGCTCAAAGTAACAGCGGTTTAAAGCCCGTGGGAGATAAATCTAATGAAAAAAATCACAATCGTTTTATTGGCGGCGTTGGTGCTTACGTTTGCGTCGGTGTTTGCCGGTTGCAACGCAATGAGTGAGTTCAAAATAGGCGTGATATGCGACGGAGGAAAGGACGATACCGCCGGCTATACCTATGCACACTTGCAGGGCGTTTTGCAAATGCAAAAGGAATTGGGGCTTAAAGACGGGCAAATTATTGTGGAGGACGGAGTTCCTGACGGCGACTCCGCGGCGGTAAGCGCGGCGGCGGAAAAGCTGATTGAAAGCGGTTGCAAAATGATAATAGGCATAAGCTACGGCTATGCGGATACAATGTTGGAAAAAGCCAAAGAAAACCCAAAAATAATTTTTAGTCACTGTTCGGGCGGCAAGGATAATTTTGGCGCGGGCAAAGCCAACAACATGAACAATTTTTTCGGCAGAATATATCAAGCGCGCTACATGGCGGGCGTTGCGGCGGGCTTCAAGGCAAAGGAAACCGGCAACCCTAACATAGGCTACGTTTCGGCTTTCGGACACAAGGGAGAGGGCGGAACAGCCGAAACGGCAAGCGGCGTCAACGCCTTTGCACTGGGTGCGCAAGCCGTTTATCCGGACGCCGTAATAAGGGTGAAGATAACGGGTGCATGGGGGGACTTCCTCTTAGAGGCGGAGTGCGCGCGGACGCTGTTAGACGGCGGTTGCGGAGTGATAACCCACCACGGCGACACTGTAGCGCCGGCGTTGGAAACGGCGGCAACGGAGGGCAAATATTTCATAGGTTACAACTCCGACATTTACGCCGCAGTGGAAAGAAGCGGTCTTGACGGAACCGCCGTGCTTACCTCCGCGGTGTGGAATTGGGGAGTGTATTACATGAAGGCGGTAAAGGCGGCGATGAAATGCTTTGAAGACGGGCAATTTATTTCCGCGGACGCGTGGACGGAATTTAGCAATTACTACCGCGGATACGACAAGGGACTTTTTGATTTAACTCCCTTTTCCGCCGCCGCCTCCGACGATACCCGTGCGGCGATTACCGCACTCAAGGCGTGGTTTTTGGATGACGACAACGATTGGGACGTATTCACAAGCAATAAATTGAATTTTATTTTCTCGGACTCCGCTTGTGTGATAACCCAAAGCGGACAAATCCTCACCGCGAATGACGGAACCCCGGTCCCGGTAGATCGCGACGGCGTGATAGAAGACGACGTAATTGCTTTAAGTATGAACTATTGGTTAAAAGGTGTGGAGGTTGTGCCTTGAAGACGGAGGTTATCCGTGCGGCGCTTAAATGTTTTGGGTTTAAATAATTTTTTTGGTGTGGGCAGTTCTCGGTGACAAAATATTTTTTTGATTGGCAAGTCGTCACCGCGAATTGTCCATACCCGTATTTTTTTTCTTTTTGGGTTTAAATAATTTCTTTAATCCTAAGACTATACCTAAAATAAGTGCTGCAGGTACTAAAATCGGAGAGAAAATGATTGCGGTCAGCACGAGTACGACAATAATTTTAGGTCCCTTTTTACTGGTATACGGCGGCGTATAGGCTTCAATTTTAGGAAAAATTTTCGCCGCCTTTTCGTTGTCGACAATAATATCCGCGTGGTCGTCGCAAATGCCCTTGTTATAAATCATGGGGTCCACAATTTCGGAAAGACATGAAAAGCCGGTTATTTTATTAAAATCAATCGGTAAACAGCGGATTATGCTATCTATAACCGACACGAGCGCCATGGCTATTTTATAGTAGGCGGTATCCGGTCCATAATTAGGGTCACCCGCGTACATGCGTGTCACGATGTCTATTACAAACGGAACTACGCGCGCCTCCGCAATGTCGGCATATTCGGATTTTTTTAACTTAGTTTCCTTTTTTGTCCACCTAGCTATTTTTTTTACGGTAAGCTTAGAGAGATATTTAAACACGGGCTTCACAAAAATTTTTACTTTTTTTATCGTATGTTCCCGTATGCTCATGCCGTCGGCGATTTGGGCGAAGCGCGCTATATCTCCGGAGGCGCCGCTCTCTATAAAATCCTCAATCATTCCAAAAAAGTTGCGGCGGATAAACAGCGGCAGGGTAAGCCCTTCCGTGTCTAGATATCGGCAGCCTTGAATGATATGGGTCGCCACGTGAATAACGTCGTTTGTCGGGTCGATTGTTGCCGTGCGCATGGCGGGTGGATAGCCTATAAGCGCGGCGGTGGAGATGTCGTAAAAAATATTTCCGCTAGCCGAATAGTCGTAAGATATGTCGTGAATGTGAGCGTGACCGGTAAAAAACACGTTAAGCCCGGCGTCGGAAAAGTACTGAAATACTTCCCGATAATTTAAAACTATGTCGTTCTTTTTTCCCATAATGGAATAGAGGGGGTGGGGCGGCAGGATGGGGTGGTGCGCCATCGCAAAGATAAATTGATTGTGTGCCTTGGCGTCTTCCGTCTGCTCCTTAATCCATGTTAAATGCTCTAGAAGGTAGCCGCAGCCCACCGTTCCCCACATGTCGTCGTCAAGCACCAGCAGTCTTATACCGTCGGACAGCTGCGCCGTGTATGAGAAGGTAGTGGGGCAGCGTGAGATTGCGTCGCCGCGCCCGAATTCGTCGAAGCGCCCGACAATATCATTTTGCATATAGCAAGGAATTTGAGTGACGGTGTCGCCGTCGTAGCTTTGCGCGTACAGCTTGTCGTCCGTGAGTTGGCGGTAGTCGTGAGTGGAAAAGGAGAGGATTATCCGTTTGCCCCGCGCTTGCAGCTCCCTAAGCAGGACAAGAACCTCGTCGTGACTGGCGAAGTCGCCGTTTGACGTGATGTCGCCGTGAATCAGTACGGTTTGTGCTTCCGCGTCGTCGCAAATTAAGTCCCATGCCTCACGGATAACTTCTTCGGTTTCACGCGCCAACGTCTGCTTACGCCCTTCGTTTTTCATGTAGGCTTCGCCCTCCGTACCCAACAGCTTAGAATAGTAGTGAATATCGGTGATGACCGTGACCTTTAGGGGCTTAATTTTACTGTAATCGGGCATTTTTTTTCTCTTTTGAAAGGGTCGCGGCGGTTTTGTCAACCGTTACCAGCTAGCGTACGGCGGTTTTGTCAACCGTTGTTTGTATAGCGCGCGGCACCCGTTTCAATTTCTTATTTCTTTTATTATACCGCAGTTGAAAGGACATTGCAAGGTATAGTTTAAATTAGGAGTGGACAATCCGCGGTGACGACTTTTGGCTAAGAAAATATTTTCGACTCTTTTTAGTCTAAAACCGTCTAAAATGCTCGTCCGTAGCGGTGCTACGCCCTGTGCTTTCAGACAATTTTATCCTTAAAAATAGCCTGAAAATATTTTATCCCCTCGAAT
>JAITPR010000003.1 GCA_031289315.1 Clostridiaceae bacterium | reverse complement strand
TGTGGACAATTCGAGGGGATAAAATATTTTTAGGCTATTTTTAAGGATAAAATTGTCTGAAAGCACAGGACGTAGCACCGCTACGTACGAGTATTTCAGACGGTTTTAGACTAAAAAGAGTCGAAAAGATTTTATCCACTCGAATTGTCCACACCCTAAAAAGCAATACTGTTGCGATTTATACTCACGCCATTGACAACATGCCTTTGTATAATTGCCATTAGGCGGACGGCGAATTCTGCCGTCCGCCCTTTTTTAGGACAAACAAAATAATTGTCTTAGGGAAAACTTTATGTACTGGTCCGGCTCAAGGTGACACGTGGGGGAAAACCGCTCCCATAAAGGGTGACTGTAAAATAATCCTCCCCCATTTGACGACAGTCCGCAACGGGCGCGGCGTACAATTACATTAACAGCTTCGCTCCGCGAACAACGGAATGCCTCTGTTTTAAAAGCCTGCGTGCGTTCCGCTACCCGTATAGTAACGGAATACTTAATTCCGCGCCTGTTACGCGAAAGTGCTTTTTTCTAGCGCTTGCGCCTCTTTAAAGCAGTATGCAAATCACTCCTCCTCTGCCCTCGTTGATGATACGTTGGAGAGTGCGACGCATCTTAAGGCGCGCTTCTTCCGGCATGGCGTTAAGCTTTTTGTTCATACCGTCGTTGACGAGAGCGCTCAAGGATTTGCCGAAAATATTGGTATCCCATATGCTTTTGCCGTCGTCTTCAAACTGTTCAAGCAGACTTTTTACCAGTTCTTCGCCCTGCTGTTCGGTGGCGACCAGCGGACTGACTTCGGTTTCGACCTCTACGCGCATGACGTGCAACGACGGAGCGCTGGCTTTAAGCTTCACGCCGAACTGTCCGCCTTGTTTGACGATAACTGGTTCTTCCAACGTCATTTCACTCATAGACGGCATAACCACGCCGTAGCCGGTTTCGTTGACGGATTCCAAAGCGGCTTTAATTTTATCGTAGCCCTCCTTGGCGCCTTTAAGCTGTTTCATGTAGCTCAAAAGCTTGAAATCGTCTTCTAGGGGTTCGCCGCACTCCTCGCTTATTACCTTATAAAACAGATTAGGCACGGTTTCAAGGGAAATTTCTATGCGCCCCGTCGCCGCGTCTATAACGGATATTTTGGGAGAAACAAAATACTCCGACTCCTCAAACGCCGAAACGGCGTTTTCCGCGTCGCTCATTTTCACAACGCTGTCCGAAAGGTTTCTTAAGGTTGCGGATAAATCCTTGATAATATCGCTGTCGACCTTCAAGGCTTGTAGCCACGCGGGACCGACCGCGTCGATAAGCTTAACGGGGAACTCCATCAAAACGCTTTCCAAGATTTCCGTCATGTCGGCTTCCACCATATTGATTACGTCCTTTGCGATAACCGTAACGCCGTACTTTTCGGCAAGGTTGGCGCGAAGCTTCTGTGCGGCGTCGCCGTACGGCTCCCTACTGTTAAGCACAATCGCGAACGGCTTTCCATAGGCTTTCAGTTCACGCGCCACGCGCTCTTCAGCTTCCACATACGCACCGCGCTCCAGCCCGGTCACCGTTCCGTCCGTCGTAACCAGTATACCGACGGTGGAATGCTCCCGTATAACCCTCTCCGTACCGATAGCCGCCGCTTCGGAAAACGGTATTTCACGTTCGCTCCACGGTGTACGCACAAGTCGTTCCTTACCGCCCTCACTCACGCCTATTGCCCCGTCCACCAAATAGCCGACGCAATCTATAAGCCGTACGTTAACGGAAAGATTATCGCGAAAATCCACACGCGCCGCCTCGTTCGGAACGAACTTAGGTTGCGTAGTCATTATCGTTTTTCCGTCCGCCGATTGCGGAAGTTCGTCTATAGCGCGGATACGGGCGTTGAAATCGGCAATGTTTTCAACCACCATATCCTCCATAAATCGCTTTATGAAGGTCGATTTTCCGGTGCGCACCGGACCGACGACGCCTACGTAAATATCGCCGCCGGTACGCGTCGCAATGTCGTTGTAAATATCAAATTTATCCATATACGTCCTCCGAATATGACTTAAGGCGTCGCCTGCCCCGATACGTCAATCTTCGCTTCTACTATATGGACGGATACGGTATAATATGACAAAAATTACCTCATATCCGATTTATTATGTGAGTGATTAGTTTTTTCTAAGCATTTTGCCGCCTGCAAAAGCAACTATGTAATCCACATCCGGGTAAACCAAGCTTTTCACAAAATCCGTGCTTATGAGCTGTACTCCGCTTGCAAACGCGGCGTCGCGCATCTGCTCGTCTATTTTGAAATCGGCGTCCGCGCGTGTGCGCACAATATAGTTATCCTTGACATATTTACTCAATTCCAATGGCGCGACATAACCGCCCAATATATGCCCTATATAGGTTTTGTATTCGGGACGCTTTTCAAAGTCTACCGCTAGGACGGAGGCAAACATATTTAAGTCGTCGCCCATGGTCGGAGCAAGCTTGACATATTCGTCGGTTAAAACGTCGTCCGGGTGCAAAAGGAATATCACTTTACCCTTCGCCTCCGAATAACGGGACCAGTTGTTTGCCGCAACCGCCTCGCCCATGTTGGCATAATCGCCTATGACATCGGACGGAGTAAGTATTTTATCGCGCGGAAATACATCTGTTATCGCCTTGTTTATGTTTTTAATCGTATCTCCGTTAATCGGTAAAGCCTTCGGATTTAAAAGCTTGACATCGTTTTTGTGTTCCATGAGAACGGTTATCGGAAAATGGTCGGGGTTATTGTTAGACCATATCAAAATTTCTTCAAGCGTAAGCTCCCAGCTAGAACCGTGCGTGTGCGTGTCCACAACCGGGAAGTGAAATATTTTTATTCCGTCATCTTGAACACGCCAATCCAACTCCAACCCGCGCACACCGTCGTTCAACTGATCAGTAATAGTCGCATGCTCGTAAATGAGTGCGGGCTTCCCCGTCGCCGGTACAAAAGCTTCGATTATGGCGCGCACAAACGGATTGAAATTTTCCTTATAGCTGTTGTGCGTTATTATAGTCTGCACCTCGTTAATCTTCGGGTCGGTCGCCAAATCGAATAACGCTATGGATTGCTCGTCCGTTTTGGGACCGGGGTCTAGACTAAGCGCGGCAACACGCGCCCGTTGCGTCGCCAAATCCGCAAGCATTGTATCCGCGGAAAACCGCACCGCCGTGACAACCGTACTTATGATTAAAGTTACAATCAGTATAAACGCAACGATAACCGCAAACAATACCGCGGCACCCGCCCGCGGCAACTTATGCCTTTTTAAAGCCTTACTCATAAAACTACCTCCTAAAAGTGCGGCTACCCGCCGCAAAATATATGTGTGGACAATTCGCGGTGACAAAATATACGCTGACTTTATGGTAACTATAATATCACACATAATATAAAACGTACAACTAAATTAACACCGCGGATTGTCTACTCCCTAAAACTTAACCCTATAGCTAACCGTTTAGAGTGAAAATTTTAGGCGGTTCGTTGCCTATAAAAATATTTTTTCTTAAAACAACGCTCTAAAAAGAAATTCCGTACACTCTAAAAAGAATTTTCTCTCTTATCTCTGTACAAACTTCTTCTTTTATGTTAAAATAGTTTTATATGTATCGGTATTTTATCGGTATTTTATTAAAACAGTCGGAGAATTGCTGTGAGTTCACTAGTATCTAAGCTGAAACATGCCGTTAACCACATTAAAACCTACTGGAGCACACCTCCGGAAGGTAAAGCCGTAAGCTATAAAGAATTCTGCGCCTATTCGGTAGGCGGCATCGGAATATTCGGCGTCACCGTACTTTTAGGCTACATAACAACCATTCAGTACGGCGTCAATATAGTTGAGGCGCTTGACATCACCAGTCGCGAAACAATGATATTGGTCGTGCTGATGAACGTGTTCACAATATTGCGCGCGCCGCTAATCAGTTGGCTCACCGATAATACAAAAACTAAGTACGGCAAATTCCGCCCTTACTTAATTTGGTTGCCTATTCCTCTGTTTCTGTTAAGTATCGGCATCGCGTGGATACCCGATTTGTTATCCGGTAGCCACTCCATAGCGTTTATCACCTTCACGATATTCTTCTTACTGTTACAGTTTTTAATCGCCCTATACTCACTGGCGTTTAACACGCTGCTACAGGTTATATCCCCCAATCAGAGCGAAAAGGAAATGATGATGGGCTTAGGCTCCACAATATATTCCTTAGGCGGTTCGATAGTCAACTTCGTGTTCCCCATGGTGGCGAATGTAATATTCACCCAAAAAATTATGGGCGGCGAAGACTTGATGGGCATAAACACCATAGGGACGTACAAGTGGATAGTACCTATAATGCTTATCGCCTTGTTTGCTTTAGGCTACTGGACGGCGTTCGGCACAAAGGAACGCGCCATAATATCTAAGGACTACACTCAACGCGTAGGTATATTTAAGGGCTTTGCGGCAACGGCTAAAAACAAATATTTTTGGCTCACCGCCGCGCGTAGCATTTTGGGAAGCTTGCGCACATTGTTCAACTTCTTTGCCGCGTGGGTCTGTTCTTATCTTATAAAAACTGCGTTTGCGCAAAGCTTCGCCGTGTCGATTATTGCTTTCGCGTTCACTCCCGCCATGATAGGTGCGCCGTTCTTAATTCGAAAATTCGGTAAAAAGAAGCTCGTTATCGCGTCAAATATTTTGACTGCGGTGGCGGCGCTTCCAATACTGCTCTTCCTTAACACCGCAAGTGCAAGCCCGTATTTGATTTTAGTGTTCATTTTCGTTATGACTTTTATGAACGCCGTGCAGATAGTTACCGACCCCGCCCTAAATACACAGGTTTACGACTGGCAACAGTTCCAAAGCGGCGACCGTATGGAGGGCAATATCAGCCAGTTTATGGCTATTTTGACCTCCGCCGTGGCTATCGGCACCGGGTTGGTTCAACCGGCAATCGCGGGAGCGTTCGGCGCGGATGCATCTAAGGACGCGCTGTTCAAACCGGAAGTCATCTTCCCTATACTGATGTGGTGTACTCTAATCACCGCCGTGTCGTCTGCGCTTGCCGCAATCCCGATGTTCTTTTGGGACATGACGGAAAAACGCCACAACGAGGTTATAGAAGTGCTTAAGGTGCGCGCCGCGCGCGACAACGGCGAACTGCCTCCGGAAACCGCAAGCGAACTGGAAAACAAAATTTTAGCCGGCGACGGCAATGCCTTTATGCGCCATACGGAAACGCTTAAGGTTCGCGCCGCCCTTGCAAACGGGGAAATTACCGATGAAATAGCCGCCGGACTGGAAGAGCAAATTCTTGCCGGCGACACCGAAGCCTTTAAACGCTATTCGGCTGAATACGCTACGCAAGCAAGCGAAGCCTCTCCGAAAAACACCGATGCCGTCACCGAAAACACCGACCGCGACGCTCAAGAAACCAACGGCGATAACAATGACAACACTAGTATAACCGACGAAGAAATCGGTTCCGGCGACGACCCGTATAACACGTAATCTCGAAAGAGTAATTGCGGAAACAAAAAAATAAACTCCCCAAAAGTGAGCGCCATAAATATGGATTTTGATTTTTCGGAAAACGACGAAGGGATACTTTTCAGACCCTACGACAAGCGCGACAAGACTGCCGCGATGGCGTTGCTTTCGGAATTTTGGCATATCAATTCGCTTGCGCGCAAAGACGACATAAGAGAACTTATGTTAAACCGTGAGTTTCACCGGGCGTTGTCCTCAAATAACTATTGTGAGGTGGCGGAGGCGGACGGCATGTTCAAGGGAATTATTTTCGCGGATATAAACGTCATAGACGCCAAAAATCGCCCCATGGACAAGGTTATTTTTCACGGCTACGACACTAAACTTAAGGCATTGGTTGGAGAGGACTTCCGCTCCTACACGCAGCTGCTACTGATTGAGCGTACGCGCACGGAGCTTTTAACTTCTCTTGCGCCCCCTGTGCCGCGCACCGAAAACAATGTTCCCGGTATGAACGTGGATACCTACTTTGACCCCGATATAAGCGTGCGTCTACGAACTAACGCGAATATTGATAAGAGTATGTCCCCCGTCGCCAGCGCATACGTCGATACGGGAGTGCGCTTCGACGCCGAACTTAGCTTGATATTGTCCGACCCCGATTGCCCCGAAGCCGCACTCCTTCTTTTCGAACGCCTAAAAACCGTGCTACGCGAAAACTTGGCAAGGAATTATTTCGTTTTCTCTAATACGTTCTGTGATTATCGCCTTTTTCAGCTCAAACGCTGCGTTAAATGGGCGGAAAAGGAAATTACTCTGATTAGCAACAATCCCGAACAACATAAATGCCGTATCTATGCGTATGATTTTTAAATATCGTTCCTTTTGCTACACGGCAAAAGAACGCAATTGTTCTTTCTTGCACACGCAAGAAAGAACTAAAGAAACGCGCAAGCTTGAAGCTTGACACTGATTACTTGAAAAACGCGGTTGACGCTAAGGATATTATCCTTAGCGTCAACCGCGTTTTTAAATTTATTAGCTTCAAATCCTCAACTGCCGCTTCTTTTTTACTTTATCACCAGTAATTTATTTTTTCTCTCTCTTATCGCCTTTTATTTTTTTCTTTATGTTATCCCATTCTATCAAGGAAAGGATTTAAAGCGTAAGGCTTTTTGTGTCAGACAAGGAAACACTTCGCGATAATAGCACCGCTATTATAAGAAGCGTTGACGCTGTATCACACAAAAAACACCGCTTTAAGACTTTGTGAGGTTCGTAAGGCGCACCAATTTTTGGTTCTTTTTTCCACGCAGCAAAAAGAACAAAGGCGTTCCTTTTGGACGCCCAAAATGAACTACTATTACTCCGTGCGCAAGGCGGTAACGGGGTCTTTTTTAGCGGCGACGCGCGAGGGTATAAGCCCGGCGATAAAGGTAAGCGCCATGCTTACTGCAATCAATATGATGGCGTGCACAAACTGGAGGGACGCCACGTTAGCGACGCCGGCAAGATTGTTTATTATCAGGTTGATAGGAATGGAAAGCAGTAGGGTTACGATGACGCCTATCATACCGGATATAAACCCGATAGTGAGGGTTTCGGCGTTGAACACGCGCGAAATATCACGTTTACGTGCGCCTATGCTACGAAGAACACCTATTTCCTTTGTACGTTCAAGCACGGAAATATAAGTGATTATACCAATCATTATGGAACTGACGACGAGTGAGATTGCAGTAAAGGCAATAAGAATATACTTTATCGCGTTCACCATTGTGGTAATGGTACTCATCATAGTTTCAATCATATCGTTAAAGAAAACTTTTTCTTCTTCCGGAACGCTTTTATTGTAGGCGTTCAGACGTTCCTTGATTTTCTCCTTTGCGTCAAAGTCTTTTGGATAAAGGGTTATAGCAATTATTCTGCCGTCGCCGTTTGCGCTTTGAAGCGCCGTTTTATAGGAAGCTTCCTTTGTGGCTTCCGGGTAAGCCGCGCCGCTTAGGGGATTTAAATACGGATTATCCTTAATCCACTGCACCATAGAGGTTTCGTTTAATGAGGTTGTGGGCTTACCGTCTTCGGCAAGAATATAATCGACAAGCTCAGGGAGATACCCTATTGAGGAGGATAACGCGCCGCTGCTTACGCCGGGCTTGACACGGACGATACCGGATATTTTGAGTTCGACCGCAGCCGTAGCGCCGGTAAGCACCGCCGGATTAATCGACCATCTTGTTATATTGCCGCTTGCATCCTTTATGGGGACGTAGTAGCTTTCGTTTAAGTAGAGCTTGTACGACGCGGCGAAAATATCGGCAAATGAAACGGTTGTTTGCTCCTCGTCATAAAGCCCTAACCCGCGCAGTACGTTGTCGGAAACGCGGTTATAGCTATCGAGAACCAAAACCATATCTTCTTTGCTTTGCGGATATGTACCGTCGATAAGATCGTATTGAGAGTTGACAAATTCGCGGTTTGTGAGTAGCGGTCCCCAAGAACGGAGCGTCGCAGGAGTATACGTCATGGAACCGCTTTGGTCCAAGCCGTCTTTAAGGAACACGTTAAGGGTCGCGGCCTTGGTATACGAAATATCGTTTACCAGCCCGTCCTTTTTAAGCGGTTCTATCACGTTTGTGATATATTTGTCGCTAAGGGTGTTGTGCAACACTATATTGTCGAAGCGTTCGGAGGTTTTGTTTACATTGACCACGGGTTCATCGGGGAACTCCGTAAGCTCATCGCTTTTCCCGGCGCCGCCACCAAAACCACCAAAGCCGCCGCCGGACATCATGCCCATTGCCGCGTCTATGTCGTACGCAGTTTCGCTTATTTCAAGCGGATAGGAACTCATAGTATCGGCTTGCATTTGGTCGATATAGGCTTGAAAACCACTGGAAATCGCCAACACAAGCGCTATGCCGATTATGCCGATACTGCCGGCAAACGCGGTAAGTATGGTGCGCGCCTTTTTTGTGAGTAGGTTTTTGCCGGAAAGCGCCAACGCCGTAAAAAACGACATCGACGTTTTATCTTTCTTTTGGGGCTTCACAACATCGGAATGCACATTATCGGATACGTTTGACGCGTCCGCAATATCGGCGTCGGATGCTTCGCCTGCGTTAGCGTCCAAATAGGGCGCGTCGGCGACACCTTCAGTCGCAACGCCGTCCCCGGCATACGCCTCCGTCGCCGTGTCGTCCGCCGGATAGTACGGGTTGGTATCACCCGACACGCAACCGTCCGTAAGCCGTATGATACGGGATGAATAAGCTATGGCAATGTCGGCGTTGTGCGTTACCATTACGACAAGCTTATCCCCCGCTATCTCCTTTAACAGATCCATGACTTGAACGCTGATTTCGGAGTCAAGCGCGCCTGTCGGCTCGTCCGCCAAAATAATTTTGGGGCGGTTTACTATTGCACGGGCAATGGCGACGCGTTGCATCTGTCCGCCGGAAAGCTGGTTCGGTCTTTTGTGTATTTGGTCCGCAAGCCCCACGCGCGTCAATGCTTCGACGGCAAGCGCCCGTCTTTTAGCCCGCGGCATACCGGAAAGCGTTAAGGCAAGCTCCACGTTGCCCAAAACCGTTTGATGCGGAATGAGGTTATATGTCTGGAACACAAAGCCTATGGAGCGGTTGCGATAGGCGTCCCAATCGGAGTCCTTGAAGTCCTTCGTGCTACGCCCTTGTATTACGAGGTCGCCGGAAGTGTATTGATCCAACCCTCCTATAATATTAAGAAGCGTCGTCTTGCCACAGCCCGACGGACCCAACACGGAGACAAACTCGTTTTGCCTAAACGAAAGGTCTATACCTCTCAATGCGTGTACTTCGGTTTGACCCGTTAAGTACGTCTTTTTTATATCCCTTAATTCAAGCATCGTTTTCATGCCTCCTTTAAAAAAAAGTGTAAAACCCGTAAACAGACAAAAGTCCAACCTTTGCGACGAAAACTCGCTGTTCAAAACGTCTTATTTGTTGTCTAGAGTTTAAGTTTTTTGTTGTGAACAATTGTGGTTTTGAGTTAATTTTAGGTTATTTCCGCGTGTATTGCGGCAATTCCGACGACATGTATTATAAATACACACGGAGAAAATAACGCGAACGAACGTTAAAATAAATTAAATTTTCCAAACCCGCCGTGGGTAGTCCGGCTCTCAATTTGCCTAACTTACCGTGAGCAATCAACAACAAACCTATCGTGAGCAGTCAACACACGCCATTTACTCGTCCGTTTTCGAACCTATTCCCATAAACGGATTTTTCAAGTCCGGACATTCGCTTAAGACGGATTGCAACGCGGAATGCAGCTTCAACAAAAGTTCCGCCAATGTAAGCACATCTTCATTGCCCATTATTCCGGCTACATTTTCCAACATGCTGAAAACAAGGTTTTGAGCGGATTGTAAGTCGTCGACCCTCTTCTCAGTCAATCTGACGTAGACTTCTTTCCGGTTGCCGCGTTGGTGAAACCGCTCTATTGTCTGATCGTCTTCTAGCTTGTTCAGCAATCTACTGAGTGACGGCGCGCTTAGGGAGGTCTTCTCCGCCAAATCTTTTGCGCGCAAACCGTCTTCGCCGACATCAATCAAAATACCCGTAAGCAAAAATTCCGCATACGGACGGTTTTGCAACACCACTTTTTGCGGTTTTACCAATTCCATTATCAGCTTACACGATTCTATTAGCTTTCTTACCGAGTCGCTTGCCATTTATATTACCTCCGAAAGTTTTTATTTTATCCGCGACATCTAAGCCGCAGTAATTTACCTTTCTCTTTTGCTTGACGGAACCGGTCAAAACATCCTTGTTTCGCCCCTATGCTCCGCCGTAGTCTTACGCTGTTGGCGGTCTTAGTGGGCAAAACGTCCTTGTTTTGTCCCCACGCTCCGCCGTAGTCTTACGCCGTTCTTATTACGAATAATCCACGAATAAACATTATTACGTATAATAATTTTCACTTAAAAAATTTTTACACGCAAATATTTGCTCGTCACATAATTTAACTAAGAAATTATTAACAACGTTAACAATTATGGCGTAAGTATATTCTTATTTAAGACCCGTGTCAAGCCTTTTTAAGTCTTTTATAATAAAATTTTCAAGTTGGCTATAATAAACTTTTTATGGGTGTGGACAATTCGAGGGGATAAAATATTTTTAGGCTATTTTTAAGGATAAAATTGTCTGAAAGCACAGGACGTAGCACCGCTACGTACGAGTATTTCAGACGGTTTTAGACTAAAAAGA
>JAITPR010000058.1 GCA_031289315.1 Clostridiaceae bacterium | reverse complement strand
CGCAAGGCGGCAAAGGTTTCCGCAAAAAACAGGGTCAAGCGTCACGCTTGCGCGTTTTTTGGTTCTTTTTGCCGCGTAGCAAAAAGAACAGAAGCTCAAGCTTTACGCTTGCGGTTCTTGGGTTCTTTCTTGCCGGCAAGAAAGAACGTAACTCCCCCCCAAAAAAACACAAATGTTCAAGCTTGCGATAAGGAACTTAATAGAAAAGCCGTTGAAACTGGCGGCGCAGATATTGGC
Source organism: Clostridiaceae bacterium (assembly GCA_031289315.1). Classification (GTDB taxonomy): domain Bacteria; phylum Bacillota; class Clostridia; order Christensenellales; family CAG-917; genus JAITEJ01. Next base: position 19,699 of record JAITPR010000058.1, on the reverse strand, counting down.
AGTCGCCTTTGCGGTGACGCTAATTTTTGCGGTACTTTCTTACAAGCAAGCGGTTTACAATTACCTTTACGACATAGAAACATTGTTTTCAGGCGACAGCGACATTGTGATTTCGTACGGTGCGGGTGACTCACGCATAACCGCGGCGAAGGATTTAAGCGCGGTTACGGACATCGAATACGCGGTGGGAGTGTTGGAATTTTACGGACTTGCGGAGGACGAGTACGTTCGCGTAGTCGGCGTAGGCAAGTCCGATTTGGAGCGCGTGCAAAGTATTGAGTACACAAATCCGTTCGCATATCAGATGCGTGACGACGACGCGGTGATTTCGGAAAGCTTTGCCGCCGGGCGCGGACTCAAGGTCGGCGACGGTTTCATTTTGTCCGTAATGGGCAAGGACAGGCGGTTGTTTGTGGGCGCTATTGCCAAGAGCGGCGGATGGTTTGACGGGCGCGCGGGCTTTGAAACGGTGGCGGTTCCGGACTTTTTGGCGGCAAGTTATTTTTCGGACTACGCGGCGGGGGGGCTTTATAACCGGATATACGTGAAGCTCAAAGGCGGAACGGACGCGGATGCCGCGGTTGCGGCGATAAACGCCAGCGGTGTGTACGCGGGGATGATAGCCGAGCGCGCCGTCAACCTTGCCGACCTAGAGAGCAATTCGGCGTTATTTTCCGCGCCGGTGACGGTAGCGGGGGTAGCGGCGTTGTTTCTTGCGGCGGCAATCGTAGTTTTTCTGTTCGCGTTGACCTTCAAGGGGCGTTCCGGCTATGTTTCGAAGCTGAAATCGTCGGGCGCGGACACGGGGCAGTTGCTTGAGATTTTTTTAATTGAAAACTCCGTGCTAGCGGCGGTAGCGTCGCTTATCGGGCTTGCCCTTGCGGAGGGCGTTTTCAGATTATTGTTTTACGTTTCCTTCGGGGCGGCGCGTACATCGGGAGCGGACGCGTCAAATTACGCCGTCGCGTTTTTCATAGGCGTCGTGTTGACGGTATCGGCGGGGCTGTTCCCGGTGCTTTATTCCGTGCGCAAACCGATAAAGGAAAGCGCGGATTTAAGTCGCGGCGGCAGTGCAAAATTCAATCCGATACCGCTTTTAGCGGCGGTTTTGTTGGCGATTGCGGCATTTCTCACGGAACTTCTTTCAAATACGGCAAGACCGTACGCGGGGTTTATAGCGCTTATTTTATGGCTTGTAGTCGCCGTTCTTGCGGCACCGCTTGTTTTGAAGCTTTTAGGCGGAGCGGTTTCAGGCGCATTGACGCGCGCGATGGCGGGGAAAACCTTGGAAATTTGCTCTCCCCCCCTCCGGGATAAAGCAGGCGCATTGACGCGCGCGATGGCGGGGAAAACCTTCGCTGGCAAGAGCGGAAAAAATGTTAAAAAAGGCGTGTGCGAACCGTTGTCCTATGCCGCGTCCGTTGGCGGATTGACGGCGGTACGGGCGCGTTCGGGACACATAATTGTCGGGCTTTCGGCGGCGGGCATGGCGGTGGCGATGCTGTTTGTTGCCGCGGGCGCGGTTACCGCCGCGCACTTCGGGAGCTATGCGGGGGAGGCAGCGAACAGTGTGGTTATCAAAGGCTTGCGCGCATCCGATGCCGCACTTACCGCCGAACTGCGGGAAACGGAGGGAGTAGCTTCCGCCGTGCCGATTTTCTGGCGTGAGGGTGAAATTGCGGGGGAGAGCAGCGGACTTATCCACATAATAGGCGTTTCGGGAGAGGACTCAAAGGAGCTGTTTAGTTTCGAATATATAACGGATAGCGGCATTGTTACCGATGTTTTAAACGGATTAAATGCAAATTCGGTCATTTTAGATTACAGCTATCACATGGCTTACGGCTACGAAACGGGCGATACGGTTACCGTTAAGTACGTCGGCAAGAGCGCGGATTTCACCGTTGCGGGCTTTATTCGGTCGAACTTTTACGTGGGACGGTACGTGCTTTGCAATCCGGCGGAGCTAGCGCGTGCGTTCGGCACGCAGGAGTACGACTCCGCGTGGCTAACCGTGTCCGGTGATCCTAACGTGACGGTAAACCGCTTGCGTGCGGAGTACGCCGATAGAGGTTGGTACGTCCTCACCCTAAAGGAAATCGACGCGAACGGCAACGCCGCGATAGCGCAAATGTTGACCTTTATTAACGCGTTGAGTGCTACGGTAGCGGCGGCGGCGGTGTTGGGCGTGGTTATGAACGTCGTTTTGAATCGCTCCGAAAATAGGCGTGCGCGTTCTCAATTTTTGTCTTCGGGCATGAGCAAATTGCAGTTATTCGTGTCGGAACTGGTCGCGCAGGTGTTGACGTCGGTCGCGGCATTTGTCGTGGCATTGCCGCTTGCCGCCGCCATGGTGAAGAGCGTCACGGACGGAGTGTTGCTATTTGGATTGTATTACGGCTATGAATTCAACCTCATTTCCGCCTTAAGCGTATCGTTGCCGGTGCTTGCGGTAACGGCGCTGCTCCCGGTTATTTTATGGTATCCACGCGACTATACCATTAAAATCAAGGAATTAAAAGTTTAATAATAGCCGGTATAAAAACCTTCGGTTTTTCGCCCGATCCGCTTAATCCGTATGTGCGCGTATACGCACGCGCGGCAATCAAAGACGGATTTCAGCGTTTTAACGGACATGCCCTCCGTGCGCGTATACGTGCGCACGGCAATAATAAAGAAAATAGAAAAAAAACGGAACCGATATGAAAAAAAGAAGCTTGTTTATAAAAATTTTAACCGTCGCGTTGATGATAATCTTATCCATCGCGATGCTTTCCGCATGTGTTGACAAACCCGGCGAAGAGGTCGACGAAACCGAAGCCAGAGAACGCGCGGAAGCGGTAAACAGATTTGAAGCCGCGCTGTTGAGCTTGGGCGGAGAGGGTTGGACGCCGGGACTGTCCGTAGCCGACGCCGCTTCGATTTCAAACGAGCTTGACTACTACGTCAGCCGCCGTTCCGTCCGTCGTTTTGCTGTGCGAACGGGCGCGGATGCCTATTTCCAAACGTCGAAAATAAATTATTTTTCCGGCTTATTGGAAGCCGAAGCGGCGAAAAACTTCGCGCTTGACCCGTTGGATCGCACGGACGGGATAGATTTTATCCGTGTTTTGGAGGGCTACGACATTGTGCCGGAGGATTTGGCGGAGCTTACCTTGGTCGCGTTTGACACGGCGGTAAACGACGCGGAAACCGCGTTAGCGGAGGCAGTTTCGGACGTGAACGCCGCTTTAGACGCGAATACGCGTTATGCGCTCTATAAAAACTTGGTCGTCTACCGGCTTGGCATTGAGGCGCGGATTGCCGACACTAAGACCGATTTTCCCGGCAAGGATTACGACGCCAAGCTAGCGTACCTTAAAAGCGTGGACAATACCTACGAGGGCGTGCCGGACAGAAAACCCGCCGTTCCCGTGAGCAGTGTTATGGCGAACAACCTGCTCAAATACTATAAGGAAGCCGAAGCAAGGGTTAAGGAGTCGGGCTTAGAGGGAGCTTACGCGGAGTACAAGGCTCAAGCGGACGCTGCCGAAGCCGCGCTAAAGGACTATGTCGCGGAGCTTGAGAATGTCACAGAAGAGGACGCAAGCGACGCGTACCTTGTCATCTTAGCGGCGACGCTTAAAACCGCTATCGGAAGCGCCTTAGATTTGGACGCGCCCTCCGCCGTTTGGCGTGACGCGCTGAAATTGCAAGCCGAAAGGTTCATAAAAAACAAGATAAATTCCGTGCCGTCATACAAGTTTTTCGAGATGGCAAACGGCATAGACGATTTAAATATCACCCTAAAATCCTTGAACGAAACGTTTAACGCACCCGATTTCAAAGCCGGTGCGCAGACGCTTTCTTCCAACCGCGAAACCGTCAAAAAGCTGTTAATATTCTCATTTAAGACCGGTAAAGTGGTGGAAAGAGTTTTAGGCGACTCCGACATTGACGGCGAAACGCTGATAAACGCCGACTTTGAAAACAGTGCGGAGGCGGTGCAAATTATAAAAAGCTTCGGATTGGCGGCAAAGGAAATAGGCGCCGATTTGGGCGGAGAGGAGTTCCGCGACGTTTCGGAGGCGTTGGGAATTTGCGTGGAACCGCTTACGGCGGTCTTGAACAACGGCAACGTGGCTTCGTGGCTGAACACGCTTATGGGGCTGAACACGACGGGCGACGGTTACGCCAAAGCGCTCAAGCTTTTCTATGAAAACTTTGATATTTTGCCGCTACTGCTTAAGAGCGTTTATGCGGCGGCGTACTTTGGTGTAGACGAATTTTCCGTAGACATACTTGTCGCCGAGCAAGAAAAAACCGTTGAGCCGGAGTTTTCGCAGGTCGCCGTCGCCAAAATTTTACTGGCGATTGCCGACGTTGAAGCCAACGGGGGCGCGCTTTCTAAAGCCGATTTCAAGGGTGAGTTGGCGCGCTACTTCGCCAAAATCAACGGTTCCGCCGACAGAAACAATCTCATTGCCGGGTACGTGGAATTTTGGACGTGGGTAAATCTGGCGTTGGCGTTCGGCAGCGGCACGGAGTGGCAGTTGTCCACGCCGCTAACGGTTTATCCGGCTCCGGCGGAGCTGCTCACCACATCGCAGGTGTTAACCATCACCGCGCGCTACTCGTCCATGCTAAGGGATTTGAAGGCGGCTTACGCAAGCAACTCAAAGGATTTGGCGACGCTCAAAAGCGACGTGGAGGCGTGGGCAAAAAGCGGCACCGGGGACTATACGAAAATAGTCGTCGCCGCGGAAGCCGAGCTGAACAGATTGAACAATCTTTGGTTTACGGGTTTGGAAACGGATTTGGCGCGCATAACGGATTTGCTGTATTCGCCGGATGAAATAATTGCGTTGCGCGCGGTCGTCGCCGTATATGACAATATCGATGACGCGAAGCTTGCCACCGAGGCAGGGCTGCAAGCCTTGCGCAATTGCCTCATCGCCGCCAAGCTCTACTCCGCCGCCCCCCCAACCGAATAAAAACTATCCGTAACCCTCGTCATAAATGCGGTGGCTTCGCCGAAAGCGGTGGCGCGCACTAAGTAAACACGCATATATGCATAAAATCTGCGCGCAGTAAACAGCACAATAGAAGCGGAATTCCCCAACTGTCACTAAAGGGTGCGTTTTATTTATCCTGTTCCCCAATAGGAGCGGGTTATTTATCCTGTCACCAATGGGTGCGTTTTATTTAGATGTCACCTTGAGCCGGAAGTATTAAGATGCTTCCGTGTCGACCGAGCCGCTAAATTGCGAATGCAATTTACCCGACCTACCGCGGTAGGTCGCAGAGAGGCGAGACAAAGGTCCCCGGAATAGGTGCTTCAACTTTTGCGCCATGCCTCCATGCAACGCGTATAAAGCATTCCGCGAAAGCGGCGGCTTCGCCGAAAGCAACGCGCCCATGCGTTCCTCTCAAAAGCGGGTGATTTCCGCGCACTTATATAAAATGACGCGCGCCTACGCAAGCCCACGCGCATACGCGCGTGCATATGTACGCGTGTCCGCACTCAACACAAAAATATTCTTTCGGAATTGTATGGAGCAAAATAAAAAACCTGAAATTTTAGCGCCGGCGGGTAACTTCGCCATGCTTGAACGAGCGGTCGCATTTGGTGCGGACGCCGTTTACCTTGGGCTGAAAAGCTTCAATGCGCGCGGAAAAGTCGGGAATTTCGACCCTCAAGAGCTGTCGGAAGCGATTAAATTATGCCGATTTTTCGGTGTGCGGCTTTATGTCGCGCTAAACACCATGATTTTTGAGCGCGATTTAGAGGCAGTAAGAGCAATCGTACAGCGTTTGGCGGAAGCCGGCGTCGACGGAGTTATAGCCGCCGACATAGGTGTGGTGTCGCTATTAAACGAATTTGCACCCAATCTGCCTATCCACATAAGTACGCAAGCCGGAGTTTCCACGGCGTTTGCCGCGCGGTTTTTCAGAAAATTAGGCGCGGACAGGGTGGTACTTGCCCGCGAAACCCTACTAGAAGACATAAAATCTATTTCCGAAAATAGTAAAAATAATGAGATATTAGCCCGCGAAACGCTGTTAGAAGACATAAAATCTATCCCCGAAAACGGCAAAAATAATGATATATTAGCCCGCGAAATCCTACTAGAAGACATAAAATCTATTTCCGAAGCGGGTTTGGAAACGGAAGTTTTTGCGCACGGTGCGCTGTGCGTGTGCTTTTCCGGAGCGTGTTTATTGAGCGCGGACATCGAAAGGGGAGCGTCCGGCAACTTAGGTTCCTGCTTGCAGCTTTGCCGTTTGCCGTATACCGTCCGTTTGGGAAGCGTGGAAAAACGCGGTTATTTCTTGTCTACGGCGGATTTGTGCATGATTTCTAAAATCAAAAAGCTTTGCGAGGCGGGCGTTTCCGCGCTAAAAATTGAGGGACGCGCGCGCAGAAAGGAATACGCGGCGGAAGCGGTTTTGGCATACCGGCATGCCGTCGACGCGGATACAGAAGGCAATAATTTTAACAAAAATAAGGGCAAAAAAGGCGCAAATATTGAATTTAGCAATACCAATTCAAGGCTAAAATCCGCTTGTAACGGGGGCGATAATGACGTAAATTTTGAATGCGATAAGACCCTTTCAAGGCTCAAACGCGCCTATAATAGGGGCGACTTTACGCAAGGCTATGCCTTTGAAAACGGTGCGGAAAATATAATGTTTCCGCATGTGCAGAGCCATACGGGGGAGCGCGTGGGAAGGGTTTTAAGGGTGTTTAAGCGAAGCGGATACGCCTTTGCCGAGGTGGAAAGCTTTCACGAAATAGTCAAGGGGGACGGCTTTAAAATTACTCGCGACGGCTTAGAGGTCGGCGGGTCGGACGTAACCGGCGTTGAAAAAGTAGCTTTAGACGCCAATCTGCAAAGCGTCAACAACCCAAAAAACAGCCGTGAAAACGCCGATAAAAGATGTTTTGAAACGGCCGTGACGGACGGTATTGCAAACAAATATGTTCCGCAAGGCGTAAATAATCCCCAAAATAGCTATAAAAACAGCCGTGAAAATGCTCCAAAAGACGGAAATAAAAGTGGTGTAGAAACTAAGCTTTTTTCGGAAAAAGCGGCGGAAAAAGTGGTTTCTGCGGATAGATATATCATACCCGTGAGCGCCGGAGTGCGCGCCGAAGACGAGCTTAATTTGACGACGGATGCCGCCAGAAACGGCGATCTTAACGCCTATGAAAGGAAGACGGCGGTTAAATTTTCGTTGACGGCAAGGACGGGATTTCCCATTGCGTTGACGGTGGAGGCGGACGGATTTTCCGCGTATGCCGAAAGTGAATATTTGCCTCAAAAAGCGGTGAGCGCGCCGTCGGATAGCCAATACGTAATAGGGTGCTTGTCGCGTACCGGGAACAGTCGATTTGAACCGGTCGCATTTGAAACAGTCGCCGATAACGACATTTTCATACCGAAACAGAGTTTAAACGAGTTAAGACGGCGCGTTACTGCGGAATTAGAAGAAAATATCATAAACGGACGCCACCCCGTTGAACGCAAAAACAGACCGCTATACGCCGCCCACAACCTTGCCGCCCTCCAATCGGAACCGCCCGTAAATACGCCGAACACCGACCAAAATTCCCCCGTCCACCGTGAGAAAACGTTTGAAAACGGCACTGTAATCACGGTGTACAAGCCCAAAATGTATGCGGCGGAGGACATTGCGGAGTTCGCCAAAAGGGCTTACGCATGCGGAAAAACGCGCGTATTTCTTGCGTTTCCGCGCATACTTTGCGGCAAGGATTTTGTGCGGCTTTCCGAAATTTTCTCGGATTTAAAAGCCACTGTCGGGAATTATGCGGATTTAAAAACACCTGTCGGGATTTACGCGGAGAGCGCCGGAGCGGTGGAGTTTGCGCCTAAAAACGGCATTCCGTCTATCGGAATTTACGCGGAAAACGCCGGAGCGGTGGAGTTTGCGCGTGAAAACTGCCTTCCGTATGTGGCGGGCAGAGGGCTTAATATAGCAAATTCTAGGGCGGCGTCGATGTTCGGCGATGCATTTGCGGTGTTGTCCGGCGCAGAGGTTTCACCTGCTGATACGGAACTTTTAAACGAGGGCGCAAGACGCTTAAATGCGGTTAACATAGCCGATATGAGCGTAAAAACCGACTTTTATGATGGTTTAAATGCTTTTGAAATAGATTTTGCGCCGAAAATTAAAGTTGCGAATGACAGCGATAAAGCCGCCCATGATATAGGCGCCAAAGATAAAACTATATACGCTACGGACGGTAAATCTAAGGTCACCCACGCTACGTACGATAAAGATAAAGCCTCTAGCACTGTGTTGTACGGCAGAGATAAGACGGTACGCGATATAGACGGCAAAGCCGCTTCGCGGCTTTTCGCGGAGGGCGTGCCGCTGATGAGCTTGGCGCATTGCCCGTATCAACTCCTTAGCGGTAAGACTTGCCAAAATTGCGAATACCGCGATGAGCCGATAATATACGAGAACGGCAAAAACGTCTATGAGGCTAAAAGAATGCGTCTGACGCGCTGTATTTTTGAGCTATACCGTAAGAGGTAAGAGTTAGTTAAGTGTACGCGGTTAGTGCGCTGTATTTTTGAGTTATACCGCAAGAGTTAAGAGTTGGTTAAGCGTACGCGGTTAGTACGCGGCGTTTTGATTTATACCGCAAGAGTTAAGAGTTAGTTAAGTGTACGCGCGGTGCCGATTTCAAATTATTTTTCTGCACGAAGATTTTCTTTTTTAGGGTGCGGACAATTCGCGGTGACAAAATATTTTTTTGGAAAGCAAGTCGTCACGGCGGAGTGTCCATGCCATTTTTATATGCGGCGGTTTTATTTTCCACCGGTTTTAATTTATTTTTTTTCTCACCGAAAAATTTATTTTCGCAAGTTATTTACTGGGATTTAAGCCTCTTTGATAAAAATTTTTCAAAAATTTGTGTCATCAAAACTTGAAATTTCAACATATCGGGTGTAGAATGACGCCGTAAATAAAAAGGCGCGTTTTGCCGTCCGTGTTCTTACCGTTTTTGCCGTAAACTGTATGATACATTAAGGAGAAACGCTTTTTATCCGAATGCCGAAATTGTGCGCCGACAAATAAGTATAAGGATATCACAAGCGCCGTGTATTTAAGCGGGTAAGCACGCCCCAAAAAAGGAGCCATAATGAGAAAAGCTATTCGGTTCAAGGAGCCGCAAAAAAATGAGCCACATGAGAAAAGCCGGTTGTTTAAAGAGCCAAAAAAAGAAGCCATTAAGCTATAAAGGAGCGATATGAGAAAAACAATTATTGATTTAGTGTACCGTGCGGACGGGAGTCTGGAGCGGGTGCAAAACGGAAGCGGTGTTGACCGCTTGTTTCAAGGAGCCGTCGGTAACGCAGAGTATCGCTTGACGGTGGAAAATGCCGTAGGCAAAAAAATAGCCGCAGCGGATACCGTGTTCATTGTCTTAAAGCGCGTGTTTCAAGGCGAAACGCAGGCAAACCGTCAACGCATGACCTATGCCGGCGAAAAAAAGTGGGTTTACATATCGAACGGTTGGGAAACGGATACCAATGCCGCGGACGGAAGCGGCGTGGAAGTGAACTTTTCCGCGCGCAAACCGGTGCCGGGAGGCGGAAACAGATATGCGGAAACCAAAGCGTCCGTACCCGTGTTCGTTCCCGTGGAGGCGGAACCCGCGTGGACGTATAAGGGGATTTTGCCGGAAATCGGTTTCGTGACCTCCGGCGGAGAAGAGGCGTCAAGCGACATGGAAAACAGAATCAGCGCGCTAGAGAGTGAGCTTGCCGGCATAGGCGAAATCATGACGGAGCTTATAGGCATAGGAGAGGAAGAAATATGATGAATGTTTCGGAAGTTTTTGAAAATCCGTTTCAGAGCGGAACAGTGAATACGCGTAAAATCACATGCTATTTTTGGCACGAGATTAAAAACGACGGTAAGAAAGTCGCAGGCGGAGCAATGCCGCTTTTGCGCGAAACGGGGGTTTAACTATGGGAACTGTAACTGAAAAGCTGGGAATGTTGATTGACATTAAAAACGATATTAAAGAAGCCGTGCGGGGAAACTGCGTAGCTATTGAAGACGGAGAGCCGTTTAGCGGCTATGCGTCCGCCGTGGAAAGAATAGGCGCGGATGTGACGCGAAGCTTGCCGATAGTGCGATTCTTTTTTCGCGACCCAGAATCGGGAAGGGAAGTGTGCGTGTCGCAAAACGTAGCCATTGGAGGAAGTGCAACTCCGCCGGCTCGTGCCCGCGACGTGCAGCGTACCGCTACTAATCCGGAACTAGAGTTTAAAGGGTGGAATGTGTCGCTAAACAACGTGATAGGTGATAAGGATATCGGAGCCATATACGTGCCTACCGATAAAAAAACGCATTTATTTGTGTCAATAAACGCCAAAACACAGACGGCTTCCGCCGCACTTCCGCTAGTCGTAAGAAAAGCCGCTTCCGATACCGTTAGCGTGGATTGGGGTGACGGCGGCGATGTGCAGGAGATTTCCGCCGGCGAAGATTTGGTGATTACGCATGCCTACGCCGCATACGGCGACTACGAGATTATCGTGCAGTCTACGGGCATTTATAGACTGGGTCACGGCGTAACCAGTGCCGGAAATTACGAGCAAACCAGTAGCGCAATCGGCGCAACCTATCAGAGCTGCCGCGACGCGCTACGCTACGCCTATATAGGCGAAAGCGTCACGTGTTTGGAGCCGTGCGGCTTTTACTCAAACGTGAACCTGACAAGTCTTACACTGCCGCACACCTTGTTGAATAACGAACCCTCCGGAGGCGCATATGCGTTTTACAAGTGTACGGGGCTGAAAACGGTCATTTTTCCCGCCGGCATTACGACTATAAAAAGCGCGACTTTTTACAGCGATGTAGATAAAAAAACCTTCGTTTTTCCGGATACGATTACGAATATAGAGTCGAATGCCTTTTACAACTCTTCCGGATTGTCCGGGCGGCTGGTGTTTTACAGCGGGGTAATTAGCATAGGGCAGTTTGCTTTTAACACCGGCAGTAATGTGGCGTGTTTGAGAGAAATAGTGTTCTATTCGGTTGTGCCGCCGACATTGGTGGGTACCAACGCGTTCCCGACGTCTATTAACAGACAACTCAAAATTTATGTGCCGGACGCGTCCGTTACGGCATATAAAAATGCAACGAATTGGATTGTTTTTGCCGACCACATAAAGCCGATTTCGTCAATGGAATATCCGGAATAAGATGTAGATAATGTCAATGATAACCTAAGGAGGCTTTAATATGATTGTTTTTGAGCAGTTAAGTGCCGAATTGAAAAGAACTTACAGCGATACCGGTATGATGATACGAAAAGCCGGTGACAACGCGCTGTATAATGATGCCGTTGATGCGGTGGCATCCGGCTTCATTTATGAGGAAAGCGACGTTCCCGTGGCAATTGATTTTTGCCCGTAGAAAGTGGATTTTTGGGGGTATGGTTGTGTCGAATTGCACTTATGTGGGGAGAAAAACCATGCGGATAAAAAGGATTCGGCACGCCGTAAATGGCGTGCCGAAAAGGGGGTTAGTGAATGGGGACAGTCCAAAAAGGCGCACAGGGGGTGAAGCGGAATGCTTTTCGCGCAGATGTAATGTTGAACGAGATATACGGCTTTTGCGTCTACGGCAATAGCCCCCGCATTTGGAGAAGTAGGTGTCACGGCAATGTACCGTGTACAGCTGTATGCACGTTGTTTCGTGGAATGCTGTATGAGCGTTGTGTGAATATTCCGTGGAATGCTGTATGCGTTGTTTCGTGGAATGCTGTATGCGCGTTGCAGGGGGAAGTGACGTAAGAGTTAGCGCACCCATAAGGGGACCTTTCGACGACGACCGCATTCGCGGTCTGCTCAAGGTGACAGGACAAATGACTGCACCTATCGGGTGACAGTCGTGTAAAAGCCTCACCTATGGGGCGAGATAAAAAAACGCTCCTATTGGGGTGACAGTGGGTGGAGGGGATTTTTAAGTGGGTCGCGCGCGCGTAAGCGCGCTTTTTTTAGTTTAAAACAAATATTTCCTACATGTTTATTGGTTTTATGTATTGACATTAGGGTGGGTATTCCTTTATAATAAGACATAAAGTAAAATGGTGTCACTATGGCTATCACGGTGATAGGTGATATTATCGTGCTATCGCGGTGATGTCGCTTCGCGCAGATGTAAGGTTGAACGTAGATGTAAGGCTTTTACGTCTGCGGCAATAGCCCCCGCATTTGGAGAAGTGCCTACGGCAATGTATCGTTGCACACTTTATGCGCGTTGTGTGAATATTCCGTGGAATGCTTATGCGCGTTGCGTGAATGTTCCGTGGAAATGCTGTATGCGCGTTGCAGGGGGAAGTGACTAAAGAGTTAGCGCACCTATAAGGGGACCTTTCGACGACGACCGCATTCGCGGTCTGCTCAAGGTGACAGGACACATGACTGCGCTCCTATAAAGGGTGGGATAAAGAAAGCGGTCTGCTCAAGGTGACAGGACAAATGACTGCGCTCCCATAAAGGGTGGGATAAAGAAAACGGTCTGCTCAAGGTGACAGGAAAAAAATCCACACCTATTGGGGGACACTTAAAGAAAACGTGCCTATTGGGGGACGTTAGCAATATCAAGATGATGTTAGTGCGGAAGATGGGGGCATTGCGTCGCATTGTATCGCGTACCCCTATTGTGAACGCACCCACCCATAAGGAGGCAACAAAAGAAGGCGCCTGTTTTGGGCGAATTATCCCGTAGAGGTTCGCTACATCTTATTAAAATGGGGCGAATGCCGAATTATTCTGTGGGGGGTTCGTTGTCGGGAGGAATGACGGGAGTTGCCGAAGCGCGCGTCTTGACCTTAGTGAGCTTTTCCTTGTAGTCAATTAGAGCCTTGGCAAGCTGATCGGGACAAGAAGTATTGTTGCGGCAACGTATGTTCTTCATGACGTCGATTATTTCGTCTATGTCGCGACCTATGGAAAGCCGCGCAATAGCTTGCAGGTTGCCGGAGCAACCGCCTATGAATTTTAAGTCGGTTAAAACGTTGTTGTCAACGGTGAATATGATTTCACGGGAGCAGGTCCCTCTGGTTCTGAAAGACGGCATATAGTATTCTCCTTTTGGAAACGTGATTCCAGCTTTCGCAATGAGCGCATTTCCATTTGTACCGATGTTAATCGTAGCAAAACGGTATGATAAACCGCGTGGTTAGGCAGTATTGGTTTCGTAGCTTGAAAATGGAGCTTCAAGCTTCTGCGAAAAGTAATTCCAACTTTCGCAATGAGAGCATTCCCATTTGTATTGACAGTTAATTGTTGCAAAACGGCAGATAAACCGCGTTTTCGGGCAATATTGGTTTCGTAGCTAGTGCAATGGGCGGCTAGACGGTTATTATTTAGTGTAGTGTCGCGCCGGGTTGGGCTAGGCGGATATTGGTTTCGTAGCTAAGTGCAACGGGCGGCTAGTCGATTATCGTTTCGTATAAAAGACCGTACGCTTGAGCCGCTTTGTTGACCCAATTGTTATAAATTCGGTTGGCGGCTCTGCGGTTGGGAACGGCAAGCTTCAATTCCATGACGATATTGCCGCCGTCCGTGATTTTTAATATGACCGTGTAGGTGCCGTCCGGATTCTTTTGGTAATCGCTGAAGTACTCCTGTTTTTTGCGGTACTGAAGACGGTTTTCGCGCGTGTACCGCGTTATTTCGTCGCGAAGTGAGGAGGGTATCCGCGTGTAAAAGTTGGCAAGACATTCGCGACCGTCACCGGTTATGGAATAATAGGATTTGTCATTGGTCTTTTTGGCGAAAAGCAAATAGGTGTCTAGCAACTCGTCTAAAAGCTGCTGACACTCGATATATGTAAGCCATTGGTTGTCTTGCGCCACTAAATCAAGAACGGTGTCCTTCGCTAGCGGAGTAGCCATCTTGTCAAAGACGAACAGCAAGATTAATTTTTTCGATGTCGCTTCCACAGTTCCTCCAAAACTTTCTACATTATAACACAGTATTCGACGGATTTCAAGCGGTATGTTGGATTTAGGGTAATTTTAAGGGAAAAAGTTGTAAAAAGGCTAGGAGAGGGTAAGATGAGTAGGAAAAAAGAGTGTGAGGACGAGGTTTAGGGAGATAACTAAGGTGCGTTCCTATTGGGGACGGATAAGGAAAGTCGCATTCGGAAAAGTAGGTGCCTACGGCAATGTACCGTTGCACACTTTATGTGCGTTGTTTCGTGGGCGCGTTGCATGAATATTCTGTGGAATGCTGTATGCGCGTTGCATGGGGAAGTGACGTAAGAGTTAGCGCACCCATAAGGGGACCTTTCGACGACGACCGCATTCGCGGTCTGCTCAAGGTGACAGGACAAATGATTGCGCTCCTATTGATGGTGGGTTAAAGAAAGCGGTCTGCTCAAGGTGACAGGACAAACGACTGCGCTCCTATTGATGGTGGGTTAAAGAAAGCGGTCTGCTCAAGGTGACAGAGGTTTCCGCAAAAAACAGGGTTAAGCGTTACGCTTGTGGTTTTTCGGTTCTTTTTGGGCGACCAAAAGGAACGAGAATAAAATAAAACCGAATCAAAACAACTGCACCGCGAAGCGGGGCGGGGGAAATTAAAACAATTTGCTAAAGGATGTCGCATTGGCGGCGTCGGAGGGCTTATGAAACATAGACATATACATATTGCAATATTGATTGTAGCGGTGGTCGCGTTTGCGGCGACGGCATTTTCGGTGTTCACGGACGCGGGATACGGAAGCGGCGCGTACGGGGAGTACGGAAGCGGAAGCAACGGGAACGGAAGCCGGGGAACGGCGTACGCCGCCGAACAAGTCGACTATGCAACCACGTTGTCTACGGATTATTTGGAGCTGGGCATAAGTGAAGGTCAAAAGGGCGCGCGGTTCTTGAGGTATTTAAACGATACGCTTACCACGACGCACGCGAGTACCGTAACGATTACGCTTACGACGGATATATACTTGCTCGACGTTATTAATGTTACGCCGATAGGCTCCGAAGGGACGCCGGCGTATGATTTCGTTTTTGATGGTGGATATCACTCCATTGTGGGGCTTAATTTATATTCATATACGGAGAATTACGCGGGGCTGTTCAGCAATGTTATGAATGCTGAGATACGCAACCTGACGCTTAGGGCGTTTACGATAAGCCGCGCCGCCGCGAATATCGGCGATATTCCGGCAAGTAGTTTGGCGGGCGCATTGGCGGGTATAGCGGAAAACACTACATTTTACGGAATTTCCGTAGAGAACGCCATCGTCAACGGAACGAATTATGTGGGCGGGCTTGTGGGCGCGGCATTCGGCGGCAGAGTAGAATTGACGCGCGTATCCGGAGCGGTTACCGGCGTGTCGGAGCTGTCCGGACTGGTAGGCTTGGCGTGGTCGGAGTACAACGATTTTGAGATTATTAATTCGTATTCCATAGCCACGGTTAGCAAGGCTACGATCGGCACCGGGTACAACCATATAGGCGGACTTGTCGGCGACGTGCTTACGACACCGGCGTATAAGTTTAGCATTATCGGAAGTTATTTTAACGGAAAAATTTCCGCGACGGGCATTCCCGTAGGCGGTCTTTTGGGCGTTAATCCCGTCGGATTGAATTATGAGCTTACAAGTAGCTATCACGGCGCGTACGGCAATATAGGCACGCAGTTTGAGCCTTATCCGTTGTCCACGCCGGAGGTGAGAAACGCCATGGCGATTTCGGTGCAGGGCGTGACGCTGTTCTCCTCGTACAAGGGGTGGAACTTTAAAGATATTTGGGCGTTCGACGGGAATGCCGGCGTTTCGGAGTCCATGTTCGGATACGCGCCCGACTTCGTGCGCAATTACGACGGCACGACGGGAAGCAATTCCACCGTGGTAAGGCTTACGCTTGCGTCGCTCCCCGGCATGACGCTGGACGAGGAAGCCGTTATAGGCGCTCCCGACCGCACCGTTATATCCGTGGCGGACGGCAGTAATATAAGAATACCGTTTGTGACACCGGTGGGGTATTCGCTTACCGTGGCGTACCTGCGCGACGGCACCGCCAACGACCTCAATAACATTGTGCCGGACGGAAGATTGGGCGTCGATTACGACGTTGCAACTCAAACCGTTACCATAAAAAATCTGCGGCAGGACGTGGTTTTCGAATACATGGCGGACAGCCCCAACTACCTGCTATCCTTTGAAAGATACGCGTTTTCGGACGTTGCGGCGGGGCTGTACAAGGGCTTCCTGTCGGTGACGGCAAATCCCGGCGACTTCGACGAAACAAATAAGCCCGGAGAGGTCTCGAATAACTATTTCTACGGCTCGTTTAAGTATGACAGCGAAATGCAGTTTACCTTTGAAACCTACAACGGCGACGTCGCCAGTATGTCGAACGTGTACCGCGCGGTGGGTCTGAAAATAGGCGGCGTGAGCGTGGCGAATTTTGCCGCGCTTGTAGGTCCTAACAACGACACGGGAACCTTCTATTTGAGGGTGTCGGAAATAATTGCCGCCGCCGCCGCCGGCAACCCGACGTATACTACGCCGTGGGGTGCGGTGTCCGCCGACGAGAACGAAAACAGATACCTCTTTATGGAGATTATTTGGGAGGCTCTACCCTGCGCGATAGAGCTTGACATCGAATGCATAGGCGGCGGAGAACTTGAGGGCAGGTACGGCTCGATTTCGGTGCTTAGGATAGGCTACGGGCTGGAATATTTGTACACGGGTAAGGCGGACAACGGCGGACAACGCTTTACGCTTTCCGCGCATATGGGCGAAACACTGCGGATTTCCGCAATTCCGCTGGATATAGGCGACGGTCCTATGTTCGTGTTCATGGGCTGGATTAAAGAAACCAATAGCGGCAGAGAGCTGATACCCGTTTCTACGACGCCCGCGGAATTTGAGATATTCTTGAACGACTCCGCCAAAAACTTTAAGCTTATAGCACAGTTTAAACGGCTGTGGGACCAAAGATTTTATGTAAACGGCCCCGGCGAAATCCGCTTCTTGAATGCCGAATACGGCGTGGATTACCTTTTGGGCAACGCGCTTTTTGACGGTACCGTGACCGGAATTACCGCGGATTCGCAATTGTACGGATATTTGATACCGAATTACGGTGAGTTTTTGAAGACGTTAGCCGGTCTTAGCGGCGACGAACAACAGGTACGCATAGCCGCCAAAAGACAGGAATGCGTGCTTATCGACGGCGGAAGCTACGTAAGCTATTGTACGTTGAGATTGCCGAACCAAGTGGCTATCTCCGTGGACTTTGTACCGTTTGCGGATGACTACTACGGCACTATGAGTATCGAAACTACCGACGGAGTTATCTATGCAAAGCAGGGCGTTAACAACATTACGGCTAGCTTCATGCCGCGTATGTATTCGCTTGCGCTGTCGGTGGATTCGCGCTACGCGACATATAAAATCGAAAACGGAAAGGTTAGCTACATAAAGGGCGAAACCGCTAAAATTACCGTAAGCGCGGTTAAAGGATATAAATTCGCCGCGTGGTATAATAATTCCGCCGATAACACCACCAAATTTATACCGGTTTCGGAAGGGTGGACGGGCGACGCGAAAGGCGTTTATACCTGTGAATTTGTCGTCGACCGTAATATTACATTGAAAGCCACTTTCGAACCGATGCATACGATTACCGTGGCGTTGGATTCCCCCTCCGGGAAAATCGCCGGCAGTGTGCCGTATGCGAACGGCGCGGGCGGCTATAATACCGCACAGATTTACAGCTTAGATTTCGCGGAGGGCGACGAAGCCGTATTCTATTTGAGAGTGTATGAGGGCTATGCCTTCCGTAGCGCTAAGATAGTAAGCTCGGATATAATGGTTTATTTTACCGCCGTGTCCGAGGATATAAGTACGGAAATACGACCCGACGGTACGCGCGTTAACTATAGGCTTTACCGCATGAACCGCGAAGTCGGCGTTGTGAGCGAAACCGTTAACGTGTGGTTTGACCGCGTTGTGTTTAACGTTACCATTAAATCGGAGGATACCGACAAGGGAACCGTGCTTAATTCCGGCACGCGGTCGTACGGCTTTAACGCCAACGTCGAAATAAGGGCTTTGCCGCGCGACGGGTATGAGTTCGTCCGCTGGATTTATAAAACCGCCGACCCCGATAAACCCGCCGTCTATTTGTTGAGCGCTAACTATAGCTTTACCGTCGAGGAAGCCGTCACGCTTACCGCCGAATTCAAAAAAATGGAAGCCGCGGAAAATACGTATTATACCGTGACGCTGATTTCTTCGGACGGGATATCCGATTACGGGCTGTATGAGGCCGGCATTCCGAAACGCGAAACCGGCAGCTTCGAACGCGGTACCGTAATATCGGCGCGCGCGCGTACCGCTCCCGGATATATGTTCGTTGGGTGGTACTACGCCAACTCCGACGGTACTCCAAATACGGGGATACCTACGGCAAGCGACTTCCTTGATTATACGTTTACCGTTTCCGAAAATTCCGTGCTGATACCCGTGGCAAGGAAGATGATTTTCCGCGTCACCGTCCTCAACGGCAGCGCGTACATGATTGCCGCGGATAACAAGAGCTTGGAACCGAACGGCGTCAACAGCTTTACCTTTGCCGCCGATTACGACGAGGTGCTGCTGTTCTCCGTCACCGTGAACGCCGGCTATAAATTCAATTACTGGATTATAAACGGTGAGTCGACGAACGCCTATCTGTTTACGTATTCGTACCGCATAACTGCAGACTTGACCGTGGCGGCGGCTATCGAAATCGCGTCCGATAACGCGGGAACCGGCGGTACCGCTACGGTGCGCGTGGATGCCGAATGTAATCCCGCTATGGGCGACGTAGCCGGCGTGGGTGAGATTGCCGCAGGTAAAATTAAGACGATTACCGCGCGTCCTAAGCCCGGGTATGAGTTCGTGCATTGGCTTAACGAAGCCGGACAGGTGTACGCGACAACCGCCTCCATAAGCGTCACGACAACGGAAAACGTGCTGTTTACGGCGGTGTTTAAGCTTGCCGTAAACGAAATACTCGTCGCTAAAAACGGCGGCGGTTCCGTGGACGTGGACGCATCAATAATTTATTTAGAAACCAAAACCGCTACGATAAAGTGCGAAAGCGGTTATAAAATCAAAAGCGTTAAGCTGAACGGCGTGGAAGTAAGCGCCGCTGCGGGACAGTCCGAATTCGATTTGGAGTTGACCGGGAACGGCTCCGCGCAAACCATTACCGTGACGTATCAAATGACGTCGTTGCCCGCGTGGGCGTGGTATGCGTTGGGTGGCGCGCTGGTCTTGTTGCTGATAGTGCTGTTGGTGTTGATAGTGCTGTTTAGGAGAAGAAAATTCAGGGAGAGTTGAGAGGAGGTCACTCCTACGGGGGAAGCCACTGCCTACGGCAATGCTACCGTTGCCCTGCTGTATGCGCGTTGCATGGGGAAGTGACGTGGACGGCTTCCGTTGCGACGTCATAACCTACAACAGCTTTATGCGCGTTGCATGGGGAAGTGACGTAAGGGGGTAGGCACCTATAAGGGGATCTTTCGACTTCGCTTACGCTTCGCTCAAGATGACATCGGGGGGAAGCCACTGCCTACGGCAATGCTAATGATTTGGCGAAGCCCGCGACTATGGCATCGCCTGGTTGGAAGAAGAGAGGTAAGGCATTGTTCGGGTGCGC
>JAITPR010000041.1 GCA_031289315.1 Clostridiaceae bacterium | reverse complement strand
CCGAGGTCACTCCATGCTATGACGGAGTTTCAACCCCCGCGCTTCGTATGAAGCGCGACTTGCTTTTTATTTTAATATCACTTGCCGGATTGAGTTTCAACCCCCGCGCTTCGTATGAAGCGCGACTTGCTTTTTATTTTAATATCACTTGCCGGATTGAGTTTCAACCCCCGCGCTTCGTATGAAGCGCGACCGAGAGTGATTTTTTACGCGGCGGTAATACGCGGTTTCAACCCCCGCGCTTCGTATGAAGCGCGACGGATATTTTGGGCAAGTCCAACGTTGAAATCTCGGTTTCAACCCCCGCGCTTCGTATGAAGCGCGACTTCGCAACGGATTGTTTTAGCGACTATTTTGCGGTTTCAACCCCCGCGCTTCGTATGAAGCGCGACGACCCCGACGCGGGCGCGAGCGGCGACTTAAAGAGTTTCAACCCCCGCGCTTCGTATGAAGCGCGACGTGTCGGGCTTTTCGGACTCACTAAAAATGTGCGTTTCAACCCCCGCGCTTCGTATGAAGCGCGACGTTCCTGACAAGTCTTATAGATCGCGGGGTGTTCGTTTCAACCCCCGCGCTTCGTATGAAGCGCGACTTTAGAGTTGTTCGGAAAGTCCGTGCAATACGATGTTTCAACCCCCGCGCTTCGTATGAAGCGCGACCTCTGTATACGTGTCTGCGTTGTCGGTGAGCATAGTTTCAACCCCCGCGCTTCGTATGAAGCGCGACACATAATCCTCTCCGGCTGATATGTGGTATCGTCGTTTATACCCCCGCGCTTCGAATGAATCGCGACTTTTATCTGAGAGCAAAGCTACAACACTAACACAGTTTCAACCCCCGCGCTTCGTATGAAGCGCGACTTAAACAACATAAAGCCTCTTGTAAGCAAGAGCGTTTCAACCCCCGCGCTTCGTATGAAGCGCGACAGGGCGAGCGTATAGGTTGTCGTATACGGATTAAGTTTCAACCCCCGCGCTTCGTATGAAGCGCGACTTATGCGATGATTAACCATAGCTTTAACGGCGGCGTTTCAACCCCCGCGCTTCGTATGAAGCGCGACAAGCGATTTGAACGCCGCGGTAAGCCATTACGCCGTTTCAACCCCCGCGCTTCGTATGAAGCGCGACGTGTTTTTGACTACATATCAACGCTTAGTATATCGTTTCAACCCCCGCGCTTCGTATGAAGCGCGACGTTTACTAAGCCGACCTCTGTATTAGACGGAAGAAGTTTCAACCCCCGCGCTTCGTATGAAGCGCGACAAATTTGTGCAAGAAAGTTTGCCTGATTATCAGGAGTTTCAACCCCCGCGCTTCGTATGAAGCGCGACGGCGACGCGGGAGAGGTTTATTTATCCTTATCCCGTTTCAACCCCCGCGCTTCGTATGAAGCGCGACTGTAAACAAATGTTTTAAGAGGACGCTTATCAAACGAAGCGGACTATACCTATTGTTTTCAAATAAAAACAACATGGTTTTTAAAGTTTTAAGTTTGAGATTTTTATTTATAGGCACCAAAACCTATGTTTACCGGAGGTTCGCAAACACCGATTATAAAGGCAGATTGCAAATCTTCTAAAAACCTCTTTTGCTTGCATACATTCAAGCAATTGGCTGATATTATCGTTTTACCGGTCAAGGATTTTTCCTTATAGGAAAAACTCAAACGGTATTATACACATAGCATCTCCTTTGACGTGGATTTGAATGTGTACGGCAGGCATTATAAACAGTACAGAAGTAACCTCCTTTGGCTTATGTTATCATTTTACCGGTCAAGGATTTTTCCGCATAGGACAAATCCAAACGGGTATCACGCATAGCGACCTCCTTTTACGAGGAGTTTAACGTGCAAACATTATGAGAGTATGGGGACAACCTCCTTGCGTATGACTGTGGACGCGTATTCAGTATTGATATTCAGAACGCACAATGGCGCCCTCTTTGCACTTGCCATGGACACGTACGGCGGTGTTAAAAACATTTCCAACCGCACGGCGCCATTCCTACCACTCCGTTAAATTATCAACGGATTCGGGTTCATACCCGGGTTTAGCGCCGTAGTGTTCAGCCTTTTCCTTATGGACGTAGCAGCCAAGCTATCCGCGTTAAATTATCAACGGACCTTCGGGGTCGTACCCGGGTTTAGCGCCGTAGTGCTCAACTTTTTCCTTATAGCTGTTTCCCAAAACATAGAAGCGCAAGCTATCCGCCGACTTATCCATAATACTCAGCAATTTCTTTTGCAGCGTTTTATATGTACTATATTGCAAAATGCATTCGAAGACTGAATTCTGCACTCTTTGCCCATAGTTTTGACATTCGCGGCTAATAGCGCGAAGACGTTTTTTGCCGTCATCCGTAGTCACCGCGACGTCGTAAGTAATCAAGACGAACATAACGACCTCTTTTTTTGTTTTATTCGCAAATACAAACAGTTTAATATATTATTTTATATATGTAAACATATGTTTGCAAGGTTTTAGGTTTATTTCAGATATGCTAAATATTCATCGGTATCGCCGCGCACATAGTTAGCCATCAGCTGTGCTTGTACGTACGGAATAAGCCCGATTTTGATTTTTTCGTTTATATGAGGATGTTCTATTACCTCATCTTTTTTCTTTTGCCATGCTTGCAAAATCTTCTTACGTCCGTCGTCCGTCATGAGCACGGCGCCGCCTTCTTTTTGCAAAAAGTCGTCCTCCTTGACTTGTTTCATGTTGATTAGCGACAGCACAAACCTATCCGCAACGGGCGCGCGTAGCTCCTCTATCATATCCAGCGCCAAAGAATACCGTCCGGACCTATCCGTATGATAGAAACCCACATACGGGTCAAGCCCCACGCACTCCAACGCGGATTTAATCTCCAACGCCAATATGGTATACATAAACGACAGCATGGCATTGACGTTATCCGTAGGTGGACGGCGTTCGCGCCCGTTGAAGCGGAACAGCGGACTCATATTTAAAATCATATCGTCGAACGCCATAAAATACATACGCGCGCTTTCGCCCTCAATTCCGCGCAACACGTCTGCGGAAGGGGAATTAAAAGCCGTTTGAATATTGCTTTTTAAAAGCTTCGCAGTACTTTCAAGCCGTGCGGTATCGATGCGTTCGCCGTAGTCGCGTATAGCGCGGCAGAGTACGTATGCGGAATTCTTCAGCTTTGCGGCAACCATATTTTTAGCGACGTTCAAGGCGGCGGAAGCGTCATCGGCGATACGGTATTGGGAGCGCCTAAGCGTAACGTTTCCCTTTGTCGGTCCGGTAATGCTTGCCAAAAACTTCCCGTAAGGCGACATAAAATTCAAGGAGATATTTTCGGCGGCACATTTTTCCATGAGCGCCGGACTCACGCCTAAGAAATTGAAACAGACTATCCTTTCCAGATTGACGAAAGGCATACGAAAATTTTCC
This sequence comes from Clostridiaceae bacterium, assembly GCA_031289315.1. Taxonomy (GTDB): domain Bacteria; phylum Bacillota; class Clostridia; order Christensenellales; family CAG-917; genus JAITEJ01. The sequence goes on along the minus strand of JAITPR010000041.1, from coordinate 8,758 downwards.
TTGCCCTCGACAAGCTGGACTATGTTGTTCCCGTCAAGCGATAAGTAGCATTCGGGAGTGACTATATACAGCGTATTTAATAATTTTTTCATAGCATCACGGGTTGTCGTCGCGCAAAAGTTCGGCAAGCTTTGTCTTAAACCCGCCCCTTTTCGCTTTTGCTTTCGGCATACAGTAATCGGACATTGAGCAACCCGTACACACTTGTCCTACTTCGCGCGGAGGCACCATGCCATCGTAGGTAAACCGCCGCACCTCGTCAACAAAGGTCAAAAACCGCCTCTTATTTTCGGGAGAAACGTCTACTGCAAACCGTTGCTTCACATCGGCAAAGTAGATATACGCGTCAATCGGAATACCGAACATCTCTTCAAGACAGATGACTTGCCCGGTAACCTGCATAATATCCGCAAAGGATGCCTGCACAAAGTGTTTGTTTTTGCTTTTTTTATATTCCACGACGGTTATGCGAAACCTGCCGTCCTTTCCCGGAATTTCCGCGCCCTCCGCGTTCTCCGAACAGCGGACAAATTCCACGCAATCCGCCACACCGTAAATTCCGTACGTATCCGAATAGACGGGAACGCTGCGCGAAATATGTTTATCACGGCGTTTTTCGTTAAAAAACGGGTCATTAACTAGCGAATGCGTAAGATTGCCCAACACAACGCTGTCATTTTCTGCCCATTGGCTTTCAATATGTATAAGTCCCCACTGCCGCTTACAGTAAACAAAGTGCTGCACGGCGCGCAATTGAATCTTGACTTCCGCATTCATTACAGTTTCTCTTGAACGGTTACGCCGGCGGGAACGTTATCCATATCTACGGTTATTTGGTAATCGGTATAAGCGCGCGCGGGCTTTGTTTTGTCCTTGCGCTCAACGGAAATAGCGTCAAACAGCTTGTGTGCGGGAGCATTTCCCAACGGCGCATCATGTTTGAAAACTATCAGTCTTCTTACCGTCATCTTGCCGCGCGCCGCCGAATGGTCGTGTTCGAACATGTTGATAACCGCCTCCCAAAGCAGCTCCAAGTCATCCTCGTTAAAGCCGGTTACTTTCTGTGCAAGAAGCGCGGACACATAGCCCTCCGTTTTATAAAGCGCGTACGGGACAACGTGTTTTCGTCCCATTTCATTGTCCTTTCCCGCGTCCTTTTCATTGGTAACGGCTATGCGCGTAATGGTAATCTCCTGAATAAATACGGGGTCTATGCTACGTGCGAAGTTAATCTGTACGGGACCGCGCACAATTCCGCACGGGTCATCACCGGTACTCATAACCGCACCGAACGTACGCACGTCATAATAATTTTTACACATAAATTCACGTGCGCTTTGAACGCTTCTTTTGTCCTTGCCTTTTTGACCGGTTTTAAGACCGGAGGCTTCATAAGCTTTTTTAAACTTTGAATTAAGCAAGTCATCCTGTTTTATAAGAATGTTGTAGTATTCTTCGTCGTTTTTCACAAGCTCCACGTAATTTCTTATTTTACGCTTTACGCAGACGTCGGTAACTATACCGTGACTGGTTTCCGAATCGACGCGCGGAAGATTTCCAGCGTCGGGGTCGCCGTTAGGATTGCCGTTTTCGATGTCAAAAAGCACCACAAATTCGTATCTGTTTTTTATTGTTTCACTCATTTTATTTTCCTCCGTATGGGTTTAGTTTGTTGCGACTATTGAGGCGCGTCGACATTATTTGTATCATCTGAAGCTTCGTTTTCAGGTTTATCGGGGTTCTTCTTAGCATATAGAACTGCATGCTGATGGTAATATCCGATTATAAATTTGCCTTGCGCCTCCAAATCGAGTTGATTTGGAAATGTTATTTCTTGCATTTTTCCTAACAACTCCGAAATAAGCTTCTCCCAATATCCGCTTTTTTCAAGTTTGGAAAGATGCGATTGAGCTAGCTTCAATAGCGACGGATAGACCGACGCCGGCGTAGCACACGCCGAAGAAAAGAACCTATCCTTTATTGTCGCATTGACGTTGCCGATTGCTCTCTGTTGCACCGTTTCAAGAACCGCGAACAGGCGTCCCAATACATATGCTTGATCCGTTGCATTTTCGTTTAAACTCACCGTTATATCCTCCTTTAGTTTTAAGGTTTTGTTTTTTCTATTGATACACGCCTTTATTACAGCCGCGCGTACGTGATTGACGGGTTTATCCCCGTCTTTTTTTACCCTGTTTACGATTGCCGCAAGCAGGGTTTCCGGATAGTCGCTTCCGAACAGTATCGACCTCATCAAAGCGCCGGACAAAACCGGGTTGGGTTTTTTGTCCGACGATTTAGGCGACACCGTTTCCGCGACTATACGCCAAAGTGGAACCTGCTTAAATATTCTGTCGGTCGCTCCGACAATCTCCATATCGGCGTAGTGCCGCGCGACGTTCTTGAAAAAGTCGCCGAATGTGGATTTAGAATAGAATCGAAGCGACAACCGGCTGGCGTTGGGAGAGAGTCCGAATATATAAAACTTCGTGTCCTCCCTTACCTTGAACGCGGATAAATCGGGTTTTATTCCGTTTTTTATTGCTTCCAACGATGCTGAAATTTCATTTTGTATTTTTTCCACATCGTCCGGTCTGTCCTCGTCGGAAATATTGCCGAACAACATTTGCACGCTCATGTAGTCGGCTTCGGCGGTTTCCGCCCAAAACACCGTAGTCGCGTCGCCTATTTGTATGCATTGACGATATTCTTTCTTGAGCAACCTATTCAGTGCCGTGGTGTATTTGAACATCACCTTTTCCGACACGGCGGCGTTATGGCTTTGTTTTTTGTTATAGGACTCAAACGAATCGTTATTAAACGACACCAATGCCGCGCCGCTACTTTGCGCGTCCTTTACACCATTTATGGCATTGTGCAATTTTGCTATCGGCAAAACCTCTCCGCATACGGAACACTGCAATTCTGTAATTTCTTGTGAAGAGGGTTTGGTATCCCATATACGACGTATTTCTTCGTCATTGTTGGTTTTGTCCGACCATGTGTCTGCACAGAAAAGAAAGTTACTTCCCAACTCGTCTTGAACGGCTTTTATCAGCGGATTTTCCGTATTTTCCGCCGGGTTCCATTTTTCTAGAAATCTCAATAAGGCGGTTGCGCAAATGCCATCCGCGCCGCTAAGCATATCGGTATTCAGTTTTTTGAAAGCCTCGAAATATTTTGTATCGGTTTCTATGACCTTTTCGCCGTCCTTGTCCGCCACCTTCAAGCCGAACATATATTTCCCGTTATCGGCAAGAAAATTGGCGCTTACACCGCTGGACCTTATGACGCGTTCCGGCAACAGCTCCGACCGAGGTTTTTCAATTTCTTTTTTGCCGGTCTTAATCGTGCGCTTATTGGGAATAATACCAATAAGTTCACCGTCTTTGGAAATTAGGGCAAGGTTCGGAACATCCTTCCAAGAATATCCGAGCGGAGCGACTCCCGAATCCTCGTCCGCCGCTAAAATGTCGTAGTACCGCGCTAAATCGTCTAAAATCATCTAAACGCCTCCTTTTTATACCATTCGGCAACGTCGATAACTCCGTCCACCATTTTAGGACGGAAAAAAACTGGGTCGGCGTCGTTGGAGTATACAACAGCACCATCCTTATCGGGTTTATTTTTGAACTCCATATCATAAAGCATGTAGCCTAAATCGACCTCACCGGTTAATTCGCTCTTAGGAACATCACCCTCTATAAGCTCAAAAAACGCCGAAAACTCCCGCGTGCCGAAACACGGTTGCTTGAAGCATTCCCCCCGACGCATGCGGCGCAGCGCAATGTTATAATGCTTCTTTTCGTCGCTGTTTTCCTCGTTTTTATTGCAAACAAAGTGGGCTTCAATTACGTATTCAACGTCCTTCAACACAAGCGCCGCGCGTTGACTGCGCGACTCGGTTGCGAATATTTCCAATCCGTCGCCGTCGTTTCTTTCCGCCGCCCCCATAGCCTTTTGAGGTGAAATCTTGTCGTTCACCTCGTTGCGGCGTATGTTCTCGAATTTAAGCGGTTTTAAAACATGAATTTTATCTACAACCCACGTCAATCCGGGATGCCAGTAAACGGAATCTAGTATCCCGCGTGCCGCGGACGGCGTCATTACGTCGTACGTGACGCGCTCCACCTTCAGTTCCGGGCGTGAGAACAACGCATAGTTGCCCCAAACGCGGAGCTTTATTCCATAGCCCATAATATGTTCCTCCTTTGTTGACAAAAACGACGCTTTATATATGCCGCAGACACATTTAAACAAGTCGAATTGCCGTTCATTTCTTTTTACGCAAGCATTTTTTGTTTGTATCAAGAAAAAAATGCATCCGTTTTATCCGCTTCCGTCGCATCTAAGCCGTACGCTTTGCTGTAAAAAACTCTATCTCCCGCCCTAAGCGTGGTGAGAACAAAAACAAGTCCAGTCTTTTCGTTTCCTACTTGCCGGATTGCACCCGCCGAAAGCAATTTTTGTGCGTCCCTTTCATATACGTTCACGGTATAGCCTTGTAGCTTTCGCTTTACGCTCAACGGACAATTGCCGAATTTCAAACGGTCGATAAGCCCGTATGCGTCGTCGCAATAGGGAATAATAACGTCTACACCTTTTTCTTCAATCAGTTTGAAGTCTGCGGCGCAGGTAGCAAATTCGAATTTCACCGTGCAGTCCTTATAAAAACAGAAATTGTCTTCAATCATACAATTGTCGGTTTCGTCACCTCTTATGTCGTAAAGCGTTTTGAAGTAGGCGGTGACCGCTTCCGGGCTGATTATGTCGTCGCCGTACTTGCCGGCAACCTGCTCCGACACCCCTTGCGCAACAAGCATTTCCCCCTGCTTTACCTCAAAAGGACTGTCCGCTTTAAAGACATACACGCTTCCGCACTCAGCTTTCCAGTCGCGGTTACAGCGTCCGGCGGATTGTATTACGGAATCTATGCCGGCAAGACTGCGGTAAACACTTTTAAACCCTACGTCTACGCCGCATTCGATGAGGTTGGTGGACACGACGACGCACGGCAAGCCGGCTTCCAGTCTGTCGCATACCGTTTTCAATACGGCGCGGCGGTGTTCCGGCACCATGTTAGTGCTTAAATGATAGAGTACGTCTTCGCCAAAGCACGCACTTAGCCGCAGATACATTTCTCTAGCGTGCGCTTTTGTATTTACAATCAATAAAGCTTGCTCCTCACGGCTTACCATTCCGGCTATCTCTTCATCGGTTTTTTTGCCGATAAATTCAACGCGCGTACGGCGAAAATCCTGATAAAGCTTTTCGTATCCGTCTATAAGCTCCGTTGCCGAACCGAAGAATTTTAACTTCCGAGCCGAGGAGAAACACGGCTGTGTCGCCGTCATCAAAAGGGCGGTGCAACCGTAGTCCTTAACAAGCAGGTCAATCAAGGAAAGGCAAGGCTTTAAAAACTTAAGCGGCAACACCTGCGCTTCGTCGAAGATAATAACGCTGTTCGCCACGTTGTGCAGTTTTCTGCATTTAGAGCTTTTATTTGCATAAAATGACTCAAAGAACTGCACATTTGTGGTGACTATAATCGGAGCATCCCAATTTTCGGAGGCAAGCCTTTGTACGCGAAAGCTGTTTTGTTCGTCGTCTGCGTCGCCGAAATCGAAGTTGCAGTGGTGTTCTAAAACGACGTCCTTCCCGAAAATGTCCTTAAAAGTCGTAGCCGTTTGTTCCACTATCGACGTATACGGAATGACATAAATTATGCGGTCCATTCCGTGTTTAAGTAAGTGTTCGACGGCAAACGACATGGAAGAAAGCGTTTTGCCGCCGCCGGTCGGTACCGTCAAGGAATACAGCCCCTTAAGGCACGCGGCCTTTTCCCGGCATTGCTTCAAAATCTCCGCGCGCTTCAAATATAAGTACGCTTGCTTTTCGTTCTTCGGCTCACGCGCCGCAAAGTAGTCTTCTTTCTCTCTCAACCGCAGTAGAACGTCTTTAAAATCGGCGGTTACGGCGCGCGTCTTTTCTCCGTCAAAATACCGCTCCGTTTCTATAAAATCCGCGTCGACAAGGCAGGAATACAGCATACGCGCAAGGTGCGCAAGCCGGACGGCAAACCGTTTCCATTCTTCCTTTGACGCATGCGGCACCGCCGGCACCATAGACGGATTCAACCGCAACTCCGACAAAAGCCTTGCCGCGTCGGAAAAATCGCGCTTATAGGCGGAAAAATCCTCGAACGTACGCTTGACGCGCCCCGCAAGCGTGGAGGCTTCCGCGGTACTAGCATCCGCGCCGCCGTTAGGCAAGCCGCCGTGATGTCCCGCAACGCAATACGCTAAAATTGCCGCCGCCAAAGGATTTTTATTTGGCGCGAACGCCGCTTTATTTAGCGCTAACAGTTCCGCCGCGCCGCAGCCGGAATGCTCCACGTCGCAAATTTTTCCCGCCAGCTTGTCTTGAAAACTCTTTTGATATTTGCCTATGTCATGAAAAATCCCCGCAAGATAGCCCCACGCCCCGTATCCGAATTTATCCGCAAAGCCCTCCGCCGTTTCCGCGGTACGCAAAAGGTGACCGCTCAAAGGCTCGTCTTCTTTAAGCTTAATCCCGTTCTTGTCCCTATCGGTATGTGCAAAATATCCCATGTACCGTTCCTCTTCCGTATATAACCGCGAAACCCGCAATAATCCGCGTGCAATTAATCTTCGTTACAAGTCATACCGCCTCATGCGCCCTTGTGCCGCTTAGCAAAGCTCCGTGCATTCGCGGCTATACTGCTTATAATAACTAGATTAGGATAATCATAACACATACTCACCGACATTTCAAGGGTTTTCCGGTTTTTATAAAAACTTTTAAGAACGCGCAACTCGTAATTTTGAATTGTCGGCTATAAAAAACGCCGTTAAAAAAACCTTACGTACGTCGCACGTTAAAAATTTTATTTAAATAAAATTTTTAGGCGACAAAAATAAAAAAAAATAAAAATTAGTGCTTGACAACCGTGCCGTTCTGTGGTATAGATATAGTATGCGTAGCCAAGGGGGAGCGCAAGGAGTTTTTATGCCCAAAAAATATAAAGCTGAAATGTGGGACACCGTGCAGAAGTTTTTTGAAACCTACAACGACCATATGATGCATGTAATCGTCGAGCTTCGGGGGAGGCTTGACATCGACAGATTTAAGCAATCTTTTTTACAATTAATCGACATTTTTCCAATCTTCACCTGCAAGTACAGAGCCGGTCTTTTACGTGCGAATTGGGTGAAGCAGTCCTTTAATTTAGACGCAATGTTTCAAATCGTCGAAAGCGGTTCACAACGTGAAATGATGAATTTTTTAGCGAACAAAATAGAGGAAGAAAAAGGTCCTCAAATAAAAATAGCCGTTTTTAGGGGCGACGACCACGACAATATCTGCTTTTTAATAAATCACATGTTGTTCGACGGCAACAACCTAAAGGAAATGCTGTATCTTCTGTCGCGTTGCTATGAAAATCTTGCGACGGACCCGCGCTATAAGGATCCGTATAGAAGCGGAAGCCGCGCGTTCAAACAACTTTATAAAAATTTTAAATTACAGGATAAAATAAAATCCGCGCTAATGCTCAACTATGGGCAAAAGAATACCGAGAAAAACGGTTTCCCGTATGAAAAAAGCATTTACGCCTCTCCGCGCTTCGTGTTGCATGACTACGACGCGACGGATTTCAAAACGATGCGTGATTTCGGAAAGCTGTACGGCTGCACCTTTAACGACGTTTTCTTGACCATTTATTCGCGAGCCACGGCGCGCGTAATTTCTGCCGACAAAAATGTACCGCTTGAGTTGGACTGCATTGTCGATTTGCGCCGCTATTTAAAGGAAAAACAGACCAAGGGCTTGACAAACTTCGTTTCAAAGGTCATATGTCAAACCGAAAACCCGCCCGATGAGGACATCGTAACCGCCGTTAAAAAAATGGCGGAGCAGATGAATAAAAATAAATCCTCATATCCGGGGCTTCAAGGGCTTGCTCTTTTGAGGTTTGCGTCGTTTATTTTGCCCTATCCCGTCGCACGCGCCACCATGCTCAAGGTTTTCAACAACCCCCTCGTCGCGCTTTCCAACATAGGCTTAGTGGACGGCTCCCGCGTGGTATTTGACGAACCCGTCAAGGACGTGTTCATGACCGGCTCAATGAAGTACGCACCCTATATACAGCTTTCCTGCGTATCCTGCAACAATGTCTTGCACGGCTGTGTGGCATTACACGGCACGGACCGCGACGAAGCACGCGTCAATGAAATGTACGCCATAATGGACAAGGACATTGAAGAAATGCGCGCAATTTTAGCCGCCGCCGAAGTCGTTTAATCGACAAGCGTTCCTCATTTCTCTTACCGCGTCCGCTCCTCGAAACTTCCGGCTCAATACCGGTGTTGGCATTTTGGCTTAATATCAAGGTTTTGGCTCACTGTCAATTGTTGGTGCTGGGTAAAAGGAATATTAACGGTTCAATGCAAAATGCCGGAAATGGATAAATATCCTATTAACATAACTTATAAACAAACCGGCGAAGGGGCGCAAAAATCCGTCCGCCGGCAAGGCAATATCCTATTAACACAACTTATAAACACATCCTCCGCGATTATGCGGAGGACGTGTTTATTTTTAGCAGTTGAAGCTTTCGATTGTTTGGCTAAATGTTAAAGTTTGTGTGAATACATTTGTGCGGAACGGGGGCTTCGCCGTAGACGGAAAGGCTTGCAGCTCCGATACTGGGGACCTTTCGACTTCGCTCAAGGTGACA
>JAITPR010000025.1 GCA_031289315.1 Clostridiaceae bacterium | reverse complement strand
GACATCGGCGAGATCGGCAAGGAGTTAATCGGTGCGCGTGCCTATTTTGTGCAACGCTACAACAATACGGAGGGTTTCGACTTCCGTCCCCATGACGACGCATATTTTAAGCTTGCCGTAGAAAAGGCCTTGCGCCACGTAAAAGCGGCAGTGCGTTAAAAAGCAAATAGACAATCTGAGACCCGTAATCTGACATCTTAACACTAATAAATTTAAAAAGCGCGGCCGGCAACAAGGTTACTTGTGCCAGCCGCGCTTTTTCAGATTATCAGGGAAAGCATTACGCTTGCGCGCTTCTTTGGTTCTTTCTTGCGCGTGCAAGAAAGAGCTAGAGCATTCTTTTGCCGTGTAGCAAAAGAACAGCGGCTCAGCCCACTTCGGAGGCGAGGCTACGGAAGTAAATGATTTTTTCGCCGCCTTTAAAGGGGATGGAGAGATTAGGGTTTTGTGCGATTATATCGTCGGGGAGAGCGGAGAGAGCTTTCACGGCATCCCAGATACTTTCGCCTTGGGAGGTGATATAGACGCTGATCGCGGAATTATTTTGCGGTTTATCGGCACCTTCGGAAGCGGACATAACGCATTCGAATGTTTTTTCATCGTATGAGTCAGTTTTAAGTGCGATATCCGCCGACACTTCGATTTCGCGGTCGCGTTTTACGCGTGCTTCTGCGGAGAGAACGATGGCTTCCGCCTTAAGTAGAGAGGAGGGACTCATGTTTTTGGCGGCGAAATTGAGGGAGTAGGGGACCTCGAGTTGCACGGAGTTAAGACCGTTCTCGTCGGTGTAAATAACCGCCGCCGTCACCAAGCCTTCGAAGGTAACGCCTTCGTCGCCGGGGACAACGCTTGCAAGGTTATTGCGTGCGCCTACTATGCCGGCTATATCGCGTGCGGCGGCGCGTCCGTCGCCGAGGGCGGCGATACCGGAAACGCGGTCGGAATAATAGTTCATGCCCCCGAAGCTTTCAAGCTTAAGCTCACCGCGTTCGAAATCGAGTTCTTTTTTGAGAGAGAAACCGTCCAGCACCACCTCTTCTTCGTACGACATGAACGCGTCCGCGCGGAGCCGCAGGTCGGCGGCGACCTTAATTATGTTGTCGTCCTCATCACCGGTAATGATAATGCGTGCACCCGCGATACTTGCTTTGGCGGACACGATGTCGGTAAGGCTGACGCCTTCCGCGCGGATTTCCTCCCCGAACGGAACGCGGAAGTTTAGGGAATTCACGGCTTCGGACGCGTAGTATAGCACGGTAAACGCTACGTCACCGGTTACCAAAATTACGCCGTCGCCGGCTTTTGCGGAGGAGACTATGGAGCGTGCGTCCAAGTGCAGGATTTTACCCACGTTCGCGCCGACAGATTGTTCGTCGGTAATCTCCGCGTTTGCGGTGCCGGACGCGATGTGTTTCGTCAAGGGAATCCGCGTTTTTTTGGTATGTACGGCGGCGTCTGCTCCGAACAAACAGCCGGACTCCTTTTCGGAGAGGGCGGTCAGCGACGTTTCTGCTACCGCGCGCATTTTAAATACGCCGTCCCGCACCGCTTCGCTGTCGATTATGGTCATGTCCGCAAACAGCTTCGAATGCGGCGTAATTAGTTCGGAGGTTATGCGCTCCGAAAAATCAGCGAAAATATCCACACTTTTAGGCTCGTTTTCGGAGAGATAAACAAGCTTGAAATTAATTCTGCCGGATACGACCGCTTCTCCGTTGCCGGCGTCGACGGAAACGGGCTTGCTTTCCGCCGATAAACTTAAAATACGCTCTATTCCGTGCGCGATACTGTCTGAAATAACGCTTTCCACCACGCTTTGTTGTGCGCCGACGGATACCAAGCAATCCGATTTTATTTTGTCAAATTGAAAGTTCATGCGACTTCCTCCTTTATTGTCGATATAGTATATGAGCGCGGATTTGCGTCTATGCTTTGCGTTTAGGTATATTTTACCTTAAAACGGCGCACAATTTTATTGCCTTAAATTGGGATGCGGACAATCTGCGCTGACGCTTGTCTGACAAGAAAATATTTTGTCACAGTGAATTGTCGATATCCTTAAATTGTCAAATCCGGCATATCGGCGTAAAATCGTTAATATTTTGCGACGATAGTTCTTTGGAAAAATGTTCGTCATAGATTGTATGTGCAGGATTTGCCGTATAACTTGTGGCATTGTACGTGTGCCTTATCGGTATACGGGCGGATACTCAACGGCTTATGCAAGCTATTGATTGTGGCGGCAAGTGCGGATTTACATTCCGGTATGGGTATGCAGTTCGACTTATGTAAGCTCGGTTCTGTAGCGTTCAGTAAGCGAAGTTTTGCGGGGCGGTGTAGCGGCTATATAACTGGCGGTTCGGCTTGCACAAGGCAAGTAGGGAGGATTGAAAACATGCGCGAATCTAAATTTCAGCTGTCGGATACAATAAAAAGAATTGAAATGCTTAGGGGAATAAGTATTCTTTTAAAGATTAATAAGGGACGCAACCGCTTTGTGACGTTTACGGGGAAAATCAAGGATTTATATCCGTCCGTGTTCACCTTCGAATGCCCGGACGACGACGTACCGCTTCAGACTTTTTCTTATTCCGATGTGCTGACAAAAAACGTGCGTATTTTTAATGCCGCCCGCAACGGAGCCGTAGTTTCCGACTAACGGTGTTTTTAAAACCTGCGGAGCGAACAACGTTTACCGCTCCGGTTGCAAGTCATTTTCTGCTAGCGGCTTTTTTTAAATCTAAAATAAAAACTTTTTTTAGATAAAGGCTAACGGTGTTTCCGACTAACATTGTTTTTAAAACCCGTTAAAAATATGAAATAATGCAGGAATTCTCCGAATATATTCGTAGCATGAATGTATTGACGGGTGCGGCGGTAGAGTTTTTTAAAAGGCTTACCGGTAACAATTATTTAACTCTTTATTTGGTTTCTATGATACCGGGCATAGAATTACGTGGCGGCGTTATACTTGCCGGCGGCATGGACGTGAATCCGCTCGTCGCGATGTTGCTATGCGTTGCGGGCGCGTCTACAGTTGTATTTCCAATTTTATTATTGCTAAAACCGCTTATAAGCATTCTAAAGCGTCATAAGCTTACCAAGCGACTGGGCGAGCGCGCGGAAAGCGGTATTGACGCGCGTCAAAAAAAAGCCGTGCTCAAAGGAAATAATACTAGCCCCGTTGCATTACCGCAGACGGGAAGCGGGAGCGTTGCAGAAAATTATATTGCCGTTCCAACGCTGAAAGAAAAAAAGAAAAAGCTTTCGCCCGAATTAAAAAAGTGCATTGCGATTTATCTTTTCACCGCAATACCGCTGCCGCTTACGGGGGCGTGGGCTGGCGCCGCTATAGGCGCGTTTACAGGGCTTCCCGTTTGGAAATCCGGTCTTTCCGTTATAGCCGGCAATTTCACCGCCGGCATAATAATGAGCTTGTTGTTAGCTTTTTTCGGGCGTTGGGTGGACTACGTACTTATTGCCTTCCTTGCGTTGACGCTTGCCGCGATACTTACGGTAATATGGACGTCCATGTTTAAAAGCCATTCTAAACACAAAAATGCATAGAGTTGCGACATATAAAAGTTAGCGCCATTTATGGTTGTTCTTTTCTGCAAGCACAAAACGCGCAGAGTTGCGACACTGCAACACGGATAAAAAACAGCTCTATTCAACTTTAAACACAAAAACGCGTAGTGCGGATATGCCGCATTAAACGTCTAACAAGAAATAAAAAACAGAAAAAAAATTTATTTTTTTATGTAGTAGCAGTCTAAAAAAATTAAATATATAGTCTAATAACAAGTTATATAAATTAAGGCTTGCAATTTGAGGCAATATGAAATAGAATATATCCTAAGGCGTTGCGATACGCCGGAGTAATCGGGGTATGGACAATCCGCTGTGACGACTTGCTAGGCAAGAAAATCCCACCGGCTCTTTTTAGTCTAAAACCATCTGAAATGTTCTTACGTAGCGGTGCTACGCCCTGCGCTTTCAGACAATTTTATCCTTAAAAATAGCCTGAAAATATTTTATCACCGCGAATTGTCCACACCCAGTAATCATACTTAGGAGTTTCTATGTTTAATTTACTGTCCGGAGCCACAGGGCTTACGGCGTCCTACATTACCTTAGCGGTTTATTTGGCTGCGATGGCTACGATTGCAATAATCTTCCGAAGAAAAAGTGCCTCAGTAAGCGATTTTTTGTTGGCAAACCGTGGCGTAGGGGGTTGGCTCACGGCATTTGCCTACGGCGCGACGTATTTTTCCGCGGTGGTATTTATCGGTTATGCCGGAAAGTTCGGTTCAAGCTGGGGGCTTGCCGCGATATGGATAGGTATCGGTAACGCCGTGTTCGGGACGTTTGTCGCGTGGAAGGTGCTTGCGCGCCGCACCCGTGCGATGTCGCAAAATCTCGACGCCAAAACGATGGCGGATTTTTTTGCCAAGCGATACGGTTCTCCTAAGCTTAAATTGCTCGTTTCAATTGTCATATTCGTATTTCTGGTACCTTATTCATCCTCCGTTTATCAGGGATTGGCGCACATTTTCAACCTCGTATTCGGGTTGGATTTCATTTGGGCTATAGTGATTTTAGCGGTAATTTCCGCCTTATATTTATTTTTCGGCGGCTATTTTGCGTCTTCGATTTCCGACCTCTTTCAAGGAATAATTATGCTAGTCGGCGTAGCGGTGATGATTTTTACATTACTGGGCAACTCAAACGTAAACTGGGAAAGCGGACTTGCCGCACTGAATTCCGACCCCAAATTCGCACTAATTCCCGCTGCGGGAACCGACCTAATATCTAGCCCGTTGTTCAATGTCATTATAATGGTACTGCTGACATCGTTCGGCATTTGGGCATTGCCGCAATCAATTCATAAATTTTACGCAATTAAAAACACTTCCGCAATAAAACAAGGCACGGTAATAAGTACCGTTTTTTCGCTGATAGTCGGCGGCGGCGCTTACTTCACGGGGAGCCTGATAAGCAGATTTACCTTTGAGGGAAATCTTGCTTCGGATCAGCTTATACCCGCAATGCTTAAGCAAGCGCTTCCCGCCGCGCTACTGGGGCTTATCGTCATTCTTTTACTTTCCGCCAGTATCTCCACTTTATCCGCACTTTCGCTTACAAGCGCGTCTACGGTTTCCGTGGACTTCGTAAAGGGCTTCGTTAAAAAGGATGCCAATGAAAAACACGTGAGCGTCCTAATGCGCGTACTCTGTATAGTTTTCGTGCTTATTTCGGCGGTGCTTGCATACCTTCAAATAGACGCAATCGTAACCATGATGAGCCTTTCGTGGGGAGTGCTTGCCGGTTGCTTTATAGGTCCGTATGTGTTGGGGTTGTACAGCAAAAAAATAACCAAAGCCGCCGTGTGGACGTCTATAGTAGCATCGCTAGTGATAACGCTAACGCTTGTGATAGTTTTCGGAATCAAGTATCCCGCAAGCGGTCTTTCCGGCATAGGCGCGGTGCTTAAAGGCGGCATAGGAAAAAGCCCTCTGATAGGGGTAATATCCATGGCGTTCTCTATGATTATAACTCCGACGGTGAGCTTCTTCACAAAGGAGCCGAACGGCAATACCGTGGCGCTTGCCTTTAAAGGTATAAAGTCGCGCGGTGCGGTTGTCGGCGGCGGAAGTGGTACCTTGCCGGTGGAAATACCTTGCGTTTCCGACTTGCCGCCCGAAGCGGTCTGTTGAAAGAAGTAAATTATATGGATAAACAAAAGATTGTTTCCACCCGCCATAATAAAAGGCGTACGGGAAAACTTGGAATTGTCCGTATGCGCTAGGGCGTGTTGACACTAACGGCTTTGAGGAAATTAACCGAATTTGCCGCAGCGTAAATACACCCTAATCCTGCGAAAGAACTAAGAGGAAAGTGTTCATGAACAAGCTGTTGGGCGGTATAACCGCCGTTATCAAAGACGTAAAAACCCACTGGAAAGAGCCTGCCGAAGGAAACAGCTTAGGTTATAAAGAAATTGCGATGCACGCAGTCGGCGGCAACGGAGTCAATCTTTTAAACGGTATGTTCATGAACTACGCGGCGACGACTGTTAACTGTCTGTTGACGGCAAGCGTTTACGGCATATTGCCCATGGACATTTGGCTGATAGGCGTAATCGTCGCGATTGTAGGGCTTATCCGCATGCCGCTTGCCGGTTTGATAATAGACAACACCAACACGCGATGGGGTAAATTTAAGCCTCTAATTTTAGTTTTCGCCATTCCAACCGCGTTGTTGCTTGTGGCTATGGCGTATATTCCCGCGCTGTACATGGGGCAAGACCTATACACACAACGGTTTATTGCGATAGCGGTGATTTCCGGATTGCTTGCGTTCACGCAACCGATGATGTCGGCGGTACTGGGCGGCTTGTCACAAGTCATGACGATGAACACGAAGGAACGCGGCAAATTTTACGCTATCAACAACGTTACGCAAAACCTGTTTACCTCTCTCATGCAAATAATATTGCCGCCTATAGCCGTGCTTGTCGCGGGGACTATGGGAATGTCCTCGGTAAAGGTGTATCAAATAACCTTCCCGTTTTTGGGCGCAATCGGTTTAGTCGCGGCGCTTGCGTCGGTCTTTGGCACTAAAGAAAGAATGTTGGTCGACAACAAGGTTAAGCAACGTGTCAAGCTTTCTCACGGCATAAAACGATGTCTAAAAAATAAATATTTTCTCATTTTAACATCTAGCGGCGTACTCGGCTCACTTAGGGGCGTGGCTAACATAATGACGTGGGTTTGCCTCTATCAAATGGAACAGCCGCTCGGCAACAACGTTTTAGGCATAGCGACGTTACTTTGCGGCTTAGGCTACGTTCCCGGCATGATTTTAGCCCCCTTATTGGCAAATAAATTCGGGAAACGAAAGGCGGCGTTGTTTGTCCACGCGCTCAGCCTTCTAACGACGTTGCCTATGCTGATATTTTTAGGTCAGCCGTTTATTTTGTTGGTATTTGTGTTCATACAAAACATCAACAACGGCTTGTTTATAGTGACCATGATTATGGACGCCGACGTGTTGGACTATGAACAGTACAAGTCGGGAGAGCGCTTGGAGGGCTTTTTCGGGAATTTCAGAATGACGGTTATCGCATTATTCGGAATAGGCACCACCCTTGTGACGCCGTTTATCCTACAAACCTATTGCGGCATAGACGCCAACACGGTCGGAAAAGACCTGGAGAACGCTTACTTTGTCCTGACCGACACCGCGGTACGGAACAAGGTATTCCTTTCCTTGATTTTAATAGCTTCGGCAAGCAGTTTTTTAGGTATGATCCCGTTTTTCTTCTACGACTTCACGGACAAACGCCACGCGGAGATAATCAAGGAACTGGAAAACCGCCTCCTACAAGCAACCGGTGCAGATGCCGATATGGTTCCGGACGGTACTCTTGCCGACACTCCTAACGATACTCTTGACGACGGTACGGAGGTTGACGCCAACCACCCTTGACGGTACCTCCGCCGATGCCGCAGACACGCTTGACGACGCATACACGAATTCTATCAATAGTATGGATACCAACGCATACGCCGATACTGTCAATAATAACTTTGACGACCCGTACGCGAACCCTCTATGCGATACACCTAATGATATAGACGATACCGCCGCCGATAACTTTGACGGTACAATACCGCATTAATCGACGCGCTTGCGAACGCGGACGAAAAAAGGAGTTACGAAAATATGCCCGAAAGAAATTGTCCATACGAAGTTTTTTATGCCCGATCGGACAATAAAAAACATATAAGCGAGTGGCAGACGTTGGAGACACATTTGGGCAACACGTCGAAGCTTGCGGAAAAGTTTGCGGAACCGTTCGGGCTTGGAAATGCGGGGGCGGTTGCCGCGCTGTTGCATGATATGGGAAAATATTGCAACGCATTTCAAGACCGCATACGTGGCAAAAAAACTGAAAAGCCTGACCATGCCGTGATGGGTGCGCAATTTATTGAAAAAAACTATAATCCCTGCACGGATGTTAAATACGGACTCGAATCAAAGCAGATTATTCAAGCAGTTATCATGGGACATCACGGTGGATTGCCCGATATGATAGATGATAGGGATTCGCCGTTTTTAACGCGATTGGGCAAACGAACGGATTATGATGATGTTATTAGCCGTTACGATGCCGGGTTGCGCAAAATGCTTGAAGAAAAATTGCCGGCTGCCTTTGCGGAAATAGCAGTAGCATTAGAGAAGATTGACAGTGCGGTTAAGGCCGCGTTGCGTGCCAGTTTGCCGGAAGGTAAAAAGTGTCTAAAATCCATCGTTGAATTTAGAAAGAATTTTTCACGCGGACTTTTGGTAAAATTGCTTTATAGCTGTTTGATAGATGCGGACAGAACTGATGCGGCGCTAGGGGCGACTACGGTTGAAAACGGTTTTAAGTATACGCCGGAGCCGGATTATAATTTTCCCGTGCTTGCGGCAAAGTTAGATAGTAAAATAGATGAGTTTAACCGTCCCGAAAACAGAAAAAAGCTTACCGAGATAAGAACGAAGATTTATTATAAGTGTCGTGAAAAGGGTCGCGCCGTAAAGGGAATTTACAAGTTGGATGTACCTACCGGCGGCGGTAAGACATTTGCGTCGCTTGGGTTCGCGCTTTCACATGCGAACGCTCACTCCTTTAAACGAATTATATTTGTATTGCCTTATCTCTCCGTAATAGAACAGAATGCCCAAAAAATACGCGAGGTATTCGATTTCGATTCCGTTAAGGAGGCGTTTTGGGAAAACAAATCCGACGAAGGCTTATCAAATATCCGCTCCGGTTTACAACGCGGCGGTAACTTTGATTCGGAGATTGTTTTTGAAAGCCATTCAAATGCGGTCAACGATACAGACAAAGAAAATTCTGAAGAAACCGCGTCTAAAAAAGATTCCGCATTTGACGTTTACGAACATCCTATTGTTTTTACGACTATGGTTCAGTTCCTAGAGAACCTTTGTGGTAAAGCGACCAACGGCTTGCGTCGGTTCCGCAATCTACGGGATAGCATACTTGTATTTGACGAAATTCAAGCTTTACCAGTAAAATGTGTCTTAATTTTCAATGAAATCTTAATGTTTTTACGCGACTTTTGCGGGTGTACCGTTGTACTGTCTTCTGCAACGGTTACTTGCCTTGATCAACTTCCTTGTGAGGAACATCAATCGTTTTCACTTCCGACATGCCCGGATGTAATCGACATGCCTTTTCCGGAACTAGAAAATAGAGTTAGTATTGTTGTGGATAATTACCCTAAAAATGCGCAGGAAATTGCGGAATTTGCCGTCGATAAACTGAAAGCGGTAAATAGCGCATTGATTGTGACGAATACAAAGCGTGAGTGCCGCGATATATACGATGCGGTCAATAATTGCGGTTCGAATATCGAGTTGTTTTACTTATCAACTAATATGTGCGCCCAGCACCGCGCCGATAAGATAAAGGACATAGAAGCGGCTTTAGATAGAACGTGCAAAGGAGGCAAAAAGGTTTGCGTCGTCAGTACACAATTGATAGAAGCCGGGGTGGATTTGGATTTTGATACGGCTATACGGCTTGCCGCGGGTTTGGACAGCATTATTCAAGCGGCGGGCAGGTGTAACCGTGAAGGAAAAGTCGATAGAGGTTATGTTTATGTGATAGGATGTAAAGATGAAAATTTGCGTATGTTGCCGGAGATAGAAGCGGGTAAAAATTGGACGATGCAAGAGGGTATTTTTCTGCAAAATAAAAAAGGATTGGACCTTTCATCAAAAGAGATAAAAGAAAAATTTTTCGAAAGAAAATATGACGGAAAGTTCGGCGGGAAAGAGGGGGATACGAGCGGTATAGGTCTTGAATACGGTATCATATTGAGAAAAAGAGAGACCAATATTTTTAATTTGTTGTCGGTAAATTCGTATAATAATAAAAAATTCGATTACAACTGTAATAAGTGGGTTGCAGAAGAAACTCCATTAAGCAACTGTAAAATCGGGTTAAGACTAAGACAAGCGTTCAAGACGGCGGCGGCAAATTTTTCCGTGATTGATGAAAGGACGGACGAGATAACTGTAATTGTGCCATACGGCGACGGCATAGGATTTATTGATAAGATAAAAGCGGGCGAGTACGGGGATCTTAAACATTGCGGAAGGTATACCGTCAATGCACACAATACAAAAGAAGAATACGAAATTGAAGAGATTGACAGCGACGGAGATATTTTTGTCGCAACACCTAAAAGCTATGACTCTATATTCGGCATGGTGTCGAGGCATGGTAAATAAAAGTGCGCCTATTCGTCGGGCGCCGACTCAGTACTTGGAAATGACGATAAATAATGTTAGATAAATCCGCATTATCATACAGGCGGTGCCGGCAGATAACTTGTAAGTCATACAAGGAGATAAAAAATTAGAACTGATTAAGTTTAATTGAGAGTGGGCTGTTAATCATATGCCAACCGATTGGCAGGAGTGACACTCCTATTGATGAGCAAAATAATGTATAATTTGTAGTCTTAAAAAAATTTCAAAAAAAATCATAAATAATGTTGACAACGTAGAGATTGTGTGGTTTACTATAGATGTCGTACTCACTAATAAATAAAAAAAAGTTGTGTACAGAGGATTGAAATATTTAGTAGTGGACTAGATGGAGGTGCCCGCAATACTTTTTGTATTGCTGGCACGAACCATCCCCGCCGCAAACACAAAGGAGGAAAAGTTATGAATAACAATACAATCGAATTTCAAGTAAGCGGAAAATACGCTTTGTTTACGGATCCGATAACGAGAATGGGTGGTATGAAATCCACGTACCTTATACCCACTTATCAAGGTCTTGTAGGTATTGCCGACGCTTGCTATTGGAAGCCAACCTTTAGATGGCGCATAATAGAAGTGCGCGTCATGAATAAAATACAGATGCAAACGAAAGCAACTATCGGTGTTAAGTACAAGGTGGAGAAGGGTGGGAGCGCGTGGGAGCGCGTGGAGTACACATATTTGAAGGATGTGGAATATCAAGTTAGGGCGGCATTCGAGTGGGATATGACGCATGACGAGTTGGCGGAGGATCGCAACGAAATGAAACACCGCGAAATTGCCTTGCGGTCAGTTAACAAGGGCGGGCGTCGTGCCATTGTTTTAGGGACAAGCGAATGCGGAGCGTTTATTGAGCCGTGTAAATTCGGCGACGGGCAAGGGGCTTACGACGACATTGATTTGATTGAATTCGGGTTGATGTTTCACGGCTTCGACTATCCTACGGTGGAAACCGAAAAATTGAAAGCAAGGTTTTGGCGTTCGCGTATGCACAATGGAATAATAGAATTTCCGGCGCCTAATCAGTGCGCACCGGAGCTTGTGCGTGAAATCAAGGATTATAGTGCAAAAAAGATATATTCATCTCCGGAGCGTGCCGAATATGAAAGAGAGGAGTTGCTATGAATTGGCTTGGATCTCTTGTTTCGACTTATGACGCTTGTGCGGAGATTTTCTCCACGGACGCCGCTATCCGTGCGGATTTAAAAAAGATGAGCCGTCCATTATTGCCGCTTTTTCATACGGCACGAGCAACCCATTTGGAGATTTCTTTAACAAGTGACGGAGAGTTGTTGGGCAACGGGATGATTTTTTCCGAAAAGATGACAATCATACCTTGCACGGAAAATTCGGCAACGCGTACAAATAGCGGCTCAGAAGAAGAAGAGAAAGAACAAGTTAAAAAAAGAAAGAAAAAAACAAGCGATGACGGAAACGATACTAAACCGCATCCGTTATGTGATTCCTTAGGATATATAGCAAAGGATTTGCCAGACTTTTATCCCGGAACGGTTAAAAAAATAAAGCAGAAGCAAAAAGATTATTTTGAGCAGTTGAAGGCATGGTGTTCAAGCGAATACGCGGTCGATGAAGTGAATGCGGTTTTAAAATATCTTGAGAAAGGGCAATTGATAGGAGATTTAATTAAAATAGGTCTGCTCTCTGTTGACGCGAACGGGAAAATTCCAATAAAAATCTCCACTAAAAATCATGCTCTAAAGACAAGTACGGACATTCTCAAAATATTTGTTAGATTTCGCGTTGTTTCCGAGCAAAGCGAACGTGGAGAATTGCAGTTTTGCGGGCATGTTTATCAAAGTTGGGTAAATTATTATTACTCGTCTATATCAACAAAAAGGGCGCCGACCTTGTGCTATGCAACGGGAGAAATTATTCCGGCAGCTGAGTGTCACCCGCGCGACATAATAAAACCCGGAAACGGAGCTAAGCTTATTTCGTTTGACGATAATGATAACTTTACTTTCCGCGGTATGTTTGATAAGGCGGAGCAAGCGTGTTCTATCGGGATGGTTACGACGCAAAAAGCGCACAATGCACTTAAATGGTTGATAGACCGCGAGGGCTTTGCCGTCGGAGACCAAGTGTTCGTTGCGTGGTCAAACTTTGCCGCCGCGAATAATATCCATGTAACCCAATTCGAATATGAAATAGAGGAGGAGAAAAAAGCCGAGAAAATAAATTCCGATAAACAGTTTCCGCAAACTATAAACGGTACTGATCAGCAAGGCGAGGAAGATTTTATTGAAGATGACGACAACGCAAATGGGAGTGATCCGGATACCAGACAGGAAACCGTGCGTAATATAGCAAAATACTTCGGAGGGCAAAAGATTGAGTTTCCCGCCGGGGAAAAAATCTGTATGATGTCGCTTTTCGCCGTCGATAAAGGAAGAATGTCCGTAGGATATTTCAGACAGTGGGATGAGAGTACTTATTTCGATAATCTGAACAAATGGTATTCCGATTGCCGTTACACGTTTGCACGTTCCACGGTGCAAAAGCAGTTAGCGATTAGGACGACTGTGCTTAAGGTGCGGACTCCGTTTCCATCGGAAATAATAAAAGCCGCATACGGGGAATTGGGGGACGACAACAAACTGAAAGCAAAAACTTATGCACGATTAGTGCCGTGCATGGTCGAAGGCGCTTGTCTACCGTATGATCTATACGAAAACGCTTTTAAACGTAGTTGTCGCCGAGAAATATTTAAGGATATTTCATTGACGTGGTCGAAGAAAGAATTGAAATGGATGCCCACTAAAACTAGATGGTTGCCTGGACAATTAGGGTGGTTCCGCGATCAATCAGAATGGTCAAATAAAAAGCTAAGCTTGCCGGGGCAATTGACTTGGCTACACAATATTGAGATAACATGCGCACTGTTTATCAAATATAAAAACGACGAAAAACGTCGGAAAAATAACAACGGTATTAAGGAGGATATACCTATGTATCTTGACGAAAATTTAAATTCACGCGATTACCTATATGGCAGACTACTTGCAGTAGCGCACTACGCGGAGGAAACGGTACTTAAAAAACAGGAAGAATCACGTGTTACCACCGCGGAACGGAACTTCTCACGATTTGCAATTAACCCGTTTGGGACGTGGAAAACAATAGAAGAATTGCTTCAACAAAATTATCTGCCAAAGATGAAACCCGCCAGTAGGTGGTTTATAGATCAAACTTTAGATAAAATTTTCGTGCTTTTTGATAGAGATGAGTTTATGGATAAGAATACTCCGTTGACGGGTGAATTTCTGTTGGGTTTTCATCAGCAACGGGAAGAGTTGTATCAAAAACGGGAGACACCGAAAAAAGATGATGATGAAAATGACACTGAATCATTTGAAGACGAAAGTGCTTTGGCAGATGATGCGGAAGAGTAAGCCATTGTGGTTAGCAAAAATTAACAACATTGAATAAGGAGAAAAAAATATGCCTATTTTAAAGAATAAGATAGATTTTGCCGTCGTCATCGACGTAAAAAATGCCAACCCGAACGGAGATCCCGTCGGAGAAAACAGACCTAGAACCGATAACGAAAGTTACGGAGAGATAAGCGACGTATGCCTAAAATGGAAAATCCGCAACCGCCTCATGCAAGAAAAATGCCAAATCTTTGTGCAGTCCGAAGACAACCGTAAGGATGAATACAAGTCGCTCAAAGAAAGATTTGATGCGTTTCTTGGCGAACAAAAAAACATAAAAGAGAATAAAGATAAAATAGCAGTGGAATCTTGCAAGAAGTGGTTTGATGTGCGCGCATTCGGACAAGTGTTTGCATTTAAGGCAGTGAATGATAAATCCGATAACGCAAATGAAGAAACCGGAGGTAAGAGCAGTAAAAAGGGTGTGTCTATCGGCGTGCGCGGGGCGGTATCGGTACAGCCCGCCTTCTCGATAGACCCCGTCAATGTAACCGCCGTACATATCACAAAAAGTGTTAATTCGGAGACTACTAAATCCGGCCAAAAGGGTAGCGATACTATGGGCATGAAATACCGCGTGGATTATGGGCGTTACGTTTTATACGGTAGCATTAACTCCGAACTTTCGAATAAAAACAACTTTTCAGAGGAGGATGCCGAAGCTTTGAGGAATGCGCTTATAACATTGTTTCGCAACGATGCCTCTGCCGCTCGCCCGGAAGGTAGTGTAGAGGTCGCGAAAGTGTTTTGGTGGAAACATAATTGCAGTTCCGGACAGTATTCATCTGCTAAGGTATTTAAAACACTTTCGTTTCCGCGTAGAAATAGTGACAAAAACCCTAAAAGTGCCGACGACTATGCGGAGATTGTCGTTAATAGCCTCCCCGGACTTGAGCCAATAGTATATGATGGCGAATGAAAGTTGTTTTGCTTGCACATCGATAATATAAGGTATTTGAATATATAATAAAATTATTGCACTTGCCGGATAACTTTTGTTTAAGCTATTGCTTTTGATAGTAGTGGAATGTTATAATGCGCAATAGTGGGTTTGCCTTGTAGGCTAAGATGTAGAATTGCGCCCGATAGCTTTCTAATGTCTTTTGCGATTAGGTTTTCCGTGGGATCTTTTGGTTGCGTACCCTAAGTAAACATCCGGCGCTGAGTTGAACACATGTTGACCGTATCACAAAAATGTATTAAAACATCCATTTGCGTGAGAAAAACTAAAGTAAAACAATATTTTTTATGTGTTATAGCATGAAATAATATTATTTTATACGTCCACCCCTCGTGGGTGGACGCGGATTGAAATTACAATGATGCGATTCGTAAACTATTTGGCGGACCGTCCACCCCTCGTGGGTGGACGCGGATTGAAATTTTCCGAACTGCCGCCCACGGCTCCGTCCACCACGTCCACCCCTCGTGGGTGGACGCGGATTGAAATGGCTATGTCATCATTTGTTAAATCTGCTACATTACGTCCACCCCTCGTGGGTGGACGCGGATTGAAATGGTTAGAATGTTTGATAATTTAGGCACAAATACACGTCCACCCCTCGTGGGTGGACGCGGATTGAAATCATTGCAACTACTTTGATGTGTCGCTTGATTATACGTCCACCCCTCGTGGGTGGACGCGGATTGAAATCGGCAATTAAGTCATTATGCAGTATTATTTCGGCCGTCCACCCCTCGTGGGTGGACGCGGATTGAAATTTTGTCGATCGTAGCGTGGGGTAACTTTTCCGATGCGTCCACCCCTCGTGGGTGGACGCGGATTGAAATCGTTAAATATGGCGTGGTCGTCCAACGAGCCGCCCGTCCACCCCTCGTGGGTGGACGCGGATTGAAATTAATAACTGTTGATTGCGCCCTCCCATGGGACAGCGTCCACCCCTCGTGGGTGGACGCGGATTGAAATGCGTTAAAAGGCGGCTCGTTG
>JAITPR010000061.1 GCA_031289315.1 Clostridiaceae bacterium | reverse complement strand
ATTGTCTGAAAGCACAGGACGTAGCACCGCTACGTACGAGTATTTCAGACGGTTTTAGACTAAAAAGAGTCGAAAAGATTTTCTTAGCCAAAAGTCGTCACCGCGGATTGTCCACTCCCGAAAGAACCAAAGAACTATATTAAAACTCTTACGATTTGGTTCTGCGAACCACATCGAAGTCGCTGTAACGTTTTTTTTCGCCTTTAATCTCGATATACTTTTCGGCGCCCTTACCGGCGATCACGACGGTATCGCCTTCGGACATCTCGGAGAGCGCGCAGGTAATGGCTTCGGCGCGATTTTGTATCATCTTATAGCGTCCGCTAAGCCCCGCTTCGATGTCCTTCATTATTTCTATAGGTTCCTCAAAACGGGGATTATCACTCGTAACAATCACATAATCGGATAGCTTTGATGCTATACCGCCCATGAGAGGACGTTTAGTTTTATCGCGGTTCCCGCCGCACCCGAACACGGTTATGAGCTGTCCTTTAGTTATAATGCGCGCAGAGGAAAGTATATTTTGCAGACCGTCCGGCGTATGCGCGTAATCAATTATCACTATGCCCTTGTTGTTTTTTATGATATTGAACCGTCCTTCGACCTCTTTAATGCGGCGCACTGCTTTTACTATTATGTCGCTGGGCACGCTTAAGAGCTTTGCCGCGGTTATTGCCGTCATCAGGTTGTACACATTGAAATAGCCGTATAGGGGGGACGATATTTCCAGTATCTCGTCGAACACGTTCATGACGAAGGAAACGCCGTCTATTCCGGGATTCACCTCTATCGCAAACACGTCCGCCGGGTTATCCATTCCGTAGGTTATCATAGGAACGCTTTCGCGCGCGGCAAGCTTTCTGCCCCACTCGTCGTCCATGTTGACAAGACCCAAGCGGACGGAACGCGGATTGAAATAACCCAGTTTGGTTTCCGCGTACTCCTTAAAGGTTTTGAAATAATCCAAATGGTCCTGCGTCACATTGGTTAAAATCGCCATATCCGCGACTATGCCGTGCAATTTTTTCAGGGCAATTGCGTGAGCGGAAACCTCCGAAATCACAACTTCGACGCCGCAATCGCGCATTTTTTTTAATAGGGAATTAAACTTATATGGGTCGGGAGTGGTTAAATCCGCCTCCTCCGTAACCCCGCCGTAGCTGTGACCTATCGTCCCCGTCACGCCCACGTTCATGCCGGCAAAGGACAATATATTTTCTAAAATGTGTGCGGTACTAGTTTTACCGTTTGTTCCGACAATGGCTATAAGCTTCATAGCCTTAGCCGGGTTGGAAAAATAATTCTGCGAAATTATGCTGTACGCCGCTCGGGTATCCTTGACGACTACGACGGGCGCGGCGGCGGCTATTTCCTTTTCCGCAATTATTACGGCGGCTTTTTTTTCTATGCTCCTTACATATGTGTGACCGTCATGCTCACACCCGTCAAGGCATATGAACATATCGCCCGCGGATACGTCGCGGGAATCAATTTTTATGTCGGAAATTTCCGTTTCGACGTCCGCGTCCATGCGCACCGTCTCCACGCCTTCCAATAGATATTTAAGTTTCATAGCAACTCCTTTTTGAGCGTGGATAATCCATGGTGACGACTTGCCACGCAAGAAAATATTTTCAGACAATTTTATCCTTAAAATAGCCCGAAAATATTTTGTCGCCGCAAACTGTCCACTCTCTCCTTTTTTGAGGATATTTTCACGCTCCCCGGTCGGTGAACGGATATACAGTTTAAACAAAATCGTCAACGATAGCAACGCTTAGGCGAAAACAGACATTCTTCGGCAAATTTCTCAATGTTTGTCGTCCGTCGCCCTTATTAAGGTGCGTTAGCTTAGCGTCAATTGCACGGGCTTTTCCGCAATTTTTACGATACGCCGTACTTCACCCTTATTAGGGTGCGTTAGCTTAGCGTCAGTTGCACGGAGTTTCTCTTATCGACGACGGTTCCGGGATAGGGATATTGTGCCGTGACGACACTCCCTTCGCCGTCCGTTTCAAAGTAAAGCCCTGCGGCTCTAAGCGCGGCTTCCGCCTCACGATAGCTCATGCCCGTGAGGTCGGGAAGAAGAAATTTGTCGCCTATAAGCGCATACTCCTCCCCCGTGTAGTGCGGCACGGCGCCCTTGTACGCGAACACGCCTTTGAATATTTCCCCTGCAAGCGGTGCGGCGACCACGCTTCCGTAATAGGCTCCTTGAGGTTCGTCGACGATTACCAGCACGGCAAGCTCACTGCCAGGCTCTAAGGAGAAGCCCAAAAACGAAGAAATATATTTGCCTTGCGCTATTTTTCCGCCCTCATATTTTTGCGCCGTCCCCGTCTTGCCCATAACCGTGTAGCCGGGTACGTAGGCGCTTTTTCCACTGCCGCCGGTTACCACCAACGTTAGCAACGCGCGCATGGTTTCGGAGGTTTTTGCGCTTATTACGTGCTCTCCGTTAAAGCCTTCCGCGGCGGAAATAACGCGCCCCTCTCCGTCTTTTACCGACTGCATTAGGTGCGGTTTTATTTTTACTCCGCCGTTCACCGCCGCGCTAGCCGCCGTTATAAGTTCTATCGGCGTGACGGCTATTGACTGTCCGAAGCCTATACGCGCCAAATCCACACGTTTAACATTGTTTTCCGCTATAAGCAGCCCGGACGCCTCACCGCTCATATCTATTCCCGTCCTTTGGTTAACGCCGAATTTGTCCAGATAGGTATAAAAGGTTTTTGTACCTACCGCAAGCGCGCTATTCATAAAAACGACGTTACAGCTGCCCTGCACCCCTTCCGCGTAGCTAATACTTCCGTGACCTTTGGTTTTCCAACAGCGGATTTTCTGCCCGTCCACCACGTGCGAACCGTTGCAATAGAACCGGCTTTCCGTATTATACGCGCCGGTTTCTAAGGCGATTGCCGCCGTCAATATTTTGAACGTGGAACCGGGTTCGTATACGTTTGAAACGACGGCGCTTTTCGACGCGCCGAAAAGCAGTTCCAAATCGTCGCGCGGCACGTTGTTCAAATCGTATGAGGGACTTTCCGCGATTGCGTAGACCTCCCCGGTAAGCGGATTTATGACGGCGGCGTACGCCGACTTCGCGGAGTACATAGTCATAGCGCTTTGTACGGCTCCGGCGGCAAGCCGTTGTATGCGGTAATCTAGCGTAGTCTGCAAGTCAAATCCGGCTATGTATGGCAGGTATGAGGACGCTCCGCCGTTTATCTCCCTACCTATTAGGTCGGTTTCCGTCATTATCATACCGTTTACACCGGCAAGATATTTTTCGTAATACGCCTCAAGTCCCGTTTGCCCGGCTCCGTCGACGTTTGTAAAGCCCAAAAGCGACGTCATGAAATCTCCGTAGGGATAATATCGGAGATTGTTTTCCGAATAGTAGATACCCGTTACGCCGCGCTCCTTAAGCGCCGCCATTTGCTCCTTAGGCACGTTTTTGGCGACGGTAATTTCCGAAACGCCCTTCTTTTTTATTCTCTCAAAAAGCGCGCTAAAGTCTATCCCTAAAACGTCGGAAGCCGCGTGTGCCGTAGCGTCGGCGTCCTTTACCGCGTTAGGTCTTATATAAACCGTATAAAGCGTGGACGTATCGGCTAAAATCACGCCGTTTCTGTCAAAGATTTTGCCGCGCGCCGCTTGCAAGGGTACGTCGCGCATCCACTGTTCCAAAGCCCGCAGCTGCAAGCCTTCGCCTTGTACGACTACCACGAACGCCAGCTTTATAAAAACCGCGGTAAAAAGAAAGGTTACTAGCGCAATCACCGCTAATAACCTTCTCTTGGGTAAATAATTTATTCGTTTGTTTTTGTCTTTATCGGACCGCATTCGCGCCCTCCCGAAGAACCTATGTACGGGTTTCGGCGGTTGCTACGCGGACGCGCTTTTTAAATACTTAGCGCCCTTCCGTCTTTCGGATAAGCCGGTAGCACCCTCAAAAGCAATTCTCCCGCAAGCGCTCCCCCGCCCAATTGCGGGTAAACTCTCACGCGTTCCTTGTTTTTGGGACGCCCGGGCTGCGGCGCGTCAATCAAAAAGCGACGATACTCCGTCACAAAACTCGTCAAACCAGTTGGTTTCTTCTTCATATTGATACGGAGAGGTGAGCGCGGGAATATGTTCCCACGAATTGTCGGCTTGCGTTACTTGCGTGCTCGGGTCGATTGCCTCTCTGTTGCCGCGGCTTATAAAGTCCGCGCCGGCTATTATTAGAATCAGTACGGAGATAGCTATGACTATGTAAACCGCCAAAACTACTATGCTCTGTACGGACATCTTGCCGCGTTCCTCTTTCGACGAAGCGCGTCTGATGTTCTTTGTCGGCTCGTCAAAACGCGGGTTTGCGTCTTCGCCGCGCGGTTTTATACTAAGCTCGGACGGCGAATATTCCTCATATTTGCCGTAGTCGCGCGCTTGATAATCACCTTCACCGTAACCGCGTTCCGCACCTAATTCACGCTCGAAGCCTAAGGACTCGGCGCGTTCGAAGCCTAACGGCTCACGGTAGTAAGCGGCATCGGCGGTACGCGAGGACTCCGGGCGATAATATCCGGCATCGGCGGTACGTGCAGGCTCTGCGTCTGCAAATTTACGGCTCTCGGCTCCCGAAAAACGCGTACGCTTTTGAGGCGCGCGCCCGTAACCGGTGTCTGCTCTACCGGCGGCATAACCGCCTAAGCCGGCTCCGTAGCCGGTATCCTGCGCCGTAGCAAACGGCTCTTTTTCGCGCGCATTATTAGAATAGGAAAGCCTCTCCCAAAGCTCACGCGCGCTGTTTTTATTGCCGGCAACCGGTTCACGGACGTAATCCGTGCGCACGCTCTCCTTGGAATAATCGGAGACCCTCTCCGGTTCTCTTGACTCTCTGCTCCTATACGTTAACATGTTTATGCCTCCGACGTCTGCTTTATGCGCCTAATCCGGTTTTTTACCGGCGGCGTTCAATACCTGCGGTCAAATTACCGCGCGCGGACTTGTAGTTTTATTTTTGGGGTGTGAACAATTCTAGGTGATGATTTGTTATGCAAGGAAATCTTATGTCACAGCGAATTGTCCACACCCTTATTTTTTGTTTACCTTTTAAGTAGCTTGCGCAAAAACTTTTTAAGTAGTTCGTGCAAAGACCGTTGGGCGGCATAAAATTTTTATGTCCGCCCGTATTTAAAGGGTTTAAATCTTATATTTTGCCGTCCTTTCAAACGGTTTTTTTGCCATATTTACCGCCCTTTTAAAGGGTTTTACTACTTTATTTTCGCCGTCATTTCAACGGTTTTTGCCATATTTACAATCCTTTTAAAGGGTTTTGCGCCTACTCTTGCCGCTCGTTTAAGCGGTTAAGTTATCACGTTCACTAAGAAATGCATCTTAATCTTCGCGCTCTTGACGTCCTCAATCGTGCCGGACTCGATGATTGTTTCGCACCGTACGCCGGCGTCCTCGTTTTCCCAAATAAACCTTGGCTTATCGGGATTGGCGGCGACTATCGCCTTATTTTGTGCCACCGAAGCCCGTAGGGCTTCATCTGCACGGCGGCTAACCTCCGCCACACGGTTGGCTTCCGCTTTACGGTTAACCTCCGCTCTACGGCTAGCTTCCGCACGGTTAACCTCCGCTCTACGGTTGGCCTCCGCACGACGGTTAGCTTCCGCTGCACGGTCGGCGTCATACGCCATACGATTAGCCTCTTCTATACGTTTGGCTTCAAGCATACGCCTGTCCACTATACGCTTTGCTTCCGCTAGGCGTTTTTCTTCCGCTTTACTTTTTATTACTGCGGAATCATAAGCGTCGGCGCTCTTGTTCGTTGACTTACCGGAGTTATTTTGGTTGTTTAAGGGTAATCTTTTTCCGTTGTTCATAACACGCCTCCGCTTTGCGCTTATTTTCCGACAACAGCCGGGTCTTCCGTGGTTGCTATAAGCCGTCTGCATCGTTTCGGCGGTTTAATCCGCACTACTAAACTTACGACTTCCAGTTTCTTTAATTTTGTCACAGCTTTTCGGCTATGCGAAGCTTTGCGCTTGCCGCCCTGCCGTTTTCCTTCAACTCCTCTTCCGAAGCCGTCAAGGGCTTCTTTGTCAGAATTTCTATTTCTTTTTTATGACCGCAGACGCACTGCGGAAAATTTTTGGGACAAATACAGCCGATTTCAAAATCCTTGAAGCAATGCTTAGTAATTTTGTCTTCTAAGGAATGGAAACTTATGACGGCTATGCGTCCGTTTTTATTCAGCCGACGTATCAGTTCCGCTATGGTTTCGGAGAGTCCGGTTAGCTCGGAATTAGTCTCTATACGCAAACTTTGAAATACGCGTTTTGCAGGGTGTCCGAATTTCCAACGTGTCGCCGCCGGGTAAGCGTTCTCCACTATCGACGACAGCTGAAGCGTCGTTTCTATGGGCGCCTTTTCGCGTTCCTTTACAATTCTTTCGGCAATTCTCCGCGCCAGCTTTTCCTCTCCGTACTCATCAAAAATACGTGTCAGCGCGCCCGCGGAATACTCGTTTACGATGTGGTAAGCCGTCAAATACTGTTCGCGGCACATCCGCATATCCAGCCGTGCGTCCTGCATATAAGAGAAGCCCCTCTCAAAATTATCTATTTGAGGTGAGGATATTCCCAAATCCAGTAGCACTCCGTCCAATCCGGAAATGCCCAAACCGTCCAGTATGGAAGCGGCGTTTTTAAAGTCCGAATTGACAATCGTAACTCTGTCGCTATAGCCCGACAACCGTTTCGTCGCCGCCGCTATCGCTTCGGAATCCTTGTCGGTGGCAATCAATCTTCCCCCGCCGGTAAGACGCTCGACTATTTGAAATGCATGTCCCGCGTAGCCCAACGTCCCGTCAAAGTAAACGCCGTCACTTTTTATGTTCAGCCCGGAGATAACCTCCTTAGGCATTACGGGCATGTGAAAAAATTCCGGCATAGGTCAAAAATCGGCTTATTTGTCGCCGTTTCCTCCGTCGTTATGTGCGGGAAAAATCGGAAACGGGCGTTCCGTAACGGCGGCGTATGCCGCAGCCGCGCCGTATATCGGAAAGGGTTGCGCCACCAAAGGAGTTACGGACGGCGTGCCTTGTTGTGTTTGTTGCGGTTCCGGTGCAAATAAAGTAGTGTACGGCATAATAATTTGTCCTTGCGGCATGTATTGCTGCGGCTGTCCTTGCGGAGCGTATTGTTGCGCACCGTAATACGGTTGCGGTTGTCCTTGCTGTTGTTGCCCTTGCGGAACAAATTGTTGTGCGCCGTAGTACGGTTGCGGTTGTCCTTGCGGTGCAAACGGTTGCACGCCGTAGTATGGTTGCTGTTGTCCTTGCGGTGCAAACGGTTGCACGCCGTAGTATGGTTGCGATTGCAACTGTTGCATTTGCAACTGTTGCGGTGTTTGCACGCCGTCGCCGTCTTGTTTCGGCGCTTGCGCGTTGTTTTCTTCCTGCGAGGGTACGGGAGCCGCTCCGAATATCGGTTGCCCTTGTAGTGGTATTTGCGGCGCGTACGGCTGTTGCATATACGGCTGTTGCGGATA
The DNA here is from genome assembly GCA_031289315.1 of Clostridiaceae bacterium. Classification (GTDB taxonomy): domain Bacteria; phylum Bacillota; class Clostridia; order Christensenellales; family CAG-917; genus JAITEJ01. The sequence goes on along the minus strand of JAITPR010000061.1, from coordinate 30,465 downwards.
CGGTTGCGGCGGGTATGGTTGTTGCATGTACGGGTTGTAACCGTAGTATTGCAACGGAGCCTGCGGATAATAATATGTCTGTGACACCACGGGTTGTTGAACCGGTTGTTGAGCCGGTGCTTCCACCTTCTTAGCCACCTTCAAATAAGGCGTCATGGTGTTTAAGTAAAGCTCTTTATATTCCTTGTTGGTCAGCGCGGCGCCAAAATTTTCGCCGTAGTTTTCCGCCGCCCAAATTTCCACTCTTTCACCGGAGGACGTAAAGATTATGTTTTTATTTATTCCGGCTTTTTTTGCGAGGTCGCGGTCTATAACGAAACGACCTTGCACATCCTCTCTGGCGGTCTTAATACGCTCAAGCGTTGCACGCGCCGCCTGTTGAGCCTCCGTATCGTACTCCGGTATGCTGTTAATCACATTTATGATTTCACAAAATTTAGCGTAAGGAAGTAACTCAATACTGGCGGACAAGGTAAGCTTCATGATTACCTGTCCGTTCATAGGATTGACGAAGCTTCTATACAAGGGCGGTATTCTAGTGCGCATTTTATCGTCAAGAGTGTGGGGTATTCCTCCCACACTTTCGGCGTTTACGCTTTCAATTCCCAATCGTCCTAACATATTGCTCCGCTTCCAACCGACCTTTTTTTCTTGATACTCATTAAAACTAGCATTAGGGATTGCTGTCCATTCTGATACCTAAAAAATCGGCTTGTTCTTGTGTTATTATCATACCCCAGTCACGAATAAATGTCAAGGGTAAAAACAAAAAAAATACGAATTATTTTTAAACCCGAAAATGAGCTTTTTTATTGGTTTTTTCCTCTTTTTTTTGAATTAGTCAGCGAAATGAATTCTGCATATTTAAAATGAATTTAGGTGGACAACTATCCCTAAATGTGGACGCATTTGTGGACAACTCCTCATTTATGCCACTTTTTTGCGAAAACTTTGACAAAATGCCACGAATTTATGTCTTCGAAAACACAAATTGTTTGCGCCATATAAAATTGTCCACATTCACCCATGAAAGACCCTATTTACGTGGACAATCGCGCATCCACCTTTGTCCACCGGACCTTTGCGCAGAATGTTGTCTACATGCAAACACATTTCGCGCCGACTGTATGCGCATACAGCTTTTATAAAGCGGATTTCCGTTGTTCGCGCAAGCGCTTTCCGCGCCGATTGTCGCTTTGAAAGCAAAGCCGCCGGGCTTTTGTAAAGCGGATTTCCGTCGTTCACGGAAGCGAAGCCTATACCTTTCCTTGTTGGTGGATAAAAGGGCGCAAAATCCGCTTTAGGGGCGAGGATGACATAAAGAAAATAAAAAGATGACGTAAAGAAAATAAAAATACGAAAGAACGGAGATTAACACTGAATAAATTTAAAAACGCGGTTGACAAACAAGGGTCTTGTTTCAACCGCGTTTTTCAGGTAATCAGTGTCAAGCTTCAAGCTTGCGCGTTTTTGGTTCTTTTGCCGCGTAGCAAAATAACAAGTTTGTTCCTTTTGGGCGCCCAAAAGAAACTCTAATAATAACCGCATGCACACTTTTTGGGTGTTTGCAATAGGGTATATGAGGGTGTGGGCGAGCGGTAAAAAAAAATTTCCGAAAAAATATTCTTTTAGCGCAATCTTTTTCTTGACAAGACAACGCGTCGATTGTATACTTAGCCCTATAAAACATTCGGACAGCAAAGACGCTGCGGGGAGCTTAAAATTTTTTAGGCTTGTTCCTGTAAGCGTTTTTTTTATAACACGGAGGTAACTTATTTTTATGAAAAATGTGCCTGAACTTTTTGGGTCACTTGTCTTCAATGACAAGGCAATGCAGGAGCGTCTGCCATCTACTGTCTACAAGACGTTGAAAAAAACCATTCAGCGCGGCGCGCCTCTCGATCCCGGCATTTCGGACATCGTAGCAAGCGCGATGAGAGACTGGGCAATTTCTAAGGGTGCCACTCACTTTACTCACTGGTTTCAACCGATGACCGGCATAACCGCCGAAAAACACGACAGCTTCATAACGCCCACGAAAGACGGCGGCGTGATAATGGAGTTCTCCGGCAAGGAACTGATAAAGGGCGAACCGGACGCATCCAGCTTCCCTTCGGGCGGCATACGCGCAACGTTTGAAGCGCGCGGCTACACGGCATGGGACCCGACTTCATACGCATTTATCAAGGATGGCGTGCTGTGCATACCCACCGCGTTTTGCGCTTACGGCGGAGAGGCGTTGGACGAGAAGACACCCCTGCTACGTTCGATGGATGCGCTCAATACTCAAGCGCTCCGCATACTGCGTCTGTTCGGCAACAATGAGGCGCAACGCGTTATCTCAACTGTGGGCGCCGAACAAGAATACTTCCTGATTAATAAGGATCTGTTTGAAAAACGCAAGGACTTAGTTTATACCGGGCGTACGCTTTGGGGCGCGAAACCGCCTAAGGGACAGGAGCTTGAGGACCACTACTTCGGCGCAATCAAGACCCGTATCGTAAACTATATGGCGGAGCTTGACGAGCAGCTTTGGAAGATGGGCGTGCCGTCCAAAACCAAACACAACGAGGTCGCCCCGTCGCAGCACGAGCTTGCCGTGGTGTACGGTACCACAAATTTGTCCACCGACCAAAACCAACTCGTCATGGAAACCATGAAGAAGGTGGCTATAAATCACGGGCTTATTAACCTATTGCACGAGAAACCGTTTGCCGGCATCAACGGAAGCGGTAAACATAATAACTGGTCGATAGCGACAGAAAAGGCTAATTTATTGGACCCCGGCGCGTCACCCGCGGAGAACGCGCAGTTTCTGCTGTTCCTTGCCGCTATCGTGAAAGCCGTAGACGACTATCAAGACCTTTTGAGAATTTCCGTTGCAAGCGCCGGCAACGACCACCGCTTAGGCGCGGACGAGGCTCCGCCGGCAATCATATCCATGTTTTTGGGTACGGAGCTTTCCGACGTGGTAGACAGTATCGTCGACAAAAAACCGTTGAATCAGTTGGAAAAGAAGGCGTTGGAAATCGGCGTGAGCGTGTTACCGCAGTTCCCGAAGGACAATACCGACAGAAACCGCACTTCACCGTTCGCATTTACCGGCAACAAGTTTGAGTTTAGAATGCCGGGTTCCTCGCAGTCAATCGCAAAGTGTAACTACATCCTTAACACAATCGTCGCGGAGTCACTGGCTCTGTTCGCAGATGAGTTGGAAAAGGCAAAGGACTTTAATACCGCCCTCCAAAAGCTTATCGCGAAGACGTTAAAGGAACACAGACGCATCATATTCAACGGCAACAACTACTCCGACGAATGGAAAAAGGAAGCGGCAAAGCGCGGTCTGTTGAACCTACGTTCCACCGTGGACGCGCTCCCCTACTTCATCAACGAAAAGAATCTGAAGCTGTTTATAAAGCATAAAATACTCACCGAAATCGAAATGCACTCCCGCTACGAAATTATGGTTGAAGCCTACTGCAAGATTTTAAAAATCGAAGCGCTTGCCATGATTGATATGGCGAAAAAGGACATTTTGCCCGCCTCCGAAAAGTATCAAAAGGAAATAGCGAAAACCGCCGCAATGAAATTAAATGCGGGCGTAGACGCGGTGGAATTGGAAAAGAAGCTTCTTACAAAGCTTTCCGCGCTCACGCTTGCTTTCTACAACAAGACGGAAGAACTGGAAAACAAATTGTTGGAAATAAAGAATTGCCACGACTTACTGGCGGAAGCTAAATTCTTCCGCGAACAGGTGTTCGTGACCATGCAAGAGTTACGCTCCATAGGCGACGAACTGGAAACCTTGGTCGGCGCGGAGCACTGGCCCTTCCCGGCTTACGCGGAGATTTTGTTCTCGGTATAAGCAGAACAGCGGTTCGCGGGCGTTCAACCCGAAAACGCACTTAAACGGTGCAACACTACGCGGTAAGAATACGATTTTAATGCACAACGGTGTGCCTCCCGAAAGGGAGGTGCGCCGTTTTTTATTACCAAAATCGCATAAAACCGCCTTGATATATGGGTGTGGGCAATTCGCAGTGACGAATTATTCACACCTTACGGCAAATTATCAACCGCGGCGCGTCCCCCTCCAATACGGTAATCCGTAAAAAGAAGTCGACGTCCGCACCCAACCCGAAAACTTTTTTATAAGGAGATATACAACTATGTACTCATCGGCAGACACAATTTGGCTGCTAATCGCCGCCGCTCTGGTGTTCTTCATGCAAGCCGGCTTCGCAATGGTCGAAGCAGGTCTTACCCGCGCGAAAAACACCGGAAACATCATCATGAAGAACCTCATGGACTTTGCTATCGGCACCGTCCTCTTCTGGTTCTTCGGCTTCGGACTCATGTTCGGAACCTCTCTGGGAGGCGTCATAGGCACGCCCGATTTCTTTGCTCTCAAGGATAACTACGCTGCCGGATACCCCTCCATGGCGTTCCTTATCTTCCAAACCGTGTTCTGCGCGACAGCCGCCACCATCGTCTCCGGCGCAATGGCGGAACGCACTAAGTTCATCGGATACATCATTTACAGCGCCGGCATTTCCCTCGTCGTATACCCCATATCGGGTCACTGGATTTGGGGCGGCGGCTGGCTCGCACAGCTAGGCTTCCACGACTTTGCCGGTTCCACGGTAGTCCACATGGTCGGCGGCGTTGCGGCGCTCATCGGCTCCAAAATACTCGGACCCCGTATCGGTAAGTACGGAAAAGACGGCAAGCCTAAGGCTATATTGGGTCATAACATGGCAATGGTTGCATTGGGCGTGTTCATCTTATGGTTCGGCTGGTTCGGCTTCAACGGCGGCTCCACACTGGGCGCGGACGGCGACGGAGCTATACTCTCCATGTCCTCCGTTTTCGTCACCACTAACCTTGCAGCAGCAGCAGCAGCTATCGCCGCAATGGTCGTTACTTGGATTAAATACAAAAAGCCCGACGTGTCCATGACCTTCAACGGCGCGCTTGCCGGTCTTGTGGCAATAACCGCCGGTGCGGACGTCGTAGACCCGTTCGGCGCCTTCATAATCGGATTGCTAGCCGGTGTCCTCGTCGTGTTCGCCGTCGAATTCTTCGATAAAAAACTCAAAATCGACGACCCCGTCGGCGCAATATCCGTCCACGGCGTTTGCGGCGCGTTCGGTACCATTATGGTCGGTCTGTTCGCCACTAAAGACAACGGCGGTCTGTTCTACGGCGGTGGCGGAAAGCTTTTCGGCGTGCAAATTCTAGGCGTACTTGTGGTAGCCGTTTATGTAGCCGTCGTCATGATAGGGCTGTTCCTGCTCATTAAGAAAACCGTTGGTCTCCGCGTGTCACGCACCGAAGAACTGGCAGGTCTTGACATCTCCGAGCACGGGCTTGCTACCGCGTTCGCCGGCTTTGCCGCCGCGCCCATTACCAGCGACGGTATTGAAATCGTATCTACCCCCGTTACATACGGCGAAGGGCTTATCTACGACGCACCAGCTAAACCCGTCACCCCCGCAGTTAACGAAGCCGATACCGGCGACGCTCCCGATGCCGAAGTCGTATCACCCGCCGACGTCGATAAGAATAAGTTCACGAAGGTGTCCATTATTACCAAACTCTCTAAGTTTGAAGAACTCAAAATCGCGCTCAATTCTATCGGTATCACCGGCATGACGGTTACCAATGTCATGGGCTGCGGTATGCAAAAGGGTCACGTCGAACACTACCGCGGCGCCGAAGTCGATGTAAATCTCTTGCCCAAAGTGCAAGTCGACCTCGTCGTATGTAAGGTTCCCGTCTCCCTCGTAGTCGAAACCGCCAACAAGGTACTCCGTACCGGTAACTTCGGCGACGGCAAAATCTTCGTCTACGACGTCGAAAACATCGTCAAAATCCGCACCGGCGAAGAAGGCTATGACGCCCTCCAAGACGAAGACTGCGTGTAAGGATTGTTTAAGTAGCGTTCCTTTTGGTCGCCCAAAAGGAACCGAAAAACCGCAAGCGTGACGCTTGACCCTGATAACCTAAAAGCGCGGACTGCGTAAGGTAACTCTTATCGCATTCCGCGCTTTTACATTTATTAGTATCAAATCATCAGGCTACCGTTCTTTAATTGCTTTATTAAATGCGGGGGCTTCGCCGTGGACGTAAAAGTTTGCGTCTTTGTCTTAGGGGATCTTTCCCTCAATAGGTGCCTACCCTCCTACGCCACGCCCTCATGCAACGCGCATAAAGCGTTCCTACGGACTTCGGCGCGACGGCATCCAGCTTTATTCCACGCCCCCACGCAACGCACATAAAGCATTCCGCCAAATAACGCGCATAAAGCGTTCCGTCAATAAGGAATACCCATTCCTTTTCGTAGGACGGCATGCGAATTGAAATTAAACGAGGGTAAAATTTTCTACATAGGCTCAATTTAATTGACAATGCAGTGCTTTGTGGTATAATAAATATACTTTTCGCGGTCATGGCGGAACTGGCAGACGCGTACGTTTGAGGGGCGTATGGGCAACCGTCCGGGTTCAAGTCCCGGTGTCCGCACCAAAAGAAAAAAACGAACCGATATATCACTATATCGGTTCGTTTTTTTATGCGGTCTAAGCAAGTGCAACACGGCGCCACCCGTCCAACTATATCTCTATTTTAGATTGCGTTTCGCGACGTAACGCGCGTAGATTGTCGATAGCTTGCCCCCTCAAAAACCACCCTAAGCAGTTCGCACGTGCCGCGCACAATCAAACACTTCGAGGCGAACGTCCACGGCGCCATATAGCACGTGCCGCGCACAATCAAATCACGCCGGCAAAAATTGCAAAAGCACTTTATCGGCATGGTTCGACACAAAGGAATTCAATCAATTATTATTTACCGTAGGTTCTCTGCGCTTTCAACAAGTTTAGATTGCCTTTTTCTATATCTATATTGTACCACTCTTCTTTTGAACCGTTATAATGTACATGGTTGATTTGGCTACAACTATTAAATGCCTTTCCTATATGCGTTACACTACACGAGATTACTATATCCTCCAAACTACAGCAACAGTCAAATGTCAAATCTTCAATATTAGTCACGCCCTCCGGAATGTTTATTTTCGTCAACCTCTTGCAATCCTCAAATGCATGCTCCTTTATACTAGTCACGCCGTCGGGAATTTCTATTTCAATCAACCCGCTTCTTCTAAAAGCATAACTACCGATACTAATCAAGCCGTTAGAAGTTTTCACGGTTTGTAAAATACTGCACTCGTAAAATGCATAATCTCCGATACTGGTTACGCCCTGCGGAATTTTTATCTTTGTCAAACTTTTGCACCCGAAAAACGCATTATCCCCGATACTCGTCGTGCCGCTGGGGATAGAATACTCTATAGCATTCCTTGGCGCCATATATTTTAGCAACTTGCCGTCCTTGCTAAACAGCACTCCGTCGATATCCTTGTACACTTTATTACCGCTGTCCACACGTATATGCGTTAGATAAGGACACTCACTGAAAGTATCATTGGCTATACTCGTCACGCTGTCGGGAATGGTAACTTCCAATACATTGGGATTTTTTCTAAATATATCGCTTCCTATGCAAACTACCGGCATGCCGTTTACTTTAGAGGGAATTAACACATTGATCGGGTCATCTCTGTATTCCGTTATTGTTATCTTGCCATTCTTTTCTTCAAACTGAAAGTTCATATTTTTTACCTATTAAATAACTTAAAACCGCCGCACCCAAAAGGTTTCGTCGGTTTGTAAGCAAGTTATTATGCTCCCTTTTGACCTTCCAAAATGGAGCATAACACTAATATCCGTCCGGTCAATACCTCCGGTCACGTATTTGAAAACCTACAAAATAGGTCGCACAGACGCTCCGGAGATAACCGGTACTATGTGTTAAATTTTGCCCGCTACGGTCTTTAGCGACCGTAAGTTCTCTGCACTTTCAGCAAATCTAGGTTGTCGTCGCCTATCTCTATATTGTACCACTCTTTCTTTGAACCGTTATAATGTACACGTTTGATTGCTCCGCAACAATAAAATGCCCGATTCTTGATATGCGTCACACTACACGGAATTTGCACAGACGTCAAATTGTTACAATTACAAAATGCATTTTGCTCAATACTCGTCACGCCTTCCGGGATTTTTATCTCCTTTAAATTGTTACAATTATAAAATGCTTGCTCTCCGATATTAGACGCACCGGCATTGAACTTTATCTCCTTTAAATTGCTACAATTATAAAATGCCTGTACTCCGATACTCACACTGGCAAGGAATTCTATATCCGTTAAATTACTACATCCACAAAATGCCTGCACTCCGATACTCGGCACACTGGCAAGGAATTCTATATCCGCCAAACGTCCACACTCTCTAAATGCCTGTACTCCGATGCTTATCTCGTTGGCAGGAAATTCTATCTTCGTCAAATTAGCGCACCTGCGAAACGCATCCACTCCGATATCGGTAACGCCCTTCGGGATTTTTATCTTCGTCAAACTCTTGCACTCATAAAATGCGTTATTCCCTATACTCGTCGTGCCGCTGGGGATAGAATACTCGGTGGCGTTCCTTCGCGCCATATATTTTATCAGCTTACCGTCCTTGCTAAACAGTACTCCGTCTATATCCTTGTACGCGGTATTACGACTGTCCACGCGTATATGCGTTAGATAGGGAGATTTAAACGCATTCTCTTCGATACTCGTCACGCCGTCGGGAATGGTAACTTCCAATACCATGGGGGTTTTTCTAAATATATCGCTTCCGATGTAAACTACCGGTATGCCGTTTATTTCAGAGGGAATTACCACTTTACTCGGGTCATCTCTATATCCTGTTATTGTTATCTTTTTGTCTTTCTCTGTAAAATCAAAATCCAAATCCATGATTTCTATACCTCCATATAGATTTACAATGCAAAAAATCGGCTCGCGAAAAACCGTCTTTAGCCTTATTATTTAGTTTAATTTTGTAGCTTTGATTAAGAGCGTTTTGGGCAAACGCAAAAACTAAACCGGCATATTCTTTGCCATTTTTCTGCGGATTTGAGAGGGCTGTTTCTCTGTAAAAATGCCCCTCCATGCGCATTTTGCGATTAAATTCATCTCTACACGCATGTTTTGCCTCGTTCGCTTCCGTTTTTTTGTTCATCTTTTGGCTGTGTTTTACCGGCAACTACCTTTCGGTTTGTTCAGGCTTCCCGTTGCCTATCTTTTAGTTGGCTGGGTTTCCCGATGACTACCTTTCGGTTGGTTGTGGCGTCCGACACGCCTATCATTTTTTCGGCTCTCTTTGTTAATTTGCTTTGCTCAATTTTTTCGGTCATTTCTAGGTTCACTCCTCCACTTATCAAATTTCAACCGTCAACAATTCTTAATCCAGTTTTTGTTGCCAATTTTCAATCCGTTTATAACCTCATTTGGGTCATTTTATCGAAACACCTTTATCAAAAAAACAACATCGATGAAAAATGTTTCAACATATATCAAAGTATAAGTCCCAAACAAAGCTTTGTCAATAGTTAATTTCATTTTTTTATTTTTTTGAGAAAAGTTTCATTTTGCAGAGGCTTCACCACTGTACAGGGCTGTCACCGATGACATGCAGGCATTTGTTATTCCTTTTTTCCAAAGCCCGATAACCGCATTGCCGTAAGCGGGGGCTTCGCCGTGCAACCATATTGCCGCAACGTGGTGGCAACAACCATTCTGCTTTTAATGCGGGTTTTAAAACTGCTTCTAAAACCGCTTAAAAAGCGCCGCTAAAACGCACATATTTATGCCGGCAAACATATATAATAGCAGTGTATGTGGTCGTGTATTGTAAGTATAGATAAGGAATTGCAGGCGGAATTCGGGTATATCGTTTCCAAAATCCGTGAAATTAAAAACCTATCCTACGCGGTTGAAGACGGCGGCGGCAGATATTTTATTTATCTTGCCGCGCTTTGCGAATACGGCGCGGACATCGAAGAAAAATTACGCGGAATTCTAACCGGGCTTTACCTTGACAAATTTAAACTTAAATACTTCTTAGACGGCATAAAGTACCGCAAATTGGATTATTCCGCCGTAACGCTCATCTCCGCGTTGGTTTACTTCGACCGCGAATTCGAAGAAGCCGTGTGCCGCCGCGCGCTTAGCGAGGTGAGCGACTATTCCGTGGACGGCATTTTCGAATTCCGCTTAAAACAGCTGCGCGGCAATTGGGAGGAGCTTGCCGAACTCTGCAACAATTTGGTAACCGTCTCCGGCGGCGGCGCGGACGATGTGTTTGGCATGGCGGCGTTTATGGCGTCCTCCTCACCTTCCGCGACGCGGCTCACGGTGAAGCGGGACGCGGACGGACGCGTGGCATTGTTCAAGGGGCGCTCAAAAATGGAAATCGAAGACGTATTCGGTGCGGACGGTTCCGCCTTTGCCGATAGCTTAATTTTAAACACAAACGGCTTGAAAACGGACGGACACAACCGGCGCAACGCGGACGCGCGGAATTTTTGCAATGCGGACGAATCGAATGTTGATGACTTTAATTTACACGGCTTAACCCATCTGCATGAAAAGAAAGAAAATTTTAAGGCGGCACGGGAAGTGAATTCGGGGAATTTTAATATAGCTCGCGGCGGCAATTCCGCGCAAGGATTGGGCGCTTCATATTTTAATTCCGTGCACGAATTTAACCTCCTGCACTGCATCATTCGGGAACACCCGCGCGAAGTGAGATTTGAGCGTAGCGCGGTATCGCGTGAATTTCACGAAAGCCTTAAGCACATAACGCAAGCCGAACCCATGGAAGAAATTTTCCCGATTTAAAAAATCAGTTTAAAAGAATTTTTTCATCGGCGGCGTAGATTTTATTTCAGCTAAGGATTTAAAATCGACGCGGCATTTTTTGGAAAAATCCGCTTTTTGGCGCGCACGGATTTATTTATGGTGACGCGGTTTTTTATTCCGGTCTTTTTTGGCGGTTACAAAGCGTGTCGCGGTTGTCGCGTAAAACCAATTTTCTGCACGCGGCTTTATCTATGACTGCGCCGGTTTTTATTCCGGTCTTTTTTTGCGGTTACGAAGCGTGTCGCGGTTGTCGCGTAAAACCAAAACCGCACGTGTCAAATATTCTTCACTCTGCGACAGAAGCTTATCTATATTATACACCGCTTCGCGTTCCTTTTCTTCGCAAAACTCCAACGCTTCCGCCTTGATTTTTTGGGCTTCCTCTCCCGCCTTTTGCAGAATTTCGCTCTCGTCAATCATCTTTTCGGCGTACTCCTCGGCTTTTGCCGCGGTATCCTCCGCATAGTTTAAGGCGTCCTGCCTTATGCGCGCGGCATCGTCCACTATCCGTCTTGCCTCACTCAAAACTGGCGGCATGTTCGCCCTAATGCGCTCTATAAGCGAAAGAAATGCGCGGCGATCCACAAGCACCTCCGTTTGCGAAAATGCCGCTCGTTTTGCCCTATATATTTCGGCTTCAAGCTCGTTTATAAGCTCCTCTATGCGTTCCGTCATTGCGGATTTCCTCCTTATGCGCGGGTAAATACCGCGCCGTTATTATATTTCGGGTGTGTACAATCCCGAAGTGACGACTTGCCGACTAAGAAAATATTTTGTCACCTTAAATTGTCCCCACCCTTTTATTTTTATTAGGCGCCCTTTTGGATTGCATCGGCAAGCTTTTGACTAGGCACCCTTTTGGATTGCATCGGCGACCTTTTCGGGTAAGCCGTCGTAATTGCCGCGGCTTATACCCTCTCTCACCGTCGTCGACGACAGGTGTACAAGCGCGTCCGGAGAATGCAAAATAAAGGTTTCCACTCCTCCGATTTCCTTGTTTACGCGCGCCATTTCCGCCTCGTATTCAAAGTCGGCTTCGCCGCGCACGCCCCGCACTATGATGCCGCCGCCGTTTAAATTTACGTAGTCCACCGCGAACCCGTGGTAAAACGCCACGCTCACCTCCGGCATATCCTCCGTAGCCAAACGCAAAAATTCCATGCGGTTTTCCAAGGAAAATTCACACGCCTTATCGGGGTTTATCAGCACCAACGCGACGGCGTTTCCGAACAGCCGCACCGTCTCGCGAAGCAAGAAAATATGCCCTTCCGTGACCGGGTCGAAGGTACCCGTAACATAGCCCGTAGTCATACCCGCTTTCTCCGTATGTGTGTGCGATAAGCGGCTTTTGCACCGTTTCCGCGTATTCTGCGCCCGCATACATGGCAATATTGCCCGCCGCATCGACAGCGCGGTATGCGGATTTTAAACGGTAGCTCAATATCCTCAAGGCTTAACATGTCATCAATGGCTTCGATGTCTATTTCGTTTGCGTCCTTGGTTTCGTCAACGGCTTCTGTGTCGGGCGCGTCGGTTTCGGTTTCCTCCGCGTCCGCGTCGGCGTAGAACGGTTCTATTACGTACGTATCGCGCGTGTCGGTTTCCTCTGTATTCGCGTCGTCGTAGTCAGTTTCTATTTCGTCAACGCCTTCACTTTCCTCTGTGTTCGCGTCGTCGTAGTCAGTTTCACTTTCGTTAAGGTTTTCGGTGTCGTCCGCATCCGGGTCGCTTTGCCGTATGAGCAGAACCTCCGTCTTTCCGTAGCGGCGAGTATCGACGGATAATTTAAACTCCTCAACGGGAAGAGGTTCCTCCTCCTGTCCGCGCGGCAGTCTTGCGGCGCGTTCCCAAATGATTACTCCGCCGTCCGCAAGCACGCCTCTTTCCAAAATCATCCGCACCGCCTTGCCACCCATTCCTCCTGCGTACGGGGGGTCCAAAAAGATGATGTCAAAGGGCGGCGGAACCGTGCTTAAGGTTTGTTTAAAATCCGCGCGCAACAGCTTGCCCTTGTAGTCCATGCCGGTTAAATTGCGGCGCGTTAAATCTAGGCTTTCCGGTGACGCGTCGGCAAAAACAACGTATTCCGCTCCGCGTGATACCGCCTCTATGCCTAGCGCGCCGCTGCCGCAAAACAAGTCCAAGACGCGTGCGCCGTCCGCTTCGCCTTGAAGAATGTTGAAAATCGCTTCCTTTACCACATCGGCGGTAGGTCTTACGTCGTCGTTCTTCGGCGGCGCAAGCTTACGTCCCCTGTATTTTCCGCTTATTACTCTCATGTCGTCCTTTTTTTTACCTATCGGTCAGTTTGTCGTACAGCCGTTTTAGGAAGCCGTGCCGTGTAGGTGCTTCGGGCTTATCTCGCCTATCCGTTTTTTACTTATCGGTCAGTTTGTCGTACAGCCGTTTTAGGAAGCCATGCCGTGTAGGTGCTTCAGGCTTATCTCGCCTATCCGCAATAATCCCTATTGCCCGCTTTTCAGTTATAACCGCGTCAAGCTCCGTATCATGTTCTTCCGTCGCCAGTTTTTTTATGTACTGCAATTCGAACGCTAAGCCGATTGTGTGCGCATACGGGCGTTCGGCAAGATACCTGTCGTAGTAGCCGCCACCCCGTCCCAACCGCATACAGTTGCCGTCAAACGCGCGTAGCGGCACGATTATCAAATCGGCAAAATCCGCGGTGACTCCCCATAAAGGCTCTTTAACGCCGAATTTTCGGCTCATGAACTTCGTATCTTGCGTTATTGACACGGCGGTCATGTCGTTGCCGGAAATAACCGGAACGCTTACCTCCTTGCCGTCACTCAACATTTTTTCTATTATGGGCGCGGTATCAACCTCGTCTTCTAACGACACGTAACACATAACGCGCGCCGCTTCCTTATATTCGTGCGTAGCAAAAAGCTGCTCCGCTACGACCTTCGATTTTTCGACGCGTTCCTCTGCGGTAAGCTCCGATATAAGCCCCGCTATCATTTGTCTTTGCTCTTTTTTCGTAGGCATTTTCTTCTCTCTATGACAGATAAATATATTTCACGCGGTTATGGAAGCCGCAGAGTATTTCATAGGGTACCGTGCCGGAAAGCTCCGCCCAGTACTCCGCGCTTAACTCGTCGTCTAAAACAACCGCCGTTTCTCCGGGCGAAGCTAGAAACCCGCCCGTGTCGGCAAGCAACACATCCATACACGGCACTCCCAAAATACGGCACCGTTGCCCGCGTATTTTCACGTCGCCGCCCGCAAAACGACGGGAAACGCCGTCCCCGTAACCGGCGGAAACAATAGCTATATTGGTATCGCGGGAAAGCACGTTGTTTCCGTAGCCGGCATTTTCTCCCGCCCTGCCGCGTTTTGAAGCTATCACCTCGGCTACCGCGCTCAACGCCGGGATAAATGTCGTCACAACGGAATGGGCTGATTCTCCGCATTCGGGGACGGCTCCTCCGTTTGTAGCGTTACTCCCGGCTTCGGTTGAGGATTTCTCCAGTCCTCCGTAGGCGGCAAGCCCGGCTTTGGTTTTTGTTTCGCCTGCGCCGATAATTATTTTTTCGTAGGCGGCAGACTCCTCCGAGTGGGGGACGGCTCCTCCGTAGGCGGCAAGCCCGGCGCGCACCATGTCGAACCGCAAGTCTTGACGCGTAAGCGCCGGGAAGCTACCGGACATATGCCGGATAAACTCCCTACCGGAGGAAGCGTATTTCTCCGCCGTACCGTCCGTGATTTCATGGAAAAACTGTAGCTGCTTATCGACGGCGCCGGTATCGGACGCGTCGAATATGTGCGTGTGACAGCCGCAAAGCCGTATGCTTTTCGAAGCCTCCGCGTACCTTGCAAGGTCGGAAAACTCCTTCGCGCTCTTGACGCCCAAACGGTTCATCCCGCTGTCGATTTTTATGTGCGCGTCCGCCGTTTTGCCCGACAGTCCCGCTCCGCGCGCCAGCGCTTCCGCTTGAGAAAGCCCGGTAAGCGTCGCGGTAAGTGAATATTTTGCCAATAGCGCCGCTTCTTTTTCCTTAAAAACCGAAACTAAAATCGGTTTTTTTATGCCCGTTCGGCGCAAAATCACGCCTTCCTCCGCCGTCGCCGTGCCAAAATAATCCACAAGCGGCTCCGCACAAACGGAAACCTCACGTATACCGTGTCCGTACGCGTTACTCTTTACCATGAACAGTAAGCCGGTACCGTAAATTTCCCGCAACCTAATCAGGTTGCGGCGTACGGCTTCAAGCTCCACAAACAGCGTCAAATTCGGCATTAACCAATATCCCGAATTTAATACTATGCGGAACTCGGACTTTACGTTCCGATTAAGACATTCCCGACGGCTTAACATCGTCCTTTCAACGGATTTCGCGGCTCCGATTAGAATTTTCCTAACGGCTTAACATTATATTTTGCAAGGGCTTTAAGAGCGGCATCGTTGTCGGCGACCTTCACCAGTATGAACGCCTTGCCCGCCTCCTTACGCGAAAACGAATAGAGATATTCTATGTCTATTCCGTTCTCGTCGAACGCGGATAGAATGGACGCAAGCCCGCCGGGGACGTCCGCGACCTCCACGCCTATGAGGTTGTTGCTGGTAACGGTGAAGCCGTTTTCCTTTAAAACCTTAAGTGCGCGCGGATTGTCGTCGGTTATCATGCGCACTATGCCGAACTCCGTCGTATCCGCGATGAACAACTCTATGAGGTTGATTTTTTCTTTGGACAGCGCATCCGACAATGCCGCCATTCTGCCCTTTCTGTTCTCTAAAAAAACCGCTATTTGATTTACTAACATTTGTCACAGTCCTCCTTGCTTGCGCGCAAGCTTTCGGTTTCGGTTTAATTTTTTCCGCCGTTTGCCATGCTTTACGGCATGCCCGGTAGACGCGTTTGCCGCCGCGTTTAATATTTTCTGTTGTCTATTATGCGAACCGCCTTACCCTCGCTGCGCGGTATCGAATTAGGCTCCATAATGGTTATCTTTGCCGACACGCTTAAATGAGACTGCATGTCTCCGGCTAAGCGCGCCTTTATTTTTTCTATGCTTTTGACGGTGTCGCCGAACGCCTTTTCGGTAAGCTCGACTTGGATTTCGATGGTATCCAAATTATCAGCGCGGTCGACCACTATCCGGTAATGCGGACCTATCGCGTCGCCGGCGCTAAGTAGTACCGTTTCTATTTGCGACGGAAAAACATTTACGCCGCGTATTATAAGCATGTCGTCCGAACGCCCCTCTATCCTTGCCATACGGACGTGCGTTCTGCCGCAAGCGCACACCCCGTCGTCTAAGCTTGTGATGTCGCGCGTCCGGTAGCGGATAAGCGGTATCCCCTCTTTGGTGAGCGTTGTAAACACAATTTCGCCCTTTTTATTGTAACCTAGAGGCTCTAAAGTGTCGGTATCGACAATTTCCGGATAATACATGTCCTCGGCTATGTGCGTGCCGCTTTGCGTAACGCATTCCGCACCCACGCCGGGACCGCAAATTTCCGAAAGCCCGTATATGTCGTACGCCTTTATTCCGAAGCCGGCTTCAATCTGCTTGCGCATCGCCTCCGACCACGGCTCCGCCCCGAAAAGCCCCGCCTTTAAGTTGAGCTCGCTCTTGCTTATGCCGGCTTTGGCAAGCTCTTCCGCAAGATAGATTGCGTACGACGGCGTGCAACAAATACAGTCCGCGCCGAAGTCCTTTAGCAACATAAGCTGCCGCGGCGTGTTGCCCGCCGATACCGGAACGGCGGTAGCGCCCAATAACTCCGCGCCGTAGTGCGCGCCCAAACCGCCCGTGAATAAACCGTAACCGTAGGATACGTGGACGACGGAATTTTCGTCCATGCCCGCCATTACCAACGCGCGCGCGCACCCCTCCGCCCAATCGCGTATGTCGTTTTGGGTATAGCCGACCACCGTAAGCTTGCCGGTTGTACCGCTAGACGCGTGTATTCGAACAATATCGCGCTTAGGCACGGCAAACAGTCCGAAGGGATAATTCGCGCGCAAGTCGGCTTTGGTCGTATACGGCAGCTTATGTAAGTCGTCGATGCTCTTGATGTCCGACGGCTTCAGCTTAACCGCGTCCATTTTCGCGCGGTAATGCTGTACGTTTTCGTACACCCTTTTTACCAAAGCCTTCAGTCTTTCGCTTTGCAGTGCGTGAAGCTCACTTCGCGGCATGGTTTCCGCGGCGCGGTTAAAATATTTCATAATTTTACTCCCTTATCTGTTTTTCCGTTTAAAGCGTGTAACCGGCTTTCAACGCCGCTTTGTTGATTTCCAAAAACTCCGGCTTAACGCAAGCGGCAAGCGCGGTTTCCGCGTCGGATAGGGTAACTCCCATTTTGGAAAACAGTATGCCCAACATCACAATGTTGACGGCTTTGGCGTTTCCGGCGGATTTCAGCGCGATAGCCAGCGCGTCCGTCGAAATCACGGCGTACGACCTCTTTAGCGTCTTCACGGCATCCGACGGATATTCCGCCGCCCCGGTTATGACCGGCATGGGTAAAATCTCCTGCGTGTTGACGATAATCGTGCCGCCGTCGCGTAAATACTGCGTATAGCGCAACGCTTCAAGCTTTTCGAACGCCACAATGAAATCTGCACAACCCTCCCCTATCACGGGAGAATACACTCGTTCGGCAATTTTGGCGTGCGTTACGACGCTGCCGCCGCGTTGAGCCATGCCGTGTACCTCGCTTAGCTTCACGTCCAACCCGTAAAGCCCGGCAAGCTTACCTATTATTCTTGACGCAAGTAACGTCCCTTGACCGCCCACGCCGACTATTAAAATATTGACCTCTTTTATCTTCATACAAGCTCCAACCCGTTATTTTCCGGATTTTTTACCGCCGAATTCACGCCGCCTAAGCGCAAACACCGCTTCTGTTATTTCCCTTTATTTCCCGGATTTTCAGGTTTTTTTCAGGTTTTTTTCAGGTTTTTTTATACAGCCGAATTTACACAGCCCCGCGCAAACTCCGCACCCGGCGCATTGCTCCGCGACTATTGTCATGGTACCGTCCGCATTTTTTCTTATCGCGGGACAGCCGATTTTGCCGCACATGCCGCACCTTTTGCATTCGCTTATCGCGTAGGGAACGCCGCGCGTTTTGCCTAACAACGCGCACGGACGCTTTGCTATGACCACGGAAACGCCGTCCTCATCTATTGCGCCCTTTACGGCTTTTTCCACGGCGGGAAGGTCGTACGCGTCGACAATGCGGACGCTCTCCGCACCGCAAGCCTTCACCATAGCCTCTAAATCAAGAATTTTGGCACTCGTGCCTTTGAGCGTTTTTCCCGTGGCAGGGTGTTCCTGATGACCCGTCATGCCGGTTGTGGAGTTATCCAAAATCAACAGCGTTATGTTACTGCCGTTGTAAACCGCGTTGATAAGCCCGGTTATACCGCTGTGGATAAAGGTGGAGTCGCCTATTACGGCAACGGTCTTGTTGCTCTGCGCGCGCCCCGCCGCCTTTTCAAAGCCGTGCGCAATACCAATACTTGCCCCCATACAAAGAACGGTGTCCACCGCCGAAAGCGGCGCCTGCGCCCCCAGCGTATAGCAACCGATGTCCGCGCTTACGGTAAGCTTGAGTTTAGACAGTATGTAAAACACTCCGCGGTGCGGACAGCCGGCGCAAAGCACGGGAGGACGCGGCGGTGCGTAATCGGTATTCGTCTTTATTTTTTCGCCGTACAGTTTATTTTTTATGAGCGCCGCGGAAATCTCTCCTTGCAGTGAAAACAGATTTTTTCCCTCACATTTGACGCCCGCCGCTTTAAGCGTATCCTCTATGAACGGCTCCAACTCCTCTATCACTACCAGTCGCTTTACCTCTGCCGCGAAACGCCTCACAAGCTCCGTATCGACGGGATATACCACGCCTAGCTTCAGCACGGACGCGGACGGACAAGCCTCCTTGACATATTGATACACCACGCCGGAACAAATAATACCAAGGCTTTTATCGTTGATTTCTATGGTATTAACACCTATTTCCGCCAAATCCGCCTTAAATTTGTTTTCGCGTTTTTCCACCTCTATATGCCTTAAAACCGCCGAAGACGGCATCATGGTATACTTTTTTACGTTCTTTACGTACGGCTTTAACGGAAGCTCCTTGCGCTCCTCCGCCGTCACGTAGCTTTGAGAATGCGCGACGCGCGTAGTAGTCCGGACGAACACCGGCGTGTCGTAGCGCTCCGAAAGCTCGAACGCAAGCTTAGTGAATTCCTTGCATTCGCCGCTGTCCGAAGGTTCCAACATGGGTATGTGCGCGCTCCTTGCATAGAAGCGTGAATCCTGCTCGTTTTGTGAGGAGTACATGCCGGGGTCATCCGCGGCGACTATGACAAGCCCGCCGTTTATGCCGGTGTACGCAACTGTGAACATGGGGTCGGCGGCGACGTTTACGCCCACGTGTTTCATGCAAACCATGGCGCGCGCCCCGGCGTAAGCCGCACCCACGGCGCTTTCAAACGCCGCTTTTTCGTTGGGCGCCCACTCAGCGTAGACCTCTTTGTATGTGGCAATAACCTCACTTATCTCCGTACTGGGCGTCCCCGGATAAGCCGAAACCACCCTTACGCCCGCCTCGTACGCACCTCGCGCGATTGCGGCGTTACCTAACATTAACTGTCTTTTTACCATAAACTCCCCTTGCAATAATTATTTTTACATCTTACAATAATTATTTATTTTTACATCACTCCGCTGACGGTACTCTGCTGACGGCGTAAACGCGAGTCAGACTAGGAAGAGCCGCGCACACCGCCGAGAGTAGTACATAGACGTACACGAACAAGGTGCGCGGGGTTCTGACAACGTATCACGAAGCGTTTATGCCGTCAGATTTTCGACAAATCCCTTAAATCGACGACCCTTTTAGTTTTACCCTCGTACCTTTTTAAAGACATGGGTTCCACCAATTTCACGCGCGCGTCAAGCTGTAAAATCACCTTCAAGCTTTTGCTGATTTTATCCTTGAGGTTCTCCAGTCGCTTGTAATTGTCTAAAAGCGTTACGTCTGCGACCTCACAACGCACCTCTAATGAGTCAAGCGCACCCTCTCTAGTGACGATAATTTCGTACTGTCCGCCTATTTCCTCAATCGGCATAAGCACCGACTCTATCTGCGACGGGAACACGTTTACGCCGCGTATTATCAGCATGTCGTCGGTTCTGCCGCGCAATTTTTCCATGCGCGCCGTCGTACGTCCGCATTCGCAGGGCGTGAAATTTAATTTCGTCAAATCCTTTGTGCGGTAACGCAAGACCGGCATCCCTTCCTTTGTCAAGGTGGTAAGCACCAACTCGCCGTACTCGTTTTCAATCGGTTCCAGAGTGTCCTTGTTCAAGATTTCCGGGTAGAAGTGGTCCTCGTTTATGTGCATGCCGCACTTTAAATAGCACTCCCCCGACACGCCGGGACCGATTATCTCCGACAAGCCGTAGTTATCCGTAGATAAAATGCCTAAACGCTTTTCCAATTCGCGGTGCATTTCCGGCGTGGAAGCCTCACTGCCGAACAGCCCTATCCTAAGCTTGAAGTCCTTTAAGTCATAGCCCAGTTTTTCTATCATTTCGCCTATGTACATTCCGTAGGACGGCGTTGCCACCAGTACCGTAACCTGCAAGTCCTTTAAGAGCATTACCTGCCGTTCTGTGTTGCCCGAGGACGCCGGCACGACGGCTACGCCTAGCCTTTCCATGCCCTGATGAAGCCCCAACGCCCCCGTGAATAACCCGTATCCGAAGGAGATTTGACAGATGTCCTTTGAGGTAACGCCGGTGGCGGCGATGAGGCGCGCCATGCATTCCGACCACATGTCGATGTCCTTTTGAGTGTACAGCACCACGGTGGGCTTGCCGCTTGTGCCGGAGGACGCGTGTACGCGCACGATGTCGTTTATGGGAACGGCGGATAACCCGTACGGGTAATTATCTCTTAAGTCGGATTTGACGGTGAAAGGAATTTTCGTTATGTCGGATAAATCCTTTATGTCCTTCGGTTTAAGCTTAACGGCGTCAAACTTATCCTTGTAGAATTTGACGTTTTTGTATGCGTAATTGACTATTTTAATCAGTCTTTCGCGTTGTAACTCACGCATTTGCGCGCGGGTCATAGTCTCGTGTGTTTTATCGAAGATGTCTGCTGTCATAGTTGTTCTCCGTTTAATTTACCGTACGGCGGGAGGCAAAACGGTATCCTCCTGCGTAATCAAGTACGCGCCGCATTAAGTTGAAGTTACCACCTTCCGTCCGGTATTCCCACCGTGAAAGCCCTATAAAGTTATGGCTTTCCGTCCGGTATTTTCCAAAAAAAGCCTTGAAAAATACTTTTTCCGTATCGGTTTTCCCACCGAAAAAAAGCCTTGTAAAATACGACCTTCCATAGGATATTCTCCCCCAAAAGCCTTATCCGCTATCCGCCGTTATTCCTTGTAATAATTAATCAAGCACCCTTTGACGATTATTTCTCTCTCCGCGTCGGTGAGCGGATCCAACCACAAGCTAGCCGGGAAGCTTTCCGTGCCGCGTACCACGCAAGCCTCGTATTCCCTTGCGCCGTCCTTGAGCAGTTTTTTCACGTCAGGTACTATTATTATGTCGTTTTTTTCAAACGCCGTATCGGAAATAAACGGGAGCATGCCCCAGTTTATGAGGTTGCTTCTGTAGCGCTTTGTGGCGTATTCCTTTGCGATGTTCGCCGCGCCGCCCAAAACGCGCTGACAGGAAGCGGCTTGCTCACGCGCGCTTCCGTCGCCGGGCTTTTTCGCGTATACCGCACTGCCTATGCTTACGTTGCCGTAAAGCTTTAGGCCGGCTTTGGCAAGCGCCTTTTTGTATTCGTCGGGTAGCTTTTTATTTTTAACCGCCGCCTCCGCGTCTTGCGCCGTTTTTTTGGCGTTGCTTACGTAGTCCGGGCATTTGCGCGACAGCGTGAACTCCGCCAACCGCATGGGATTGCTCCTATAGGAGGAGGTTTCACCGGAGGGTATAAGCTCGTCCGTGGTGGTCACGGGGTCGTTTATAGCCGCCGCCACTTTCAAAATAAGATTGTCGGCAAGCACGGCAATTTCCGGCCAATCGGCTATATTCGGTCCGTAAAACAAGGGCAGCGAAGCATCGCCGTTTTTATATCCGTCGAACACGCGCCGCGCGTATATGCCGCCGTCAAAGAAATAACGCGGCTTGTTTTCCTCAAACTCAACCTCCAACGCCGACGTAAGAATTCCCCCGTTTCGGGCGGTCGCCGCTATACTGCGCGCGTCCATAAGCGCCACGGAGGCTATCTGATTGTCGCCCGGCTTGCTGCCCTCACGGTTTTCGAAATTCCTCGTCGTGTGGCGTATGCTGAAGCCGTTGTTGGCGGGGACGTCGCCCGCGCCGAAGCACGGACCGCAGAAGGCAGTCTTGACTATGGCGCCCGCCTCCACAAACGTGGACAACAGCCCGTTTTTCATGAGCGCGTTGTAAACGGGTACCGAAGATGGGTACACCGACATGGTAAACTCTCCGTTGCCTATGGAATACCCGCGCAAAATATTTTCGGCGGCGATGATGTTGTCGTAAATACCTCCCGCACAGCCGGCAATTATGCCCTGCGACACCTTGACAAAGCCGCGCTCTATCTTATCGGTGAGATTGAAATTTATTTTCGGATTGCCGATAATTTTCTTGCCTTCCGCTTCGACCGCCCGGAAAATATCGTAGGGATTTTTCAACACGTCCGCAAGCTTGTACACGTTGCTGGGGTGGAACGGAAGCGCTATCATCGGTTCCACTGCGTTCAAATCAATTTCTATAAGCCCGTCGTAGTAGGCGCCGTTTTCGGGGGCAAGCTCCTTGTAATCGCCGCCTCTTCCGTGAATTTCCAAATAGTGCTGAACCTTTCTGTCGGTCTTCCACACGGAGGACAAGCACGCCGTTTCCGTCGTCATAACGTCGATACCGTTCCTAAACTCCGCGGAAAGAACGTCGATTCCCTCTCCCACAAACTCCAAAATCTTGTTCTTGACAAAGCCGCTTTTGAATACCGCGCCGATTAACGCAAGCGCCACATCCTGCGGTCCCACGCCCTTGCGCAACCGCCCCTTTAGCTCAACCGCCACAACGTCGGGATATGTAGTGTCGTAGGTGCGGTTTAGTAGCTGTTTGGCAAGCTCCGGACCGCCCTCGCCTATGGCAAGCGTGCCAAGCGCGCCGTAACGCGTGTGACTGTCACTCCCTAAAATCATCTTGCCGCACCCTGCGAAGCACTCACGCATGTAGGTGTGGATAACCGCCATGTGCGCCGGCACGTATATGCCGCCGTATTTCTTCGCCGCCGACAAGCCGAACATGTGGTCGTCCTCGTTTATCGTGCCGCCTACCGCGCATAGGCTGTTGTGGCAATTCGTAAGCACATACGGCATCGGAAATTGCTTCAACCCCGACGCCTTTGCCGTCTGTATAATACCCACGTAAGTGATGTCGTGCGACGCCATAGCGTCAAATTTAAGCTTTAACCCTTTTCCCTTTTCCGCCGCTCCCGCCGTGTTGTGCGCGTTTAAAATACCGTACGCAATCGTCCTCTTGTACGCGTCCGCACGGTTTTCCAAAAAAGTTTCCGTCTCCGGCACAAATTCGCCGTTGATGTAAAAAACTCCGCAATCAGTCAGTTTTACCATAGCCCTTCCCAAGGTGTGTAGACTACTCACCCTAATCAAAATAACAATTTACACGCCCGTCCTTTTTTATCGTTTAAGCGCGTGCGTATAATCTTGTATATTATAAACGCTTTTAGTAGATAAATCAAGACTTAATGCCAAGTTTTTTTATATTGTCATGTCCTATCTTGACACGACGGGAGCAAAAAAAACCGCACTGATAAAATGCGGCTTTTTACGCGGTTTTTATATTGATACCGTTTTTAGTAGATTTCGTTATTAGACGTCAAAAAATAAATTAAGACTCGCGCGTAAAATGCCTTTTTTAAGTTAAAAAAGACCCTTCAGCCGCTTACGGCTAGAGTGTGTCCGTTTTATGCATTTACGGTTATCGCATGTCTTACAATTGATACGGCGGCGGGATTGTCGGAAAAAACCGCCGTTTTCCGCTGATTTTCGTACGGGGCGACCGTAGCCGTCATGGCGGAATAACCGTCGTTTACAAACACCTCACAGGAATATTTATCCGTCAGCAAGCGGATTTTTATATTTTGCGTGTCGGAGGGTACGCCGCACGAGGAGATTTTTTCCGTATCGGATTTATAAAAATTCCGTATTACATCGGACCTATCTAAATAAACCTTGCCGTTTTCATAGTAAACCCTCAGCCCGTTTCCGGCTTCGTCGTCAAAAACACTGATGCCGGTTTTGCCCACGCCGCGCGGAAATTCTACGGCAATATCCTGCGTCTTCCCCGACATTTCATCTATGTAACGCGTTTCTCCGGCGGAAATATCCGCCTGCGCCCGGTATGCGCCGGTATAATAATTTTCGATTTCTTTCACCGGATTTTGATACAGCCTGCCGCCAAAAAGCGTAAGCTCCCGCGGAAACGTAAGCGCTCCCGCATAGCCGTGCTTAAGCAAGGCGTTTATCGGAGCGCGGTTCCATGTCGCCATCCACGCGACCATAATCCTGCGTCCGTCCGGCATCAGCATGGTCTGCGGCGCGTAAAAATCCAGCCCGTAGTCGATTTCGCACACGGCGTTTCCGTTAGCATTTGAAAGCGCACTGCCAGCGTCGGTATTTTCGGGCGAAAACAGAAGTATATCCGCGTTCTTACCAACGGGCGAAAGCGCGCCGCCAGCGTCGGTAGTCGCGGGTGAAAATAACCGCATATCAGCGTTCTTACCAATGGGCGAAAGCGCGCCGCCAACGTAGTTCAGTTTGCCCGTAATGTATACGCTTGCATGCTTGTTTCTGTGTCCCGGAATATTTTGTGGACTTACTATTAAGACATCAGTGCCGTCTAGCTCAAAAATATCCGGGCATTCTAGCATGCGTCCCAAACCGGAAAGATTATTCGATTTACCGGCGTACCCGTTAATAAATTCGCTACTGGAAGTGCTGTCCGATTTACCGGCGGAATTGCTATCTGATTTTCTATCTAGTTTACCGGCGAACCTGTTAATAAATTTACTGCCGAATTTATTAGCGGACTTAATGCCGAATTTGATAGCGAATTGATTAGCATACTTGCTATCTGAATTTGAAAATACCACTCCCCTATATTGCCAATCCGTCATATTCTCCGTGGCGTAGAGTAGTAGCCTTGACCGACCGTTCCGCCTATTCTTTGCCGAAACAATCATGTAGACCGTGCCGTCCTTTTCCCAAACCTTAGGGTCGCGGAAGTTGGCAACCGATGCGCCCTTAGGCAAATCCTTTTTGGAAAGCACCGGATTGCCCGCGTATTTGGTGAAGCTTACGCCGTCGTCGGAGACCGCTATGCACTGGGTTTGCCGCCCGACATTACAGCCGGTATAGACAAGATAATACCGCCCCTTAAAAAAAATCGCCGAACCGGAAAACGCCCCCAACTGCGCATCATAGGCGGGATTATCCGGTGTCAAGGCAATTTTTTCGTAATTCCACTTTACGAAGTCGGTGCCGGTAACGTGTCCCCAATGCATGGGACCCCATGAGTTAGAATATGGATTGTGTTGATAAAAAAGATGTATTTTGCCGTCGTACCACGAAAATCCGTTCGGGTCGTTTATCCACCCCGTACGCCCGGTAACGTGAAAATCGAACCGTTGCTTTTCATCGTCGATTTTATGAGAATTGAATTCGGAATAAATATCCGCCCGCGTCAAGCCGTCCGCCATATTTTGTCCCCGCCGCCGCGCCGTAAGCACAACAAATTAAATACCTTAAAAGCGCGTAATTAATAACGGCGCACGGCAATCGAAAAAGCCGTTTACCACTCCGACGCAAAAGCGCCGCATTACTTTTTATACGCCGCAAACGCGCCGTATATAGCGCGGCGTTCAACCGCAACCGTCGATATACGGGCAAAAATTAAAACGGTAAATCCTTTTTGGCAAGCTTTTTAAGCTCGTCGATTTCTTGGTCGCCCGGCTCGTTTAAAACGCTGTTCGGTTTGGATTTCGAACCGTCGAACGGCGGTTCCCGAAGTGATTTTTTGGCGCCGTTTAAAATAAGCTCCTCCGAAACCACCTCTTTAAACGGAGAATTCTCCGCATCGCCGCCGTACGTAACGTTTTCTGCGGCTAGGACTTTTTTAAGACCGTCTTGATTTTGCTTGCCGGAATTTTTTTTGTTTTTTGCCTTCACGTCGTCCTCCTCTTCCGCCGCAAAAGGACTGTCGGCGGAATATGTAGGAGGTGCGTCGGAACCGTGCGCGGATTTAGGCGCGGTGTCGGTAAACGGCATACCATCGTCATCGTCGCCGCCGTTTGAGGGCTTAGGCGGCTTTGCGCCTTGCGGACGGTAGGAGGCGGCTCCGTTTTCAGAAGACTCCTCCTTTTCGGAAAACGCCGTTTTTTCACCGTCCCAATGCAACGGAATGTTTACAAGCGGACCGTTTCTGTTTTTGCCCAACACCAACGTAACGTCGTTCGGGTCCTGATTTTTGTCGTACTGATAGGGCTTGAAAAGGAACATTACCATGTCCGCGTCCTGCTCAATAGCGCCGCTTTCGCGAAGGTCGGACAGTTTTGGTTCGTGTTCGTTTCTTTGCTCTACTCCGCGCGACATCTGCGAAAGTACAAAGAACGGAACGCCTAATTCCTTTGCGTAAATCTTCATCATGCGGCTCATGTCGCTGACCTCTTGCTGACGGCTGTAGTCGCCGCCTGAACCGCTGCGCATTTTCATCAACTGCAAGTAGTCGATTATAACTAAGTCAAGCCCGCTTTTGCCGCGCTTCAAACGACGGCACTTAGACAGTATCTCACTGGGCGTAATCATACCGCTGTCGTTTATAAATATTTTGGTTTCGCTCAACGACTTGTGAGCGTTGAGTAACGCCGCGAACTCCTGCGTGGACAGCGCTTGCGGACGCCCCATTTTACTCAAACTGACGTTTGACGTATATGAAAGCATTCTTTTAACAAGCTGAACGGTCGGCATTTCCAAAGAGAAAATTGCCACGGACTTGTGCTGATTTAACGCGGCGTTCGCCGCAAAGTTGAGCGCGAACGCCGTCTTTCCCACGGACGGGCGCGCCGCAAGCAACACAAAATCTCCGGGCTTAAAGCCTCCCGTGGCGGTGTCAAGCTTGTTGAAGCCGCTCCTCGTTATGTTTCTGTCGTCGCGGTTTTTCTGTATTTTTTCGATTTCCTCTATCGCCGCCGCGCCGGCGTCCGCAATGCTCACGAACTCCGTACGGTCGCGGCTTTCGGATATGTTGAAAACGGCTTTTTCCGCCATGGCAATGGCGTCGGTTTCCTCCGGCGTTTCCTCGTATATATAGCGCACGATTTGATTGCCCGCGCGGATTATCTCACGCAGTACGCCGTAGCGCCTCACTATGTCCGAATAATAATCGTTGTTAGCCGCCGACGGTATCGAATTGGCAAGTCCGCCTATGTACGCGACGCCGCCCGCATCCTCAAGCTTGCCGTCAATGTCTAAGCTGTCGATAACGGTAACGGTATCCACGGGCTTGTTGCGCTCCTGCAATCTCTTTGCCGTGGCGAAAATAAGCGCGTTCCTGATATCGTAGAAATCGCCCTCCCGAAGCTCGGTAAGTACGGAGTCCGCCGCGTCGCCGTCGATTAACATCGCCCCTAAAACCGCTTGTTCCGCCTCTAGCCTTTTGGGCATTGCGCGTAGTTCGCCGTTTGCGCCCGCGTCGCTTCTCGTTTTTTTGGCGTTGTTGTCACTCATTTCTTTACCCCCGTACGCCTTTCGGCGCACAAATAATTTATCAAAGTTTTTCTTAGGCGAAAGGCGGTACGGTAACCCCTTTCAGTATTTTCAAGCTTTCTTCCTGCCGCCGTCGGTAGCCGTCGTCCCCGTACGGGTTGCCGGTCTAAGACCGTTTCTTTTTGTTCTTTGGCTTACCGCGTATAAGACAACGACGAAAATCAATCCGCCGCCGATTAAAAACGCGTACCAAACCGGTTGGTTTTCCGATTTTCTCTCAAAGTACAGCTGCGTATCCGGTTTTATGTTCCACGTGTGTACGTACAACCCGCCCTCTTTTTCCGTTTCGCCGTTGGTGGAGAGTGAACCGTACTGCGTACCATACTTGAACACGTAGTCCACGGCTCCCGATTCCGCACTCAACGCGTATCTAACCGCTTCCTCTTCGGCAATGCTTATGTCGTCCAAATACTCGTTTAAAATAAAGTCCGCAAGCGCCCATTGGTTCGTATCCGAAAACCGGCTTACGCAATACGACTTATACGTATCAAAGAAAAACCCCGCCGTCGCCGCCGTAGGTCTTGCCGCCGTGTACCCCGAACCTATGACGTCCTCTACAAGCGCCGCTTGTGAAGAAAATTCCTTGGTCGCCGTTATCGAATTCTCGGTTCGCGTAATCTTTCTTCCGAAGTCGCCTAGTATCTGCGCGGCTAAGGTGAGGATTTCCTCCTTAGAGTAACCGTACAGCTCCTTATTATCCTCCGTTATCGTAATTTTAACCGTCTGCACCACCTTGTTTGAATAAAAGTCGTTGCGCAATTCGACCTCCGCACAGCCGGCGAAGATCCCCGCTAACAGGACTATTAAAATCAATAAAAACAGGCGTTTCATTCCGTATACGGCTCCGTTCAAGGATAGGGCGTTGTTAAATCATTTTCTCCAACTCTGTAAGAGTGGATTTAAATTCTTTCATAGCCGCTTCAAAAGGTTCGGCAGAGGTCAAGTCCACGCCGGCAAGCTTCAGCACATCGACCGGAGGCATGCTCCCACCGGCTGATAGGAATTTACGGTAATTTACCACGGCTTCCTCATCGCCGCTCAAAATCATGGAGGCAATTTTAACCGCCGCCGTAAGCCCCGTCGCGTACTTGTAGACGTAGAAGCTAGTGTAAAAATGCGGTATGCGCGCCCACTCGTAGCGAATTAAATCGTTGTGCTTTACCGCTTTGCCGTAGTATTTTTTATTGAGGGCGTAATAGACCTCCGAAAGGCTTTCGGCGGTAAGCGGTTGTCCGTTTTCCTCCATGGTGTGGGCGGCAAGCTCAAACTCCGCGAACATCGTTTGACGGAAAACCGTGGTTCTGAACATGTCCAAATAATAGGAAAGCAGATAGCGCTTCAATTTTTCATCGGCGGTTTTCATGAGGTATTTAAGCAAAAGCACCTCGTTCACGGTGCTTGCGACCTCCGCAACAAAAATCTCGTATCCGGCTTTTTCGTACGGTTGCGTGCCGCTGCTGTAATAAGTGTGCATGGCGTGTCCCATCTCGTGCGCCACGGTAAACACGGCGTGGCTGTTGGGCTGATAGTTCAAAAGCACGTACGGGTGTGTGCCGAACACGCCCCACGAATACGCGCCGCTACGCTTGCCCTTGTTTTCGGAAACGTCTATCCAGCCGTTGTTATACGCCTCGTCCAAAACGGCGGCATAATCCGAACCTAACGGTTTAACCGCCTCTTTGAACACCTCGTATGCCTTTTCGTACGGAAGCTTAATTTCCGCGTTCTCAACAAGCGGCAAATAGAGGTCGTACATATTCAAGGTATCGGTCTGTAAAATCTTCTTTTTGAGCGCTATAAAACGGTGCATGTATTTGGTGTTTTTACCTATCGCGTCCACCAAATTGCGGTACGCGCGCGGGTCGGTATTTTCGCCGAAAAGCGAATGCTCCAACGCACTGCCGAAGCCGCGCATCTTAGCGTAAAAGCAATCCTTCTTGACGTTTCCCGCGTACACCTGCGCAAGCGTGTTTATGTGACCCTTGTATTGCCCGAACATAGCCTCGAAGGCGGACTTGCGAACGCTCTCCGACGGACTTTGCAACAGCAACGAATACGTGCCGTGGGTTATCTCCGTGCTTCTGCCCTTTTCGTCCGTGACCGAACCGAAACGTATGTCGGCGTTGTCGAACATGGAAAATATGGTCTGAAACATACCGGAAAACGCGCCTACGGAGGCTAAAAGCTCCTCCTCTTTTTCGGACAGAATGTGCTTTTTATGCTTTTCCAAAACCGTTAAAAAGTAGGAGAAATCGGCAAATTCCGCGCTCTCCGCCCATTCCGCAAGCGTTTCGGAGGAAAGCCCGGTAAGCTCCGGAGCCGCAAAGGAAAACGCCGCAGACAGCTTAACCGCAAGCCCGCGGGTTCTGTCGCTCATGCCCTGATAAAGGGAGGCGGCGGAGTCCTCGTCGCGACGCATACGCGCGTATACGTAAAGTCTTTCCGATTTCCAGCCCAATTCGGATTGCAACTTTAAGCACGCCAGCGCGGCTTCCCTGTCCGTTAACCTGCCCCTGAATGCGGACGGCTCTTCTAAGCGCGCGGAAAGGTCGGCAAATTCCGCCTCCCACGCCGCGTCCGTCGCGAATATGTCTTCTAACCGCCACTTTAAATTCTCCGGCGTGTATTTACGTTCTCTTACCTTCATATTTTATTTACCCCCATACGCCTTTCAGCGCACAAATAGTTTATTAAAGTTTTACGTTTGAAAGGGCGATATGGGGACCCCCGTTCAATATAAGTCGTGCGGTTTCTGCGTCGTGAACTCCG